>CANQHN010000034.1 GCA_947623745.1 uncultured Oscillospiraceae bacterium
GGGCACCACGAAGGCCAGGTCCTCGTTGTTCTCCAGCATGGACAGGTAGTCGCCGGCGTAGTAGGTGGCGAAGGCGGCGTTTCCGCCCTCCATGGTCTGGAACACCTCGTCCATCACCTTGCCCTGGAACACGCCCCGGTCGTAGGCGTCCTTCACCAGCTCATAGGCCTCCCGGATCTCGTCCGGGTCGGTGGTGTTCATGGAGTAGCCCAGGTACTTCAGGGCGATGCCGAAGGCGTCCCGGGAGTTGCCGATGAGCAACACGCTCCCGGCGTACTGGTCGTCGTACAGGCAGGACCAGCTGTCGATCTCCTCGTCCACCATGGCGGTGTTGTAGATGATGCCCACGGTGCCCCAGGTGTAGGGCACAGTGTAGAGGTTCTCCGGGTCGTAGGGCAGGTTCCGGAACCGCTGGCCGATCTTCTCGAAGTTGGGGATCTGGCTGTAATCCAGGGGCTGGAGCATCCCCTCCTCGATGAGTTGGGAGATCATATAGTCGGAGGGGACCACCACGTCGTAGTCCGCGCCGCCGCTCTTGAGCAGGGAGTAGAGGGTCTCGTTGGAGTCGGTGGTCTGGTAGTTGACCCGGATGCCGGTCTGCTCCTCGAACTCGGTGATCAGGTCCTCGTCGATATACTCGCCCCAGGAGCACACGTTGACCACGGGCTGGGAGGTGGTGAAGGCGGTCAGGCTGGCCACCACCACCACGAACACGCAGCAGGCGGCCAGAGCGGCGCCCCGGGTCACCCAGCGGCCCCGGCGGGTGGCCAGGTACTCCCGCAGCCGGGTCAGGGCGGTGTTCTCCCGGACAGGCCGGCCGCCCATGCGCTCGTAGCGGGCCTCACGGACGTTGTTGACGACGAGCACCACCAGCACCACCACAAAGATGATGGTGGATACGGCGTTGACCACCGGGGTCACCCGCTTTTTAGTCATGCCGTAGATGGCCATGGCCAGGGTCTGGGTGGAGGAGCCGGCGGTGAAGTAGGAGATCACGAAGTCGTCCACCGACATGGTGAAGGCGATGAGGGCGCCGGACACGATGCCCGGCTTGATCTCGGGCAGGATGACCTTCCAGAAGGCCTGCATCCAGGTGCAGCCCAGGTCCATGGCCGCGTCCACCAGGTTCTTGTCCATCTGGCGCAGCCGGGGGGACACGTTGAGGATGACATAGGGGATGTCGAAGGCCACATGGGCGATGATCAGAGTGGGCAGGCCCAGGGTGAGCCGGGTGGGCAGCACCACGGCGGATTGTACGCTGTTGAACCACGCCGCGAAGCCCCCCCAGCCGGTGAAGAAAGCCACGAAGAACAGGCACATGGACACGCCGGTGACGATGTCGGCGTTCATCATGGGGATGTTGTTCACCGTCAGCAGCACGTCCCGCTTCCGGCGGCCCAGGGAGTACAGGCCGATGGCGGCGAAGGTGCCCGCGGCGGTGGAGATGGCGGTGGCCAGCAGGGACACCAGCAGCGTGGTGGCCACGCTATCGATGATGAGCCGGTTGTCAAACAGCTCGGCGTACCAGTGGAAGGAGAACCCCTGCCACACGGCGGAGCTCTCGCCGGCGTTGAAGGAGAAGAGAATCAGCAGGAGGATGGGCAGATACAGGAACAGGAAGGTCAGGCCGATGCCCAGACGGCCGCCGATGCCGCGCTTTTTCATAGCATCACCGCCTGTTCCTCGCCCTCACCGAAGTGGTTCATAACCGCCATGCACACCACCACGATGACCATCATGACCATGGAGATGGCCGCCCCCAGGTGGGGGTTGTAGGCACCGCCCAGGAACTGCTGCTCGATCAGGTCGCCCAGCATCATCTGGGTGCCGCCGCCCAGCAGGCGGGAGATGGCGAAGGTGGACACGGAGGGGACGAATACCATGGTCACGCCGGAGAGCACCCCCGGCAGGGACAGGGGCAGGATGACCTTGCGGAACACCTGCGCCCCGCTGGCCCCCAGGTCCTGGGCGGCCTCCAGCAGAGAGACGTCCAGCTTGAGGATCACCGAGTAGATGGGCAGGATCATGAAGGGCAGGTAGTTGTACACCATGCCCAGCACCACCGCACCGGGCGTGCGGAGCATGGTGAAATACTCGATACTCTGCCCGGTGAGGCTGTTATACAGGCCGATGATGCCCACCTTCTGGAAGAACTGGTTCAGCAGGCCGTGGTTCTCCAGGATGGACATCCAGGAGTAGGTCCGCAGCAGGAAGTTCATCCACATGGGCAGCATGATAAGGGCCATGGCGACGCGCTGGAACCGCAGACCCTCCTTGGCCATCCAGTAGGACACGGGGTAGCCAATCAGCAGGCAGACCAGGGTGGCGATGATGGCCAGGCGGAAGGAGCGGAGAAAGACGCCGGCATAGTCGCCCATGCCTACGAAGTTCTCCCCCGTCAGGGCGCCCTCCGCGGTGGTGACAGAGTAGACGGCCATGATGAGGATGGGGACCACCACCACGATGGCCATCCAGATCACGTAGGGGACGGAGAACCAGGACAACTTACTTTTCATCGTCCCAGCCCTCCTGGCTCTCGTTGATCTCGTCGTACTCCTCGGAGTAGGAGGAGTAGTCGCCGAACATCCCGGAGTAGCGGCTCTTTTTCATCACGTGGATGCCGTCGGGGTCGATCTTGATGCCGATGGTGGAGCCCACGGGGCACAGGTCGGTGGTCTGGATGAGCCACTTGAACCCGTAGAAGTCCACGATGATATCGTACTGCATCCCCTTGAAGGTGACGGAGGTGACGGTGCCCTTGAGCTGTCCCTGGTCCACCGGGACGATGTCCACGTCCTCGGGGCGGATGACCACGTCCACGGCCTCGTCCTTGGCAAAGCCGCCGTCCAGGCACTGGAACTTCCGGTTGAAGATCTCCACCACGCCGTCGGCGCGCATGATGCCGTCGATGATGTTGGACTCCCCGATGAAGTCGGCCACGAAGGCGTTCTTCGGCTCGTTGTAGATGTCCTCGGGCGTGCCCACCTGCTGGATGGAGCCCTTGTCCATGACCACGATGGTGTCGGACATGGCCAGGGCCTCCTCCTGGTCGTGGGTGACGTAGACAAAGGTGATCTCCATGGCCTTCTGGATGCGCTTGAGCTCGTTCTGCATATCCTTGCGCAACTTCAGGTCCAGAGCCCCCAGGGGCTCGTCCAGCAGCAGCACCTTGGGCCGGTTCACCAGGGCCCGGGCGATGGCCACCCGCTGCTGCTGTCCGCCGGACAGCTGGTTGATGCGGCGCTTCTCAAACCCGCCCAGGTTGACGATCTCCAGCATCTCCATGACCCGGGACTGGATCTCCTCCTCGGGGATCTTCACCTTGCGGCGGACCTGTTTGCCGTCCTGCTCCTCGATGACCGTCTCCCCCATGCGCAGGCCGAAGGCCACGTTCTCAAAGACGTTCAGGTGGGGAAACAGGGCATAGCGCTGGAACACCGTGTTGACCATGCGCTTGTACGGCGGCACATCGTTGATCCGGTTCCCATCAAACAAAACGTCCCCAGAGGTAGGCGACAAAAAACCACCGATGATGCGAAGCGTGGTGGATTTGCCGCACCCGCTGGGGCCCAGCAGCGTGAGGAACTCCTTATCCTGGATGGACAGCTCGATTTTGTTGAGGACGATCTCGTCGTCGAAGGCCATGGTGCATCCGGCCAGACGGATCAGCTCTTTGGACATGTATCCTCCCCCATTTCTATTTTTTACCTTTTCAGCTCCCTCGATTTATTCACCCGACGCCCGTCTGTCTTCCAGGCGGACGTTTGGCCGGGCTTTCACGGATAGCGAGACTTACTATATCTTTTTCTGTAGGGAATGTCAATAATATCGTCGAAAAATTATGGGGGCAAACCTGTCAAAAAATAGTGGGATCTGACAAGAACAGGACCATTTCCCAAACATTCGGAAAAAGCGGGCCCCGCGGGGCCCGCTCTCGCCGGAATCTAGTTTAAAGTGAGCAGCCGCTCCAGCTCCTCCCGGGTGCAGCAGTAGTTGAGCACCTCCAGCAGGCCGTTGGCCGACAGGTGCTCCGGAAGGCCCAGCCGCTCCAGCAGGGCCGCCCGCCGGGCTGAGCTGTCCGGGGTCCCGGACAGGCCGGCCCGGTACAGGTCGGCTTTGGTCAGCCCGTTGGAGGCCGCCGGGTCGTCCTCCCCCAGGAAGGTGGCGCCGCACCGGCGCAGGGCCTGCTCCAGCACCGCTGGGGACATCCCCTCCACCCCCAGCTTGCCCTCTTTTCCGGCGCGGAGCTTGCGCCGCTCCTTGCCGTACACGTCGGGGATGTAGGCGTGCTTGAGAAACTCGGCCGGGACAGCCCCCCGGATGCGGTTCCGGATGACGAACCCCGCCCCGTCGGAGTCGGTGAGCACGATGAGCCCCCGGTGCCGGGCGGCGGCGCGCAGCAGGGCCATGCGCTCGGCGTCCCTGAAGATGCCGAACCCGGCCGTCTCCAAAATCAGGGTGTCCACCACCTGGGACAATGTGTTCTTATCGTAGCGGCCCTCCACTACGATGGCCTCTCTGATCTTCAGCATGGCCGCCTCACGCCGGGACAGCCAGCTTCAGCAGCAGGGTGGTCAGCAGGTCTCGGTCGTCCTGGCCGGTGGACTTGCTGTCCAGCTCGGTCTGGGCGCACAGCGCCACCGCCCGGCGGCACCACTTGAGGGAGAACCGCCGGGCCGAGCCCATCAGCTTCTCCGCCGGGTAGCTCTTGATGCCCCACAGCTCCATCAGGCCCTGGCTGCCGCCCCTCCCCTGCTCCATCAGCAGGCGGGCGGAGTAGAGCTGGCGCATCTGGCGGCTGAGGACGTAGAGGATGCGCCCGGGCTTCTCCTGCATCTGGTAAAGCTCCCCCAGCACCTTGGCCGCCCTGTCGAAGCTGCCCTCCCCGATGGCGTCGGTCATGCGGAACACCACCGCGTCCAGCTGGGGGGTGGCCACCGCCTCGATGTCCTCCCGGGTGATGCGCTGGCCCTTGGCGTAGGCGCCGATCTTCTCGATCTCCCCGATGAGGGTGGTCATCAGGTCGCCGCACAGGAAGATCAGGTCCAGGGCCAGGCGGGTGTCGATGTCCTTGCCCAGGGCCCTGAACCGGCGGCGCACCCAGTCGGCCAGATCGTTCTGGCCCTGGCGGGCGAACTCCACCACCAGGCCGTTCTGCTTGACGGCGGCGGCCAGCTTGGTCCGGGCGTCGGCCTTGTAGGGGATCAGGTCGTAGAGAAACACCACGCAGCAGTAGTCGGGCAGCTGGGCAAAGAGCCGGGCGTACTCCTCCCGCTCCTTCTCCCCGGCCTTGAACAGGTCGTAGTCGGTGACCGTGATGAGGGTGCGCTCCGCCATCATGGGCAGGCAGTCCACCGCCTCCTCCAGCCGCCGGGGGGACATCTCCGACGCCTTGAGCTGCTGGTGGTTGAACTGCTCCATCCCGCCGGTGAGCAGCAGCTTTTTCAGCCGGCCCAGGTAGAAGTCCCGCAGGTAGGTCTCCTCCCCGTGGAGGATGTAGAGACGGCCCACGTTCCCCTCGGACAGGTCCTTTTTGAACTGCTGGTATCCGGCCGTGTCGGCCTTGGCTTTGGGCGGCATGGCGGTCCCTCCTTCTATTATGTATACCGATTTTTCGCTTATTTTCAAGGGGAAATCGGCTTTGTATTAAATATTATGTCTACCATTCTGCTTCGATCCCGCTCCTGGAGACCCGCACGGTGATCGCCCCCTCCTGGTCGGTCCGGTGGACCTCCCGGCCCTCCAGCCGCTCCAGGGTCTCGGGGGCGGGGTGGCCGTAGTAGTTGCGCTCCCCCACGGAGATGAGCACCATCTCCGGGTCCACGGCGTCCAGCAGGGCCTGGGTGGTGGCGTACTTGGAGCCGTGGTGGCCCGCCACCAGCACCTCCGCGTCGGGCAGGGCGGCGTGGGAGAGCAGCAGGGGCTCCACCTCCTCCCCCATGTCGCCGGTGAGCAGGATGTCGAACTGGCCGGAGCTGGCCAGCACGGTCAGGCCCCGCTCGTTGACATCGTCCTCCCCCAAGGGAGCGAACAGGGTGAGGCTGGCCCCGTCCCCCAGGTCCAGGGCCGTGTCCTCCCGGATATAGCGGCACTCCACGCCCCGCTCCTCCGCCAGGTCCAGAATGGTCTGCCGCAACTCCAGGCCGTCGTCCCCCTCGGGCATGGCGATGGCCTTCACGTCCAGCCGCTCCAGCAGCTCGGGCACGCCGTTGGCGTGGTCGTCGTGGAAGTGGGTGAGCACCAGCAGGTCCAGCCGGCTGCGGCCGGCGTTCTGGATGGCGTTGGCGGCGGTATCGCCGGGGTCGTCGTAGCTGTCCCCGCCGCAGTCCACCAGGGTCAGGTGGTCCCCCTGGCGGATGAGCACGCTCTGGCCCTGGCCCACGTCCAGCATAGTGACACTCACCGGGGCGGAGGAGAAGTCGAAGGCGGTGAAGGCTATGGCGGCGATCAGGGTGGCCCCCGCCAGGGCGCAGGGCAGGAGCAGCTTTCGGTGCTTCCGCTCCAGCAGGGCCAGGAATATCCCCGCCGACAGGGCGCACATCCACGCCTTGTAGTAGAAGGAGTCCATGGTGACGGCGGCAAAGGGGAACCGGGAGAGGACCTTCACCACGGCCTCCAGATACCAGGCGGGCAAGGAGACCACCAGGGCCAGCGGCCTGGCCAGGGGCATACAGGCAAGGCCCAGCAGGCCCACCGCCAGGCCGCCGCAGAACATCAGGGCCACCGCCCACAGGGTGAGCAGGTTGGACAGGGGCGAGAGCAGGGACACGCTGGAGAAGTGGACGGCGCTCAGGGGCAGGGTGAAGATGAGGGCCCCCAGGGTGGCCGACAGGCAGCCCACCGCGTAGTTGGGGATGAGGAACAGCGCCCACTTGAGGGTCCACTTTTTGGCGTGCTGGATGCGGAGGGCCCGCTCCAGCCGGGCCTGGATGGGCTCGGACACCAGGAAGATGCCGGCCACCGCAGCGAAGGACATCTGGAGCCCCACGTGGGCCGCGGCCAGGGGGTTGTGGAGCAGCAGCACCAGCAGGGCCGCGCCCAGGGCGGTGACGTCGTCCCGCTCCCGGCCCACCAGCGGGCCCAGGAGCAGCATCAGGATCATGATGGAGGCTCTCGTCACCGACGGGGTGCAGCCGGCCATCACCATGAACACCAGCACGATGGGCATGACGATCAGGGCGGTGCGTCGGCGGTGTTTTCCCAGGAAATAGGTCAGCGCGCCGGCCAGGAAGGACAGGTGCATCCCGGACACGGCGGCGGTGTGGCTCAGGCCCGTGCGTTGGAGGGAGGTGGTGAAGGGCTGGGTCAGGTTGTCCCGGTTGCCCATGACGATGGCCAGCACCTGGGCACCCGTCCCCTCCGGGAAGGCGGTCAGGATGCTGTCCTCCAGGGCCCGGGACAGCAGCACCGGCCAGCTCCACACCGGCGGGGTATAGGGGCGGCTGATCTCCAGCTCGCCGTAGGCGCTGCCGCAGAGAAAGACGCCCTTGGCCGTGTAGTAGGTGATCTCCTCCCCGGCGGCGGTGGTGTTGGCGTAGCGCAGGTGGGCGATGGTGCGGATGGTGTCCCCCGGGCGCAGGGCCAAACCCTGGTCGTCCACGTACAGCAGGGTGTCCACCCCGGCCCCCTGGGTCCTGGCGCGCACCAGCACCGAGCCTCCCGCGCCCCGGCGGCTCTCCTGGGGCCACTGGAGCACCTGGGCCTCCAGGCGCACCGTCTGGTCGTCCAGGGTCTGGGCGGGGGAGATGAAAATGGCCCGGTAGACCGCCGTCCAGCCGAAGCCCATGGCCAGCCCCAGGGCGCAGATCAGGGCGACCCTCCCCCGGCGGCCGGTCCTTCCGCGCAGCAGGAACAGCGCCAGCGCCGCCAAGGCACAGAGCCCGGACAGGAGGGGCAGCGCCCCGGTCAGCAGCCCGTAGGCGCCGGGGAGCACCGCCAACGCGTAGGAGGCGGCCAGGATCGCAAGTACCCACATTCCAGCCGCCTCCCTTTTTTCGTTCTGCTCCGCCTCAGATCAGGCGGATGGGTCCCTCCACCTGCTTTGGGATCAGGCCCATGCGCTGGAGGATGGGCAGCAGGGCCTGGAACATGATGTAAAGCATAACTACTTTCAGGGGCAGCGTGACGGTGTTCTTCACCACGCTCTCGGCGAACCAGCCCCAGTAGGTCCCGTGCCGGACGATGGTGCTCCACAGCGAGCCCATGAGGGCGTTGACCAGGTAGTTGACCAGCACGTTGGCCAGCACGATGCGCCACACAGTGATCTTCGCCCGGTAGAAGCAGACGGCATAGAAAAACAGCCCCGCCATGGTAGAGATGGTGTAGCCGATGAAGAAGTCCCCGGTGGGGTGCAGGAGGAAGCCCAAAATGTCCTCCACAAAGCCGAAGGCCAGCCCCACCACCGGCCCGCCCACCAGGGCGCACAGGGCCCGGGCCAGAAATCCGAAGGTGAACTTGGTGCTCCCCATGGGGATGGCCGGGATCAGGGACAGGGCCCGGGTCATGGCCACCAGCAGGGCGGCGGACACCAGCATCTTCAGGCTGGCGAAGTCCTTCCGGGCGTCGTTCCAGTAGGCCAGGGAGAAGGGCGTTCGGTACAGGGTCTGGGATCTGTTCATAAAAAAACCTCCATCTGTGTTTTCGGCAGCCCGGTAACGGGTCAGCCGCACAGAGAAGGCATACGAGGGTATCCCCTATGCGGCAGCGGGATGCGGACCGCGCACTGCCGCGCTCTGCGCTGTTTGTCCGGGGGACAACTCCCCGTCCCCCCGGCACTAAAAATCAACACGCGCGGTCCTACTCTGCCTGAGTACAGTGTAGCGCGTTTTGCGGGCAATTGCAAGAGGCAAATCCAAATCGCCGCGGTCCCGGTAAAAAATCGCCCCGCCCCAGAAAGGGGCGGGGCGAGACCGGTCAAAATGACAGGCCCATGCCGCCGGTGAGCCTCTGCATGGAGCTGGAGGCGTCGCTGTCCGCGGCCCGCATGGCCTCGTTGACAGCGGCCACGATCATGTCCTGGAGCATCTCCACGTCGTCGGGGTCCACCGCGTCCGGGTCGATGGTCAGGGACTTGACCTCGTGCTTGCCGTTGACCACGGCGGTCACCACGCCGCCGCCGGCGGCGGCGGAGTACTCCTTCTCCTGCAGCTCCTGCTGCATCTTCAACATGTCCTGCTGCATCTTCTGGGCCTGGCGGATCATGTTCATGTTCATGCCGCCGCCCATGCCGCCCATTCCTCCGCGGCCGCCGTAGCCTTTTGCCATTGTAAAAACTCCTTTTCGGTTATTTGATCACGATGTTGTCGAACTGCTCCCCGAAGGCCACCAAGGAATCCAGGGGGTCGGCCTCCCCGGCGGGGGGCGTCTGGTCCGCCGGGGGCTTCCCGATGCGGAACTCCACCCGGGCCGCCTGCCCAAAGCGGGCCTGGGCGGCGCCGGCCAGCGCGCCGGTGAGATTGGGGCGGTTGAGCATATTTTTGGTGAACTCCCCGTCCACCCACAGGGTGAGCACCCCGGGCCTCCAGGTGCCGGTCACCTTCTCCGGGTTGGTCAGGTAGGGCCGGACCGAGGGCGGGACCTGGAGCCCCGCGGCGAAGGAGGGCCAGAAGTTCCCCTCCCCCGCCCCGCCTGGGGCGGTCTGCCGGGCGGGTCCCGGTGCGGGTCTGGTCTGGACAGGCTGTGCCGGCTCCTCCGGCACCGCGAAGTCGGGCGCACCGGGCTCCTCCTCCGGCGGAGGCGGAAGCTCCTCCTCCCAGGGGGGCGGATCGTCCGGCGGGGCCTGCTTTTTTCCGGGCCGGGCGGCCTCCTGGGGGGCGCTCTGAACGGGGATGCCCCGGGCCAGGCGCTCCTCCAGCTGGGCGATCCGGGCGGACAGGCCGGATACGGAGCTGTCCAGGGACTCGTCACACAGGCGGATCAGGCACAGCTCGGCCTCCGTGCGACGGCTGCCGCTGCGGGGCAGCCGGGCCAGCGCGTCCTGGAGGCTGGTCAGCACCTGGAGCAGCCGGGCGGCGGAGAACTGCTCTCCCAGTTCCCGCATGGTGGCCTCGTCGTAGCCGCCGGTGAGCAGGGCCGCGGCCCCCTGGGGGGCCGTCTTGCGCAGCAGCAGGTCCCGGGCCAGGGCGGACAGCTCCTCCAGCAGAGAGCCCACGTCTTTCCCTGCGGCGTACAGCCGGCCCAGAGCCTCCAGAGCGGCGGCGGTGTCCCGGGCGGCGATCCTGCCCATCAGGGCGGCGGTCTCCAGATTGCCGGCCAGACCAAGGGTGTCCAGAATCTCCTGCTCGTCCACCTGCGCGTTGGCGCCGGAACACTGGTCCAGCAGGGACAGGCCGTCCCGCAGGCCGCCGTCGGCCAGGCGGGCCAGCAGGGCCGCGCCCCGGGAGGTGAGCTGGATGCCCTCCTGCTCCGCCACATACTCCAGCCGCTGGGCCAGGGCGCCGGGCAGGATACGCTTGAAGGCGAACTGCTGGCAGCGGCTCTTGATGGTGGCCGGGACCTTGTGCAGCTCGGTGGTGGCCAGGATGAACATCAGGTGCTCCGGGGGCTCCTCCAGGATCTTTAGCAGGGCGTTGAAGGCGGGGGTGGAGAGCATGTGGACCTCGTCCACGATGTAGACCCGCTTCTTCACGGCGGCGGGGGTGTACACCGCCTCGTCCCGGAGGGCGCGGACCTGGTCCACGCCATTGTTGGAGGCGGCGTCCAGCTCCAGCACGTCCAGGATGGAACCGTTCTCGATGCCCAGGCAGGCCGGGCAGGCGTTGCAGGGGTTGCCGTCCACCGGGTGCTCGCAGTTCACCGCTCGGGAGAGGATCTTGGCGCAGGTGGTCTTGCCCGTCCCCCGGGTGCCGGTGAACAGGTATGCGTGGGACAGCCGCCCCGTGGCCACCTGGCGCTTGAGGGTGTCGGTGATATGGGACTGGCCCACCACCTCGTCGAAGGTGCGGGGCCGCCATTTTCGGTAGAGGGCCTGGTACAAGGGCGTTCACCTCTCTAGGGTGCCGGGTATCGAACCCGTACCGGTTTTCACGGGCGGATTTCCGCCCATACCGCGTCACCGGCCTTGCCAATCCGCAAGGATTCGCTGCGGCCGGTTCCTTGTCTGGACAAAAATCCGCTCCGTGAAAACTGCTGCGCACATGGCGGCAGGCAATATTCGAGGGATTTTTGCCGCGGCGGACGAAGCCTTGCTGGCGCAAGGCGAGGACAACAAGGGAAAAAGCGCCGGATAGGGCCGCCGCCATGCGGCATGGGTTCGACACCCGGCACCTTAAAACAAGAATTCCGGCGCAGGGCAGGACCGCACACCGGCCTTTGAAGCGGGCGATATGCCCGTGACCTGGACAGCTGGCTCAAGGACAGTGACCCCGCGGCACACGCGGTGTTCCGCTTAGTGCTGCTCGGTTCCCCGCCTGACACGGTTCACGGTGCCGCGTTGCGCGGGACCGGCCTATCATCACTGCTCATCCAGGGCAGACGGCACATCGCACGTCCGGGGGCCGGGATTCATCCCCGCTTTAGCGGATTGCGGGTACAGGGCACCGCTATCTCCCCGACTAGTGCGGCCTTGCCCCGCGCCGAAACGCCCGGCAAAGCTGTGATTCATTTTACTACATGGGCGGAGATTTTTCAATACATTTTTCAAACTCCCCAAATTTGTCCTTTTCTCTTGACGGGCGGCCCTTTTCCGGGTATAATAGCTTTCGCCGCACAGGTGCGCGGCATCCGTTTCGATCTGCTAGTGTGGCTCAGAGGTAGAGCAGCTCACTCGTAATGAGCAGGCCGTGGGTTCGATTCCCACCACTAGCTCCATACCGCCGGGAACTGACGTTCCCGGCGGTACTTTTTGGGGCTGCGGCCGGGGACCCTTGACCGCGGGGGTCCCCCGGTTTTCATACTGCCGAAGGGTTCAGGATCACTTTTCTGAACAGATTTACACACGGAATTACACACGAAATTCCCCGCCCGGACACTCCAGGCGGGGAATTTTTTCAGCGCTTTCATTTGGTGTCCGGGCGCTCCCGGAAGGCGAAGAACCGCTGGCCGAAGTAGTTGAGCAGGGTGAACAGCCCCATGCCGATGACCATGGCCACGTTGGTGCGGATCACCTCGGGGGCAGCGGACAGCAGGTAGTTGGCCGCCGGCCGGGCCAGGCCGTAGGCCAGCAGGTAGCACACCGCGATGTTGACGGCGAACCGGACCGCCTGGCTCAGGGACTTCTCCCGGTTCTGGAAGGTGAAGTACTTGTTGAGGAAGTAGCTGAGCACACTGCCGCACACGATGTTGGCCATGGTGGCGGGCCAGTAGCCCCAGCGGCACAGGTTGTACAGCAGGAACATGATCCCCGAGCCGAAGATGGTGTTGGCCACCCCCACCAGCAGGAATTTCAGGAACTTGACGTCGAACAGCTTTTTCAATTTATCCCTCATGTGTCTCCTCTTCGTCCCAGGTGCGCGCGCTGATGATGTACCTGGGGCGGCGCTTCACCTCCAGGTAGATCTTGCCCACGTACTCGCCGATGATCCCCAGGGCCAGCAGCTGGGCCCCGCTGAAAAAGCAGACCACGCAGATGATGCTGGTCCAGCCGGTGACGGTGTAACCGAAAAAGTGGGAGAACACCGACCAGAGGATGCCCACGAAGCTGATCAGCGACACCAGCAGGCCGAACACAGTGATAAAGCGGATCGGCTTTACAGACAGGCTGGTGACGCCGTCCACCGCCAGCTTGACCATCTTGCTCAGGGGGTAGTGGCTCTCCCCCGCCATGCGCTCCGAGCGCTTGTAGTAGACCTTGGCGCTCTGGAATCCCACCAGGGGGATCAGCCCCCGGAGGAACAGGTTGACCTCGGTGAACTCGGAGAAGGCCTCCAGAGCCTTTTTGGAAATCAGGCGGTAGTCGGCGTGGTTGAACACCGTCTCCGCCCCCAGCAGGTTCATCAGCTTGTAGAACCCCTCCGCGGTGGCCCGCTTGAACAGGGTGTCACTGTCCCGGTTGCTGCGGACGCCGTACACCACCTCGTTGCCCCGGTAGTACAGGTCCACCATCTCGTCGATGGCGTTCAGGTCGTCCTGGCCGTCGCAGTCGATGGAGACGGTGATATCACAGCGCTCCTTGGCCTCCATCAGACCGGCCAGCACCGCGTTCTGGTGGCCCCGGTTCCGGCTCTGGCTGATGCCCAGGTAGTGCTGGTCGCTCCTGGCCAGGCGGCAGATGATCTCCCAGGTGGCGTCCCCGCTGCCGTCGTTGACAAACAGCACCCGGCTCTGATCGGAGATCTTCCCCTGTCCGATCAGCTGTTTCAGCTTGTCCAAAAACAGGCCGCTGGTGATGGGGAGGACCTCCTCCTCGTTGTAGCAGGGAACGACCAGATACAGAATCGCCGCGTCTTTCATCGCTATCCTCCCCGGACACAGGACCGCTCCGCCGGCCGGGCCGGCGGGAACAGAATTCCATAGGTATCCTCAGTATAGCACGAAACCGGTCCGCTGTCGAGAGAGAACCGGCCGGATTTCTCCCCTCCCCCGCTCCGGCGCAAAAAATCGCCCCGCCGGACCTGAAAGAGGTCCGGCGGGGCGGGATTATCCGATCCTGAGGCCGGCCTGGCTTACACCAGGTGGCAGGACACGAAGTGGTCGGGGGCAATCTCCTTGCGCACCGGCACCTGGTTGTGGCACTGCTCGGTGGCGTAGGGGCAGCGGTCGGCGAACTGGCAGCACTCCTTGGGGTTGATGGGGCTGGGGATCTCGCCTTTGATGGTGATGCGCTTCCGGCTGCGGGTCAGGTCGGGGTCCGCGATGGGGATGGAGGACAGCAGGGCCTGGGTGTAGGGGTGGGTGGGGTGGGCGTAGATCTCGTCCGCCGGGGCCTCCTCCACCACCGTGCCCAGGTACATGACGATGACCCGGTCGGAGATGTACTTGACCACGCTCAGGTCGTGGGCGATGAACAGGTAGGTCAGGCCCAGCTCCTGCTGCAGGCGCTTGAGCATATTGATGACCTGGGCCTGGATGGACACGTCCAGGGCGGAGATGGGCTCGTCGCAGACCACGAACTCCGGCTCAACGGACAGGGCGCGGGCGATGCCGATCCGCTGGCGCTGGCCGCCGGAGAACTCGTGGGAGAAGCGGGAGATGTGCTCCTTGCCCAGGCCGACCCACTTGAGCAGCTGCTCCACCCGCTCATCCACCTGCTGCTTGGTGTACTCGCTGTGGTGGAGCTTGATGCCCTCGCTGACGATCTCGCCCACCGTCATACGGGGGTTCAGGGAGGCGTAGGGGTTCTGGAAGATCATCTGCACATTGGACTGGAAGCTCATCTGCACGTCGCCGCGGAAGGTTTTCAGCTCCGCGCGGCTGAGGGTGCTGATGTCCTTGCCCCTGTAGTACACGTGGCCGGAGGTGGGCTCGTACAGGCGGACCAGGCAGCGGCCGGTGGTGGACTTGCCGCAGCCGGACTCGCCCACCAGGCCCACCGTCTCGCCCTTGTGGATCTCGAAGCTGACGTTGTTGACCGCTTTCAGGACCTGGTTCCGGGAAATCTGGAAGAATTTGCATAGATTCTCCACTTTTACCAGGGGCTCGGGCACCAAAACCTTGCTCTCTTCGCTCATTTGGCACCTTCCTTTCTCATTCGCAGGTCCACCTTGGGGGCCAGCTCATGCTGCAGCCAGCAGCTCGTCCGATGCTCCTCGCTCAGATGCACCTCCTGGGGGGGCCGCTCGTAGCAGATCTTCATGGCGTACTCGCACCGGGGCGCGAAGGGGCAGCCCGCCGGCGGGGAGAACAGGTCCGGGGGAGAACCGCTGATGGGGGTGAGCACCGTGTTCTTATCGGTATCCAGACTGGCGATGGAGCTCATCAGGCCGTGGGTGTAGGGGTGGGCGGTGTCGTAGAAGATCTCCCGCACCGTGCCGGTCTCCATCACCTGGCCGCCGTACATGACCACAACGCGGTCGCACAGGCGGGCGATGACACCCAGGTCGTGGGTGATCATGATGATGGAGGTGTCCAGCCGCTCCCGCAGGTCCAGCAGCAGGTCCAGGATCTGGGCCTCGATGGTCACGTCCAGGGAGGTGGTGGGCTCGTCGCAGATGATCATGCTGGGCTGGCTCACCAGGGCGATGGCGATCATCACGCGCTGCTTCATGCCGCCGGACAGCTCGTGGGGGTACTGGCGGTAGCGCTTCTCCACGTCGGAGATGCCGACCATGCGCATGATGTTCAGGGCCTTCTCCTTTTTCTCGGCCCTGCTCATCCCCTTCGCGTCCTGGAAAACCTCCTCGATCTGCCTGCCGATGCGCATGGTGGGGTTCAGGGAGGTCATAGGGTCCTGGAAAATGAAGCCGATCTCGGTGCCACGCATCTTGCGCAGCTCCTTCTGGCTCATCTTCACCACGTCCTGGCCCTTGAAGAGAATCTCGCCGCCGGAGAAGAATCCGGGGGGCTCCGGGTTCAGACGCAGGATGCACTGGGCGGTCACGCTCTTGCCGCAGCCGGACTCGCCCACGATGCCCAGGATCTCGCCCTTGCGCAGCTCATAGCTGACGTTGCGGACGGCCTGGACCACACCGCCGTAGGTGTGGAAGGAAAATACCAGATTTTTGATCTCAAGGATCTTTTCTTGTTCAGCCATCGTTCGTCCCTCCTTATTCTGTGCCGCGCAGCTTGGGGTCCACCGCGTCGCGCAGGCCGTCGCCCAGCAGGTTCAGGGCCAGCATGGTGGTACAGATGAAGAAGGCGGGGATGACCACCTGGAAGGGGTACATTTGCAGGACAGCGATGCTCTCCTTGGCCAGGATGCCCCAGCTGCAGTCGGGGGGCGCGATGCCCAGGCCGATGTAGCTCAGGAAGGCCTCCTGGAAGATGGCGCCGGGGATGGCCATACACAGGTTGGTGACCATCATGCCCATGATGTTGGGGATGATGTGGCGGATAATGATGGTGAAGTCAGGCACGCCCAGCACCTTGGCGGCCAGCACGTAGTCCTGCTCCTTCAGGCGGTACACCTCGCCGCGGACAAAGCGGCAGGTGCCCACCCAGCCCACGATACACATGGCCACGATCAGGGTGTGGATGCCGCGGCCCAGCACCAGCATGACCAGAATGGTGATGATCAGGCTGGGGATACCGTAGATCACGTCCACGATGCGCATGACGATCATGTCCAGCTTGCCGCCGTAGTAGCCGCACAGGCCGCCGATGACCGCGCCCACGCACATATTGATGGTGGCGGCGCACAGGCCGATGGTCAGGGACACCCGGGCGCCCATCCACACGCGCACCCACAGGTCACGGCCGGTGGCGTCGCAGCCCAGCCAGTGCTCCAGGGAGGGCAGGGCGTACATGGCGTTGGGGTCCATCGCGGTGTAGCTGTAGTGGCTGAGCATGGGGGCGAAGATGGCCAGCAGGCCGTACAGCGCCACGATGCACAGGCCGATGAAGGCGGGGCGGTTCTTTTTCAGACGCCGCCAGGCGTCCTGCCAGAAGGACAGGTTGGGACGGGAGATGGCGTCCATGGCCGCCTCGTTCTTGCCGACGACGACGAACATATCGGCGGTCAGGGGCTCCTGCTCCTGCTGCTCCAGCACAGGGGATTTCTCGTTGCTCATTTGCCCACACCTCCCTTATTTCTTGCCGATGCGGATACGCGGGTCCACAACGCCGTAGAGGATATCCACGATCAGGTTGCACAGGATCAGGAACGCGCCGTAGAACACGGTCATGCCCAGGATCATGGAGTAATCGTTGTTGTTCACGCTGTCCACGTAGTACTTGCCCATGCCGGGAACAGCGAAAATGGACTCCACAACGAAGGTGCCGGTGAGCACGGAGGCCACCATGGGGCCCATCAGGGTGATGACCGGCATGATGGCGTTGCGGATCTGGTGCTTGACGGTCACGCGGAAATCGGACAGGCCCTTGGATTTGGCCGTCTTGATGTAGTCCTGCTGCACCACCTCCAGCATACTGGCCCGCATCAGGCGGGACACGGAGGCGATGGTGTAGAAGGCCAGGGCCGTGGCCGGCAGGATGGTGTACTCGATACCCTTATACAAAGCGACGGGCAGCAGGCCCCACTTGATGCCGAAGAAATACTGCAGGATCGCGCCCATGATGAAGTCCGGGATACTGGTACCCAGGATGGCCACGATCACGCAGAAGAAATCGATCCCATTTCCTCGGTTTCGCGCGGCCACGATACCTAAGACAAGTCCAATGGACACCGCCATACACAGCGCGCGGATGCCCAGGTCCGCGGAGAAGGGGAAGGTCTCGCCGATGATGTCGTTCACCGTGCGGTTGGTGTACTTCATGGAGAACCCAAAATCTCCGTGGAGCAGGTTCTTGAGATATTCCACATACTGCACGGGCAGAGGCTTGTCAAAGCCGTAGTAGGCGATCATATTCGCTTTGATTTCCGGCGTCAGCTTGGGGTTGGTAAAGGGCTCGCCGGGCATGAGACGCACCAGGAAAAACACGATGGTGATCAGCGCCAGCAGCGTGACAACCGCAGCTACCGTGCGCTTTGCGATATACTTTGCCATGAGCTCCCTCCGTTTCCTCTCGGTGATAGCAGAGAAGGGGCCGAAGTCTGTGATCTGCCTTTGGCCCCTTCTGCGCTATCATGCGGGGGACGCCTGACGCCTCAGGCGTCCCCCTCTTTTGCTTGATGAATTATTTGTAGTAGCCGTAGGCCCAGTCGATGTTGAAGCCGCTGAAGTAGAAGTTGACACCGCCGATGTCGTCGTCCAGCAGGTAGTGCTGGTTGCGCAGCTGCAGAGGCACGACGGCGCCGTCGTCCAGCAGAATCTGCTCGGCCTTGGCCAGAGTATCCATACGCTTCTGGGCGTCGGTCTCGGTGCGGGTGGACTTCATCAGCTCGTCGAACTCAGCGTTGGCATAGTTGCTGTAGTTATAGACGTTGTCGCTGATAAACAGCTCCAGATAGGTGTAGGGGTCGGGATAGTCGGGGCTCCAGCCGCCGTAGCCCACCTCGAAGTCGTGAGTGGGATACACGTTGCTGTAGATCTCGGAGTAGGTGACCTGACGGATCTCCACCTTGATGCCCAGGGTGGTCTGCCACTGCTCCTGGATGACCTCGGCGATCTTCTTCCAGCCCGCGTTGTCGCTGGTGGTGAACTGGATGGTGATGTCAGAGGGGCTGGCGATGCCCAGCTCGCTCATAGCGGCCTGCAGGTACTCCTGCGCCTTGGCCGCATCGCCCTCCAGGGGGTAGCCGTTGGGGGTGTACTCGTCGCCATAGAAGCCCTTGACGCCGCTGACCATGGGCATGACCTCGTTGCCCCAGGGCTCATACACATTGTTGTTGGCCAGCTGGTTGTAGGTCACGCGGTTGAGGGCGTAGTTCAGGGCCAGGCGGAAGTTGGAGTTGCCCAGGACCTTGTTGTCGCTCTTCGCGTTGATGTATACCCAGTCCTCGCTGCCGTTCATGTAGGCCTCGTCCACGTCGTCATAGGCGGGCACCTGCTCGGTGGGCACATTCAGATAGTCCAGTTCGCCGTTGTTGTACATGGCGACCTGGGTGTTGCTGTCGGCGATCACGTTGACCTCGACACGGTCGAAGCCCACCTTCTCCGCATTCCAGAAGTACTCGTTGGGCTCAAAGATGTACACCTGGTTGGCGGAGCTGACCAGCTTGTAGGGGCCGGAGTAGACGTTCTTCTCGCCGTCGGCGGCGAAGGTCTCACCGTACTGCTCCACGTAGTCCTTGCGGCAGGGGGTGAACTGGGAGGCGGAGCCCAGCAGGGACAGGAAGTAAGCGGTGGGGTTGACCAGCTGGAGAACCAGGGTGGAATCGTCGGGGGCGGTGGCGCCCAGCTCAGAGGGGTCCTTCTCGCCGACCTCGATCTCACGGGCGTTGACGATATACTCGCCGATGAAAGAGTAGGGGCTGGCGGTGGCGGGATCCATCAGGCGCTGCAGAGCGTAGACATAGTCGCCGGCCACGACGGGCTGACCGTCGCTCCACTTGTTCTCGCGCAGATGGAAGGTGTAGGTCAGGCCGTCGGGGGAAATCTCCCAGGACTCGGCGCCGGCGGGCTCGATCTGTCCGTCAACAACGCGGACCAGGAGCTCCTGCATCGAGCGGACAAGCTCGTTGTCGCCCACGGAGTTGGTCTTCTGCTGATCCAGGCTGGTAGCCTCGCTGGAGACGGCGTAACGGAACACCTTCTCACCGGAAGCCGCGGGGGTAGACGCCGCAGGGGTGGAGCTCGCGGGGGTGGACGCTGCGGGGGTGGATGCCGCGGGGGTCGTCTGTCCGGGGACAGAGCAGCCGGCCACGCTCAACGCCAGAGCCGCGGCCAAAGCCAGTGCCAGAAACTTCTTTGCCTTCATTTTGGTCCTCCTTTTATAGTTCTTCTAGGTCTCTTGTAGAAAACATCAGGTTTTCACAGCCGCCGTCTGTCAGCAGGACCTGATCCTCGATGCGGATCCCGCCCCAGCCGGGGATGTAAATGCCTGGTTCTACCGTCATTACGTTGCCCCGCTCCAGCACGTCGTCCGACGTGGGACTGAGGAAGGGGGTCTCGTGGACGAACAGGCCCACGCCGTGTCCAATGCCGTTGTAGTGGTAGGGGTAATACTTCGAGCCCTCCAGGGGCCGGGTGGACTGCTCATAGACCTCCCGGGCGGCGGCGCCGGGCCTAATCGCCGCGAGGGTGGCCTCGTACATTTTCCGCTCCAGGTCGTAGACCTCCCGCTGCATGGGGCTGGCCCGCCCCACCACCACCGTCCGGGACATATCGGACAGGTAGCCGTGGTACTGGCAGCCGAAGTCCAGCAGCACCAGGTCGCCGTACTCCACCGCCTTGGAGGAGGGGATGCCGTGGAGCAGGGACGTGCGGGCCCCGGCCAGGACGATGCCGCCGTAGGGCCTGGTGTCCGCCCCCTCCATCACCATATAACAGCTCAGGCGGGCGGCGATCTCCCGCTCCGTGATCCCAACCCGGATGTCCTTCAGCACCCGCTCGTAGGCCCGGCAGGCGATGTCGCAGGCGGCGCGCAGGCAGGCGATCTCCTCCGGCCGCTTGACGGCCCGGAGCTTCTCCACCGTGCCGCCGGCGGGCACCAGCTCGGCCGGGACCTCCCGCTGGAACTGGGCGAACTGACGGACGGTCATGCGGTCGTCCTCGTAGCCCACGCTGGAGATGTGGTGCCGCTTCACCAGCTCCCCCACCGCCGCGGCCACGCTGCCCAGGCGGCGCCACTCCACAATCGTGTAGTCCGGGCACTCCAGCTGGGCCTGCTCGGTGTAGCGGGGGTCGGTGATCAAAAATTTCTCGCGCTCTGTAATCAGTAGGTACGCCTCGTCCCCGGTGTAGGGACTGATGTAACGGACGTTGTCGATACTGCTGATATATATGCTCTCAAGCCCGCGCTGGCGCAGGAGAGAAAGCAGCTGCTCCATAGATCAGGTTCCTTCCTTCCAAATGCCCGCCGCCCTGTGCGGCGGGAGATCCCCTGTGATACGGGGGCTCACAGCGCCCAGGCGCTGTGAAAAAATGGCGTACGCCATTTGATATCCAGATTTCCGGGGAGGGCCGGTCAGTCTTTCTCCCCCGCCATGACAGCCTCGATCTCCTCGATGCTGCGGGGGATGCCGATGGTCAGGTTCTCACAGCCGTCCTCGGTGACCAGGCAGTTGTCCTCCAGGCGGAAGCCGATGCCCCACTCCTCGCAGTAGATGCCGATGTCCACGCAGAACACCATGCCGGGCTGGACGGTCTCGGCGTCTACGAAGTCGTGCACGTCGTACCCCACGTGGTGGGCGCCGCCGTGCCACATGTAGCGGCCGATGTCCTCGTAGTTCTCGCACAGGCCGATGGCCTTGAGCTGGGTGAAGTTATACTCCCGGGCCAGCCGGTCCACGTCCGCCATGGGCATCCCGGGGCGGATGATGGAGAACATGTACTGGGAGGTGTTGTAGGCGCAGGTATAGAGCTGGCGCTGGCGCTCGGAGAATTTGCCGTTGCAGGGCCAGCCCCGGGACACGTCGTTGATCATGCCGTCCCAGGTGGCGCCCACGTCGTTGAGGATCATGTCCCCGTCCTTGGCCTGGCCGCCGTAGCCGTAGTAGTGGATGCAGAAGTTGTTCTCGCCGGCGGAGATGATGCTGGGGTAGCCGGGGGCCAGCACGCCGTGCTGAGCCAGGGCGTAGTCGAACTCCGCCTTGTACTGGTACTCGTACATGCCGGGGCGGGAGGCCTTCATCATGGCCACGATGCCGGCCCGGGTGACCTCCACCGCCTTGCGCATGGCCTCGATCTCACAGGGCTGCTTGATGGTGCGCTGGCGGCGCAGCTGGCCGGAGGCGTCCTTCAGCTCCAGGCCCGGGTACAGGTCCCGCAGGCGCTTGGCGGCCCGGATGGCGGGGGTGTCGTCGTCCCCCGGGTCCTGGCGGTAGAGGTCCATGGCCACCGCGCCGTAGTATCCGCTGCGCAGCAGCTTGTGCAGCCGGGGCTCGAAGGCCGTGCTGTGGGCGACCTCCGCCGCGCCGGAGAGGGCCTTTGCCTCCTCGTCCTTCAGGCGCTTCCCGGTCCACCGCTTGGCCATGGGGTCGGGGGGCAGGATGAACAGGGTCTCCTCCACCTGGCCGCCGCGCTTGGCGGCCATCAGGACCGTGTTCTCCTGAGTGATGCCAGTCAGGTAGACGAAATTGCGGTTGGCGAAAAAGGGGTAGAGCTCATCCCCCGTCTTTCGAGGGGCGCGGCCGGAGAAGAACAGGGCGATGGTGCCGTCGGCGAGGGATGCGTAGAGTTTCCTGCGGTTTCCCTCATGGAATGATGCGTTCAACAGGGATTCCTCCATATCAAAATGCTGTGATTTAAGTCAAGGTGCACTTGACTATTGTATGTATGATATCCCTTTCCCAGCAAAATGTCAATAGTTATACATATTCCCTCCCCGCCCGCCGGGTCCGCCGGGCCCCGGCGGGATATGCCGGTTTTTGTGGCGAAATATGCGCAAAACGGGATTGTTTTTTCTCCTCCTTTCCACTTTTCCCTGGAAAAGTGATCAGAAAAAGTCCGGAAAATCCCCGGCTAAAAATTCTGAACGCGCCATTGCCAAGCGCGCCCGGCCCGCCTATAATGAAAGTGATTTCAAGCCGCTTTGAATGGGGGGCAAAGGATATGGGCCAAGTGGATCTGAGCGCGCTTGCCGGCATCATCCGCAGGGAGGGGCTGGCCGTGCGGGGGGTGCGGGTCTTTCAGGACGGCCAACTGGCCGCCAGCTATCAGCCGGAGCCGGAGCGCAGGCAGAACCTGTTCTCCGGGACCAAGAGCTTCACCGGCACCGCGGTGGGCATCGCCGTCCAGGAGGGGCTGTTCACCCTGGACGACTTTGTGCTGGACCACTTCCGGGAGGACGCGCCGGCCCATCCGTCGGAGAAGCTGGAACGGATGAGGCTGCGCCACCTGATCACTATGTCTATGGGGTTCGGCGCGCCCATGCTGGACAGCGCCATGCGCCGGGAGCTGCAGGGGGTGGACTGGGTCAGGCATGTGCTGGCCGCGGAGGTGGTCCATGAGCCGGGGACGGTCTTTCAGTACAACAACGCCGGCCCCTACCTGCTGGGCGTGCTGATCCAGCGCAGGGCGGACATGACCCTGCGGGAGTACCTGGAGCCCAGGCTGTTCGGGCCCCTGGGCATCTCCGGCCCGGAGTACGGGCAGGACCCCCAGGGCTGTGACTTCGGGGCCAGCGGGATGCGGCTGACCGTCTCGGAGTTCTCCAAGCTGGGGCTGCTGTATCTCCAGAAGGGCCGCTGGAACGGGGCGCAGCTGGTCAGTCAGGAGTGGGTGGAGGCGGCCTCCTCCCCCCAGATCCGGACGGGCACCGGCGACAACGAGCTGGGCTATCACTACGGCTACCAGTTCTGGATCATGCCCGGCGGCATGTACCGCGCCGACGGCGTACACGGGTAGTACTGCGTGGTGATCCCCAACAGAAACGCGGTGATCGCGGTCACCTCCATGCAGGCCGAGGGCGAGCACCGCATCCTGCGCGCCGCCCTGCGGACCATCCTCCCCCAGCTCTGACCCGCAGAGATAAAAAAATGCCGCCCGGTTCCCCGGGCGGCATCCCTCCTATCCCCTTTTCCGCACCGGACCCGGTGCGCATCGGCATACGTTATCCAAAAAAAGGCCCACGGCCGGCCCCCTCTGACGGCACCGCGCAGATGCCGCAGATTGGGGACCGGCCGTGGTTTTCTTACCCGCGCTGGTCCATGACCCACCGGGCAAAGTTGCGCAGGATGGCCACCAGCTCCTCCCGGGTGGCGAACTTCTTGTATTTTTTGCTCCCGTCCTCGTCCCCGGACAGGATGCCGTTGGCCTCCGCCCACGTCCGCTGCTCCTCGGACCAGCCGGACGGCTCCTTTTTGGCCAGCCGCTCCAGGTAGTCCTCCATCATGGCGTCGAACTGTTCCTGTGTCACGGTATCCTCTTCCTCCTCGTACTGCGGCCGGATCACCGCCGCGATATAGCGCCTGTGCCGCCTGCGGCGCATCACCGCCCCGCCGTTGGCGTCGCTGGCGGGGCTGGTGTTGCCGTCGATGGTGGTGACAAAGGCGCCGTCAAAGCTCTCGCACAGCCCCACGTGGTCCGGGGCCCCGTTGCCGTTGAAATCGAAGCACACCAGGTCCCCGGGCATCGGCGTGGTGACGATCAGCCCCTCCCGCCGGGCCCAGGCCAGCAGGGCGGGCACGTAGGCCGTCTGTTCCCCGCCGTAGTAGAGCTCCGGCGAACCGACCCGGCGGAACAGCCACCAGAGGAACACGGCGCACCAGGGGTAGCTGGGACCGCTGACCTCCCGGCCGTAGTAGGCGGTGTTGTACTTGACCCGGTTGGAGCCCGCGGGGGACTCCTTCACGCCGATCTCTCCCCGGGCCAGCGCCAGCAGCTCACCGGCCGTCGCCATCGCCGCTCCCGCCGGTGGGTTTTCCGGTCTGGTTCATGAAGTAGAAGGTCATGACCATGGAGTAGATGGTCATCATCTCCTTGTCCAGCGCGCCCCGGCACGTCTGGACGATGAAGGCCACCGTCAGGGCGATGGTCACCAGGGATTTCACGTTGATGAGGCCGGCGAGCTTTTTGAACAGCAGCCCCAGCCCCTCCAGGAATGTACTCATAGTCTCCCCCTTTAGTCGCAGTCTTGCCTCTGGTTCCTCTTTGCCGGCCGGTCCGGCCAGTCGTTGTTTTTGGACAGGTTCTCCGCGGTGGATTTCAGCGCGTACACAAGCACCACACCCAAAATCTCAGTGACCGCCGCCTTGCTCAGCCCCTCCGCGATCTGCGCCTGGCCCTGCCAGGCCAGCAGGTAGGAGCACCACACCCAGGCGATCCCGTTGACCAGGCACAGCCACACCACCAGCTTCGTGGTGGTGGGCTGCGCCTTCTTGGGCTTTTTTATGCGCCAGAGTGAAAAAGCCAGCACCAGGACCAGCGCTCCCAGCGCCCCGCACAGGGCCAGCAGCACCCCGCTCACTGTGACGCCTCCAGGTCTGTCAGCCGGTGGTTGATCACCTTGATCTGCTCAGTGTGCACAGCCTCGGCCTCCTCCAGCTTATAGGTCCGCTCCTGGAGGTTGTTGTACTTGTCCTGTTTCTTCTCCAACTGCTCCAGCCGGTAGGCGATCAGCGCCGCGCTCTTGCGGTTGGAGAGGTAGGCCCCGGCCAGCGTCCCGACCAGGGCCAGCACCGCCACGATGATGCTCTCCGGCATGGTCTCACTCCTCAGACAGCAGCCCGGTCAGCTCGCCGTACTGCTCGTCGGTGATGGCCCCGCCCAGCAGCAGGACCCCCAGCTTGTCCAAAAGGCCCTTGGTACGGCCCTGCGCGATCAGAAACTTGACCAGCTTATAAGTCATTCCGTTCACCCCCTCTCTCTCATTCCGTGACCTGGGACATGACGTCATCCACTACGGCGTCCACCATGCCCTGGATCAGATCGGTGGCATCGTTCAGGGCGGCGGTCTTGGCCGCCAGCTCCGCGCTCTGCTCCTGCGCCTGCTCCTTCAGCTGCTTCACCTCGGCCACATAGCCGGTGACGTCACCCAGGTACTGGTCCAGCACCCGCAGGGTCACCTCGAAGGACCGGATGCTGGAGCGGTACTGGGTATTCACCGGTTTAAAGCCGTAGCCGACGGGGAGCGGGCACTCCCCCTCAATGACAGGATGGGCCCAGTCGATGCCCTCTACCTGCTCCAGGGTGGCGAATTCCCGCTCGATGAGCACGGTGTAGACGCCGTTCTCCGGGGCGCGCAGCACCAGCCCGCAGGGGATGCCGCAGATCTTCACATTCTTGCCGTACAGACTCATAGTGATCTCCTCCCGTTTGTTTTTTGGTGTCCCCCTGTCGGACGTACCGGCCAAATCGTGGGACGGTACCGTACACATTTGCGGCAGAAATCCAAACGGCTTTTTCCCCGCGGCTGTCCCCTCCCCCGCGCGGCGGGACGGAGCGGAGCGCGGGGCCTCCCGGGATGGGGCATATCCCATGCACTAGAATCTATTCGCACAAGAAATAAAAAGTGCCTGGAGCATCCCCCGCTCAGGGGAGCTCCAGGCACTGTTCTGTTTGTAGAAAAATGCGCTGATGATATGGGGACTGGCGCTCACGCCTGCGCCGGCGCGGCGCCCCGTCTGGCCTCCAGGCGGGAGAAGCACAGCGGATAGACCACGATCAGCAGCATCAGCTCGGCGAAGGTCAGGAAGCACCCGGACCAGGACGTGGTCAGCACCGCCGAGATGCCGGGCATCACCACCTGCTCATAGAGCAGGATGACCAGCACGCCCACACAGCAGCGGTTCACCTTCGTCAGCGGGGACACGTCCATGGAGAACTTCACATACCGCCGCTCCAGGAACCACCCCAGCGCCACGCCCAGGAGCCGGCCGGCGTCCTTGTAGCCGTCCTTCATCATCTTGGCCGGGTCCACCAGCAGCTTACCGCCCTCGCCGTAGTCCTGGGGGTACGCCTTGACGGAGATGTAGATGAGGAACAGCGCCGCCAGCACGACTCCCGCACAGGGGATGATCCAGTCCCGCTCCGGCTTCTCGTCGATCCACTCCCAGGCCCGTATGCCCAGGAACACCACGACCAGGCCCAGGACAGCGCCCACCGCCACGTCCTGGGGGGTGTGGACGCCGATGTAGTTGCGGGAGAACATGGTCAGCAGCAGCATGACGACCATGAACACCCCCAGGGGCCTGTGCTTCTTCCCGTACCGGGCCAGCATGGTGCCGTAGTTGGACGCGCCGGTCACGCTGTGGCCGCTGGGGAATGAGTAGCCGGAGGCCGTCTCCACCGGCACGATTTCGGCGGAGCGGACCCAGGGCCGGTATATGCAGAAGGTCAGCTTCAGCAGCTGCATCACGAACCGGCTGACCGCGATGTTCAGGAACAGGAACGCGCCGGTCTTTTTGTCCACGGCCCAGAAGAGGATGCAGGCCAGCATCCAGATGAAGATGCCGTAGGACAGGTCGCTGATCTGCAGGAAGAAGTCGTTCAGCACCCCGCCGGTGGCCTCTCTGAACCGCTGCAGCAAGAGCAGGTATTGAAGATCCATACTGTACTCCTTTCTCACGGCCGCCCCAGGTCAGCGGCCGCTCTCCATGCGATTTTGGTGTACGGTTTACGTGCCCCCGGCGCTCCATCTGAAGCGCACTCCGCTCCCACGGGGGTATTGGGGGCTTACGGCCGGCACCGCCGCCGAAGGGACCGCGGGCCGGCACCACGTACTTTATATAATAACAAAACATTGGGGCGGGTTGTCAACCGTTGCGTCCTGAATGGACGTAAAATTACCCTAAATTACAATGCCGCGCTCCGGAAACAGGGGGCGGCGGCCAAACTTCGGGAGCTCCGCAATAAGGGCTGCGCCGGGTATTAAGTGCCCCTAAACGGCAAAGCCGCTAAAGGGCACTAAATCGAACCCCAAGGGGTCCCCATCCATTATAATGCCAAAAAACCGGGGCCCCCGCAAAATGCTCCGTATTTTATGGGGAAAAGCCGCCCGCAGGGCAGCCACCCAAACGCGAGCCCAGCGCATGCGGGTCGCGTTTGGAAGCGAGGAGCAGCAGAATGACGGCCGCCGCAGCGGACGTGCAGAGCGCAACCGCCGCGCAGCGGCGGCACATGGCGCGGCGCTGCGCGCTCTGACTTTTTGAAAAAAAGTCGGAGCAAGCGATATGTGGCTTGCCAATCAGGGGCCCCCGCAAAATGCAGAGCATTTTGTGGGGAAAGGAGGAGCGACGGAGTGAATGAGCGATGGCATTTTTGCAAAAAAACGTCGTCGCGAACGATACGTAGTCCGCGACGACGTGGCGCAGAAGGGGGGATTCGAACCCCCGCACGGTTTTACCCGCCTACTCCCTTAGCAGGGGAGCCCCTTATAGCCACTTGGGTACTTCTGCATGGCTGTAAGCGTTCTGTGCGAGATTTGGTTTTGAGACGGAAAAGTGGCGGAGAGAGTGGGATTCGAACCCACGGCTCTTACGAGTCACCGGTTTTCAAGACCGGCTCCTTAAACCACTCGGACATCTCTCCTCATCTTGTTTCCAATCAAAGGCGAATGGAATCATACCACATTTCCAAAAGCTTGTCAATGGTCAATTCCGCTTTTGCCCCAAAATCTCGCGCCGTGCCCGCTCACAGGATGGCGGCCAGGGCCTCCCGGATGCTGCCCACCGGGATAAGGGTCAGCCCCTCGGGGGGCTCGGTCCTGCCCTGGGCGCGCTTGGGGATGAGGCACTTGGTGAAGCCCAGCCGGCGCACCTCGCTCAGCCGCTGGCCCAGGGAGCTGACGGCCCGCAGCTCGCCGGTCAGCCCCACCTCGCCGATGGCGGCCAAGTCGCTGGGCACGGGCCTGTCCCGAAAGCTGGAGGCCATGGCGATAATGGCGGCCAGGTCGGCGGCCGGCTCCTCCAGCGACAGTCCGCCGATGACGTTCAGGTAGGCGTCGCAGCTGTTCAGGATCAGCCCGCCCCGCTTCTCCAGCACCGCCAGCAGCAGCATGGCCCGGTTGTAGTCGAAGCCGTTGCTCACCCGGCGGGGATTGCCCAGGCTGGAGGGCACCACCAGGGCCTGCACCTCGGCCAGCACCGGGCGCACCCCCTCCATGGCGCAGGTGACGCAGGTGCCCGGGGTCTGGGTGGGCCGGCCGGCCAGTAGAGCCTCTGAGGGGTTGGGCACCTCGCTCAGACCGCCGTCCCCCATCTCGAACACGCCGATCTCGTTGGTGGCGCCGAAGCGGTTCTTGGCCGCCCGGAGGATGCGGTAGGACATGTGCCGCTCCCCCTCGAAATACAGCACGCAGTCCACCATGTGCTCCAGCACCTTGGGGCCGGCGATGGAGCCCTCCTTGTTCACGTGGCCGATGACGAA
>CANQHN010000035.1 GCA_947623745.1 uncultured Oscillospiraceae bacterium
TAAACGGGGATGTCTTTTCAGCACATCGACTTTGAAACAGCAATATGCGCACGGTTTTCTTCACGGAATATTGATTCCGTGAAGGAAGGAGCGGACCTGCTATGCGAGGCTATACGGCGGTGGTGAAGCAGCCGGAGGCGCTGCGTGCCCAGCCGGACAGCAGCATCCCGCTGTCTCCGGAGCTGATCGGGGAATATCTGGAGACCCTGCGGGATATGGGCTGTGCGGCGGAAACAGTCAAGAATTACCGGATGAAGCTGAACCAGCTTTATCAATATCTGCCGGAGGATAAGCACATCCGGGCGGGAACGCTGGAAGATTGGCGCAGTGCGCTGCTGGAGGCGGGCTATTCGGTCAGCACGGTCAACGGCTGTACCGCCGCCGCGAATGGGCTGATGATCCACTGCGGGCACCGGGAGCTCTCGGTGGAAAAGACGCTGAAATGCAGGTACGGCATCCAGCCGGAGCTGACAAGAAGCGAATATCTCCGGCTCCTCTCCGTGGCCCGGACGTTGGGCAAGGAGCGGGAATACCTTTTGATCAAGGTGTTCGGCTCCACCGGCCTGATCCTGCGGGACCTGCCCCGGCTGACGGCGGAGGCGGTGCAGGAGGGAAAAATCAGGCTGCCCGCCTCTATCCTGCATATACCGGACTGCCTGCAAAAGGAGCTGCTGGACTACATACGCCGGGAAGGCATCACCCACGGCGCGGTCTTTGTCACAAAAGCGGGTACGCCCATGGGACGCAGCAATATCACAGGGATGATCCAGGGATTGTGCCGGGATGCCTGCGTGGCGGAGGAAAAGGCCACGCCCCGGTGCCTGAAAAAACTGTATCAGGCGACCTGGAGCGGCATTTTGGCCAACGTCTCCCTGCTGGCCGAGCAGGCGCATGACTGCCTTTTGGAGACGGAACAGCTTACCATCGGCTGGAAGCAGGAGACGGAGAGCGAATGACAGCGGCATTTCTGCCGGGCGGATGACCGGCCCCCAATGGGCTGTGCCGGCCTGCCTGGCCGCAGGGCTAAGGCCTGCCGGAGGAGGGACTGAGATGACAAGGCGTGAACTGCAGAAGCTGAGTCGGGCGGATCTGCTGGAACTGCTGGTGGCGCAGGTCAAGGAGAACGACCGGCTCCGGGAGCAGCTGGCCGCGGCGCAGGAAGAACTGGCCGACCGGCAGATCAAGATCGACCGGGCGGGGTCCATTGCGGAGGCGGCTTTGCAGCTGAACCGGGTCTTTGAGGCCGCGCAGCTGGCCGCGGACCAATATCTGGAAAATGTACACGGTCTGGTGAGAGAGCGAAAACCATGAAAAAAAAGACCATCGTGCCTCTGCCGCCTCTGGAGGAGCTGGAGGAGGAGCTGCGGCGTGAAAAATACAAACGCAGGTATTACAGCGCCTTTGGAAGCACGGTTTCCACCCTGATCGTGGTGGCGGCGGTGGCGGTCCTGGTGGCGACGCTGTGGCTGCCGGTGCTTCAGATCTACGGCAGCTCCATGACGCCCACCCTCCAGGACGGGGAGATCATCTTTACCGTAAAGACCGCGGAGCCGGAGACGGGCAGCGTCATCGCGTTCTATTACAACAACAAGATCCTGGTCAAGCGGGTCATTGCCGGCGCCGGCGACTGGGTGGATATTGCGGAGGACGGCACGGTATATGTCAATGAGAACCGTCTGGATGAGCCGTATCTGACGGAAAAGGCCCTTGGGGAGTGCGATATCGCCTTTCCCTATCAGGTGCCGGATGGAAAATGGTTTGTCATGGGGGACCACCGGGCCACGTCGGTGGATTCCCGGAGCTCTGCCGTGGGCTGTGTGGCCCAGGAGCAGATCGTTGGAAAAATTTTATTTCGCGTCTGGCCGCTGAACCGTTTGGGCGCGGTCAAATGAGGAAGGAGACATCGGAATGCGGAGAAAGGGGTTAGACGGCTTGGAGAGGCTTCTTGCACGAAAGCGGGATCTTCGCTTTTGGAAGAGAGCGGTGGCGAGTATGGCCTGTGTGGTGGTGTTCTGCACGACTTATGCGCTGATCCTGCCCGCCCTCACACTGGAAGACACAGGCTGCGGGCTGGAAGAGCACGCCCACAGCCAGGCCTGCTATACACAGGTGACCTCCGTGACACATGCGGAGACGGTATGCTCCGTAAAAAATTTGGGACTCCACACCCACACGGACAGCTGCTACGGCCGGCAAGGGGAGCTTGTCTGCGGATATGCGGACTTTGCGGCGCATGTACATAACGCCGATTGCTATGATGAGAGCGGAGACCTGTGGTGCCCGCTGCCGGAGATCAGGCCCCACACCCACCGGGAGAGCTGCTTCTCCGCGGCGCAGGCCCACAGCCACACAGACGCGTGCTATACCGAACGGCGGGGCGCGCTGCTGTGTACAGTGGAGGCCGGCAAGGGCCACACCCACGACAACAGCTGCTTCACCGAGACCAGCACCCTGATCTGCGGCATTCCGGAGGGAGAAGATGACCACCAGCATGACGCGGCGTGCTTTGAGACTGCCAAGAAGCTGGTCTGTCCCCTTCCCGAGGAGGCGGGCCACCAGCACACGGACGGCTGCTACGCCTGGGAGAAGGTCCTCACCTGCGGACAGGATGAGGGGCCTGCCGGGACGGAGCCGCTCTGCGGTCAGGAGGAGGTCATCCTGCACACCCACACACCGGACTGCTTTGACGAGGCGGGGACCCTTATCTGCGGAAAACTCCAGGTGCTGGAGCACGTCCACACGGAGGACTGCGTTCCCCCGGCATCGGAGCCGGTGGACGCCGAGACGCTGACCTGCCCCCTGCCGGAGGATGAGAACCACACCCATACCGACCTCTGCTATGGGACCTGGGAATTGACCTGCGGCCTGGAGGAACACGCCCACACCCCGGCGTGCCCGGTCATCGGTCTGATCGGCGCGCTGCCCGGCCAGGCGGAGATCGAGGAAAAGATGGCCTCCTTTGCGGATGAGAAGGACGGAGACGCCTATCTGACCGGCCTGCGCACCAAGGCCAGGGAGGCCTATCAGGCATACGCCGCCCTGACCGCGGACCAGCAGGCGGCGGTGTCCAACGCGGACCGGCTGATGGAGCTGGAGTGGCTGTGGGGCGCGGAGCCGCTGGATGATATCGTGCCAAGTATAGTCTATAATCATGAGGCAGGCGGGCAGGAAGAAGGCAGCACAGAGCTTTCAACCATAGGTGAGAGCATAAAAGAGCGCTTGACCGGCTGGCTGAACAGTGAGGGCTATCAGAGTGTTGATATGAGGGTCTATAAGAGCGGCCCTAAGGATAATGCGGCATGGAAGTCCGCTGAAGTACTTTATACGACAGGCTTAGTGGGAGCGGACAACCATAACAACAAGTTATATGTGCTGGACCTGGGACCAGAGGGAACGGATGCGCCGGTGGAGTGCGCCATTACCGAAACCCAGCTGTTTGACAACAAATATTATGCGTGCTTTACATTCGAGCGTGCGCAGAGAGAAGGCACATCAGACAATACGCCCCGGGTCTATGCCTTTATCAGTGCGAAACCCCTCTTTATGGGGGAAATGGATATCTACCCCGGCGAACAGGTAAAGATGATGTGCGGGGTTCGGAATTCGAGGGCGGCGTGGGGCTCCGTGAAGTGAAAGTGACCACATCTGGCGGCGGTTCCGGTGCTTCGTCGGTAGAGGCCGACGTGTATTACAGCACCGTCCCATATGCCGATCTTTACGCCAAGGTGCGGACTTTCGGCGGGCATGTAAAGGCCGATGGCACGGTTGAAGGCATGAATACAGATGCGGTTGAAAAACTGATTGATGGCACGACATTGTACGAGCAACCGGACCAGACGTCCATACCGTATCTGCATAAGCTGGGGACGGTGGTAGACAACGAGATAAAGTATGAATCGGGGTTGCCGAAAGGCGAAGAACTTACCGCACTGATGGATACCGTTACCGGCCTGTATGTAAAGGCGCGGAATTTAAGCCAGAACCAGTCCATCACGCTGCAGTTCATCGTAAAGACAGATGGAAACAAGGCCAGCGACGAGTATAAAAACTTTGCCACCTGCTGGATCGCGGGCAGCGATGGCATCCCGTTGACCTCCAACATGGTGGAGACGGCGGTCATCAGCCGCAGCATCTCCGGCGTGGTGTGGCACGACAAGAATCTGGACGGTCTCCGTGGAAAGGCCAATGACGGCACCGACGAACCCCTGCTGTCCGGCGTGACCGCCACCCTGTTCAAGAAAAACAAACAGGGAACGTATGAGCTGTGCACAAAGAATGTGACGGACGAGACGATCAGCGGCACATGTGTGACCGGAGCCGATGGCGCGTATACCTTTGAAAAGCTGGCGGAGGGCGACTATATCGTGGCCTTCTCCGGCGGGGAACTGAACAAGTTCACCGGCACCACCACCTATCAGACGGGCGGCCCCAGCGCGGTCAGCAATGACGGCGTGGCGGCTTCGGAGCTGGCGGCCATCGGCATCGAGGCAAGCCAATATAATGATTACCGGGTGCTTGCCTCCAACCTGCTCAGCACCAATAACTACGCCTTTGACCTCGCTGCCATCCCTCTGATGCAGGGCGAGGTGGTCACAGACATCCGGCTGGAGTTTGGCAAAGTCCCGGCCGGGTTTGCCTCCGTGGTCAAGCCTACCGTTACGATCCAGACAAAAGGCACACTTGCCAACGGCTATCAAGTGGTCAACCGGGCAGATGCAGGCGGACAGTACATGAGCCAGTGGGAGACTGGGCGCACCGCCTGGATCACGCTCATCATCAACCTCAATCCGCCTACGTTGCCGAAGACCGGCTACTAAAAGCCAGGTATGGGAGGTAGGAGGAACCGCGCAGTATAAGCCCCATTATTTAGAGAAATTACAAGAAAATAGGGATGGCATAAGTATCCTTCCCCAAGGGAAGCGGCTTGTGCCATCCCTTTTCCATGCTCCGGAGGAGGGATGCTCCATGAAAAAGTTTTTGGCCCGCCTTGCACCGAAGATGCCCCGCTGCTATGTTCAAACGATGGTGCTCATTTTGGCGGTTGCCTGCATGATGACGCCGGCACTGGCCGTGGACGATATGTGGACGGTCGCCAATCGAATTATTGTAGACGTTTACAACAAAATCGCCGGCATCAGTACCGTTTTGGCCGCACTGATGTCCGCTGTTGCCGTGATCGGCGCAAAGGTATCCAACAACCAGCACAAGTCCGATCAAGCGTGGGACTGGCTGAAGCGGATATGGCTCGCCTGGGTGATTATCAACGGAATGGGCGCTTTTCTGGCCTATATCCGACCCTTGTTCAACGGGCTATCGACCATTCAGTAGTTTTGAGCCAGACATAGCCCGGTTTGGAGGTGAGCACCATCCTTGAAGGAATTTTTAAGGGCTTTATCCAATGGATTTACAGCCTGTTTCTCGAAATCGTTCAGTATATCGCCAACTCCCTGTTGAATGTGTTCCAGATGGATCTTGACTATTTTCGCCGTGTAGCCCCGGTTGCGGATGATATTCTGAAAATCATGATCGCCGTTGGCTGGGCGCTGCTCTTAGGCAATCTGGTCTTTCAAGCAACCAAAAGCATGGCCACCGGCCTCGGTTTTGAGGGGGAAGATCCCAAACTGCTGTTCACCAGAACTTTTGTATTTGCTTTTTTGCTCCTGGTCAGCCCGGAGATTTGTGAAATCGGACTTGGCATCTCCTCGCAGGTAATTCAACTGCTTCAAATGCCTACCAGCGTAACAATCACCATCCCGGATGAAAATAACTTCAGCATCGGTGCCTCATGGCTGCTGATTATCATAATCGGCTTTGTCATCATGTGGCAGTTCGTGAAACTGTGCTTCGAGGTGGCGGAGCGGTATGTGGTGACGGCCCTTCTCGTCCTTATGGCGCCCCTCGCCTTTGGCATGGGCGGCTCCAAGAACACGGAAGACATTTTCAAGGGCTGGTGCCGTATGTTCGGCTCCATGTGCGTGATGATGATACTCAATGCGGTCTTTCTGAAGCTGCTTATCTCGGCGCTGGGATATGTGCCCAGCGGCGTGGCTGTCCTGCCCTGGATGCTTCTCATTGTCGGGATCGCCAGAGTAGCCCGAAAAGTGGACAGCATTGTTGCCCGGATGGGTCTCAATCCGGCGATTACCGGCGACGGCCTTGGCCGTGGTCTGCCCGGTATGGTGGCCTACGCTGTTGTGAAAGGAATCGCCAGTTCTGTCGCAAAAGCTGCCGGGGCCTCGGTCAAACAGGCAAAGGGCGGCTCCGCCGGCGGGAAATCCTCCGGGCCGCGCACCAACCCCCACGGCCCTGCCTATCCGCCGCCTCCGCCACCGTCCGGCGGAAGCTCCGGGGGCAGCGGCGGCGCCTCTGTCTCCGCAGGAATGGGAGACCGGAGAGGGCAGCAGGCCAACACCTCCACTGCCTCCGGCGTCACATTCGTGTCCCAGCAGCAGGGGCAGGAAACAGTCCATGGCACCGGCGCTGTCTCGCAAGAGGAGGGCTCTACGGCCGGGACAGGCCGGCAAACCGGTCAGCAAGGGCCTGTTAAAGCCCCTACGATCCATACGCACGGGACAAGGCGCAGCTCCGTTCCCCCCGAAGCGAGAGCGGAGACCCGCACAGCCTGGCCCCATACGGCCGCCTATGTTGGTACAACCGGCCCCGATGACAAACGATCTAAGGGGACACTTGGGAGAACCGGACAGTCCGAGACCCGCAGCGGGTCACAGCGCCCTATCACCTCCCGTACGCCCGATCAAGGAACAGTAAGAAAATCCGGCGGTTCAGCTACGGCTCCAGCAGGCGGCACCCGAATATCTGCCGTCACTCCGGGCCAGAGTTCTGATGGCAAACCCGGCCATGTTTCGCGTATCAGTAGCCGGGAGTCTGTACGGGAACGCCAGCCGATCCAGCAGGATCGGACGCCAAAAATACCTGCCCCCAAAGGGGTTACCGGTAGAGATAAGCCGGATGGTCACCCATCTTCAGAGACCGTCACCCATCCATCCGCCGGGCGTCCACTTCATGAGATTGGCAGCGGCTCCATTTCTGCGGGGAAAGCCTTCACCCGTCCGCCTGTGGGTGGGCGGCAACACCCGGATAGCGGCAGTACCCCCGCGTCCGGCATGGCAGGAATGAGGGCGCCCGCTGGCAGCGGAAGCCCATCCAGTGGTGATGCAGCTCCCGCCGGTACGGCAGGAACGCAAACACCTCTCCGCAAGAGTCGATTTTCCGCTGGTGACACAGGTGCTTCGCCGGATACAGCAGGAATTACCCACCCGGCAGGCGGCAGTCAGCCAAGAACGGGGCACCTACCATCCGGAACAGCAGGAACAGCACCGGTCGCCGGGCATGATCGCCCTCTGGTTGGGGGCGGTACGCCTCCAACCGGAACGGCAGGAACACGCAGACCCGGCGGTATGGCGCAAGCCGGGACGGAGAGGCGTATGCCTCCGTCCGGAACAGCAGGAACGGTTCCGCAAGGAACCGCAAAGGCACCCGGGGTAAACCGAGGCACCCGACGGCTCAAACAGGGCGGGACGGTGCCGCCCGCATCGGGGAGCCGGACAACACCGTTGAAAAACAGGAAGAGGAGGCGTGAATCATGAGCAATCAATCTTCATTGGGTCAGAAAGCCCTCCGGGCGGTCTCCGCAGCTGCGAATATCGCAAGAGGCGCGGCCTCCGGCGGTGTCTACGGCGCCGCCGCTGAAGCTGTTAAATCGTTTTTACCCGAATTGCTCCGGCTGCTTGTGATCCTGCTGTTCGTTGTGATCCTGGTTCCCATGCTGGTTTTCACCGCATTACCCAATGTGCTGTTTGGCTACTCCAGCTCCGCCGACCAGGAGATTATGGACTTTACCGCCTCGGCCCAGAATTTGGATCAAATCTATCAGAGGATAGACAGCTACGAACAGCCCCTGCTCCTGCGTCTGGTGGACGGTATTCTCCCGGGTTTCTGGAGCGACGGGACGCCTTTGTACGATGACTACAATGTGGATCAAGAGCTGGGGTATATCAACAAATACTGGCTCATGGCCATCGGCTCGGTTCGCTATATGGGTCAGCACAAAAGAACGCATTGCTTCATTCCATGAGGAAGCAGGGTACGAAAAGATTGTCTTTGCAGATGCCAATCACTTCCTTGCTTATATTCAGGAACTCTCAGAGTCGTGGTATCGGTTTATGTGAAAGAGGTTCGGGCAGCAATATTGCCCGAACCTCTTTTGCAAATGATCTTGGATTCCAAATAGGAGAATGCACATAAACAGGCAAGTAAAGTACGTCAACAACCGAATTATAAAACGAACGAGGGGAGCCGTGGCCTTTGCCGGACTTGTTAAGAAAATGTAAGTTTGCACGTGAGTTCTGCACCAGATGAACCGGGATGTTTGGATGAATGCGATAGACTATAGAGCATGGAGGTGTTCAAATGTTTTCATTGCGAGAATGGGCTGGTCTGCTTTTTAAGCAAGCGCGTGAAGATCTTGGATACTCACAGCAATTTGTTGCTGATGAGCTCGAAATAGATATACGAACTATAAAGAGGCTTGAAGCAGGTAATGGGAATCCTGACTTTAGAACGTTATGCGACTTGTTCCATTTGCTACATGTATCCCCGGATATTTTGTTCCATGCAGAGCAGACAGAAACCGGGCTAGAAATGGACCGGGTCTTCCGGCAACTTCTTAAATTTACACCAGAACAAATAACTAGCATTTACAAGTCTGCTTTTCATATTAGGTCTTGGTATGAACAAAAACCGGAGGCAAAGGACGAATATGTGGAGTTTATAAATGCCATAAGGAAAAACGAGATTGTCTGACCCGGCAGTTCTCTCGGCCTGGAATCCTTTAGCCGAAATTTCCTGCTTGACTGGAGAACAGGCATGTGATATATTTCTCACAGATGATACAAATATATCACACGGAGGGAATTATGAAAAAGATAACTCTACGAGCTCAGGCTTGGATCGTTGTTGTCGGTCGAGGCCTGACCGTATTGCTGACTACTCTTTGTATGTTCTTTTGGGTTTCGCAAGCCATCAAGCCGCTTCTAACCGTCACCGCTATTTCATGCTTTGTAATGGTCATGTTTGAGTTGTGTGTTGCGTGGAAGCTGGCGAGCGGCAACGGCGAGATGGTTGATGAGCGCGACCGAGTCCTTTTGTCACGAGCTGCCGATAAAGCCATTACCATATCTCAAATGCTGATTGGCGTCATGGCTATCGTGTTCCTAGCACTAGCGTTTAAGGAAAAAGCCTTCATAGAAGGCGGCATCATGTTTGCCCTCATCGGAATCAATCTTCCATCCCTTCTGAAATATGCATTCTTCCTCTACCTGGAGGCCACAGATGAGGGGGAGTTTTTCGAATGACTGAGCTGAAGACTAAAATCGTCGAATTTCGGCGGAAACAGGACATCACTCAGGGCGAACTGGCAGACAGGGTAGGTGTCCGGAGAGAAACCATCGTCAGGTTAGAACGGGGACAGTATAATCCGTCATTGAAGCTTGCCTATGACATCTCCAAGGTATTTGGTGTCTCAATCGAAGATCTCTTCCAATTTGTGGAGATATCACATGAATAAGGATACCTGGATCAGCGTCTTGCTGGATCGATCGAATCTGGACGAGTCCATCAAAATGTGTTGATGAAAGATGCAACGCCGAAAACGCCGCACGAAAGTGCGGCGTTTTCGCATATAATGCGCCACTTTTAGAATGAAAAAGTTGCAAAAACTCGATTTTTCAAAATTTCAGTTTTGCCCAGCGAGAGGCGACATTTTGAAGATGCGCCCTGCCAGATTTGTGGTCTGGTGTGGTTCGAACACCGAGGCTTAAAAAAGAATAAAGAATAAGAAGGCAGGCCGCCGTTCGGCTCCCTATGTGGGAGCGGACGGCGGCCTGCCTTCGTCTCATTGGTGCTTATGTTGCTTTCGCTTCGTTTGTCTATCATTCCTTGGTGGTGTTGGTAATAGCTTTTACTGGACCTTTCGGGTATGCTTGCGTTACAAAAAACGAGGAGGTATCCGAGAATGGCAACCACTAAAAACTTGTGTGCTCAGATTCCCATCGACCTACATGATCGGGTCAGTAAAGAACGAGAACGGCTGGGTCAGACCACCAGTGAGTACATCGCCAACCTCATCCAAGACTATTACAACATGATAGAAAATCAGAAAGGCGGCATTCAAATGACTGAAAAAGGCAGAACCATGGCATTCCAGATTCCCGAAGAACTCTTCCAGCGCATCAAGCGTCACTTGGAGCGCGAGACGCTCCGCAACGGCAAAAAGCTCACCCAGCGAGACTTCGTGCTGAACCTGATCACGCAGGCGCTGGACGAAGCGGACGCTGAGAACGCCGCAGAGCAGAACGCCCCCACTGAGGCCCCTGTCGCGCCCCGTGTGGCCGACGTGACCGCTCCAGCGAACACGGACACCCCCGACGAAGATAACGCCGTGTAAGCCCGCACAAAAGCCAAAACAAAAGAACACGATTTAGGGAAAGCCACCCAGGGCATCCGAATATATCGGATGCCCTGGGTGGCTTTTTGCGTTTCATCAGAAAGGAGGCACACATTATGGCAAGCGAGATCAGAAATCGCTTCACAGACACAGAAATGCAGATCGCCAGAGAAACGGACCTGCCGGAGCTGCTCTCCCACCTCGGCTATCAGGTCAAGCGCGTGGGACGCTTCCATACTACCACGGAGATGGACAGCCTGCGGATCAAGGATCGGCGTACCTGGTTCCGGTATTCCCAGAATACCGGCGGGGATGCCATTACCTTCCTCCAGCAGTTTTGCGGAAAATCCTTTCCGGAAGCGGTGGAGTACCTTCTGACCTTCCATGGGAAAGCCAGAGACGCGCCCATTCCGCAGCCAAAGCCGATCAGCCCGAAACAGGAGTTTTCCCTGCCGCTCCGCAACGCGGATGACAGAAGGGTTTTCGCCTATCTCCGTAAGCGCGGCATCGCCGCACAGGTGATCCGGCAGTTTATGAACAGCGGCCTGCTGTATGAGGATGCGGTACATCATAACTGCGTCTTCGTCGGCAGGGATGAATCCGGACAGGCAAAGTACGCGGGGCTGCGTGGTACCTATGATCTGGACAGCCCCGGCTTCAAGGGAGACGCAACCGGCAGCGACAAAAACACAGGCGTCTCCCTCCCGCACGATCCGCGCTCAGATCTGGTGCTTGTCTTTGAGGCGCCCATCGATCTGATGAGTTACCTCACGCTCCACAGAGACACAACCAACGCCGTTGCTCTGTGCGGACTCTATGACGGCGCACTGCAGACCTATTTGCAGGCGCATCCGGAGATCCGCCGTATTGCGCTGTGTCTGGACGCGGACGAGCCTGGGCAGAAAGCCGCCCAGCAATTACAGGAAAAGTATCAGTTACAGGGGTATGCCGTTACCGTGGAGAAACCGCGCTGCGGCAAGGATTGGAACGAGTATCTGCAAAGAAAGATTTGCAGCCGGGAAAGGGGGCGATAGCCAAAAGGACATCGTTTTCAACGCGGATAAAAAACAAAAAATATAAGGAGGACCTATGAATCTGAAAAAGAACCATTATTCCCGCAGAGCGCTGGCGCTGCTTCTGACGCTGGTCATGTGCGTGGGCATGATCCCCACCGCCTTTGCCGCCCAGCAGAACAGTTACCACGACCCCGCAGAACACTGGATGCAGGCATCCGGTCGAACCAATGAGCTGGACGCCAACAGTGTTGTGACCCGCGAGACCTTCAAGTGCGGTGAGTGTGGCAAAGCCACATCTTTTGAGGTGTTCCGCGTTCCCGAATATACCCGCAATGGCCAGCCGGCACTTAGCCGCAATGTGAAATATTCGGACGGCACGATGGTAGATGGTGTCGGTAAGGGTGATACCATGGACGGCATCCCCGGCAAGGACGCCACCTATACCGGATATCACTACACCAAAGCCGTCTGTGAAACCTGCGGCGGCATCAACACAAATATGAGCAAAAGCGAGTACGGCTATCTGAAAAATGTCTACTGGCTGTATGACTGTGCCGCCGCATTTACGCAGGAACTGGACGAAACCGTTTCCTACGAGTATACGGATGATACCTATCACACTGTTACCACCAAGGGCGGCACCTACTGCGCATTCTGCTACGGTACCAATCATACGGTCAGCCGCAAGCTGGAGCGCCACAGCATGGTGACGGAAGTCCTGCCCCAGCCGGCAAACGGACGCTTCGCTACGGTAGAGAAATGCAGCCTGTGCGACTATACCCGCTATGACTACACGGCGGCAAAGGCGGTCATTGCAGACTATTACGGCGTGGTGGACGGCAAGCCCCACACCATCACGGTCAGTGACCTCTCGGAAGCAGGCGTCCGCACCTCTATCCGCTACGGCAACAGTGCGGATAGCTGTACCATGACCTCCGCTCCCAACTACACAGAAGCCGGTCAGTACATGGTCTACTACGAGATCACCTACACCTACAAGGGCAAAGAAATGACCGAGAACGGCGTGGCAAAAGTCTGGCTCCGTGACGAATCCACCAACTGACTGGAGGGATGGGGTTTCTTGCTTTCGGGCACTTTTGTGTCCTCTTCTGTCCGACGGCCCATGCTCTTTGACACTCTTGTGTCCACTGTTTCCGTCCGCTCGTTTCCCCGTGTGGGTCACGGTGTGGGTCAAACCTGTTTACGAGGCAAAGGACGGGCGGACATTGGACAGCGGCGTACCAAAGCGCTGCGCCCTGTCACGCTCGTAGGTGACCCTGGTCACCTCTTCAATAAATGCCTGCTCTTTCGGTGTCGCACTTGCCCAGTGTACATCGTATTTCTGACATATCTGGAAGAAAAGTTCATAGAATCTCTCTTCCTCAGAATCTCTCCGGCAATACCACTCCGCATCAGACGCTGGTCGGTCGATATTCTTGTTCATACAAGGCACCTCCCGTCTCAAACCAGATAGGTGAAGAAAATACGTTTTGCGGCCTCGTCCGCAATCAAATATCTGGGGGCGGACGATTGGAACATCGGAAGCCGCACCGCCCCAAAATCCTACTCATAGTGCTTTGCCAGCGCCGTCGTCTTCGCCTCCAGCACCACATCGCCAGTCAGGCCATTGTCAATAGAGAGCTTGATCCCATAAGCAATCATCAGCCGCCCGCTTCCTGTATACTTTGGGCGTCCTTCATCGAGGGTGGGGTTCGACTCCGGCTGGGCCTCCAGATATACGATATGGACCACCAAGGCATGTTCCAATATCTCGTAGGCGCCCAAGGCGATCAATTTATCTCCAACCTTTGCTGCATATCGCTGAAATCGCTCATCTGACAGGAATTCATCGGTCCAAGAGGTCTGCCACAGCGGCTCGCTGTTTGTCAGCTCGGTGTCGCGCTGCGTCATCGGCTCGACCGTCACAGAGACCTGTCCGCCCTGTCTGTCAAATACAAACGGCTGGAAGCACATACCCTCACCTCGTAGTCAGTATACCATGGAAATAGGACTTTTACAACGGGTCGTTTAAAGTTCCAGCTTCCTTCCTCCGATAACAGCCTGATCAGATCCGCCCACGCAAGAACTGCGCCGCTATAAACAAGGAAAAGGGTGTGCGTGTCCCTATTCCGCTTCGTCTTGTAGAGATGATCGCACAGACGATCATTGAGCTGCCGACCATACAGAGTCCCAATAAAGCCAGCACATTGGCCGTGCTGTCACAGAGAGCCGCCGAAGCTGCGCGATGCCTTTTGCCTCCTAAGCGGGATTTTCGGAGCAGGGCTCCCCCCCTGTGCCGCCGTAGTTTAAGGTGTGGGGCGGCTTGACGGTCGGCCCCGCCGGTCGCCTGGTCGGCGGCGCACTCCGCCTCTTCCGGGTGGCTGCCTCCGAGATCAGGTCCCCCAGCTCAGCCCGCAGGGCGGCCATCTCATCCGCAAAGGGCCCCTCATATCCCGCCGGGACCTGTTCCAGCAGACTCAGGGCACTCTCTAAGTCCGCGCTGCTCCCGCCTGGGTCGGCTCCCGCGCCCGCCTGTGCATAGCGCAGCAGCTCGGCGGCATAGGGGTGCTCCGGCACCTGCCGCAGATACTCCTCCGCCCGGTCAAACCGCTACGCCCACAGCTGGTCCAGCGCCATCTGGTAAAGGAGCTCCCGGTACTGCCGGTCCATGGCGTCGTACTGCTCCCCCATGGCCGACCGCAGCGGCTCCCCGCTCTCCTCCATGATCTGCCCGATCCCCTCCAGTGCCGCTTCAAGGGCCTCCTCCGTGCCACTTTGGGCCAGCGCACAGAGCTCCGTATACCGAACCAGCCGCTCCGAGCGGAAAAAGGCGGGGATGCGATCCATCTGTTCCGCGGCGGCGGAGATGTCCCCAGCCAGAAGCGCCTGCTCCGCCTGCCGGTGCCGGGCGTCCCACCTGTGATAAGCCACGGCGCCGCCGGAGATGCCGATTAGCACGGCGCACGCGGCGCACACGCCGCAGATGGTTTTCCACGGGGCCCTCCGCCTTATCCGTACCGCCGCCGCACCGTCCGGCCGGGCCGGCGCGCTGTCCGACTCCGCTGGGTGTCCCTCCTCCGCCGGGGCGGCGGGCGTCTGCGGCGGCTCCTGGGGAACGGGAGCCGGCTTTTCCTCGGGAGCGGAAGGGGGCTCCGCTTTCATTCCCGGCTCCGGCACGGGGGCGGAGACCGGCTCCGGCGCAGAAACTAACTGCGGCTCCGGCGGCGCATCCTCCTGGGGCGGCAGGGGCTCCACCAGCCGCAGCACCGTTTTTGTCCGCTCCGGCGGCCAGGAGGCGGCCGGGCGGGTGCAATCCGCGACGGAGATCACCTGGCCCCGCCGGGGCAGGTTGTCCCTGCCAAAGGGGGCCTCCACCCAGTCCCCCACCTTCACCGGTAGGCCGCCGGTCAGGTAGGCATATGGACGGGGGCGTTTCGGAAGCTGACGGTGCAGTAGTGGAACACAGCGCCGTCGTCGGGTGCCTCCTCCGCGAGCGGGGACGGCTTCTGCGGCCTCGGCCGCCGGTCGCCGGGGTCCAGCGCCTGCCGCAGCCTCCGCTCCCACGCTTCGCTGCCCAGGTGCGGATTTGCCAGTACCAGGTCCAGGCAGCGCCGCCCGGCCAAACTTCCGGCAGAGCGCCAGCAGACTGCGCTGTAGATTCCCCACATAGGCCCCCTGAAGCACCTGCCCGGCAAAGCGGTCGTCCTCCAGCGCGGCCAAAGACTTCTCCGCCGTATCTGCCGGGGACTCGTTCAGCACGTCCCAGTCCACGAGCAGCTCCTCCGCCAGCTCAGGGTCGGACCCTAGCCGCGGACCCGCCGCATCCAGCAGGGCGCGCCACATCCGCACCCCCTTTGCCCCGTCCCGCTCCAGCACATCGTCCAGGATGTACCTCCAGGCGCGGTCCTCCAGCTCCTCCAGAGTGTAGCCCGCCGCCTCCTCCGGGAATTCCGCCACCAGGATCTCCCGGCAGACGTTCTTCTGCGGCGGCAGCTCACCCTGGGCCAGGAGCCTTTTTGCCCGGGCCCCGTCGGGGTGGCGCAGCAGCTTTTCCTGCCAGTGGAGGTAAAGGCGTCCATCTGCGCATATCTGCGCGGCCGCTCAGTCTCCTCCTCCCCGTCCTCATCCCCCTCAAAGTAGGCGCAGACGGAGGACAGCTCATACAGGATGTCGGAGGGCTCTCCCGCCTCGTTGCAGTAGTACTGCTCCGGCGTCTTCTGCAGAAATTCCCTGAGCTCCTGCCACTGCTGGGCCTCCGAAGCCGTGCGCCGCCGTTGGATGCTGGCAGAGATCTCGTGCAGCAGCACCTCGCCCAATAGCGGGCGCAGCCCGGCATCTCTGCCCGGGAGCAGCGCCGCCAGCACGGTCTTCAAGGCGCCCCAGGTCTCAGGCAGGTCAACATGATAGGAAAGGGACGGCGTGACGGAGATCGTGGCCTGCGGAGCGTCGGCGCTTCGGCTCAGCTTGCCGCTGTCCCCGCACCAGCCGCATTCCCACCGATCGCCCCGGATCATCACCGGGCTGTTTCCACACCACGGGCAGCGCATGGGCTTCCCCCTTTCAAGGCCGCGAGCATACTGTTTGACGGCAAAAAACGGCGCAAAGAATCATTGTGATGATTATATCACCAATTCCAGCAACTGGTCAAAGCTCTCCACCACATCGTAGGTCACGCCGCTGTTGCTGACGGCCGCAAAGTGGGCCCGCGCGCATTCCATTTTTGCCTTTTCCACGCCCCGCAGCTCCAGGGTGTCGTTGCTGCCCTTGGTCTCCGCCACAAAATAGACGTGCCTGACCTCGCCTTCATGGAACGCGATGGCCCAATCGGGGCTGTATTTCCCCACCGGGGTTTAGATGAAGAAGGATCTGGGCAGCTTTATATAGAGCGCGACCTTTTCATTTCGGTCCAGCTGGTCGGCAAATCTGCGCGCTCCATCCGAGTTGTATGACGCTCGGTTTTTCTATGTCTCCATTGACAGGGCCCAATACAATCGCAAGCTCCTCACCCAGGTCCAACAGGCAGTAGCGGGGCGGGGCCGGCGGCCACCTGGCTGCGGACCTGGCACGGGCCCTGCACCAAGCTCAGTGTGCAGACAGCTGATGACCAGAGCAACCTTTTGGAATATGGCAAAGTTTCATTGACATTTAGTATATAACGTATTATAATGTTATTACAAATTTAAAAGGAGGTTTCCGTTCATGACCATTCAGGAAATAGTTTCCGAAATCAAACAGAAGCAGCCTGCCCTTCAGAGCCTGTTCTTCGTTGGATGCGGCGCTTCGATGGCCGATTTGTTCCCTGCCAAGTACTTTTTCGAGCAGAATGCCAAAAAGCTCCGCTGCAGCCTGTACACCGCCAACAATTTCAACTACTCCACTCCCGCCTCTGTGGACGACACCGCCATCGTGGTGACCTGCTCCCTGAGTGGCAACACCCCCGAGTCCGTGGCGGCCACCAAGCTGGCCGTCTCCAAGGGCGCCCACGTGATCTCTGTCACCAACAAGGCTGACTCCCCCTTGGCCAAGGAGGCCAACTACTCCATTATCCACGGCTTCTCCGAGAGCTACGGCGCCAAGATGGAAAAGCCCGCCCGGGCCCTGGAGCTGGCCTGCGAGATCCTGAACGCCTACGAGGGCTACGCCCACTACGAGGACATGCACGTGGGCCTGTCCCGGATCTTCGACCTGATCAACGACAGCGTGCCCATGGTGTTGCCTCTGGCCAAGAAGTTCGCCCAGGGGAACTATAACAGCGACATCCTCTACGTCATGAGCTCCGGCGCCGCCCAGTACACCGCCTACAGCTTCTCCATGTTCCTGATGATGGAGATGCAGTGGCTGAAGTCCAGCTACTTCCACTGCGGCGAGTTTTTCCACGGGCCCTTCGAGCTCTCCGATGAGTCCGCCCACTACCTGCTGATGATGAACGACGGCCCCACCCGCGCCCTGGACGAGCGCGCCCTGGCCTTCCTGCAGCGGACCCACGCCAACTACACCCTCATCGACGCCAAGGACTTCGGCCTGAGTAACCACATCCCCGCCAGTGTGGTGGAGTACTTCAACCCCCTGCTGATCGGCGGCCTGGACCGCCCCTTCGGCGAGGAGATCGCCAAGCTCCGCCAGCACCCCCTCACCATGCGGCGGTACATGTGGAAAATGGAGTATTGATCCTCCCGGATCTTTCCTTCCCACTCCACTCCGAAGGGGCGGCAGCTTGACGGCTGCCGCCCCTTCCTTTTATCTGCCCTTTTATCTGCCCTTTTATCTGCCTCCGCCGACTATGCAAAAAAACTTGCAAAACTGAATTCAGATATGCTATGATGTGTTTATCAACAAAAGTGGAGATGCGTATGCGCAGGAATTCAGTCGTTCCCCTCTATCAGCAGCTGGCCAACACCATCCGACAGCAGATCGCGGACAACGACCTCAGGCCGGGCGACCGGATACTGACCGAGGCGGAGCTGAGCGAGAAGTTTGAGGTCAGCAGAATCACGGTGCGCAAGGCCATTGACCAGCTTGTGGAAGAGGACGTGGTGGTCCGCAAGCAGGGCATCGGGACCTTTGTGGAGGAGAAAAAGGTCCACCGGGTCATGCGCAACCAGGTCATCAGCTTTACCGAGATGTGCCAGCTCAGCGGCGGCGTTCCCTCCTCGGAGCTGATCTCCGCCGGCTGGATCAAGGCGGATGCCTCCGTGGGGAATCACCTGGGGGTCGCCCCACAGGAGCGGATCATCAAGATCGTCCGGGTGCGGAAGATCGACGGTCTGCCCGTCATGCTGGAGACCAGCTACTATCCCCAGAGGGCCGCGTTCCTTCTGCAGGAGAACCTAACCGGCTCTACCTACCAGGCGTTTCGGGCCCACGATCTGATCCCGTCCCACGGCAAAAAAACCTTTGAAATCTGCAAGGCCACGGCCAAAGAGGCCGCCCTCCTGGACACAGCGAGGAACCAGCCTCTCCTCCTTCAGGAGGACACTGTGACCGACCAGAACGGCGAGATCCTCCACTACACCAAGCTGGTCATCAACTCTGACCGCTACCGTCTGACCGTCATCACCTGACCTGGCCGGGCGCCAATCGGAGGGAATCAAAACCACCGGCCGTGCCGGTGGTTTGCACAAGCCCCCTTGGGGCATGTCCCAGGCAGAGCCTATAGGCTCATCGAACAGTCTGCCAATCGCGCGGATTTACTGGGCATGCCCCTAAAGGGACTATTTTATTTGCCTTCTTTTACTGGCTGACCCGTAAACGGGTCAATGTACTCTTTGATACTCATTTGGTCATCTGTATAGTCCTCTTGTAGCTGATTCCTGATATATTGCTCTATTACTCGCCGATTTCGTCCTACCGTGCTCACATAATATCCTCTGCACCAGAAATGACGGTTCCCATATTTATATTTCATGTTTGCATATTTTTCATAGATCATCAGGCTACTCTTCCCTTTTAAGTACCCCATGATTTGCGATACACTATACTTTGGCGGGATACTTACAAGCATGTGTATATGATCTTTGCACGCCTCTGCTTCGATTATTTCTACTCCCTTATATTCGCACAATTTCCTTAACATCTGTCCAATGTCTTGCTTTATCTTCCCATATATGACCTGTCTCCGATATTTGGGCGCAAACACAATATGATTAACTCCTATTAGGAAAACGAGCTGCCAGAGTGGGATTTGCTGTGCTCATACAGCCTTGGCGGTGTTCCCGTTGTCGGTGTTGAGTTCGATGTATTCAACGATCCTGCGGAGCTCGTCGGCAAACTTGAATTTCACACTGATATTGCCGTTTTCGTAGACCTTGATATGGTCTACCAGTTCCACAAGGATCTCGCGGGTCAGCTTGTCGATGTTCTGATGCTTCATAAAGGCTACCAGCGCCGGGTGTTCATTGTTCACCCCGTTTGCCAGTTCTGCCCGCTCCGCAGACAGGTTTTCCAGTACGGCGTTGATCGCTATGATCTGCCGCTCATAGTCGGCTTTCATGTCCCGGTAGTCCTGCTGGGTGATCTCACCGTCTTTCCAGTCCTGATAGAGCGATTGTTTGTAGCGGGTGATTTTCGCAAGCTCCCGCTCTTTGGCTGAAATCAGGTCATCCACCCGACGGGACTGGCATTTCTTGACCGGGGCCGAATTGATACGGGCAATCGTTTCCGAGTAGGAAACGGCCAGATGTACCTGCTGCTGTACGGCGAACAGGACGGCGGCCTCAAGGCGGTTGTGTTTGATCGAGTGCATTGTGCAGGCCGTCCGGGAGCGGTTTTTGTAGGTGGAGCAGGCATAATACACGTTGTCGTTCTTGCCCACGCACCGTGTAACTGCCCTGCCACAGTCGGCGCATTTCAGAAAACCGCTGAACAGGTGAACCTCCCGCCCTTTGGGGGATGTCCGGGTGTCGCGCTTCAAAAGGCCCTGGACTTTATCAAAAGTTTCATAGTCGATAATGGCCTCATGCGTCCCAGCCACCTGTACCCATTCTTCCCGTGGCACCGTTTCGATCTGGTGTACCTTATAGCTCTTTACCCGGCTGCGGCCTTGGGCCAAATCCCCGGTGTAGGTGGGGTTGGTGAGGATCGAGTGGATCATGCGGCCTCCCCACATGGGATCGTCGGAGCCATGCGTAGAAACAGGGAGCCCTTTCATCTGCTTATAGGCCGCCGGGCTGGGTACGCCATGTTCATTCAGATACAGAGCGATAGCCCGCTTGGAGCCCCCTTGTAGAAACCGGGTAAAAATGAGCTTGACTACCTCGGCGGCGTCGGGGTCAACGATCAGCCGGTGCTTGTCCTTGGGGTCTTTCACATATCCATAGGGAGCGAAAGCACCAATATACTGTCCGTCACGCCGTTTGTAGTCGAACACCTGCCGGATTTTCTTTGAGGTCTGATAGCAATAGTTATCGTTCATTACGTTGGTGATCGGAACGATAATATTGTTCACGCTGTCCGGGTCACGGTAGCTGTCCACGTTCTCCGCCAGACTGATGAAGCGGACGCCCATCTGCACAAACAGGTTGTCGATCAGACTTCCGGCATCACTGTAATTGCGGGCGAAACGGGAAAGGTCTTTCACAACAACACAGGTGATCCTGCCGCTCATAACGTCAGCCAGAAGCCGCTGGAAACTTTCGCGCTCTGCGTCGGTGCCCGTGTGCCCGTCATCCACATACTCGGTCATATCGGAAAACTCGTCGATATGCTTTTGATAGAAGTCCCTCAAAAGGTCACGCTGATTTTTGACGCTGTTGCTGTCGTCGCTGCCCCTTTTCAAGTCCTCTCTGGAAAGCCGGATGTAGCCGCCCATGTTCCAGCGGCGGACGGTGCGGGTAGGGGTGGAGTATAAGGAGGAAAACTCCTGATACCCTCTATTTTTTTGCCGTGCCATATATCCTCCTTCCCTATCACATTACACCTATATTATACCTCTGTCCTGGAGGGCCATCAAGGATGCCTCCTCTTCGGGACACAATGTCCCATAGTCAAGACGGGCCGTAACATAAAGTTACAGCCCGCTTTTTTGGCGAATTAAAAAGTCGGTTAGCTTATCCTGCAAGGACGGGCCGTCCTCGGCAAACTCGATCTTTACGCCCACGCCGCCCACAGAAAAGCAGTAGGGATTGATCGTCCCCTCCAGATAGTGGGCCAGCCGCTCCTTGTGGGAAAGAGAGTTATCAAGGCGCAGACCGCTCACATCGGCCAGCGTTTCCGCCGCAACAGCGCCAATATCTACGCGCTGCATTTCTTCCAACTTTTGCGCTGTCAGCATGACAGATGACCTCCTCATAATCTATTGCCCCCGGTGGGGAATTGAAAACGGTTGTCATCACTGTCGCTTTTCCCTGCGCTGTTCAAAGGTGGGGAGCGCCGCGCCTGGATTTTCGGCCCGTCATAAGACAGCAATTAAAAGGTCGGCGCTCCCCGGTCAAGAAAGGTTATATACCTTTCTTTATATACCAAGGACATCTAAACGGGAAATGGACAGTCAACTCAAAGATATTTTTTCAAATATTTTTTCATGTTCTTCAAGCCGCATTGGACGGAGCACTCCACCGCATATTTGTTGACGCCCGCGGCGTCGGCTATTTCCTGATAGCTCTTGCCGAGGATCAAGTGAGCGTCCACCCGGCGGCCCTGCACTTCCGGCAGGGTATTCAGCGCGTTCCACAGGTGGTAAAACAGTTCTACTCGCTCCAGCAGTTCATGGGGTGATGGTTCGTGCTGACAAACGGAGTACTCAATCCCGTCGTCACAATCCAGGGAATACTGCGCCTTGTTTCGGGTAACGCGCCGCCGCTGGGAGGACACGGATCGCTTGCCCGCCCGGAGCGCCTCGGCCACCTCGTCGGTGACTTCCAGAAATTCATCGTGCGGATACCAGTAGTAGAATTTGCGGAGGTTTATAACGGCCACAGGTGATCCCCCTTTCGTAAAATAAAAAAGACGACAGGCAGATACCGTTTTCGGTATCCGTACTGTCGTCGATGCGCTCTCGCGGATTTGTATGTTCACTTTACGCAGGTGTGGCGATCCACCGGTGCAGGACGGCCAGGGTGCCGTCCTTTTGGGCCCTGATTATCGTTTCGCAGCCCTTTTTACGGATCACAACCTCCTTTCGATCCTCGCTGATGTCCAAAACACGCTTCTGATCCAGATTTCGTACTTCAACCATCGTTTTTCCCTCCAGTTTGTAGTAATATGAATTTGGGGTTCCGATGGTTATACCTTATCACAATTCGGCATGTCTGTAAATTTTTCTTAAATTTAATTTCGACTAAAATGGTAATAGGTTTTTGCTTTTTCTATTGCATTTTTCGGGGCGTATGGTATAATGCAAATAGGGAGGCGGTTATATGCAAGAATTAGAGAAAAAGCTATTTCACAAAAACTACGATTATATGTGGCGTAAGCTATACACGACCCCCTATTTTGTAAAGGGCCCAGCAGCTAACTCGCCGCAGTCGGACGATGCAAAGGCAAGACTCAAAGGATTTGAGCTCCTTCCTTCATACACCCTATGTAGCAAGTGCTGTTCCGAAGATTATGTACCCAGCGAAAAGACGGTTATGAAAGTCGTGGCGTTCTATAATCAGAACATCACGCCGGAGGTAAGCGTATTTCAATTCTTGAATGAGGATTTGGCCGCGACAGATAACCTGCGCTATCTCACCCGTTCAAGGTTGGATGAACGGTTTATCGGCACATTCTATGGCTACTACCTTTCTTCCTCAAATTCTGGCGAACCCGCTGGCGCTATTCTTAAAATCTACAAAGAGGGTGGGAAGAAAGACGGCAATTTGCGGGCCAGTCTGGTGACTGGCATCCGCACGGATGAAAATTTGCGGGGCGCGGCCTTGACGGAGCTCTTTGCAAATGAAGTCGTTACAAAAAAGCTGTTTGATGAATACTATGACACGTTGAAGCCGGAGGAAAAACGCTGCTACTACTATGAGGGCGCGGTAGAGATCACAGAGAACTCGGTGCTGATTTTGTTCCGTGGCCGCGATGCAGAGGCAAGGAAACTTGTTTTGACCCTTAATATTTCCAGCTTTCCGCGCCCGTCAAAGGGACAGGGCAGATCGTATGTGGGCGGACTCGCGTTTATGCTGCTGACCAGCGACAGCCCATTTGATACCCGGTTTTACCAGATGGGGATCATCAACACGCAGTTTAATGTCCCGTTCCTAAAGGATGAAAAGATCGCAAAACTGCTAAAGTTCCGTACAAACGGAAAGGATATTCTTTTGACCTCTAAATTGGATCGCGTGTGGTATGAATTGGCCGTTGGTCAAGAGAAGTAGATTAAAAACAGGCATCCCGCCCACGGGGACGGGATGCCTGTTTTCATGCAATATGGGCTTCGGGACACTTTGTCCCAAGGATGGGACGATCAGAAATACTTTTTGAGAATGTCCTTCGCTCCTTGGAGCCCTTGGTCAGCGGCCTTCTGGAACCACATTTTCGCTTTGGCCTTGTCCCTGGCTACGCCATCGCCGTTAAAGTACATAACGCCGCAGTTGTACTGAGCCTCTGCGTGGCCCTGCTCGGCGGCCTTTTCATACCAATAGAGAGCTTTCGCATTATCAGCCGGTGTGCCCTCGCCCTCTTTATACATTTCGCCGCAGATGAACTGTGCCATAGTATCGCCCAGCTCGGCGGCCTTTTCATACCAATAGAGGGCTTTCGCATTATCAGCCGGTGTGCCCTCGCCCTCTTTATACATTTCGCCGCAGATGAACTGTGCCGCAGCTACACCCTGCTCGGCGGCTTTTTCATACCAGTAAAGGGCCTTTGTGTTATCTACTGACGTGCCCGTGCCCTTGCTGTACATATTGCCGCAGAAGAATTGGGCATCACACCTACCCTGCTCAGCGGCTTTTTCATACCAGTGAAGCGCCGTGGCCTTGTTCACTGCTGTACCGCTGCCAGTATCGTATTTCATGCCACAAATAAATTGCGCCCCGGCGTCGCCCCGCTCGGCTACCTTTTCAAACCAGTAAAGGGCCTTTGCCTTATCTACTGCCGTACCCTCGCCGTTGTTATACATATTGCCACAGTTTAACTGCGCTTTAGCGTCGCCCTGCTCGGCGGCCTTTTCATACCAGTAAAGGGCCTTGGCCTTATCTACTGCCGTACCCTCACCGTTGTCGTACATATTGCCGTAATTGAACTGCGCTTTGACGTGGCCCTGCTCAGCGGCTTTTTCAAACCAGTAAAGGGCCTTTACCATATCTACGGCTGTACCTTCGCCCCTGTGGTACATAACGCCACAGTTGAACTGCGCTTCGGCGTGGCCCTGCTCAGCAGCCTTTTCAAGCCAGTAGAGGGCTTTCGCCTGGTCTACCGCTGTGCCATCGCCAAAAAGGTAAATAAGACCACAGTTGGACTGCGCTTTGGCGGAACCCTGCTCGGCAGCCTTCTCATACCAGTAAAGGGCCTTTGCCATATCTACTGCTGTACCTTCACCCCCTTGGTACATAACGCCGCAGTTGAACTGCGCTCTGGCGTCACCCTGCTCGGCGGCTTTCTCATACCAGTAAAGAGCCTTTGTCTTGTCCATCGCTGTCCCCTGGCCCTTGTCATATATGACTCCGCAGCTGAACATGGCTGCGGCGCTGCCCAACTCAGCGGCCCGCAGACAAAGCTCCAGCTCCCGGACATGGTCGCCAGCTTTATCTGCCGCTCTGGCTTCGTCAAAGAGACGGTCTACCTCTTTTTTCGTTGTCTCAACCATGGCGTCCAATTTCTCCAGTATCTTTTGGGCGCCCTCGTTGCCCTGCGCAGCGGCTTTTTCAAACCAGTGGAGGGCCTTTTTCTCATCCACCGTCGTTCCGTCGCCAGTCATGTAAAGAAGGCCACATTTGAACTGTGCGCTGACATCGCCCTGCTCAGCGGCCTTTTCGTACCAGTAGAGAGCCTTCGCATTGTCTATTGCCGTGCCATCGCCCGTAGCGTACATCACGCCGCAAATGGACTGTGCCGTGACATCACCTTGTTCGGCAGCTTTCTCAAACCAATACAGCGTCTTTGCTTTGTCCTCTGTCGTACCCTCGCCCTCACTGTACATCACGCCACATTTGATTTGGCTTCTAATATCACCTTGCTCGGCGGCCTTTTCAAACCAGTGGAGGGCCTTCTCCTTGTCCACCGCCGTACCCTCACCAGTGTCATAAAGGAACCCGCAGTTGAACATGGCTGCGACGTTGCCCAACTCAGCGGCGCGCAGACATAGCTCCAGCTCCCGGACATGATCGCCAGCTTTATCTGCTGCTGTGGCCTCGTCAAAGAGACGGTCTGCCTCTTTTTTTCGTGCCTCGGCCTCGGCTTTGGCCTTCTCCCGCTCCTGTGCCTCGGCCAGCTTCTTTTCCAACGCGGGAACAAGGCCGTTGAGCTTGCCGTCGTTCAGTTCCTTCACATAGCCCAGCGCCGTCTGACAGTCCTCAACGGAAATACCGTCTTTGCAGACCGCCAGCCGCACCATGCCCGCCTTGCCGTTTCGTTCTCCGTTCTGCGCGGCGATCCGATAGCAGCGGTAAGCATCGTCCGGCTTGGCCTCGGTGCCTTTCCCGTTTTCGTACATCCAGCCCTTGGCTACCCAGGCATCCGGGTACTCACGCTTAAACCGGCCAAAGGCAATACAGATTTTTTCAAGCAGGGGAAATGCCTCGTCGTAGTTTCCGGCCCGGTACAAGGTCATCGCCTTTTCATATCGCTCCTGCTTCTCCTTGGCGGCCTGATCCCGGCGGGCCTGAGCCTCGGCCTCCTCTTTCTCTTTGGCGTCCAGTTTATCCAACATTTTTTTGGCGTCCTCATATCCCTGGGCGGCGGCCTTACCAAGCCACTGGCGGGCCTTGTCCCTGTCCGCAGTCACGCCGTTGCCGCGTTCATACATGAGGCCGAGATTGAATTGGGCACCTGCGTGGCCCTGTTCGGCGGCTTTCTCGTACCAATAATGCGCCTTGGTCAGATCCTTCTCTGTGCCATCCCCGTCAAAGTACATAACGCCGAGATTGAGTTGTGCCCCGGCGTGGCCCTGTTCAGCAGCCTTTGTGTACCATTCCAGCGCCTTTTCCTTGTCCACCGGTGTAACCTTGCCGTTTGAATACAGAATACCGCAGTTGAATTGGGACTTGGCATGGCCCTGCTGGGCCGCTTTTTCGTACCAGTAAAAAGCCTTGGCCAAGTCTTTAGCCGTACCCGATCCATTGTAATAGGCGTTGCCGCAGTTGTATTGGGCGCTGACATCACCCTGTTGGGCAGCCTTCTCATACCAGTAAAAAGCCTTCGTCTTATCCACCGGCGTACCCTTGCCAACATCATACATCAGGCCACAGTTGCACATGGCCGCGGCGCTGCCCAGCTCGGCGGCGCGCAGATACAATTTCAAGGCCCGAACATAGTCGCCGGATTTGTCCGCTGCCACGGCCTCATCAAAGAGCCGGTCGGCTTCCTTCGTTTGCCCAAGTTCTTGGTCTATTTCTCCTAATATCTTGTCAAATTCATTTTCGCCGTCAAAAGGATCGCCCGTTTTCTTCTCGGCAGACAATTTTTCCAGCTCTTTTTTGGCGTCCGCTTGGCCCTGGGCGGCGGCTTTCTCAAACCACTGGCGGGCCTTGTCTTTATTCGCAGCCACGCCGTCGCCGTTCAGATATAGGAGGCCGCAGTTGTGTTGGGCGTCTGCATCGCCCTGCTCGGCGGCCAGTTCAAAATAGTGCAGGGCCTTTACCTTGTCCACTTTCGTACCGTGACCGTTGTAGTAGGCGATACCACTGTTGAACTGTGCCCCTGCGTGGCCCTGCTCGGCGGCCTTTTTATACCATTCCAACGCCTTTTCCTTGTCCGCCGCTGTGCCCTCGCCTCTGTTATACATATTGCCACAGGTGAACTGTGCTTTGGCATGGCCACGCTCCGCTGCCTTCTCATACCAGTAGAGGGCTTTCGCCTTGTCCACGGCCGTGCCAGAACCTTTGGAGTACATGACGCCGCAGTTGAACATGGCTGTGATGTCGCCCATTTGAGCAGATTGGACAAAGAGAGCTAACTGCCGGGCTTGGTCGCCAGCCTCGCCCGCTGCTATCGCCTCGTTAAAGAGGCGATCCGCCTCCGCCTCCCGCCGCTTGATTTCCTCCTCGGACAGCGCCGGGGCCTTGGGCGTTTCCTTTTTCTTTCCGAACAAACCGAACAATCCCATTGTGAAGCCTCCTTATGTTTTTCAGCACCGCCCAGACAGGCGGCGCAAAGTGTACGATACCGCTTTGGGACACTTTGTCCCAAAGACCGGGGTGGGCGATGTTTTCCGTTCCTACTCACCCCGGCGGGTTATCTTTCTATCGCTGGATTGTCAAACATTATAGCACAACAGCGCGGGAAAAACCACTGTGTTTCCAGCACTACGGGGGCTTTTTTGCCCTTGTGCGCTTACCCCCCGAAAACGCCGGTTTCCGGGCCTCCGCACTAATGGCAAGCAATGCAAGTGTGGCCACACTTGCCATTTTCGCAAGGCCGGGGGCCCGGCGAAAATGCTTGTTGGGGAGCCTCCCCAAACCCGGCCTTTGGGACAAAATGTCCCAAAGTTTGTCTGCGTCACAGGCGCTTATCGCGCCTGTTCCTTATCGTCCCGTCCGCCGGTCACGTTCAGCAGATGCTCCACGTTCCCCTTGACGGCGACGAGCTCCCGCA
>CANQHN010000036.1 GCA_947623745.1 uncultured Oscillospiraceae bacterium
CGCTCCAAATTTCTATCCGGGATAGCAATAGATAACGTATTTTCTGGATGAAAATCCCCTTGACAAATCTCGTCTCAAAAGAATATCCTCATGCGCTACGCCAAGGAAAACCGTTTCCCTAACCCTGTCTTTTTCGTGGACGGGAGTTCTATAATAGGACCAAGTCAGAAAGTGCTTTAATGTGAGCCTTTTCTGGTTTGGTCCTATTTTTTTGTCTTTTTCAGACAAATATCGAGCGAAAGGATGTGGAACATGGGCAAGATCGTTGTCATCACGAACTTCAAGGGCGGCGTGGGCAAGACAGCCACAGCACTCAATCTCGGCGCGGCCCTGTCCGGTGCCGAAAAGAAAGTCCTCGTTATCGACAATGACCCCCAGGGCAATCTTACCGCCGCTCTGGGATATACCCCGGCTGAACAAAAGCGGACGCTGGCAAATCTCCTTCTGGCTGCCATCGACTACCCGGAGGATCTGGACTATCATCTGGAACGCACTGTCCTGTGTGCGGGAAGCGGCCTCTCCCTGATCCCCGCCAACCGCCGGCTGGCCGACGCGGCGGCCCGGCTGCAGGTGATGCAGCTTTCCCAATATAACGCTGTAGGCGATGCGGCGCGTTCCTGCGAAAAGATCCTTGACAGCATTATGCCCTCCCTGCGGGATGCCTATGACTACATCATCATCGACTGCGGCCTGAAGCATGAACTGCTGACCGTCAACGCCCTTGCGGCATCGGACTACTGTATCATTCCCGTCCAGTCCCACTTCCTGGCCAGTGAGGGCGTTCCGGATGTGCTGGACATGGTGCGATCCGTCAAGGAGAGGTTCAACCCAAAACTGGAGATTGCCGGTATCCTGCTGACCATGTACCAGACCAGGCCCCAGCTCTGCCGGAGCGTCCGGGAGAGCGTGTCGGATATCTACGGCGGAAAATACCATGTGTTCGAACGGCCCATCGAATACTCCATCAAGGTGGCGGAGAGCCCGGCGGCGGGTCAGAGTATTTTTGAGTACGCCCCGAAGAATGCCGCGGCTGAGTCTTACCGCAGCCTTGCCCGGGAGGTGCTGCGCCTTGGGTAAAACAGACATGAACGCCATGCTCAAAAACAGGATGGCGGCTACACAGCAGGCGTCCGAACTGCGGGCCAGCGATGAAGCCTACCAGCAGATATTTCAATGCGCGCCGCCGTTGGCATCTTCTGAAATACGCGATCTTCCGCTGGACAGGCTGGTACCATTCTTCACGGCGGACATTGGCTTTAAGCTGTACTCTCCCGCAAAGCTGAAAGCGTTTGCCGAGCAGCTCCAGGAAGAGGGATTGATGGTCCGCATCATCGTCCGGCGCATCCCCGGTTCCGACCGCTATGAGATCCTGGCCGGACATAACCGCACGGCCGCAGCGCGGCTGGCGGGCTGGACAAAAATCGCGGCGGAGATCGTGTCGGCGGACGATGCCAGGGCGATCTCTATCGCCATCCTCACCAACCTGCTCCAACGGCAGGACCTGTCCATCATGGAGAAAGGCAAGGCGTATAAGGCCCTGCTGGAAACGAAAAACCGTCAGGGATATCGCTCCGACCTGGGGGACGGAACTTCTGGCGAATCTCGCCAGAAGTATTCCGCCCGGGCGCTGGTCGCCGAATTTTTCGGCGTCACAGAGTATGAGATCCGCAAGGCCATTAAGCTGACCCAGCTCATCCCGGAGCTTCAGACCGTCCTTGAAGAAGACCCAAAGCAGCTTAACCTCGCCTGTGCCGGTCTGATCGCGGACTACGATGAGGCTGCCCAAGGTGCATTTGCGGAGATGTGTACGATTGAGGGATACCGGCTCAACAAGGCCACCGTGCAGCGCATCATCCGTAAATGTCCCCCACCCATGGCGGAGAAGCAGAGCCTGTATGCCGCCTGGCGTGAAGCCAGGGCTGAGGAGGAACGGCGGCATACATCCCCGCCGAAGAGGATATCTTTTGACCGCAGGAAGTTCGCTCCCTATCTGGACAAGCTGGGCAGCGACAGAGAGATCGAGGTCCTTTTCCTGGAGTTCTTGCGGACACGGGCGGGGTGATGTATAATGCAGATACAGCCGCAGAAAGGAAAGCATAACTATGAGCGAACAGGATAAAATCCAGCTTTTTGAGGATCAGCCTATCCGGACAGCTTGGGATGAAGAACAGGAAGAATGGTTCTTCTCCGTGGTCGATGTAGTGGGCGTGCTGACTGAGCAAACCACACAGCGCGGCGCCAGCACATACTGGGCTGTGTTGAAAAACCGTCTCAAAAAGGAAGGCGCAGACCAGTTGCTTACAAACTGTAAGCAACTGAAATTGAGGTCGCCCAGAGACGGCAAACGTTATCCCACAGATGTTGCCACCACGGAACAGATCCTTCGTATTATCCAATCCATCCCATCCCCTCGTGCTGAGCCGCTGAAAGCCTGGCTTGCGCAGGTGGGCCGGGAACGGATCGAGGAAACCATCGACCCGGAACTGACGATCGAGCGGGCCCTCGCTACATACCTCAAGAAGGGGTACACCCGCGAGTGGATCAACCAGCGGCTGCAGGCTATCCAGGTCCGAAAAGAACTGACCGATGAATGGGATGCCCGCGGTGTCAAAAAGGGCGTGGAGTACGCCATCCTCACAGACGAGATCTCCCGTGCGTGGTCCGGCATGTCCACCCGGCAGTATAAAAACCTCAAGGGGTTGACGAAGGAAAACCTCCGGGACAATATGACCACGCTGGAGCTGGTCCTGAATATGCTGGCCGAGGCGACCACCACTGAGATCTCCAGACAGCGGGGACCGGAAACCTTCGCCGAGAATATGGCCGTTGCCCGTGAGGGCGGCGAGGTAGCCGGTATCGCGCGGAAAGCGGCTGAGGAGAGGACCGGTGTTCCGATCATCACATCCAAAAATGCCGCGCAGCTCAACACCGTGGTCAGTGGGATGATCGAGGCTGTTATCGCCGATCCTTCCTCTGACGAAACGGAAGACGACAAATAAAGAGCTCTGTTTCAAGCAGCTTGGCTCCGCAGAAATCTGCGGAGCCGGGCTTTTTTTCTACCCAAACGGGAGGAGGATTTTTTTGCCCAATGAGAAATATCCAAACGGGCGTTTACTCGCCCCCCTTGGCGGTTCCGCCTCGAAGCGGCTGCGCCGTATGGGGCTCTTGACGGCGGAGGGCCGGCCGGATTGGGATGCCTTGGCGGTCGTATCCCGCCTCTATGCCGGACAGTTCTATGACGATCTGTGTGACTTTTACTGCGATACGGACAGCGCGAATGCTGTCTGCCGAGAGTTGGAGGAACGCATCGGCTCAGAGGACCCCCGGCTGCCCTTTTTGTATATCTGCTCGGCGTATGACGCCATGTGCCGCGCACTGCCAGATCCCATATGGTGGATAGCGGGAGATTTGGAGCTTGTGGGTCAGTTTTCCCACGGCTTCATCAGACGCCTTTCAGAATTTGCCGGAGAAAGCGGGGTGATGTGATTATGCGTAACGTTAAAATTTATGTGCCGCCGGGACAGCCGGGGCCGCTTCTGGAGTTTCTCCCTTCGCTGGACGAAAAGCTGCGGCATAAACTGCTGCGGCAGATCTTCCAGCTCTCCCAAATCCATCTTTGCAATCTGAAGGAGCCCCATTTCAAGCACTTTGTTCTTGAAAAATACAGCCTGCTGTATGAACTGAGGGAGAAAAGCAAGATCCTCGTCCGGATCATCTTTACGATCCAGAACGGGGATATTATTCTGCTCACACCTTTCATCAAACGCCAGCCGAGGGATACCATGAAAGCGTTGGAGCAGTCGCTGCGTATGCTTGCGGACATCCGGGAACACCCGGAGTTCGCGGTAAATATTGAATCGAAAATGGAGGAATTGATGTGAAGATCATGAAAATCATCGGGCTAATAGCCGCGGCTGCGGCAGCAGCCGCCACGGCGTTGGCCGCCCTTGCGGCCGGAAGGGGGAAACGGGCATGAAGAAATGCGTCCCCCTGCTGGCACTGGCGCTGGCCATCACCATGTCTACCAGCGCTTTTGCGATGGAGGTCCCCACGGACACCGTTGTGCGGAACCTCAACGGCAGTCAGCAGGTCGTCAAGACCTTTACCGTCCAACCCGGCACGGATCCGCAGACACTGATCGAGGAACCCTTCGTCCTGGAGGGCTACCAGTACACCTTCGCGGATATCGTCAAGGTGGACAATCCTGTGGAAGATGTCAAATCCCATACCGAGACGGTGACAGTGGAAACCGCCAAAGACAAGCTGGATGTGATCCTGGAGCAACTGGCCCCCACCATCGAGTACGACGACGGCATATATTCCGGCATCCTCTATCTGGATCACACGAGCCTGCGCACAGAGGCCACGGGATACTCCACGCACAGCTATACGGTGACCGCGACAAAGACCATCGGGCAGTTGGACCGCAACGATATGTCCTATGTCCCAGCTACCACGGTAAAAGACGGGGTCACGCTGAACCTGAGCTGCGTGGACTGGCAGATCACCGGGACGGACCTTGTGGGAGAGGTCCTGGCCCCTTCCTCCTGGCAGGCGGTCGCCTCCTACTCCGGCACGGCATATTACAAGGCCGCTGACGGGTATATCACCACGGCTGAGTATGTGGGTGAGGTCGTACGCTCCGGCATTGAAAGCGTTACCTACACCCTGACCTATCTGGGAGATGAGTATGACCCCGCCCCTGCTGACGATGCCGATGGCACCGTAGACGAGGGTATGCCTAGCGGCATTTCGACATTCCTTGCCGGCAAATGGCCCCTTGCCGTCGGTGGGGCCGGCCTTGCCGCCGCCGCTGTCCTGGGCGTCCTGCTTATGCGTTCCCGCCGGAAGGTCAAGGCCCTGCAGGCCGGGGAGGAAGAAACGGAAGATGATTACGAAGAGGAAACGGAGGATACCAGATGAAAAGAAAGCTTTTATCCCTGCTCCTGTCCGTGACAGCGGTGCTCTCCATGAGTGTCAGCGCCCATGCGGCAGATTATGATTTCAGTACAGACGGGACGCCGGAATATTACGGCTCCACCTCCTATGAAGAGGTTTACGGCTCTCAATACAACTATGGAGGCCCCAATCTGACCGATTACCAATTGCCGGAGCTGGAATACGGCAGCTTCAGCTCTACCCAGACCGGCATCATGGAAAAGGCCCTGCTGCCTGGATTGCAGGAAAGCAATTATACCGCGGGAGACAGCGGCTATGGCGTTACCAGCGAGGGCGGCGTATATGTGGCCTATCCCGAGGTCCAGCAGCCGCCCTCCTCCACCGGCTACCAGCAGCCGTCCTATACCAGCGTCGAAGGCATGAAACGCTCAGACGGAAGCATCGGTACGATACAGATCCCTTCTCTGGGTATCGAAATGAAAGTCTGGGAGGGCGAAACGAATGCCAGCATGGCAAAGGGCCTGGGCCATTACAGTTCCACCTCCGCCTGGGATGGAAATGTGGGATGCTGCGGACACAACCGGGGCGCCAAGTATGTGATCGGCTCCATTAAGAATATGAAGGAAGGCGACCGCATCACCTATACCACCGTCTACGGTACCCGCACTTACGAGGTCGTTTCTGTGGAGATCATCGCCAATAATGACTGGAGCAGGCTGCAGGCGACAAGCGACAACCGCATCACATTGACGACCTGCCTTGCCGACCATCCCGAAAAAAGAGTTTGTGTCCAGGCTGTGCAGATAAACGGCTAAAATCGTCAGAAAAAAGCGGTTTTGCAGCATAAATATTGCGGTTTCGTTTTCGCGCCGTAGGTATTTCAAATAATCCTTTGACAGTGGCGAATTTCTGTATTATCCTCGAATTACAACCCCCGTTTTGAGGGTGAATCTAAGGAAAGGAAGGTTAAAAATGATACAGAAAATCAGCCACGGAGCAAGGGATGACAGCGTAAAGATCCGCATGGATATCACCGTTGACCTTCCTGCCGAAGTGGCGAATGAGGTGGAGCGGCTGGGACTCTATGAGTTTGAAATATGTTCATACGATGATTCCACCCGCCGCCTGACGGCGAGCGTGACGACCACGCTGTATAGAGACAGGAAAGGGGCGTGATACCATGAAAAAGCTCATTAGCGCGCTGCTTTGCGCTGCGCTGCTGGTGCCGCTATCCGGCCATGCGCTGGCGGCGGAGGAGACGTCAAACGCTGAGATTGCCGCAGCCTGGGTACAGGAGCAGGGGATCTACTGCGGGGATAGTTCCGGCGACCTGATGCTGGATAAGTCGCTGAACCGCGCCGAGCTGGCAGTCCTGCTCACACGCCTGAAGGGTGTGAAAACAGAGGACCTGCTGCAAAACGCAAACCACTATTCGTTGTACTGTGGCTTTACGGATGTACCGGAGTGGGCCAGGCCCTATGTAGGCTGGTGCGTCCAGCATGATCTGTTGTCTGGCTATGACAAGTTCCACTACGGCGCCGCGGACCCGGTGACCCCGGCGGCGGCCTGCACAGTCATGCTGCGGGTCCGGGATATCGCGGACGGCGGCGGCTCCGTCTGGAACTACGGCACCGCTGTATCCTACGCCGCCAGCTTAGGCTGGATCGACCGGCCCGCCGACGACGCCGCTGCCATCACCCGCGGTGAGATGGCGGTACTGATCTACCGGGCCATGACCGGCTCCCGGCCTGTGGACCCGCAGAGCGTAGGCACAGGCGACGGCTACCTCACCAACGGGGAACCCATCACTGAGGAAAACGTGCTGGAACTCCTGCATGAAATTGAAATAGACTGGCCGCACGGTACTGTCTGGGGCACGAGCAAGACCCCGGGAACCCGGAAAAACGAGGTTCCCAGCAGGGCAGCCAGATGGGTCATGAACCTCTACCGGGTCAATGGGTATTATGCCTGCGGCGGCTATGCCGCAATGGTCAGTTCACTCATCTTTGGCGATAACTTCAACCCCGCCCGTCAGGTGGAGGATCTCTCTCAGATCCGTCCCGGCGACATCATCATCCTGATCAGGAACGACACCGGAAAGATCTGGCATGTATCTATTGCGCTGGAATCTCCAAATGAAATGCACGCTTTTCACTACACCGACGGCAACCACGGCGGGATAGTCAGCTGGCCCGACGCGCAGAGTCCATACAGCCGTGAAAACCTGGACTGTTACGGCGAGGGAAAGACCTACCGGGTAGAAGCCTGGACACGGTACCCGGAGAATGTTCCATACACCGGCCAGAGCATGAACGCCTGGGGCATCCCCGCACCGAATCGGTAGCACAGCAGCTAAAACTCAATATACCGCCCAAAGGGCTGCACAAGTTGTGCGGTCCTTTCTTTTTGCACAAAAATGAAAACCAAAATCGAAATAGGAGGAATCTTTTCTATGTTGAGAACCATTTGCGGTAGCATCAAACCAAGGTGGAAACAGGTCATTTCCTGCCTGCTGGCTGTAATTGTAATTGCCGGGTTGCTCCCAGCTGCGGCCAATGCAGCAGAGGTAACTCATGCTGCCTCCACCGCGGCAGGCACCCTCAGCGCCCCAATCTACGAATCCACCGGCAGCTTTGAAACGAACATCGCCGGAGCGACCGGCTGGAACGGTACGCGCCTGCCTCTGCCCGTCTACGACGCGGAGACCGGCGGCAAGCAGATTCTCACCGTACCCGCATCGGACGGCGGCACTCCCATTCCCTTCGCCCTTCTGGAGTACAACGGCGGAAGCAGAGTCAAGATTGGCCTCGCCACAGGGAGCGATGGCGGGGTGACCGCCTGGCGGGGCGGCAGGTTTGCCAAGACCGGCTGGGTGGATAAAGAGCTCATTTTTGTGAACTTGCCCGATCTCCTGCCCAGCGTTGCCTACAATCTCACCAACAGCACCGGCAGTATCTTCCGAGCCGTGGACGGCATGGAGATTCCAAATGTGACTGGCAAGCGGTTTTACCAGGCAAAGAGGCAGTTCAGTGAACGCCTGAACCGATATGAGTTTATCGTGCCCTGCATGTTCACGCTGGCAGAGCGCCTGGCAAAGGTGCAGGCGGCCGCCATGTCCAATGGCGATACCCTTGTCATCTATGAGACTTTCCGTCCGGCAAGCGTCCAGTCCGCTGTGAGGGATAGCTTTGGTTCCCTCTGGGACAATAACTCTGCGGTGTCCGCCGATATGAATAAGGCCATCGCAATGGGGTATGCCCGCAGCCAGGGCTGGTTTATCTCCGGCGGCACCAGCAATCATCAGGCCGGACTTGCTGTCGATATGTCCCTTGCCAAAGGCGACCCCGCCGAACTGCATGAGTACGAGTTGGGCGGCGTTACTTATCGCAAGTATGAGTCCTGGACCGAGTATGAAATGCCGACGCAGATGCACGAGCTGAGCTCGGCGGCGATTCGTTACAAGGCCCCCGTCAGTTCCTACGTCATGCCCGCCGCCCTGGACAACTGGACGGAGCAGTTTACCACCTCCGAAGGGGCAAAGAGGTTGCAAAGGTATTGCACCGATGCCGGCCTCATTCCGCTGGCCAGCGAGTGGTGGCATTTCAACGACCCCAACCTCTGTAAAATCATGGCCAAGGGCAGCTATGCCGGCCAAAGCGCCATCAATACAAAGGGCAATTACAGCATCGACCGGGCGTACAGTACAGCCCCCTACACCGCACTGACAGAACTGAGCGGGGTAAACACCATCAGTTCCCCGGTTATGGCCATCGCCTCGTCCAACGGAGATACCGGCGGCTTGAATCCCGGCAGCGCGGGCGGGCAAAAGCCCAGCACCAGCAACGTGGCCTGGACCACAGACCCCAAGCGGACCTTCCTTCGGTTTTCCTTGATCGAATTGCCGCAGGGTGCGGAGACGGACCTCAGCGCCAGCGGCTCCTGGCGCCTGGTCGGGCATCCGCTTAATGTGGTCTGGGGCAAAGGTACTTACGAAACCTGGAATGCCTCGCAGTGCCGGAGTAATATTCTCTGGTACAATTCCACCGCTATGCAGTTCAACGAGAAAGGTTCTAGTGCCCCGCAACTGATGGCTGGGACCGTCTACGCCTACGACGCGACTGCGGGAACCAACCAGCGGTGGGTCACCACCGCCGATGAATTTCAGCAGGAAGCCGGGATCACAGACCAGCAGAAGGAGCAGATGTTCAACCTCAACTCCAGTTCCTGGTCCTCGGGATGGGTCAACGGCGACTATACCTCCATGTGGGGAAGCGATCCCCACCCCGTAACAGACGGCAATCTCTACAATGTGTATAAGGCCAATGACGCTTTTGTGTATCTGCTCACCCGCCTGAGCGAAACGACCGGAGCGGGGAGCGGCTGGAGCAAGGAAGAAGCACTGGACAAGTGGTCTGAATTTACTTATAACTCCAGCGGTGAGTTGCGGACCAAGTACCGCGTCATCATTGAAACTGGCGGCATCTTTGTGGACCCGGATGGTGTGCGGCGGGCTTATACACTGCGGGAGATGATGGCATACTCCCTTTACAACAATGAGTCTGTCCAACGGAACAACCTCATCTGGGATCAGGCATCTACCATCAAAAACATGGCCCAGTGGATGCGCCAGGCTAAGGACGACCAATTTCTTGAGTACCCGCTGGATGAGGGCGGTACCCCCACCGGCGAGGAGCTGCACTCCACCAACGGGTTCCGTGAAACGGACAGCTATGTGGACAGCATCACTTCCGCCGTAAAAATCAGGGATACGATCTTCTCTGAGCGCCGGAGCTTCGGGCTCCACATCCTCAACCCGTTCAACTTTGAGTCAACCCAGCCGAGCCAGCCCGCCTTAGAAGTGACAAAGCGAGTCCAGGGCTCCGCCTCCGTCAGTGAAACATGGGACTTCACTGTGACCTACACCGTGGGCACTCCCAGCAGCTTCACCGCCACCAGGAATGGGGCTGACTGCAGCAGCGAGGTCACGGACAACGGTACCGGCCTGAAGTTCTCCCTGATGGGCGGCGACTCGATCCGTATCGTCTTTGAGGCGGATGAGTCGTTCCGCTTCGAGGTGCGGGAGGACGACACCTCCCAGCTCACCAACATCACCGGCATGGGCGGCATCGCCGACATGGCCGATAAAAAGTTCACCAGCAGCGGCGGGACCTCTAAAGTGATCTTCACCAACGGGGAACCGATTGTTGAACCGCCTGATGAGCCTGATACCCCGATCCCTACGCCCGGCGACGCAATCCTTTATAAACGGGACGCCAAAACCAACGCGGGCGTTGGCCCCGCCACCTTCAAATTCAGCTCTGTGGTCAACGGCGATTATGAGTTTGACACCAATGCGAACGGCGAGCTGGAGACTATCCAGTGGTGGGATCCCACGGAGTCGGTCGGCAAATACATTAAGCCCGGCGAGTACACCGTGACGGAGCAGATTCCACCCCCGAATTATACCTCCACAAGCGAAGTTAAGCAGATCAAGTTAGAGCTGGATGCGGATGGCAACCCCATCCCGGCCGGGCCGTTGGTGTACCAAAATCTGGCAAAAGTTGGGTTGCGGATCGTCAAATATGATCGCCTGAGCCACCGTCCTTTAAGCGGGGTTACATTCGAAATTTATCGTGATGGCGCCTCCATCGGCAGATACGAAACCAACGGCAGCGGTGAGATTCTCCTGACCGACATTGAGCCGGGCACTTATCTGGCCGTTGAGGTAGATACCGGCGACGATGTCCATCTGCTCGATAGTTCTTACCAGGAAGTCGAACTTGAGGCTGGCGATGGCATCAAGGACTTGATTTTCTTCAATGATGTCAAGCCTGGCTTGCGCCTGGTGAAGGTGGACAGTTCCGACCCTAACAAAACAATCAGCGGCGCTGTTTTTGAGGTCAAATCCGTTGCGGGAGACTACGGCCCGGAAGAATTTACTACCAACAGCAGCGGCGAGATCGACCTGTCCAAGCTGCCCGAGGGCGCTTATGTGGTAACTGAGAAGTCCTGTCCCGGATATGTGATCGACGACGCTCAGCGCATCATCCATCTCAAGGCGAACGATACCGCCGAGTTCATTTTCACAAACACATTGAAACCCTCCCTGCGGCTGGTGAAAACCAGCGCGGACGGGGGTCCTCTGGAGGGTGTTACCTTCCGAATCGCCCCCATTGAGGATGGTTCCCATTCCCTGGATCGGACCACCGATGCTAAGGGTGAGATCCTGATTGAGGGTCTGGAGCCGGGTATTTATTCTGTGGTTGAAACTGACACCTTGCCGGACCACATTCTGGATCCAACTGAGCATCATGTGGAGCTGTCTCCCGGCAGGACCGCCGAGCTCCGGCTGTCTAACGACAGGCGGCCAAATTTGACCATCCACAAAAGTGACGCAGACACCGGGACTCCAATTTCTGACACTGTTTTTCTCGTGAAAACCGCCGACGGTCACAGTGTCCAGGAAGTCAAAACCGGGACGGATGGAACCGCTGTAGTAGAGAACTTGCTGCCTGGTGTCTATGAAATTTCCGAGAAATCCGTCCCCTCGCCTTATCTGTTGGATGCGCCCAGCCAGCTGGTAACGTTGTATCCCAACCACGACCGAGAGGCATACTTCGAAAACCACAAGGCGCCTGTCATCGAAATCATCAAGGAAAATTCGATCACCCATGATCGATTAGGTAATGTGCGTTTCCAGGTCTGGTATGCCTCCAACGATACTGAAACCGGCGAATATAATGACCTGGGTGTGTTCACCACCGATGAAAATGGCCGTATCGTTTTGACGGAACCCCAGGTCCCCATGCGCGACGGGTGGTACCGAGTCAAAGAGTTGGAGCCTCCAAAGGGATTCTCTATCAAGGACAGCGACACCCAGGAGGCATTTATCCCCGCAGGTAAGAGCCACACCTTCCGTTTTGAGAACACCCCCCTTAGTGCCATCGTTGGGTGGAAATATGATTCCGTGAGCGGCCTTGCGGTCGAGGGCTGTATTTTCCAGGTCCGATATTTGGGCGGGACCAGTGGCACCGGCGGCACGGTCATTGGGACCTATAAGACCTCAGCCAATGGTTCCTTCACCGTGACTGGACTTCAGGCGGGCACCTATATCATTGAGGAGCTGGCCAGCGACAGCGGCCATGTGATCGACACCGCGCCGCAAACCGTCTACATCTCCGGTGAGGACCAGGATGTAGTGCAGGTATATTTCGGGAATGCGCCCAAGGGGTCCCTGCTCATCCGTAAGGTGTGCAGCGTTAATCCCTCGGTCACACTCCAGGACGCCGAGTTCAAAGTGACCTATGCGGACGGTTCCGTGATTGGCGAGAGCAACGGCATCTACCGCAGCGACGAAAACGGTGAAGTTCGCATCGACGGCCTGATCCCCGGTAAAAGCGTAGTGGTCACCGAAACCCGCGCCCCGGACGGATTCCTCATCGACACCCAGAGCCAGACCATTGTGATCCAGGCTGGAAAAACGGTGAGCAGCACCATGAAAAACCAGCCCAAGGGCCAACTCGTCCTCCAGAAACGGGATAGTGTGACTGGCCAGCCTTTAGCCGGTGCTGAATTCCGCATTACTACCGCCGCTGGCTGCGAGGTGGGTCTGGACGGTGTGATCGGCACTTCCACTCTCACCCAGAACGGGCTGTTTACGACCGATAGCAACGGTGAAATCCGCATTTCCAATCTGGCGCCCGGCACTTATGTACTGACTGAAACCAAGGCTCCGGACGGCTATCTGATGGACAGCCCCAGCACCAATGTGGTCATCGGGGCCAATGGCGACACCCAGACCGTGGTGGTGACCAATACACCTCTCGGAGGTTTGCTGGTAAAGAAAATGGACGCCGCGACAAAAGAGCCTTTGAGCGATGTAGTCATAAAAATCACTCGCCCGGATGGCAGCGTGGTGGGGACAAGCAACGGCGAGTTCCGTACCGATGAGCGGGGCTTCATTTCGATTCCCGACCTGGCGCCTGGCGCTTACATTGTGCAGGAAATCAAGGCTAGGCCGGGCTATCTGTTGGATGATACCCCCAAATCCATTGAGATCAAAGACCACCAGCTCTATACCTTGGAACTGTTCAATCAGCCTCTGGGTAATTTGGTTATCCAGAAACTGGATGGCTCGGACCGCAAGACGCCTTTGGAGGGAGTCCAGTTCAAAATCACTTATGCTGATGGCTCCTATCTGCCTGATGAGGGGGGAAAGCTTTCCTCCAACGGCCTGTATTTCACCAATAAAGACGGTCAAATCGTTCTCTCTGGAGTGACCGGCACACTTGTGGTGACTGAGGAGGCCACCATCGACGGCTACACTATCGACCCCAATACCCGCTCACAGACTGTGGTAGTCAACCCGGATGATACCCAGACATTGTATTTTTATAATAACCCTGTGGGTGGTATCGAGCTCATCAAGGTAAACGAGGCGGACAAGACGGAGCGCATTGGTAACGTCACTTTTGAGATCCGCCGCATGGACGATGGACTGGTGGATACCATCACCACCGATAAGCGCGGCCGGGCATTCCTGGCGCTGGAGGACGGAGCATATTATGCCGTTGAGATCGAGGCCCCCAAGGAGTACAAAGTGGACCCCGCCCCGATCTATTTTGAAATCAAGGACGGGAAAACCGTCACGAAAACCGTAACAAATGAGCCCTTTTCCGGGATTATCCTCCACAAAACCGACAGCGTGACCGGTGATGGGATCTATGATGTCAAATTCCTGGTCTACGATGCAAATAAGAATCCCATCGGCGAGTATGCCACCGACGACCGGGGCTACATTTACATCGACGATCTCACTGTGCAGGGCAAGGGCAAACTGTTCATCCGTGAACTGGAAGCCGCGCCTGGCTACGAGCTGGACAAGGAGTATAAGACCGTCTATGTCCAGCCGGGCAAGACCATCGAGGTCGAATGGAAGAACACGCCCATTACAGGCCAGATCCAGGTATACAAGTATGCGGCTGAGGCCAACGGCATCACCGGCACAGCGGCAGGAACGCCCCTCAAGGGCGCCGTATATGAGATCGTCCTTGAGCGCAGCGGAAAGGTGGTAGACTATATCACCACCGACGCCCGCGGAGTCGCCGCCTCCAAGCCCCTGCCCCTGGGGCGGTACAAACTGGTGGAGGTCACTGCGCCGGCCTACTGGCAGGTATCCTCCGAGGTGTTCGATGTGACGCTGGAATATCCCGGCCAGATCATCAAACTCTCCGCTTATGACAAGCCCTCCGATCTGGGTGTGAGCATCACTAAACGGGGCAACGCCTCGGTATTGGCGGGGAACTCCATGCGCTACGATTTTACTCTTGCCAATACGAGCAATGTGGCGTTGGAGAGTTTCTACTTCCATGACCGCATCCCGACGGATATTGCCAGGGCCACCGTGCTGACCACCGGCACCTACAGCGCGAGATTGAACTATCGCATCCTGTATAAGACCAACTACACTGCATCCTATCAGGTGCTGGCCTCCAATCTGCTTACCAGCAATAACTACTCCTTCGGCCTGAACGCCATCCCCATGCAGGCCGGAGAATATGTCACGGATATCTACTTTGACTTTGGGAAAGTCCCTGTCGGCTTCCAGTCTGTGCAGGGGCCCACATTGAGTGTTGTTGTCAGCGGCACGGCAGCAAACGGCTATCAGATGGTCAACAGGGCCGATGTGGGCGGTAAGTACCAGGGTACATGGCAGACGGCACAGGCCAGTTGGGTAACGATCATCCTGAAGCTCTGGAACGATCCCACCCTTCCCAAGACCGGCTATTAAAACAGGTTACTGAATAAGGGGCGGCCCCTATGCGGCCGCCCCTTCATGTAATACTGTGCGAGCGGGCTCCAAATTATATTTCGTCCCGTTCACGCCGTTTATTATTTCTCAACCGGTACCCATCGTTTTCCAGCCGGCGTTCAAACTCTGCCTGCTCATCCTCCGTAGCCGGCCGCACAGTGTATTTCCCGCAGTCCGGGCATTGCTCCGGCTGCCGCGTCCGGCTGAAAAGGAAGTGGCAGTGATCACACGCAAATATCATTTTCCTCACCCACATTTCCCTGTCTGCGGTTGATTATAACACGGAGCCTGCCCAGAGGCAAGCCCAATCAGACCGGCAGGCGCCATTTTAACATGATCCATCCGGCGGCGCTTTCAGGCGCCGCCCTATCTATACCTTTGAGGAGGGAAAGCGTGAAAAAGCTTTATAAAATTTACGTCATGAGCATGGCGCTCATGCTGCTGCTGTCCCTTATGACTTCCACGGCTTTTGCAGTGGACGACATGTGGGTAGTGGCAAATACCATTATCGTGGATGTCTACACCAAAATTGCCGGGGTCAGCACGGTGCTGGCCGGCCTCATGTCGGCGGTGGCGGTGATCGGCGCGAAGATATCCAACAACCAGCACAAGGTCGATCAGGCGTGGGACTGGCTCAAGCGCATCTGGATCGCCTGGGCCATCATCAACGGCATCGGGGCGTTTATCGCCTATGTGACGCCCTTCTTCTCCGGCCTTGCCACCATTACGCCCTAATGCGAAATATCCAACTGTCCCGGCAGGAAGGGGGTGTCCAAATTGCTGGAGCTTATCTTTCAGGGGTTTGTCGAATGGGGTTACGGCCTGGTGCTGGAGTGTTGGGAGTATTTCTCTTCCGCGCTGCTGGACATCATGAGCATGGACTTCGCGTATCTCCGAGTCCATATCCCCGTCCTGACGGAGATCCAGCAGGTCCTGCTGGCAGCCGGGTGGGCGTTGCTCATCGGCAATCTCGTCTTTCAGGCGCTCAAAAGCATGGCCACCGGCCTGGGGTTTGAAGGGGAAGATCCAAAGCTGCTGTTTACCCGCACCTTCGTCTTCGCCTTCCTGCTCCTGGCAAGCCCACAGATCTGCGAAATCGGCCTGAACATGACGCAGACCATCATCAATTATCTGGAAATACCGGACGCTGTAAATATTACGTTCGCCGATGACGCCACCTTCGCCGGCCTCAACGCGGCGTGGCTGCTGGTGGTCATCTGCGGCATCATCGTTATGTTCAAGGTTTTCAAACTCATTATTGAGATTGCCGAACGCTACATCATCCTCGCCATCCTGACGCTCTGCGCGCCTCTGGCATTCGGCATGGGCGGCAGCAGGAATACATCGGATATTTTTTCCGGCTGGTGCAGGATGTTCGGCTCCATGTGCCTTGTCATGGTAACGAATGTGATCTTCTTCAAAATGCTGCTCTCCGTGCTGTCCTTTGTGCCAAGCGGCCTGGATGTCCTTCCCTGGATGGTGCTGGTATTCGGCATTGTCAAGGTTGCGAAGAAGATCGACGGTATTATCACCCGTATCGGCCTCAACCCGGCCATCACCGGGGACGGACTGGGTGGCCGCAGCCTTCCCGGCGTCCTGACCTATGCCGTTGTGCGCGCCATGGGCCAGCAGATCGCCAAGTCCGCGGGCAAGAACATCGGCGGAAACAGGGGCCGGAGCGGGAGCACGGGATCCCCGCACGGGGGCGGGCCGAACGGCCCCAAAACGGGGCCGGCAGCTGGCGGCGCGCGTTTCGCCGGCACGGCAGGAACGGGAGGACGTCCCACCGCCGCATCGCAGAGCAGCCAGCAGGCCAATACCACACAAAGCACCGCCGCACAGAGCACCCAGACCCAGTATGGCAGTTCCGCCTCGGCCGGGACGCCCCAAGGGGCATCGGTACCGTTCGGAGGCCAGCGCTCGGACGCGCAGAAGCCGCCCGTGGGAGAGCCGTCCTCTGCAGGCGGCAGAACGCAGAAGACCGCGACCCATTCGGCCCATTCCACACGGCAGACATCGGTTTCACCGGGTATGCGCAGAGGGGCTGTTCATATCCCGACAGGCGGCCAGCCCGGCGCGGCAGGAAAGGGCCATGCCGCAGAGGGAGCCGCCGGTATGCGCTCCGGCACGGCAGGAACCGGGACGCCCGCTGCAGGCGCACCGACAGGCCGGAGAAGCCTGTCCGCTCCCGCGGCCGGCACGGCAGGAAAGCAGCCGCCCCAGTCCACACGCTTTAGCGTGATTTCCTCGCAGAAAGTCAACGAGGGCGACACGGACAGCCATGCAGCGGCGGCTGAGCAAAACCACATTGATATGGGCAGGACGTCAAGACAGCCCGGATCGCAGCCGCCCCGCCGCCAGCCGGCGATCTCACCCGGACAGGGTGCTTCCGCGAAGCAGGGGCCTGCCCCCACACGGTTTACCAGCCGTCCGGTTGGGAAACTGAGAGGAGAGCCTGTCCCCTCCAAGGCATCGCCCGCGAAGCAGACAGGTGCAAATACAGCGCCTACCGGAACGGCAGCCGGGAGCGGGAGTGTGCGCCTGGGCTCCGACGGGGCACGGCATGGCAGGAATGTCACGCCGTCCGGCGGCGGCACTGGCCATCCCAGTGAGCGTATGCCATCGCCGGCACGGCAGGAAGGGCCTGCTTCGGTCACACCCGCGGCGGCCAAAGCCGCCAGTCCGGTTCCACGCCCCGGCACGGCAGGAACGGGCGCGAGGACAGGAAAAGCGGCACGGGCAAGGCAGACAGCCAGGGATCAACTGGCCGTCTCCAAGTCCTCGCCCACCACCAGGGGAACGGCCACTGGACGGCGGCCGTCTTCCGGCACCCCGGCACGGCAGGAACAGCGGCGCTCCGACTACCGAAAAAGCAGCCGGAGGCCGAAAGATAGGGGCGTAGAGGATGGCGAGTGATCAAAGCTCCCGGACCGGGGCGCAGACGGCGGCTGATCTGGCCCGCCTGGCGAAAGCGATCTATCATGTCGTGCGCGCGGCAATCGCGGCGGGGCTTCACGGCGCCGCTGCTGCCGCCGCGAAAGAGGCTCTGCCCCTTCTCATCAAGGCCGCGGCATGGCTCATTTTCTTTATTGTACTGCTCCCTATGCTGGTATTCGCATCACTGCCGAACATCTTTTTCGGCTTTGATTCATCAGGCACGGACACTGTTATCTCGATGACCCAGCAGGCGATGACCATCGGCGGGGCCTATCTGAGCCTGGAGGACTTTGGGAGGACGCAGGTGGATTCCATCGTCACCAGCCTTGCCGCCGAGTACGAGGCGGACGGTACGGCCATCGACCGGATCGAGGTAGACAACTCCATGCGCGAGGAGGACCTGCTCTGGCTCATCGCCATCAACTCCGTGCTCCACCAACAGAACCTCAATACCATGAGCGTCGAGTCCGTCCGGGAGTTCTGCTCCGCCCGCCTGTCCGTCTCCCCGTCCCTGGGGTTTACGGATGGCGGGGAGGATGGGACTGTGACCACCCTGAAGGTGAAGGTGGAACGGATTGACCCGGAGCGGATGATGGAGGATCTGGGCTTTGACGAGGACGCCCGGACCTGGGCCGGGGCGCTGTATGAAACGCTGTTTGAAAGCGGCGCGCTGGACAGGTACGCCGGACAGTTTGAGACGTACAAACCGGATTACAACGGCGACAGCGGGGGCGCCGGCAGCGTGGAGCACGGTTCCGGCCACAGCAATGAGATCGACATCTCCGGCTTTGTCAGCCCGGAAACCAAAAACAACCTGGATCTGGCTGCCTATGCCATCCAGGCGTGGGAGAACAACTGGGGATATGTCTGGGGCACCTATGGCAATGTGCTTACAGAGTCCCTTCTCAATTACAAATTGGAACAATACCCTGACGGCGTCGGGAACTACGAGGACTTCATCCGGAACAACTGGCTGGGCCGCCGGACGACAGACTGCATCGGGCTTATCAAAGGTTACGGCTGGCTGGATGCCTCCACCCTGACCATCGGCTACGCCAAGAACGGTGTGCCGGATTACGGCGCCAACCAAATGCACCAGTATGCCGTGGACAACGGCACAGCCGGCGTGGATTATGGGAATATGTCCACCATGCCGGAGATCCCAGGGCTCATGCTCTGGAAGGACGGACATGCGGGCGTTTACATCGGCGGCGGTTACGCCATCGAGGCCAAAAGCACAAGGAACGGCGTCGTCAAGACCGAGGTGGTAGGCCGCGGGTGGTCCGGATGGTGTAAGCTGCCCTATCTTACATATCTGGAGGAGGAATGACCGTGCAAGTACGGAAAATGCGCCTTCTGCGCTATAAGCATGGGATCACCCGGCCGGAGCTGGGACGCGCCTGCGGCCTGTCCCCACAGCGTATCAGCGAGATCGAGCTGAACATGGAGTGTCTGACGCCGGCGACCGGGGAGAAACTGCGGAAGGGATTTTATGCCGTTGCCGCGCGGCGGGAAGACAGCCTTACTTCACTGCGCGGCGATCTGGCCCGCTATGAAAGCAGCCTGTTTGAGGCTGTGGAGGAGGCAGTCTATGAATTATGATGTCTACCACATCCCGGTGAACTTCACCGACGCCGGGCGACTGTTCGGCATGTTCGAGATCCGGAACGCCATAGAGACCGTATTGCTCACGGTGCCGGCGCTCTTTGCCTGCATCGCGTTTCTGCCGCTGGCGCTGACGCCAAAAGTGGTGGTCACGATGGTCGTCGTCGTGCCGCTGGGCGGTTTCGGGCTCATCGGCATAAGCGACGACAGCCTGACCCGCTGGCTGGGCTGCTGGTGGCGATGGCGAAGACGGAGAAGGGTCATGTTTTACCGAGGGGAGGTACGAACCAAATGAATTTGAAGGAACTGATATTCGGCGGCGGCGTCAGGGATGCCGGGAGCGCCGGCGGCGTCTACCGGGACAGCATCCAGGCATGGCTGCCTGTCAAAAACATCATCGGCGGCGTCATTGTCACCAAAGACAACCGCTTTATTAAGGTATGCGAGGTGCTGCCGGTCAACTTCTATCTGAAATCCCCGGCGGATCAGGAGAACATCATCCTATCCTTTGCCGCCTACCTGAAGATTGCGCCCAATACGCTCCAGATCATGGTGCGAACCCAGAAAGCGGACATGGCCGGGTACGTGGCCCGCATGAAAGCCTACGCCGAGGCGGAGGAGAACGAGAAATGCCGGGAGATGATCGAGGACAACATTGCCGAGGTGGACTGGCTGGGGGCCAGCTCCGCCATCACCCGGCGTTTTTTCCTGGTATTTCAGTATGAGCCGCAGATGAAGGCAAAGCGCAACACCGTGCGGTCCATCGCCGAGCGCCTGAGCGAGGAGGCCGACACTGCCCGCCGCTATCTGGATGTCTGCGGCCTGGAGGTGCTGGAGCCGCGCTATGCCGACAATACCGTTTTGGAGCTGCTGTATGAGCTTATCAACAAGAGGACCAGCCGCCGCGTCAAGCTCCCCGCCGGGGTGTTCGATATGACGACAGCGGTGCATGGCCTGTATGAGGACGGATAAAGCGAGAAGCCGCAATGGCGGCTTCTCGCTTCAAATTACAAAAACTTTATTCAACGCATACAGAGCTAAACCTACTGCTGTGTGCCCCTGCTTAAAAGATAGACACAGTACTGATTCATGGATACGCCTTCCTCGCTGGACCGCTGCGCAAGCAGACGGTGTAGGCTCTTAGGAAGCCTCAATTTGAACTGCCCGCTGTAATCCTCCAGATTGGAGGGCTCGGGGATCGGCGTACCATCCTCCAGACATGCCGTGAACCACTCCCGTTTGGCATCCTCAATCATACGAAACCCCTGCTCAATGGTGTCGGCACATGTCATACATCCGGGCAGTTCAGGGCAGTGGAGCGCGTATCCGCCGTCTTCCTTGTCCTCTACGACCTCGACACGGTAAGAAAGGCCCATATAGTAATCCAAGTCCTTTGCCATTATGCATCCTCCTCTAAATACTGCCGAACCGCTTCGGCGACCAATTCAATGTACGCTCTGTTCATTGGCTGCTGCTTCGGGATCGTGATCGGCGGGCAGCCCGGCTTGCGGAATGTATAGTGGCTGCTCCCGCCGCGCGGTTGTTCCATAGTATATCCCATTTTGAGCAGGGCTTTTCTCAGGTCGTCAAATCTGAGATTTTTGTTTTCAGCAAGAATATCCGCAATCAATTTATCCCATTGGCTCATCGGCACACACCTCATATATACTATAGCATGGTGTCATATTTGGTGTCAACTGAAATGTGCTTGTGGTATGTGTATTTCCTTCAATCCAAAACGTGAGGTGATATGAATATGAAAAAGCAGGACAAAACCAAGCGGAAAAACCCGCCGGCCAAAAGCGCGCCGGAGAAGCGAAAGACTACGCCCGCAAATGAGGGCGAGGAAGCGCCACGGAAGCAGCCTTTTTTTAAGAAGCTGATTTTCGGCGAGGAGAAGCCGGATCTCACAGAGATCGAAGCCGGATCCACCACCATTCTGGATATCCTGTCGCCTACTGCCGTGGACACCAAAAGCCGGGACTACATCGTAGTGGACGGCATTTTTCATGCCTACCTCTACATCACCGGCTACGGCTATTCCACCACTGTGGGCAACGGCTGGCTCTCCCCGCTGGTGGAGGCGGGCGAGGGTGTGAGCCTCACCTTCATCATCAAGCGCCAGCCCAAGGAGAAAACCCTGAGCAAGATATCCCAGACCACCATGATCAACCGCTCCCGGATGCGGGACGTGGGCGATACCCGACAGGATTATGAGGAGCTGGACAGCGCCATCGCCTCCGGCCTCTATCTGAAGGATGTGATGAACCGGCAGGGCGAGGATTTCTACTACATGCACACCATCATCGAAGTCACAGCGGAGGACGCCGAGACGCTGGAACAGCGGGTAACGGCGGTGGAACAGCTGTGCGTATCCGTGGATATGATCGCCCGGCGCTGCGACTACAGGCAGGAGCAGGCTTTTTTGTCCACCCTGCCCGTGCTGGCCCTTGACCCGGATCTGGAGCGCAAATCCCGCCGCAACGCCCTGACAAGCGGTGTGGCCGCGTCTTTCCCCTTTGCCTCCTATGAGCTCAGCGACAAAAACGGCGTCTTCCTGGGTATCAATCTGTATAACAGGACGCCGGTTTTCCTGGATCCCTACGACGACTATAAGTACACCAATGGCAACTGGTGGATCGGCGGCTCCTCCGGCGCCGGCAAGACCTTCACGCTGCTCACCCTCAGCGGCCGGCTGCGCCAGCAGGGCAAGCGGGTCATCGTGATTGCCCCCAAGAAGGGCCATGAGTTCCGGCCCCTGTGTGAGAAGTTCGGCGGCCTCTATCTCAGGATGTCCCCGTCTTCCAAGGACTGCCCCAATCTCATGGCTATCCGGCGTGCTTCCCTGGATTCTTACGCCCAGTTGAAAAACCTGACGGTCAGGGACGACAGTGTTCTGGCAGATAAGATATCCCGGCTCATTATCTGGTTCTCTTTGAAAAAGCGGGATTTGAGCGAGGAGGACAAGAGCCGCCTGGATTCTTCGCTGGTGGAGTGCTACCAGCGGTATGGGATCGACTTTGATAACCGGTCCCTGGTGGACGGGGACGGCAATTTCAAGGAGATGCCTATCCTCGCCGATTGGTATGAGGTACTTCAGAGCAGCCCGGAGACAAAGCACCTGGCGGTGGTCCTCTCCCGGTATGTCACAGGTTCCGCGGCCGCCATGGGCGGGCGCAACGATGTTGCCCTGGATAACAAATTCATTGTGCTGGATATCTCCGGCCTCTCCGACGACATGATCGCCGACGGCACCTTCTGGGCCACCGATGTGGCCTATGACCTGATTATGAACGCCGGGACGGAGCTCTCGGCCCTGCTGGCCGACGAGCTGTGGTCGCTGGTAGGCGCCAGCTCCAACCCGCAGGCCGCCGGATTCGTCCTGGAAATGGTCAAGACGATCCGCGGCCTCGGCGGGATCGCGGTGACATCCACCCAGGGGATGCAGGACCTGTTTGGGCTGGAGGGCGGCAAATACGGCAAGGGGATCCTGGATTCCAGCCGTATCAAGCTCATCATGCAGATGGAGGAACAGGAAGCCCGGCTCATCCAGGATGTGCTCAACCTCTCCGAAGACGAGGTGCGGCAGATCACCCGGTTCCGGCGTGGCGAGGGGCTTTTATGTATCGGCTATAACCATGTGCCTATCGCTTTCCACGCCTCCCAGCAGGAGTACGACGCCATCACCACTTCGCCTACCGACCTCCACCGCCGGGCAAAGGAGGCGGACGCATGACGGACTTCAAGAAAGATATGGCGAAGATCCAGGCCCTTGTAGGCGACGCTTTCACCGCCACCGGCGGCCTTGTGGCCCTGGCGGACGGCGGCGTGATGAGCGGTCCAAAGCTGCAGCAGACACTGGAAAAGACCGCCGCCGGGTTTGAGAAGGCGGTGCTGGAGCTGCGCGCCCTCTGTGAAAAGTACAGCCCCGGCGAGGGCGGATACGGCAGGCGGCCCGCCGCTCCTTTTCAATCCGTGGACGGTTCTGTGGAGGTCCTGGGATACAACTGGCTGCATATCCGGCTCAACACCCTCCTGCCTCACTGCCGGTATCAGACGCCCACTTGGCTGTCCGATACCATCCGGCGGCTGTTGGACGCCTTTGAAGCCAGGGGCAATACGATCCCCTACTTCCGGGAGCGCGCCATGCTGGTCATCGACGAACACAGCGAAATGGACGGACGGCGGGTATTCGACCAGGACAACAAGGGCTGGAAGGCCGTGTGCAACGCGCTCAAGGGCAGGGCTGTCCCGGACGATGACCAGTACACCTTGGCCGTTTCGCTGCTCTCCACTCCCAGCCAGGAAAATGTCTGCCATATCACTTTGATGGATCTGCGGGACGCCTCGGATTTCTTCGCCCTCCACTCCGGCGACTATGTCTCCGGCAGCATTTACGGTTAGGGCTGCCCCTGTCAGATTTTTTGTATTTCCGCTCATTTTTTTGCTCTTGGATTTTCCTCAAAAATCTGACATGCCCCTATCGTCGGAAACGCTTGATTCTACAGGCGTTTCCCGCAAGCGAGGAGGCTGTCAGGAAAATAAAAAAACTGACATCTACGTGAGGTTGTCAGATTTTTTGAAATAAGCCCCTCCCGGGCCGCCAAAATCGTGCTTGCGCCGGCATCGGCGCAAGGGCGGTTTTGGCGGCTCTCAGGAATCGAAAAGAGGTGACACGGTATTCTTTTATGCGTCCGTGATATTGAGCTTCTGCGCCTCCTTCGCTGGTGCCGCTTCATTTCCCCGGCCGCTTTAGAGTATGTCTTTTCCCAAACGGAGATCGCCAACCTCACCGGTGCCGGTTTTATAAAAAGGCATCCGGGCAGCGGGGCCTTCGTCATCACGGCAAAAGGGGGCCGCCTGCTCGATGGTATCTCTACGGGCGAGGATCTACCTCCGATGCAGAGGGGGTACCGGGAATCAGATGTCCTGCGTCGGCTGTCCATTTCCAAATTGATGCTGACAGCCTACCTGGCCGGATTTAATGTGTTTACCACAGGCATAGAGGAGTTGAAAGAGGCGCCTGCCCTGTTCCTCCCGTCCAATCGGAGGGGACACGGGACAAACCCCTGGGCCAATACCCGAATCGCGGGAGTGGCCGCCCTGGAAGATACCGCCTGCGCCGTTCACTATGTCCGGCCTGGGATCGGCAAGATACTGTTTTCAGATGAACTTGCGGCTTTCACCCGGAATATCTCACCGCTGAAGGCCGCGTCCCAGGCGTTTATCTTCTGCGGGGACAGCTATGGTGAGCTCCTGTCCGAGCTGGAGCAGGAGGATCCGGACACAGGCCGTCTCGTCAGCTATGGCGGGGCCTACCGGCGCCTGCAGCTCCCCGCGTATCTGCTCGCCTGCGACGACACCGGGGCGCTGCAGCTTCGTATCATGTCCCGGCCAGGCTACCGGGAGAAGCTGACCCGCATCGCCCTGAAATCTAAATACATCCCGCCGCCGGCGGACTTCCCCCATTGCGACGCGCTTTTCGGAGGCGCGCCTTTCCTTCTGGCGGCGGACATGGATCTGCGGCGCATCAACGCCGCGGTGGAAGCAGCTCGTGAGAGACACCTCGGACCCATTGTGCTGGCCGCCCTGGAGGGGCAGGCCGAGGCTGTGCTGTACGCCAGGTACCGGGATACGGGAAAGGCCAGGGTCTTCACCCTGACCGCGTCCGCCCTCAGTGAGTTCTTTGGAGCGGACGGGGGCCTGTACGATCCTTCCCACGGGCCGTTCATGACATCGAAAGGAGGGGTGATCGATGCCCCGCTTATCAAAGCTCATTGAGATGCTGGAGGACCGCGTCAGCGGGAAATTCGGACGCTGGTATGACCGGCACAAGGACAGGCTACCCCTCTACATTCCTCTGGGCCTTGGCGCCTGGTATGTCTATGGGATGTTCGTCAACTCCCTGCGGCTGGGAAAACAGTCGGTCTTTAACACCACTGGGGAGGCCGTCGAGAGCATCTGGGTATTCAATCCCTTCAAAAATCTGATCGCGCCCTTTACCCCTTTCGGCCTGGGCGTTACGGCGGTCATCGTACTGCTCATATGCCTGATCACCAAGAAGGGCTACACAAAGCTGTCCGGCTACAAGTTCGTCCGGGACAAGCGCGGCTTTGATATCCTGCCCGACGGCACCCACGGCACCAGCGGCTTCATGGATAAGAAGGAGCGGGCCAGGATCGTGGAGGAGGGGCCGGTGGAAGAGCTCACCGGCACCGTCCTCGGAAAGTACAAGGACGACCCGGACGATGATGACAAATACGCCGGCTATGTGACATTGAAAAAGGGCAGCGGCCTGACGGAGCATACCATGGTCTACGGGGCCACGGGCGCCGGCAAGAGCCGGGGCTTCGTCAAGCCCTTCATTCTCCAATGCGCAAAGCGCAGGGAGAGCCTGATCCTGGTGGATCCCAAGGCCGAATTTTACGAAACCATGTCCGGGTTCCTCAGAGACGAGGGATATGAGGTGCGGCTGTTCAACCTTTTGGACATGGAGAACTCCGACGCCTGGAACTGTCTTGCCGACGCCGCGGAGGATCCCAATCTCGTTCAGTCCATCGCGGAGGTCATCATCAACAACACCTCCAACAGCGAGGACCGTCAGGACTTCTGGAGCAAGGCCGAGCTGAACCTGCTGGTGGCCCTGATCCACTATGTCAATGGACTCAAGGGGCCGGACGGGAAGCTGCTGCCCATTCAGGAGCGGTGCCTGGGCGCCATCTACCGCCTGCTGTCCAGCGAGAGCTTCCAGAGCCTGGAGGAGATCATGAACGGCCTGCCCAAAGACCACCCGGCCAAGGCGCCCTATGGCATCTTCAAACTGGCCAACCGGCAGATCTGGGGCAACATCGCCATCGGCCTGGGCAACCGTCTAGCCGTGTTCCAGAATCCGTTGGTAGATAAGATCACCGCATACAATGAGATCGACATGACCCTGCCGGGAAAAAAGCCCTGCGCCTACTTCTGCGCTATCTCCGACCAGGACAGCAGCCTGGAGTTTTTAAGCTCTCTGTTTTTCTCCCAGCTGTTTTCCCGCCTGATGAACAGCGCCCGGCGGGAGGGCACGGGCGGCCGCCTGCCGGTGACGGTGAACGTGTGCCTGGAGGAGTTCTGCAACATCGGCAAGCTGGTGGACTTCAAAAAGGTCCTCAGCGTCTGCCGCAGCCGCGGCATCCACTGCCAGCTCATCGTGCAGTCTATCTCCCAGCTCTCTGACCGCTATGAGAAAAAGGAATGGGAAGAGCTGATAGGCAATTGCGACGTCCAAATTTGCCTGGGATGCAACGATCAGATGACGGCGGAGTATATCTCGGACAAGTGCGGTTCCATCACCATCCGGGTCAACAACAACCAGTTCCCACTCATGCCCCTGTTTTCCCCGGTCTACACCTCCACGCGGCCCTACTCCCAGACCCGCAGCAACACCCAGCGGGCGCTGATGCAGCCAGACGAGATCCAGCGCATGGACAACCGGCAGTGCCTGGTGCTGCTGCGCGGGCAGAAACCCATGCTCCTCTATAAGATCATCCCTGATGAGTTCCCCGCCTTCAAAAAGCTGCGGCCCACCCCAGTGAGGGGCCATATCCCCGCGTGGCGCACGCATTTGGAGGCCGAGCCGGCGGGAGCAGCCGGAGAGAACCCACAGTCTCCCGCGCCTCCGCCCTCTGAGGAGTCGGCAAGCGCGTCTGGACCCCAGCCGCAGGAGCGGCTGGACGGGCCGGAACCGGTATATGAGTATGATTTCACCGATGAAGACGGTAGCCTGGGGATGGTGGAGAAGCCCATGTCCTCCGTGCTGGGGGACGACGAGCCGGAGGACAGCTGAGAACACAAAGGCGGTGCTGGCGATAGATATGCCCGCGCCGACCTGCTATATCCCAAAGGATACGAATAAACTGTGAATTTCAAAATCGGAGGTGACCCGCTGTGAGGGCGGCAAAAATGAAGGAACGTCCCAGCTTCTCCCT
>CANQHN010000037.1 GCA_947623745.1 uncultured Oscillospiraceae bacterium
TGAGGATAATCCTGATAAGCGTATCCTCTGGCTGTCGCCTTCCGAGTACATTTTCAAGACCCAACTGGAAAACCTCAAGGCGGCCGGCGGAGACGCGCCTCGCAACGTCAATTTCATCACATATGCCAAGCTCATGAACGCAAACGAGGCTGAGATAGCGGCAATGGACCCGGATGTCATTATCTGTGATGAATTTCACCGCGCTGGAGCGGATCGTTGGCAGATTGGCGTTGAGAATCTGTTGAAGCAGTATCCCGACGTTCCCATGCTCGGCCTTTCCGCAACGGCGATCCGATACCTGGACAGCCAGCGGGACATGGCGGATGAACTCTTTGACGGGAATATCGCCTCTGAAATGACGCTTGGAGAGGCCATTGTCCGGGGCGTTTTGAATCCCCCGAAGTACGTCCTATCCGTTTTCGCGTTTCAGAAGGATCTGGAGAGATACCAAAACCGTGTCCGCAGGGCAAAGAACAAAGCTGTTCGGGATGCGGCAGAGCGGTACCTGGATGCTCTGCGCCGGGCGCTGGACAAGGCGGACGGGCTCGATGTCATCTTTGACCGGCACATGACCGACCGGACGGGGAAATACATCGTCTTTTGCGCCAATAAGGAGCATATGGACGAAATGATGGAAAAGACTGGCGAGTGGTTTCATAAGGTAGACCCCGCCCCACACGTCTACTCGGTCTATTCGGAGGACCCAGGAGCGAGCCAATCCTTTGTGGATTTCAAAGCGGACAGGGACGACAGCCATCTACGGCTGCTCTACTGCATCGACGCTTTGAACGAGGGTATCCATGTTGAGGATGTGAGCGGTGTGGTCCTGTTGCGCCCGACGGTCTCCCCCATCATCTATAAACAGCAGATAGGGCGGGCACTGTCGGCGAGCAAGGCGAAAGAGCCGGTGATCTTTGACATCGTGATGAACATCGAGAACCTCTACAGCATCGACTCCCTGGAGGGGGAGATGCGCGTTTCGATGGCGTATTTCCGCTACTTTGGCGACGGGGGTCAAATCGTCAACGAGAGATTCAAAGTGATCGATGAGCTGCGGGATTGCCGTGAGCTGTTTGAGCGGCTCAATGATACTCTTACCGCCTCCTGGGACATCATGTACGAGCAGGCGAAAAAGTATGCGGATGCTTATGGCAGCCTGGAGATACCCAATTCCTACAAAACGCCGGAGGGCTATTCGCTGGGGCATTGGATCTTCACGCAGAGGGGCATCTACCGCGGCGTGTTGCCTGGTACACTCAGCAGGGATCGCATTGACAAGCTCGACGCCATTGGGATGCTGTGGGACTCCGTTTCAGATCGCTCATGGAAGCGGTTTTATGCCGCCGCGAAGGAATATGCCCGGCTTAACGGTAATCTGCGCGTTCCTGCCAACTACATATCAGATGGAGTCCATCTTGGAAGCTGGATTGCGAATCTCCGGGCCTGCCGAAAGAACTGCATCCGGGGAAAATTTCTCACAGACGACCGCATCGCGGCGCTGGACGCGCTTGGCATGGTTTGGGATGTGCCGGACTATCTGTGGGAACGGAACTACAATGCCGCCATGCTGTACTGCCGCGAGCATGGAAATTTGAATGTCCCAGTAGGGTATGTAGCGAAGGATGGGACGCCGCTTGGTGCGTGGCTCAACAAACTGCGTACAGACAAGGCCTCCGAGACTCTGCGCATAACGGAGGAACAGGCGGCACAGCTTGATAAACTTGGCATGGTGTGGGAGAAAAAATTCAACCACGCATGGGAACGGGGCTTTGAAGCTGCCAGGGATTACTTTGATGCCCACGGGGATCTTGGTGCCCCATTCAATTACGTGACTCCCTCCGGGGTCAAACTTGGAGCGTGGCTGTGCAACCAGCGGGACGCCTACCGGGCCGGAAAGATTAAACCGAAACGGGCACAGAGGCTTGAGCGCATCGGCATGGTCTGGCAAAAGGAGGACCCATGGGAGTTGCGCTTTGCTCTCGCTGAGGCGTATTACAGGGAACATGGGAATCTAAATGTGCCCGGAAACTACTCGGTGGACGGTATCGGCCTCGGCAAGTGGGTCAATGAGCAAAAGCAGTCCTACCGCGGGAACCGGCCAAAACAGCCGTTGACGGAGGCTCAGATCGAGCGGCTGGAATCCATCGGGATCGAATGGAGAAATGCAAACGAGGCTGCATGGGACAGGCGGTACGCAGCGGTAAAGGCTTACTTCGACGAACACGGCGATATAGAGATCCCCAAAGAGCTTGTGCTCTCGGACGGCAGAACGGTCGGCAGCTGGTTCAAAAAGCAGCGCACGGCGAAACGGAACGGAAAGCTCACGGTGCGGCAGATCGAAAAGCTGGACGCGGTGGGTATGGTTTGGGAGCGGCCTGACCCGTGGGAAAACGGCTTTGCCCATGCGGAGCGATATTACTGGGAGCACGGGGATCTTCTCGTCCCGGCGGGCTATGTCTGCAACGACGGGTTCGATCTTTACAAATGGATATCCAATCAGCGGAACAACCACAATAACCCCTCTCGATATCACCAGCTCACCAGTGCGCAGTCAGCCCGGCTGGAGGGTATCGGTATGGTGTGGTACGTTTTAGAGCGGCAGTGGCTAGACGTATATGAGGCCGCAGCAGTCTTTTTCGATAAACACGGTCACTTGGATGTGCCCGTGGGCTACAAAACGGAACGCGGAGTGGATCTATGGGAGTGGCTCCGTACACAGCGGAACAACTACAGGAAAGGCACCCTCCCATCGGAGTATATCCAAAAGCTTGAGATGATTGGAATCGACTGGCTGTTTCCGACAGAGCGAAACTGGGAGAACTACTATGCTGAGGCACAGCGATTTTATCTGGCGCATGGAAACCTCGCTGTGCCGGTCACCTATCGGACGGAGAACGGACTGTGGCTTGGGCGATGGGTGAGGCGCCAGAGGAAGGATCGCGCCAAGCTAAAGAACTCCGGTGCAAACGGGAACCAGATCGCAAGATTGGAGCAGATCGGCATGACTTGGGACATACCTGCAATAGCCGTGTAGCATCAACAGAGCGATAGGATGGCGTAGGCTGGAAAATGCGAAGAATCATCAATAATGAAATGAGATGCCGCAGATACTATCGAGCGCATAGGGCACAAAGGAGAGAAAAAGATACGCATGGTGGAGAACATGGGAGGATTTAATTTTACTGGCGGCAATTGCAGATTAAAAATTGCTGTCGCTGGTGCCGGCTATGTAGGCCTATCTCTAGCTGTGCTGCTTTCAAGGCAGTACGAGGTACGCATAGTGGATGTAGTGCAGGAGAAGGTCAATATGATCAACCGCCGGAAATCGCCGATTGAGGATGCAGAGATAGTGAATTATCTGCTTTCTGAGAAGCTAGACCTGACCGCCACAGCAGACGAAAAAATTGCATACGACGGTGTGGATTTTGTGATCGTAGCTGTTCCCACAAATTACGACTGCGAAAAGAATTCTTTTGATACTTCTACAATAGAGGCGGTGTTAAGACAGGTTCGTGAAGTTAATGATTCAGCTGTTGTAGTCATCAAATCCACGATTCCGGTTGGATATACCGCAAAGCTCAGAGAAGAAACCGGTGATCGAAAGTTGCTGTTCAGCCCTGAGTTTCTGAGGGAAAGCAGGGCTTTATATGACAATCTCTATCCAAGCCGGATTATTGTGGGAACGGACTTCAACAATGAGATGTTGACCCACTCAGCCAAGCAATTTGCCGAGATTTTGAGAGGGAGCGCCCTAAAAAAGGATGCCAAGGTCCTCATTATGAGTTCCACGGAGGCGGAAGCAGTAAAGCTGTTCGCCAATACATATTTGGCACTTCGGGTAAGTTACTTCAATGAGCTGGACACCTATGCGGAACTGAGCGGATTGGATACCAGGTCAATCATAGAGGGAGTGTGCTTGGACCCGAGGATTGGAGATTGCTATAATAACCCGTCCTTTGGTTACGGTGGGTACTGCTTACCAAAGGATACCAAACAGCTTCTTGCCAACTACGGCTCGATTCCGCAGCGGTTGATGGGCGCAGTGGTTTCAGCCAATCAAGTACGAAAAGAACATATTGCGCAACAGGTCCGGGAGCGTCTGAAAAAAGAGAACAAGTCTGTTGTAGGTATATACAGGTTGGCCATGAAAGCAGGTTCGGATAACTTCCGTGAGAGTGCTATTCTTGGTGTGATGGAGCTTTTGAGAGAAACGGGAGCAGAGTTCCTGATTTATGAACCCACTCTGGAGAGCGGCAGCGAATATCAGAACTGTCGAATAGAAAATAATTTTGATGAATTCGTGGCGGCCAGCGGTGTGATCATTGCGAACCGTAGAGATGAATTGCTGAATTGTGTCAGTGATAAGTTATACAGTCGTGATATTTTTGGACAGAACTGAGAGGGACTAAACCAATGAGGATACTGATGACTGGTGGAGCTGGATTTTTAGGCTCAAACTTATGTGAGCGGCTGGTCAGAAATGAGAATGACCATATCTATTGCCTGGACAACCTCCAAACGGGTCGAATGGAAAACATTGTAGAACTGATGGACCTGCCCAACTTTACGTTCATCCAACACGATATTGTGGAGCCAATAGACCTTGAGGTCGATCAGATTTACAATGCCGCCTGTCCCGCCAGCCCGCCGGCCTATCAGGAGGACCCGGTACATACGTGGAAGACTAGTGTGCTGGGGATTCTGAACATGCTGGAGCTGGCGCGGAAGAACGACGCCACGCTGCTGCAGTTCTCCACTTCCGAGGTGTACGGTGACGCGCTCCAACATCCGCAGAACGAGGACTATTGGGGGAATGTGAATCCGGACGGTATCCGCAGCTGCTACGACGAGGGCAAGCGTGCGGCGGAGACGCTGTGCTTTGACTATCACCGGATGTATGGGACAAAGATCAAAGTCATCCGCATTTTCAACACCTTCGGGCCGAAGATGAACCCGGCGGATGGGCGGGTTATCAGCAATTTTGTGAACCAGGCTCTGCGCGGTGAGCCGTTGACGGTTTATGGAGATGGGAAACAAACCCGGAGCTTTTGCTATGTGGATGACCTCATTGATGGCATCATTCGGATGATGAACTCGTCGCCGGAGATATTGGGGCCAGTAAATTTGGGCAACCCGGAGGAGTTCACGATTTTGGAGATGGCGGAGCAGGTGAAAAGCCAGATTAAGAGCAAATCAGAAATCACCTTCCATCTTTTGCCCAAAGACGATCCAAAACAGAGAAGGCCAGATATCAGTCGTGCCTCGGAACTACTCGGGTGGAAACCGCAGGTTCCTGTCCGTGTGGGTCTTGAAAGGGTTATTGAATACTACAAAGGACTTATGACCTGAAGTATATGAAATTGGGGAGAGAACTATCTTGAACGGAGAGAGCAGAGCGGCGGTGCTAGAGGAAGCCGTGGTGCAGACACATGAGCTTCTGATGCCGAATAAAAATATCGGTTACCGATTTGTAAAGCGGGCTTTTGACATAGTGGCATCTGCACTGGGGCTGATTATTTGCATCCCGATTTTTCTGATTGTGGGAATTGCAATTAAAATTGAAGATTCTAAAGGCACAGTGTTCTACCATCAACCGAGAATAGGATTGGACGGGACTACATTCCCCTGCCACAAGCTACGGAGTATGTATTCCAATGCTGATGAAATCAAAGCGTCTCTGATGGCTCAAAACGAGATGGACGGACCTGTGTTTAAGATTCGAGATGATCCACGTGTCACAAGGGTAGGTCGTATAATCCGCAAACTTAGCATTGATGAGCTTCCGCAACTATGGAATGTGTTTGTTGGAGATATGAGTTTGGTGGGCCCCCGGCCATTGCCGGTAGCCGAAGAGTTGGCCTGTACGCCGTATCAGCGACAGCGGGAGATTGTAAAGCCGGGCATCACCTGCTATTGGCAAGTATCTGGACGAAATGATGTGTCCTTTGACGAGTGGATTGATTTGGATTTCAAGTACATTAGAGAACAAAACGTGTTGACTGATTTGAAACTGCTATTTATGACTGTTCCCGCTGTGTTGGCAGCCAAGGGAGCATCATAAATATCGACGCTATAATGGTACCTGTGTTGGTTTGATGGTGAGTGACATATGATTATCACAAAAACCCCCTTCCGTATGTCTTTTTTCGGCGGCGGAACCGATATGGAGAGCTTTTTCAAAGAACATGGCGGCGCGGTGCTGTCCACGACCATCGACAAGTATTGCTATGTTACTGTACGCCATCTTCCTAGATTTTTTGAGTATTCCACCGAACTCTCCTACATAAAAACAGAAAAGGTCTCCAGTCTCGATGAAATCCAGCATCCTGCCATCCGAAACGCCATGAAGATGCTCAGGATGCGTGAGATTCGGCTTTCCTATGACGCCGACCTGCCTGCCCGATCCGGACTGGGGACAAGCAGTTCCTTTGCCGTGGGGATGCTCAACGCATTTTATGCACTCAAAGGGAAGCACGTCGACCGGAAGCGGCTCGCGGATGAGGCAATCTATCTGGAGCGGGTGCTTTGTAATGAGGCGGGCGGCTGGCAGGATCAGATTGCCGCGGCCTTCGGCGGGTTCAACCGGATCAATTTCAGCAAAGACGGCTATGAGGTCCTGCCGGTAATCATCGCCCCGGAGAGGAAGCGCCAGCTCAGCGAAAATCTGATGATGTTCTTCACCGGGTTTACTCGCCTTTCCTCCGAAGTCCAGAAGGCGAACGCGGCGGGAGGGAAGGACCGGACCGCCCAACTCAAAGAGATGCTGGAGCTGGTAGATGTGGCGCAAGGTATTCTGGAGGATAGAAACAAAGATCTGGACGACTTTGGCCGGCTGCTGGATCGAACTTGGCGGCTGAAACGGGTGAGCGGTTCCGCCGTCACCACGGACAGCATCGACAGCCTGTACGAAAAGGGCCTGGCCGCCGGGGCGCTGGGCGGAAAGCTCCTGGGCGCCGGCGGCGGAGGGTTCCTGCTCTTCTATGTGCCCCTTGAGAAGCAGGCGGCGGTCAGAGAGACGATGGGCGATCTGCTCTACGTTCCCGTTGAGTTTGAAAACGAAGGGACGCGGGTGATCTACTATGCGCCCGAGAGCTATGTGCCCATAGCGCCTGAGCATACAGCGAAATGAAGACTGTCATCATGGCCGGCGGCCGCGGGACCCGCATCGCGGAGCTTGCCGGGGACATTCCGAAGCCTATGATCCCCGTCCAAGGCAAGCCCGTTCTGGAGTGGGAGATCGAGTGTCTGCGGGAGCAGGGGTTTGACGACATCCTCATGACGGTGTCCCATAAGAAAGAAGCTATCCTCGATTATTTCGGCGATGGCTCTGCCTTTGGGGTGAAGATCGAGTATTTCATAGAGGACACACCTCTTGGCAACGCCGGGGCGCTGTTTTGCCTCCGGGACAAGCTGACTGAGGATTTCTTGCTGCTCAATGCCGATGCCGTCTTCGATGTGGACTTCAACCGCTTCGTAGAGTTCCACCGCAGGAAGGGCGGGCTGGCCACACTGTTCACCCATCCCAACGACCACCCTTACGACAGCGGGCTAATTTTGACCGATTCCGATGGCGCGGTCACCCAATGGCTTACCAAGGAGGATCAGCGTCCTCAGTGGTATCGGAACTGCGTCAACGCGGGACTTCACATCCTGTCCCCAAAACTTCTGGAGCTCCGGCCAGACACGCCGAAGGTGGATCTAGACCGGCAGATCTTGAAGCCGCTAGCGGGCACGGGGCAGATGTTCGCCTATCAGAGCCCGGAGTATGTCAAGGACATGGGGACCCCGGAGCGATACGCCGCTGTCTGCCGGGATTTTGAGTCCGGCAGAGTGCAGGCCCGGAACCTGAAACGGCGGCAGAAAGCTATATTTCTGGACCGCGACGGTACGATCAACAGGTATGTGGGGCTTCTGAGAGGCATCGATGAGCTGGAGCTTCTTGCCGGGGCTGCGGAGGCGGTCCGGAGGATTAACCAGTCCGGGTACTTGGCCATCCTGGTGACCAACCAGCCGGTGATTGCCCGGGGGGAGGTCACCGTGGAGCAGCTCCGGGAGATCCACAACAAGTTGGAGACGCTTTTGGGGCGCGAGGGCGCCTATCTGGACGCCATCTACTACTGCCCCCATCACCCTGATAAGGGGTATGAGGGCGAGAGCCCGGAGTTAAAGATCGTCTGCGACTGCCGCAAACCCAAGCCGGGGATGCTGCTGAGGGCGGCGGAGGATTACAACATCGACCTGGCGGCTTCCTGGATGGTGGGCGACAGTGAGCGAGATATCAGGGCTGGAATAGCCGCGGGATGTAGAACGGCACTTGTTGAGAACAAGGCGCAGTTTGGACAGACGATGACCGCGAAATCTTTACTGCATTTCGTAAATGAAACCCTGGGGGGAATGACCTTTGGAACCGAGGCTTGAGGCGCACATAGACGATCTGATCCGCCGCTTTCCGTCTCTTGAAGCGGTGCGGCAGAGTATGTTCGATGCGTATCTATTGTTGGAGGATACATATTCTCACGGCGGAAAGCTGCTGATCGCCGGCAACGGCGGCTCGGCGGCGGACGCGGAGCACATTGCCGGAGAGCTGATGAAGCGGTTCAAGAGTCCTCGCCCGGTAAGCCCGGAGTTTGCGGAAAAGCTCCGCAGGATCGACCCGGAGCGCGGCGCGAAGCTGGCAAAAAATCTGGAGTGCAGCCTGATGGCGATCCCCTTGGTGGCCCATGAGGCGCTGACCACGGCCTATATCAACGATGTGGATGGGCTGGGGGTATTTGCGCAGCAGTTGTTCGGTTACGGAAAACCGGGGGACGTGTTCCTGGGCATCTCCACCAGCGGCAACAGCGAGAACATCCTCAATGCGGCGGTGGTGGCTAAGGCACTTGGTATCCGTATCATTGCCCTCACAGGGCAGTCTGGTGGAAAGTTAGCGCCGATGGCCGATGTAGCAATCAGGGCTCCTGAAACAGAGACATACCTCGTCCAGGAACTGCATTTGCCAATTTATCACTTTCTTTGTCTCATGCTTGAGGAAAACTTTTTTGGAACCATACAATGACTGATCCAATCTATACGGGGGTAGAAAGAATGCATACTAAACATCGAATGCAGCCAGAGGACAAAATATATATTGCCGGTCATAATGGACTTGTGGGTTCGGCCATTGTACGAAAGCTTCAAAAGGAAGGCTTTCACAATATTGTTGTCCGTAGTCATTCTGAACTGGATTTGACGGACCAAAAAGCCGTCAACGACTTTTTTGAGAAAGAGCGCCCAGATTATGTGTTTATGGCCGCTGCGAAAGTGGGCGGAATACAGGCAAACCGTGAAGCGCTGGATCAGTTCATGTACGTCAATACTATGATCGAGTTCAACACGATTATGGCGGCATTCAGAACCGGTGTCAAAAAGTTTTGCTTTTTAGGCAGTGGTTGCATCTATCCACGAGAATGTCCACAGCCAATAAAAGAAGAATATCTATTGACTTCTCCGTTGGAAATAACCAATGAAGGGTATGCACTTGCCAAGATCTCCGGTCTGAAATTGTGCGAGTATTTGAATACGCACCATCCAGAACAAGCGGACTTCATTGCGGTCATGCCTTGCAATTTGTATGGACCAGGCGATAATTACCACCCAGAGCACTCTCACGTTATCCCCGCTCTTTTGCGCAAATTTAATGAAGCAAAGGTTGCCAGTAAGCATGAGGTCATCATGTGGGGGACAGGATGCGCCATGCGAGAGTTTCTGCATATTGATGATGTGGCAGATGCTTGCTTCTTTTTGATGCAGAACTATTCCGGTGACCGTGCAGTAGAGGCAAATGTTCCGGGTGTATCATGGGTCAACATTGGCTGTGGTTCGGATATGACGATGCGTGAACTAGCCAAAGTAATTGCTCATATTGTTGGTTTCAACGGGGAAATCGTATATGACCATATCCATCCAGACGGAACACCCCGTAAGCTCTTGGATAGCTCAAAGTTGTTCTCTCTGGGTTGGAGACCCTCCATAACCTTAGAAGAAGGCTTGAAACAGACATATGCGGATTATCTGGTCAACAAAGATAATTACCGCAGTTAATGTTAATATAGAGGATTTGAAACAATGATAAGGGCATTGATTACCGGTATTACTGGCATGGTAGGTTCCCATTTAGCTGATTTCCTGCTGGCGAACACCGATTGGGACGTATACGGGGCCTGCCGCTGGAGAAGTCCCTTGGACAACGTGAGCCATCTGCTGGACAGTGCGAACAGGAAGGACAGGCTCTATTTTGAGTATGCCGACCTCAATGATCAGGTGTCTCTGATCGGTCTTGTCAACAAAGTGAAACCGAACTATGTGTTTCATCTGGCGGCCCAGAGCTACCCACTCACCAGCTTCACGGCGCCTATTGATACGCTGAACACCAACGTCCTCGGGACCTGCCGCCTTATGGAGGCCATCCGTCTTGCCATGGAGGCTGACAGCGCGTATAAGCCGGTCATCCATGTGTGTGCCTCCTCCGAGGTGTTTGGGAAGATACCCAAGGAGAAGAAGCCGGAAACCGGCATCCACGAGGAGTGTCCCTTCCACCCCGCCAGCCCCTACGCTATCTCTAAGGTGGGTACGGATCTCTTAGGCCGCTACTACGCCGCGGCATACGGCATGACGGTGATGACCACGAGAATGTTCACCCACACTGGTCCCCGCCGGGGTGATGTATTCCACGAGTCCACCTTCGCCAAGCAGATTGCCATGATTGAGGCAGGCCTGATCGAGCCGAAAGTGATGGTGGGCAACCTCAAGTCCCTGCGTACCTATGCCGATGTGCGCGATGCGGTGCGGGCCTACTATATGCTGGTCACCGTTGACCCCATTCCCGGCGAGTATTACAACATCGGCGGGTCTTACACCTGTGAGGTGGGAGACACACTGAATACATTGATCTCCTACTCTACCTTGAAGGACAAGATTGAGATTATCACTGACTCGGCACGGCTGCGCCCCATCGACGCCGACCTCCAGGTCCCAGATTGCCGGAAGTTCAAACAACACACTGGTTGGGAGCCGGAGATTCCGTTTGAGAAGACCATGCACGATCTCCTGAATTACTGGAGGGAGAGAGTGAATCATGGCGAGAACTTCCTGACCAGGTGAGAGAACAATGCTGATTACATATTTGACCCCGGATTTTGTGTTTGAGAATGACGCCGGAAGCCTGAAGCAACTCGTCCATGACGGCTGGAAGCAGGTCAATGTGATTACCTCCCGCCCCGGGAGTGTGCGTGGCGGACATTACCATAAGTACAATCAGGAAGGCTTCTATGTTGTAAAGGGCCGGTTCCTGTTGACCGTATGGGAAACGGAGACACGGGAAACATACGAGATGAAGGAAGGGGACATGTTCCTGATTCCTCCATATGTGTTCCACACGTTTGAATACCAGGAGGAGACGCTTCTGGTCTCAATGTATAGCGAGGGCGTAGAACGTTTTGGAAACGAGAAAGATATTTGGAGCATATAATATTTAACAACATTTGACGAGAGAGGGATACATTCGGTGTCGACGGTGTATAAAAAGAAGAGAGATTTTTCAGTTTGCGGTACAGTTGGGGTTTGTGCTACAAAAAGAGATGAATTAGTAAACGAAATAATGAGTGTGCCTACCTCTCCTGTGAGTGCAAGTGTCGTATTGATTGGTGTACCTGCTGTCGTTATGGCTAAGGAAGATCCTATAATCGAAAAAATGTATAATGAGGCTACAATTGCAGCAATTGACGGTATGCCAATCGTGAAACTTGCCAGAAAAAAGGGGCTTATTTGTGAGCGATGTTCGGGAGAGGATATCGTTGGGGCTATTTTTGAAGAAAGCATCCGTCTGAAGAAAACTCACTATTTTTATGGTGGGAAAGATGAAGATGTATTAAAAAAACTAAAAGCAAATCTTGAAAAAAGATATCCAGGAATCGACATCGTAGGGATGTATTCTCCACCATTCCGTCCATTGACTGACGAAGAGGACAAACGTATCTGTGATGAGATTAACCGGCTTCATCCGGATTTTGTATGGGTCGGAATTGGTGCACCTAAGCAGGAACTATGGATTCAAGCGCACAGAGACAAAATCCAAGGGTCGGTGATGCTTGGCATAGGAGCAGTTTTTGATTTTCTTGCAGGGACACTAAAAATGGCTCCCCAATGGGTTGTGAATGCAGGTTTTGAGTGGCTATTTCGGCTAATAATTGAACCCAGAAGACTATGGAGAAGGTATATTATCGGTGGCGTTAAGTACATATACTACTCTGTTATGTATAATCTGCATTGCCTAACAAAATGAGAAGCACCTTACATTACACAAGGCATTTCACAATTTATGGGAAAGGTATTTGCTGATGGATATAAAAAAAAGAATTAAACACATTGTAAATAGCTATCCCAGATTGACAGCAAATCAGATAATTAAGAAAATATCAGATTTCGACGTTGTGTCATTTGATATTTTTGATACTCTTCTTAAACGCGATGTTGCGGTGGAAACTGATGTGTTTGAGTATATTGGAAGGATGTATTTTAACCGCTTTGGTGTAAATATCCCTGAGTTCCGTGAAAAGCGGATAGAGGCGTGGAGAGAGGCCGTAAAAAGCTCCGAAAAGGAGGAGATAAGCCTTCAGGATATATATACAAAGCTAGTCGATTTAAACAGCCAAAAGATTGACCCAGACACCGCCCGGAAGCTAATGGAAATAGAGCTTGAGCTGGAAAAGGAGCTCTGCAGTCCAAACCCCGTTATGGCTGAGGTCTTCCAGTACTGCGCTAAGGCCGGAAAGCGCATAATATGTATCTCCGATATGTATCTCGAAAAGGCATTCATTCTTGAGCTATTGCATAAAAGCGGTTATACAAAAATCAATGCTGTTTATCTATCCTCAGAAATTGGCTTTCAAAAAAGAAGCGGTGCGTTGTTCAGATATGTTTTAGAAACTGAAAACTTGAGACCCGGTGAGTTGATACATATTGGCGACAATAAGCGCAGTGACTTCCTTGTGGCCGCAAAGTTGGGCATCCATACGGTGTGCATCGCCAGAAAAGACTGGCATACCCTCTATTGGAAACCAAGACCTGGAGACTTGGATTCGAACGCGGTAAGAGCATTTATGAGCAATCGGCTCTACGGAATGAAGGACCGGCGTGAGGCGATTGGATACGAAGTATACGGCCCGCTGCTTTATTTCTTTACGAAGTGGCTCTGTGAGCGGCTGGACAACAGTAAACCGATTCTGTTTTTTGCAAGAGATTGCTATATTGTCAAGCAAGCATATGAGCTCATGTCACCTTCTGCGTCTTCAGATAAATACTTCCTGGCATCAAGAAAGAGCCTTATGATGCCGGCCTTGCACCGTGAAACATCTCTGCAGCAAGTGTTCAAAATGATTCGCACAGATGGTTTTTTAATTACTCTCGAAGATATTCTTAAGAAATTTGCCCTTGAAACGAAAAAATATGAAGCAGTTGTTGAAAAGCAGGGACTTTCCTTACAGACGATGTTTCAGAGGGATAATTTGGCGGCAGATCGCAGATTTTTGGATCTTTGGCCATTTTTGGTTGATGAAATTAAAGAAAATTCGAGAGAGCAATACAATAATTTCAGAAAATACTTTAATTCTATCGATCCAAAAGATGAGATTCAAGTTGTGGATATCGGTTGGCGTTGTACAATGCAGTACTGCCTACAGATGATCCTACAGGGAGAATACACTATTCATGGGTATTACATTGGAGTAAAAGGAGACACTTTTCTCAGGAAATCGGAATATGATGGTTTTTTTATTGATGGAACTGACAGTATTGAGAACGATATACTTATCTCCGAAATTCCAGCTTTGCTTGAGGTGTTTTTCTCCGCGCCACATGGTTCAGTCCAAGGCTATGATTTAAATGGAAAAGTGATTTTTGGTGAATATGAGTATGAGAATAGCGCAGAAAATAAACTTTTGGCAAAAAAGCTTCAAGATGGTGCGCTTAAATTTGTCCGAGATTGGTTAACAAGCCCATTTCATGAGCTTATCCATCCAGCCCCTGAGCTACTCTTTATGGGAATAGAACCTTTAGCAACGCAACCCATGCGCGAGGAAATCGATATGTTTGCGGATTTGCCATTCAATTCAGGCGTTGTAATGACAAAATTCGCCGCACCAAAGAGCTTGTTGTTTTATCTGCTGAATCCCAAACAATGCTTATACGATTTAGCAAACTCCTATTGGAAAATCGCTTTTTTGAAAAGGTTGTTTAGGATTCCTTTTCCGTATGATAAATTGTTTCAATTCATGTATAAGCTAAAGAGAAGATTATGTAAAGATAACTCTCAAGTCTAGTTCATTACTGAAGTGCGTATTTGAAATGTGAGTCTGAGAAAGGAAAGTGGCATGAGGTCAATTAAAGAAATTGAAAGAATCCGCATTCTTGCAAAGCCATATTTGGATTGGAAGAAAAGAAAACACCATGAGATTTATTTGTGCACACCGGATCACTTTTACCTGAAAACGCTAAAAGGAATCCATGAAGGACAACGGTGCTTCATAATCGGCAATGGTCCGAGTTTGCGTGCAGCGGATCTGGATATGTTGAAAACCGAATATACTTTTGCAGCCAACTGGATATTTAAAATTTTTGATCAAACAAACTGGCGGCCTACTTATTATCTCTGTGTTGACGAAAAAGTACTACTAGCAGCGCAGAATGAATTTTTCAACTATAATTTGGGCCATATGTTTTTAAGATATGGCGTATGTAACCTTATTGCTCCAACAAATAAAATAACAAAAATATATATCGAAGATATTCAATTTGACCCATTCAAAAACAAAGCATATGATACTACAAAGTATATCAGTGAAGATGTTTCGGACCACCTTTGCGATGGAATTACAGTTACATTTGAAGCCATACAGCTTGCAATTTTTATGGGCTTTAAGGAGATATATTTGATAGGCGTAGATCACAATTATTCACATGTAACTGATTTGTCAGGAAATATTCAAGTCGATACAACTGTTAAAAATCATTTTGGCTGTGAGAAGTTTAATCCTAAAACGGATTATCCGGCTAACCTTAATACTTCTCAATACTCATATACCATTGCTAAGGAGTATTGCGATACACATGGTATCAAAATCTACAACGCTACCCGCGGTGGAAAGCTTGAAGTATTTAAACGGGTAGATTTTGATAAACTATTTCTCTAATATAGACATTGGATTTGAACGCTGCTATGCAATATTTCTGAGGCTAAAGAAAATGGACACAATTGAATTTCATCAGTATAGAAGAAGGAAAAGGGTCCATCCGAGAATCCGCATGAGCAAAACGGATGGGTTGATATTTATTTCAATATTGATTACTTTTCCCATGACGGGATTGTTTTCAATATTTCCTCTGCTTAATTATTTCAGCTTAGTTACTGCACTATTTCTCCTTTGCTGCAACTTAGTGGCAATTATACGACGAAAAGTTCCTGCCAAAATATACTTGCCTTTAATGATCTATGCGTACCTGTTTATTGATACGCTTATTCACGAGGGAGACATCTTACAAGTTGGCGGCTGTTTGATAAGGGATATGGGCTGCTTTTATTTGGTAGTCTATTGGTTATTGAAAGGGGAAAAGACAGCACTCATTTTCAACAGCAGTAGAGCGTTTGACCTTCTATTGACGTTAAACGCTCTTCATATGTTGCTGACCGAGGACGGTTTTGGCTTTACCAGGAGCCTTAATCATATTTTTATCCTGTCGGCTGACAACACGCTGGCCTTTTTCGTCATTGTATTTGTGATCGTTCATGAGCTAAGAAACCGGATCCGCCCTTTTGGTTTTGTTCGAAATTGTCTATATTATGCGGTTATACTTTACGAATTGATTCGTGGCGAAGCGGCAACATCCTATTTTGTATTCCTATTTCTGGTTCTAGGTGTGTTACTCTCTAAAAAGGTGGCGGTCAATCGATCCTTTTACCTAGGATGCGGAGCCATAGTATTTTTGAACGTATTTCTGCTTTCTATTAGGAAACTATCTTTCATGGAACCAATTTTCAAATCTTTTGGAAAAGATATTACAATGACCGGAAGAATTGGGATTTGGGATAGTGCCATTCGTCTGATAAATAAGTCTACCCTGTTCGGATATGGTATTTCAGACAATATGTACTATGTGACCGTTAACAATGTAAAAATGGAAGCACATAATATGCTCTTGAGTTATATGCTTCAGGGTGGGATCATTCTACTGATTCTGATGGTGTTCCTGATATGCCTGTATGGATGGAAAATCAAACAGTCCAAAAGTATTGCGAGTCGCTATGTAACCGTCGGCTTTTTTGCTTATCTTGTCAACTTTTTAGTCGAGTCACAAGCATATGTATATGGATTTTATTTCATAGTAGCTTTGTGCCTGATGGAGGAAAGGAAATTTGAAGAGAAGAAAAGCTAAATTGCTGAGTAGAATTTCGAATACGGACAAGGTCGCTTTGATTTTCAGCATATGCACGGTTTTACAGAAGAGCGTTCCATTTTTGCTAATGCCAGTTTTGACTAGGGCGTTAAATACTGAAGAATATGGAGTGTATTCAATATATACTTCCTGGGTAACCATCTTAACAGTTCTGGCAACGTTAAATCTCCATTTGGGCGGATTTAATAATGGTATGGCAAGATATCCAACGCAGCGCCGGAACTATATGGTGTCAATAATCAGCCTGAGTATAGTTACAACCGGTAGCGCATCCTTCTGCTTGTTATTTCTGAGCTATTGGTTACACATAAATATTGTGGATTTGCCAATAAAATATACGATCCTTATTTTCCTCCAGATTGCGTGTGGGCAGGGCTTCTTGTGTTGGTCAGCAAAAGCGAGATATGAGCGGGATTATAAAAAGCTGTTATTGCTTACTATGATTAGCTCTGCTTGCAGCATCATCTTGCCCCTAGCTGCACTGCTTGCTGGACTTAGTGTATTCGGAATCATTCTGAGCGTGCAGATGCCCAATATGCTGATTGGACTTGGTTGTTATGTTGTTGGTGTCCTAAAGAACCAATTTAGGATAGATATATCATTCTGGAGAAAAGCAATCTTCTTTAATGTTCCATTGTTGCCACATTATATCTCTGGATCTGTTTTGGGCCAGATTGATCGGATTATGATTCAGAGGTTCTGTAGCATGAGAGAGACTGCGTTATACAGCGTGGCATATAATTTATCCAGTGCAATAAATCTGATTATCAGCAGCCTGAACGCTGCAATGGTTCCGGATATATATGAAGCGCTTAAGAGCAATTCTTGTGAGGTAATCAGGGTTCAACTGAAAAAATATATTGGATTCTTTTCTATAAGTATTGTAAGCGTGATGTTGGTTATGCCGGAGGTTATCTCTGTAATTGCACCGGATGACTATGCCGATTCTATCCAAGCTGTTCCACCTATCGTATTAAGTTGCCTGTTTATATTCTTGTACAACGTTTTTGCAAATGTAGAATTCTATTATGAGGCCAAATACTTTATTTCTGCAGCCTCTGTACTGGCAGCTGTCTCCAATGTTATTTTAAATGCAATATTTATCCCTGTGCTTGGATATTATGCTGCCGCTTATACAACAGCGGTGTGCTATATGATATATGCTCTTGCACATATGTTGAATGCACGGAAATTATGTTGGAAATATGGCCGACAAGAACTGCTTGAACTAAAGGCTGTTCTGATTACCATAGTGGTTCTAAGTCTTTGGACTTTTTTTGTTATTCAAATTTACCGATTCTGGTATGTGCGCTATATTCTACTTATAGTGATAGTGACCTTCATATTCATACGATTCAAGAAAGGAGAATGGATTTATGCTCACGTTAAAAGATAAACCGATAAAGGTAGTTGGCGTGATTCCCGCGAGATATAAGTCAACCCGCTTTCCTGGTAAGCCACTAGCGGACATTTGCGGGAAACCCATGATTTGGTGGGTCTATCATCAGGCCAGCCAAGTAAAGTGTTTTGATTCCATATATGTAGCTACAGATGACAATCGGATTCAAGATGTCTGTCGAAATTATAGTATACCTGTTTTTATGACTAGGAGTGACCATCCTAATCATATGGCCAGAGTGTGGGAAGTTTCTGAATCTGTTTCAGCCGACTACTATATCTGCGTAAATGGAGATGAGCCGCTAATATCACCAGATTCTATTCAAACAGCGATTCCTAAAGAAAAATGCGAAGATCTCTATTTTGGCGGACTGATGAGAGAATTAACTGACCCTGCAGAGGTTTTGGATCCTGCGAATATTAAGGTAGTAGTCAATCGCTTCAATGAATGTATGTACATTTCGAGAATGCCGATGCCTTATCCGAAAGGGACACTCGGGTTTCGTTATTTAAAGTGGGTGGGGGTTGAGTGTTTTAATAAGCAGGCACTAGATTTTTTTGTCCATACACCGATGGGGGTATATGAGAAGATAGAAGATATCGATCATCTTCGATTTATTGAGAATAAAAAGACATTGCACCTAACAGAGGTGGCCTCGGAATCACTCTCAGTTGATACGAAAAGCGATTTGGAGCGGGTGATTCAGATTATTGAGCGGAGGCAGGGCATCCATGCATGAGATTAAGCTTTTGGACTGCACACTTAGGGATGGCGGATATGTAGTAGACGCTGAATTTGGTGAAAAGAGAATTCGCGGTATAATTGAAAAACTGAACCGGGCCCATGTTGATATTATTGAATGTGGTTTCTTGCGCAATTCAGAACATATAAGTGGAGTATCCGTATTTAGTTTACCATCTGAAGTTGAGCCCTATTTGCCTAAAAACAATATTAGCAACACCTCCTATGTCCTTATGTATGACTGCGGGAGATATGATGTTTCCAAACTCCCTGAGTACGGTGGAGAACAACTGTGCGGCGTTCGGGATTGCTTCCATAAAGAGTATCTGGATCAGGCAATAGCCGATGCAAAACTGCTTATAAAAAAAGGTTATCAAACTTATATCCAGCCCACAGGAATTATGGGATACCGCCAAGATGAGATTCTAAGATTGGTGGAGAAAGTAAATCGCTTGCATCCGTATTCGTTCTCGCTGGTGGATACTTTTGGTTCCATGTACAAGGATGACCTTTATCAACTTATTGATATTGTTTCGGAGAATCTGTTGCCAGAAATTTATTTAGGGTTCCATTCCCATAATAATTTACAACTCTCTTTTGCATTAAGCCAAGAATTTGTAGACATATGCACTTCAAGAAAACGGAAAGTAATTGTTGATGCAACTTTGTACGGAATGGGGCGAGGGGCAGGTAATACAAATACAGAACTGCTCATGGATTATTTAAATCGAAAATATCAAAAAGGCTATGATATTGACGAAGTCCTTGACCTTCTTGATATGTATATGAAAGCATACATTCAAAGGCATGAATGGGGATATACTTTGCCCTATTTTGTTGCTGGGAAGTATGGCTCACATGTGGAAAACATCAATTATTTGCTTAATAAGGGGAATCTCTTTACTAAGGATTTGCGACAAGTTATTTCTGAGATGAGTAGCGAGGAACGGAAGCACTTCCATCCAGAGATACTTGAACGCTTGTATTCTGAGCATATCATATCCGATATTTCATACGCAAATGCTGATAAATCGGAGCAAGAATTAAAGATGCTCTTTGCGGGGAAAGAGATCCTTCTTATTGCGCCAGGGAAATCAGCTGCAAGTAAAAGGGAAAGGATACTCGACTTTATAAAGACAAATCCACATATTGAAGTTATCACATTAAACTTTGTTGATATAGGCTTTTCAAATAAGGTGTTTTTCGGGAATGCAAAACGATATCAAATTTGGGAACAACTTGAAAGAGAAAACTTTAATCATATCATCAAATTAGTAACTTCAAATATAAAACCGAACAGCCAAAAGAATCTATTCTCTATCCCACAATCTATTTTGTTGCAAGCAGGATGGAAATATTTTGATTTGTCCTCCATGATGGCAATTCGCTTTTTTGCCCGTGTGGGTGCGAAAAAGATTTTACTTGCAGGTATGGACGGATTTTCTGAGGGGCAAATGGATGACCACTATACTGAAGTTATGAATACATACTTACCTCCCAGTGAATATGCACGAATCGATAAGGATACTATGGAAATGCTACACTCATTCTGTTTAGAAAATAAAGATAAAGTGACTCTGGAATTTATAACACCAAGTATTTATGAGGCTGCTTTGCATAAAAGAGGCGATGACGCATGAATATTGTGATTGGGTGCGACAAAAATGCATTTTCGCTAAAAGAAATAATTAAGGAATATCTACATAGTAAAGGAATCAATGTGGTTGATGTTGGGGTGCATGGAAGTACAGACGATGAAATGTATCCTGATGTAGCTGTTCGGGCAGCAGAAAAAATCCGCAAAGGGAACTGTGAGCGCGGTATTTTATTATGTGGAACAGGCATTGGTATGGCAATTGCAGCAAATAAGGTGCCTGGAATTTATGCCGCTGTTTGTCATGATCCATACTCTGCCGAACGTGCCAGAAAAAGCAACAATGCACAGATTATGACGATGGGGGCCTTGGTCATAGGCGAGGAGTTGGCTAAGCGACTTGTTGAGATATGGCTGACATGTGAGTTTGATGGCGGTCGTTCATTACCAAAGGTTAAGCGTATAGCAGAGTATGAACAATTATATCAAAAAAAGGGCCGAGGATATCCTAATGAAATTTAAATATCAACATTATATATTTGATTTTGATGGAACATTGGCTAACACATCTGAAGGTATATACGACGCTTATCGCTATACCTTTGAACAGATAGGTAAACCGATTACTGATCCTTGTGTTTTAGATGGAGTTATCGGTGCCCCACTTCTTGACAATTTTATAAGACGATTTGGTTTGTCAGAAAGCGATGCCAAAGAAGCGATTTTGATTTACAGAAAGCGATACGCACAAGTAGGCGTTCGTATGGTAAGGGTATATCCAGGTATTGAAGAACTACTATGCTATCTGCAAAAAGAGGGGCATCGAATCAGTATCGCAACGCTGAAAAGGACAGATTTGGCATATGATATTTTACGTAGACAGTGCCTACTTCAATACTTTAATGACATCATTGGAATTGATGACCAAGATTCTTTAACGAAAACAGATTTAATTCGTTTGTGCATGCGGTTTGCAAGCTGCTTGCCTTGTAATACTATTTTGATTGGTGACAGCCTGATTGATTTTGAAAGCGCAAAAGAATGCGGAATCGGTTTCTTAGGTGCAGGATATGGCCTTGGGAATATTTCAAATTATGGAACTGAGTGTAATGATAAGGACAAGGGCTATTGGGGGACTGTTAATGCATCCGTTTCCCTTATTAAAAGGCTTGAAGAAATAAGCAAGACAGATGACAATATTATTGATATCCCACGTATGTATCGCTGCAAATCTGTATGTTGTCCCGTTGATGGTACAGGAGAGTTAAAATAGATTGTTGCATTTGCCTATAAAAGGTGGCGAAGGCGATGTACACAATCAACCGGGTGGTGATCATCTTTTTGCGAAATAAGCGATATTTTCTGATTGCGATATGGTGGAGTCTGACACTGGGCTGGCTGGCGCTGTGCCTGTTCCTCTCTTGGCAGACGGGTGAAGGCACTGGGCGGTTGAGTTTGGCTATCGTGCGCTCCCTGTTAAAGGTGCTGGCCCTGATCGGCATCACCCCGGAAGAGGCCGCTTTCCATATGTTGCTTCGCAAGTGCGCCCACTTCGGCGTATTCTTCATCGCTGGCATCCTGTTCTGCGGCTCCACAGAGTCACTATGGAAGTTGCGTCCGGTGCGTGGCTGGGTACGGCTGCTGTGCGGCGTGTCGGTAACGCTCTTAGCTCTCTTAACGGACGTTCCGAAGATTTGGATTCCAGGCAGACATCTCCAATGGAACGAATCCTGTCTGAACGCCGCTGGGGCGCTGGCTGGCTTCTTGCTATTCTGGCTGCTCGACCAACGGAATCAACGAAGGAAAAAATGTGATTGAGGATATGAAACATCTCTGCAAGAAAATAACAGCGACTATTCAACGGGGAAAATTGTAGACGGGAGAAACTGAGCGGATATGAAAAAGCATTGAATTATCATAGCGGATATTTCAATTTGTATTTCACGTCACATCGCTGGTCACAGCATTCCTTAATTCTGTGGCCTACGATGGTTAGCCGATAAAATGTGGGGAGAAATATACAATGAGTGAGAAATTAGCCATTATATCTGAAATTGCTGATGTATGTAAAATTGCAAGATCTTTTGTCACAACATTTAGACAAATTGGTATTATTCAAGCGTGGCAACTTGATTTGTTACTGATAAAGATAGAAAGTGCTCGCAGGGCTTGTATAATTGAAGAGGCAGTTAACCTTTTTGAACACAATCTTGACGCACTTGAGAAGGCATCAAACCTCCTCGCGTCAAAATGCTTTCATGGACGTGAAGCAATCGCCGCTGATAGATTTTATTCTGTCCTTGTTCGTGAACTGGAAAAGAATCTGGAGGATTTCTATAAAAAATGTAATAATTAGAATAAAACTTTATGAGTCCTATAGGATAGTTTTTCGGTGAGAGGTGCTAAAAATGTGGCCATTTGGGAATAAGAGCGATGAAGTTGAGCAGCTTGATAATGATAAGCACGAGCAGTCAGAAAGGATCAAAGAGTGCCCGAAAAGTAAAGATTGTTTGGAGGGCGGCGCAGTTGATTCCCAACCAATAATATCGAGCGAAGATACGCAACACTCTGTCGACGCGGCTTATATTGAAAGCCAATCTTTGAGCAACCATCTACTATTGTCATATGATAGCGATTTTCAGTACACAGGTAATAGGTCGATGGATCTAATTCGATGTGTATTACAAGCAATCCATGCGTGGAAGACACATTACAATTATAATATTCCTGACGCTGTACTTCTAAATCAGGTTATTACCTTATTCAACAAGCTAAAAGATATTAACCGCATGGAGTAATAATAGTCCTTCGATTGTTCTTAAATAACCAAATGCTTTTTGAAGGATATAAGGAGGCAGGATATTGGGCGTTATCTGTATAGTATTAAGTATTATCTTGGCTGCATTTCTTATTCCGACAAAACTTTCTGGCTTGTATTACCGGCTCAAGGCAGATAAAGCGTTGCAAGAATTTAAGATAAAGATATTTCTTTTGGAGCATAAAGGCGCAGTCGCTTTCGCTATGCTATTCTTGATCATCATCTATGCTTTCGGTGAATCAACACTCCGAAAAAGTAGCGAGATAGATGATCCTTTAAACATCGAAGCTCCTACAATAGGTACCACTGCAGAATCAACTTACGAATTCATTTTAAAAGACTGCTCCTGGGATGAGGCATATAATGATTGTATTGCTTATGGAGGCCATCTTCTTACGATTGAGTCAGATAATGAATACCAGAGAATAGTACGGCTAATCAAAGAGCAGGGACATCAAAAAACAATCTTTTACGTTGGGGCAGCAAGGGCAAAAGATGGGGCAGATTATTATTGGGTTAATTGTGAAAGGTACTTTGTTGGAGAGAGTATAAATCATTTACCGTATTGGTTAGATGGCGAACCCAGTCTAACAGATAGTATATCAGGCGTGACAGAAAGTTGTGTGGAGTTATTTTACTATGACGCTGATACGCGTTGGGTATTGAACGATATTCCTAATAATATTCTAGAAGTTGCTCCATTTTATAGCGGGCGGATAGGCTACATTATAGAGTATTGAGCACAAAAAGACAGTGGAAGCCGGCATATTCACCTCATTTTAAAGCGACCGTTCAGTATAGAAATCTGGCAGAGAGGTGATTGTGTGTTAAAGAAATCGTAGAGTACTTTTCAGAGGAAACAATTCGGGATCGATATCGCTTTTTGTACGATAAGCTACAGGGGTATATTAATGAACGGGAATTAAGTGATAAATTGACTGTTGATGAAGCAATTCTCCAGCAGATGGTCATGGATTATTTCGCTGATATCCATCGTTTAAAGGTATTCCATCGAATTGAACATATTAACAAGGCCAAAATCCTTGCGTATGAGGTACATTGGCTTCTACGAAGGAAGCCGTTGCAGATCGTAAGGTCAAATCAGCAGGAGTGTGCTTCGACTGAGCAGGTAGATCAAAACCTTGTATTTTGCAACGAAGGCTTTGCGGTCACCCTTATTGCAAATGAATTCTTAATGCCCAAAGAAGCAATTCCATTGACACCAGACAAAGAAGACATATTCATGAATTTTCTCGAACATTTATATTACCACCTAAAATATCGAAATGTGGATAAGCAGTGCTTAGAGTTGGTGCTATATGCGGGTCGATGTTGGCAAGCAATGCCTATGATCAAAACCATCGGTTGAATTGAAGTGTCAAAAAGATGAGAAAAATCTCCCTCGTATGCATAGCTACGGCGGGAGATTTTTCGTAATAATCAAAAAAGGGTTACCAAGATGCATTCTGCCCTGGCTATACTCGGTCGCAAGGCCCGAGGCCGTCTGCGGGGCTGGCACTACGCCTTCAACAACGACGCCCAGTCTCAAGAGCATCCGGTCCATACTTCGCTCCGGCCAGGACAAGCCTTCAGAGAGGCCCGAACCGGTCAGGCCCTCCCCGTACAGGCTTCACCCGAGGCACTGAGTACTACAAGGAGGGATGACTGATGTTCACCAATGAGACCTTTACAAAGCTCCATGAGATGCACCTGGGGCACCATGGCCAGGCAATTTAAAGCGCAGACGGATGATTCTCAGTACAGCTCCTTGCCTTTTGAGGACAGGTTTGGGCTGCTGTATTTTTCGTTCTGGGAGGTCCACCTGCACGGAGAAATAAGTCCACCCTGTCGGAGAAAGCGGTCCACCGTCACGGCGGAGAAGTCCACCCGGTCCCCGGCGTGTCGAGGACCGGGTGGGAAAGTTGCTATGGTTCGTCTTTCAGTAGGTAGGCCACCCACAGAGCAGGGATGAATCTATGAGCCGGCCAGACTCATCCTTCCATGGAGGCATGTTGCTGCTCCAAATGGGCAGGGACCTCTTGGCGGTCATACTGCACCGGTGCTATGTCACACCTCCAGGCTCTTGAGGCCGTGGCGCTCCCGCATGGAAATCTTGCCGTCAATAAGAATATCGTAGGCGTTGTGGATGATGCGGTCCATAATAGCCTCAGAGATGGGGCTGGCTTCCTCAGAACTGGGATTGATTCGCTCATACCACTCGCTGGTGTCGTACTGAGTGCAGAAGATGGTGGCGCCGTGGGCACAGCGGGCCTCCACAAGCTCCAAAAGGTTGTAAGACTCCTGCGGTGTAAGACGGCGGATGAGCCACTCATCCAGGATGAGCAGGTCCACCTTCCGGTAGCCTTTCACGGTATCTTTGAGTTCACCCGCAGCCTTAGCGAGGCCCATTTCCTCAAGCAGTTCCGGGAGGCGGATATATCGGACGGTCTTAAATTTCCTGCAGGCGGCGTTGCCGAGGGCGCAGGCGAGGAAGGTTTTGCCGCTGCCGGAGGCGCCCTTGAGGATGATGTGGTGCCCCTCTTCAATGTACTGGCAAGTAGCGAAACGCAGAATTTGAGCCTTGTCCAGCCGGCGGTCCTCATGGTACTCAATATCTTCAATCACAGCACCAGGGGCGGCCAGGTGAATATTCCGCCCCCGTTGCCCACCCCTGACCGCGTCGGATTGAGCAGGCTCGCCGTTCGGATTGAGCGGGGCGAC
>CANQHN010000038.1 GCA_947623745.1 uncultured Oscillospiraceae bacterium
CGTCGTTGGTGCCGGTACAGGCCACGGCGTTGGGGCCGCTCCGGACGCCGTCGTAGTAGTCGTAGTCCCTGGCGGGCCAGGAGTAGTCCCCCTGGGGGCAGGTGGCCCGGACGAAGGCGGAGTAGACCGGGTAGAGGGCGGTGGCCCCGTCCATGGCGAAGGGCAGGGTGTCAAATTTCAGCGCGGACGGCTCGTCCAGGGACACCGCCAGGGTGTCCTCGGCGAAGGGCTCGTATCTGGAGAGCATCAGCCCCCGGTCCTCCACCTTGGGGATGCTGTCGATATAGGCCCCCCGGCCGATCCACAGGGCGCCGCAGGCGGCCAGGGCCAGCACGGCCAGCCACAGGCGCTTCACCCACTTCCTGGACAGGAACCGGGCCGCCGTCAGCGCCGCAGCCAGCCACACCGCGACGCTTAAAACAATGACTGCCTGGGCCGCGTACATGGGGAGAATGCCAAAGAGGCAGTAGAGGATCACAAAATACAGGGGGATGCCCAGGGCGATGCCCATCCCCACGCCGGTGGCGACGCGGCCCAGGACAGCCAGGACCTTCTTTTTATCCATTGTGGTCACCTCCCGTTTTTACTTGAAGAACCAGCAGTCGAACTGCCCGCCCTCGGGGCAGTCCATCAGCAGTTGGAAGCTCCCGTCCGCCTCAGCCCGCAGGAGGCGCCGGTCGTCCTGCACCAGCAGGCGGACATCCCCATGGCGGACCACCAGGAAGGAGGTCAGACCGACGGCCCCGCCGCCCTTCCAGCGCCATTTCTCCAGATCGCCGTCGTGGAGGGCCTCCGCCGCCCGGCGCATGAGGGCCAGGTCCTCCTCCCCCGGCGGCGGTGTGCGGCTGGTCCAGCTGTCATAGGTCAGCCAGTAGTCCGGCCCGAAGGGGGTCTCCAGATAGGGCTTTTGGCCGGCGGTCAGCTCGTCCTTCCCGTATTGCAGCTGGGCAAACCAGTAGGCGGTGTCGGTATCATCGTAGATGCTCCCCGCCTCCACGTCTGTCCCCAGCACGGCCCCGGCCAGGAAATCGGGGACCCGGACGGCCCCCCGGCCGTCCAGGGCGTAACAGGTATAGGGGGTGTGGAACAGATTCTCCAGTCCGGTGAAGGACACCCGGACCACGCAGTCCGCCCCCCACAGGGCCAGCAGGGGCCGCAGGAACATCACCGCCACGATCAGGAGCGGGACGGCGTACAGCAGGAGAAGATAGTTGGGTTTCCTTTTCACGGTGAACACCTCCGGCCTTTCACTTTCCGCCCCGTTGGGATGGCGGAGAATCCCGCATAGATGTTACGCATCGGGGGGATTCTCCCCATTTTCACGGCCTTTTCCCCGAACCAGCAGCCACGTCCCCCGCGGCCACAACGGCCAGGACGGGGACATCCATATAAGAGAATCCCCCTTCCGTTTCCTGTAAGTCCAGCTTAGCAAAAACGAAAGGGGGATGCAAGGGATTTGGGACAGACGGTCGTTTTCAGAGAATAACTGGTCAAGCGGCGGCCGCAGGCCGCCCCCCAAACGGAAGCCATACGGCTTCCGTTTGGAAGTGACGAGCAGCGCAGCGATCAAGCTTTGCCCGCGCGGGCAAAGCGAAAGATGCGGAGCTTGCGACGACGCACTAGTGTGCGTCCGCCCAGGTACGTCCCCAGGCTGTCTCTGCGATCAGGGGCACGGGCAGGGAGATCACCGCCTCCATCTCCTCTTTCAGCAGCTTGGCCACCGCCTCGGCCTCCCCCTCGGGGCACTCCACGATGAGCTCATCGTGGACCTGGAGTACCAGCCGGCCCTCCAGGCCGTCGGCCCGCAGCCGGTCCCGAACCCGGAGCATGGCGGCCTTGATGATGTCCGCCGCCGTGCCCTGGATGGGGGCGTTGAGGGCCACCCGCTCCCCGAAGGACCGGGTGTTGAAGTTGGAGGACTTCAGCTCCGGCACCCACCGCCGCCGGCCGAAGAGGGTGGATACATAGCCGTCCCGCTTGGCCTGCTCCACCACGTCGGACATATAGGCCCGCACCCCGGCGTAGTGGGCGAAGTACTTGTCCATATACTCCTTGGCCTGGGCCACGCTCACCCCGATGTCCTGGGACAGGGAGAAGGGGGAGATGCCGTACACGATGCCGAAGTTCACCGCCTTGGCGGAGCGGCGCATGAGGGGGGTGACCTGGTCCTGGGGCACCCCGAACACCTGGGAGGCGGTGATGGTGTGCACGTCCTCCCCGCTGTTGAAGCCGGCGATCATGGCCTGGTCCCCGGAGATGCAGGCCAGCAGCCGCAGCTCGATCTGGGAGTAGTCCGCGTCCACCAGCACCCTGCCGGCGGGGGCCACGAACATCTTCCGCAGCCCCGCCCCCAGCTCGGTGCGGATCGGGATGTTCTGGAGGTTGGGCTCCACCGAGGACAGCCGCCCGGTGGCGGTGACAGTGTTCTGGAAGGTGGTGTGGATGCGCCCGTCGGGGGGGATGAGCTTGCCCAGGCCGTCCACATAGGTGGATTTCAGCTTGGTCAGCTGCCGGTACTCCAGGATGGCCTCAATGATAGGGTGCTTGCCCCGGAGCTTGTCCAGCACGTCGGCGTTGGTGGAATAGCCCGTTTTCGTCTTTTTCACCGGGGGCAGGGCCAGCTTCTCGAACAGGATCTTCCCCAGCTGCTGGGTGGAGTTGATGTTGAAGGTGCTCTCCCCGGCCAGCTCGTAGACCAGGGCCTGGGCCGCGTCGATCCGCTCGGACAGCATCTCACCGAAGGCGGCCAGGGCGGCCCGGTCGATGAGAAAGCCCTCGGCCTCCATCCCCGCCAGCACGGAGCACAGGGGCAGGTCGATCTTCTGGTAGAGCTCCCACATGCCCAGCTCCTTTAAGCGCTCCGTCAGGGTCTCCCGCAGGGCGCCGATGAGGGCGGCGTGGGACAGCATGGCCCCCATGGGGCCGGAGACCTTCTCCGCGGCCTGCTCCCGATCCTCCGCCCCGGCGCAGGGGTCCTCCCCGGCGGCCCGGGCCGCGTCGAAGGCGAACAGGGAGGTGAAGGCCCCCTCGGCCAGATACTCCTTTGCCTTGGGGAACTCCTGGTTGTAGTAGGTCAGGCCCAGCTTCTCCAGCTCGTAGCTGCCGTCGGTGGGGGAGAGCAGGTAGGCGGCCACCTCGGTGTCAAAGGGGAACCCGCCGGGCTGGATGCCCTCCTCCAGCAGCCTGCGCCACAGGGCCTTCACCCCGTGGGCCGCCTTTTTGACCTCCGGGCCGAAGAGGATTTGCAAAATATGGTTGTAATTCTCCAGCCTGTCCGCGAAGAGCAGGGCGGCGCAGCCGTTATTTTCATTGGGGGACCACTCCACGCACACCCCGTCCAGGGAGGGCAGGGCCAGCACGTTGACGCACTCCAGGGTTTTCCACAGCGCGAGCAGCTCCTCCGCCCGCTCCGGCGTCTCCACCACCTCGCTGGTGCAGGTGCCCTCCCAGACCGGCTCCTCCGCCTGAGTTTCCCCCTGGGGGGCGGTGAGGTGGTACTTGTCGATGAGCTTGGCGAACTCCAGCTCCAGGAACAGCTGGTAGAGCCGGGCGTTGTCCGCGGGCCGGCGCAGATTGCCCTCGGGGGCGAACTCAATGGGGGCGTCGGTACGGATGGTGGCCAGGTCCTTGGACATGCGTGCCTGCTCCCGGCCCGCCTCCAGCTTTTTGATGATGCCGGGCTTGGCGGGGACGCCGGGGGCAGTGCACACGTCGGGCATTTGGTCGTAGAGGCGCTCCACCGTCTCGTAGAGCTGGATGAGGGGCATGGCGGTCTTTTCCCCGATGCCGGCCACCCCGGGGATGTTGTCGGAGGAGTCTCCCATCAGGGCCTTCAGGTCGATGATGTGGATGGGGTCGAAGCCGTACTCCGCCCGGAAGGCCTCCGGGGTCATATTCTTGGTGGTGGTCTGCCCCATGCGGGTGGATACCAGCTTGACGGTGGTGTGCTCCGTCACCAGCTGGAGGGAGTCCTTGTCCCCGGTGACCACCACCGTGTCCCAGCCGGCCTCGCCGTCGATGCGGGCGATGGTGCCCAGCAGGTCGTCGGCCTCCCAGCCGTCCAGCTCGTAGCGGGGGATGTTCATGGCCGAGAGTACGTCCTTCAGGATGGGCATCTGGCTGGCCAGCTCGTCGGGCATCCCCTTCCGGGTGGCCTTGTACCCCTCGTAGGCCAGGTGGCGGAAGGTGGGGGCCCTGCGGTCGAAGGTGACGCACAGCGCGTCGGGCGCCTCCTCGTCCAGCAGCTTGCCCAGGATGTTCAGAAAGCCGAAGATGGCGTTGGTGGGCTGGCCCGAGCGGGTGGTCAGGTTCTGGCTCACCCCGTAAAAGGCCCGGTTGACGATGGAGTTGCCGTCCAGGACCATCAGTTTCAAAGCGGTTCCCTCCCTGTTCCAGGATGTGTCTCCAGTATAGCAGTTTTGCCCCGAACAGGCAAGAAAAACCACAGGCCGGACATGCCCGGATTGACTTTCCGAAAAAGGTGGAGTATAGTAAAAATTGACAGACGGCGTTTTTTACACATACTGTGGGAGGCAGGCGCGATCATGATTTCGTTCAGACAGCCCCAGATCGAGGACAGAGCCTGGGTGCAGGAGCGGTTCCGCATCTCCGGGCACCAGGGCTGTGAGTACAGCTTCGCCACCCTGTTTTTGTGGAGCCAGGCGTTCTGCCAGCAGGTGGCCCGGATGGACGGCTATGTGCTGGAGCGCCTGCGGGGCGGCATGGGCCCGGCCTACCTCTTCCCCGCGGGGGAGGGGCCGCTGGAGGCGGTGCTGGACGCCCTGGAGGAGGACGCGGAGCAGCGGGGAGACGTGTTCCGCCTGGCGTGTATGACCCCGGACCAGGTGGAGCTGCTGGAGCGGCTGCGGCCGGGGGAGTATGAGATCGCCCCGGACCGGGACGGCTGGGACTACCTGTACGACATCGACCGCATGGCCGACCTGCGGGGCAAGAAGCTCCAGGCCAAGCGCAACCACATCAACCGCTTCCTGGACAATAACCCCGACTGGCAGGTGGAGGAGATCGGGGAGGACAACCTGGCCGAGTGCGCGGAGATGGACCTGGAGTGGAACCGCCGCTACCGCCCCGACGAGGGCATCGCCCAGCAGGAGGAGCGCACCCTGCTGGATGAGCGCCACGCCATGTCCCGGGCCTTCGCCAACTACCACAGCCTGGGGCTGTCCGGCCTGCTGCTGCGCTCCGCCGGGCAGGTGGTGGCCTTCACCATCGGCAGCCCCATCAACGACGACACCTTCGACATCCACTTTGAGAAGGCCTTCGGGGAGATCCAGGGGGCCTACCCCATGATCTTCCGGGAGTTCTCCCGGTGGCTGCGGACCAATATGCCCCACCTGCGCTGGCTCAATCGGGAGGACGACATGGGCCTGCCCGGACTGCGCCAGGCCAAGCTGTCCTACGCCCCCGACCGGATGGTGGAGAAGTTCACCGCCGTACGCCGCCGGGGCTGACAGCACAGATCGGGAGGACGCGCCTGAGCCGGCCGCGTCCTCTTTCCATGCGATTATGAAGATTTTATGAAAAGAGGGCCCCGGTGCGGATTTCTGTGGACTTTCCCCGGGAACCGTGTTACAATATTCTATCCGTTTGAACTGCGCTGCGGGCGCGCCCCCAATGGAGGAGGATACGTTGAAAACCGATATTCTGGGCGTCCTGTTCGACGACCTGACCATGGACCAGGCGGTCCAGGCCGGGGCCGGACTGCTGGACGAGGACACCTTTCACTATGTAGTCACCCCCAACCCGGAGTTCATCCTGGACTCCGAGAAGGACCCGGAGTTCCGCGCCATCCTGAACCGGGCCGACCTGTCCATCCCCGACGGGGTCGGCGTGATCTACGCCGCGAAGATTTTAGGCACTCCCCTGCGGGAGCGCCTGCCGGGCATCGAGTTCGCCGGGGCCATGCTGGAGGAGCTGGACCGGCGGGGCGGGCGGCTGTTCCTGCTGGGGGCCAAGCCCGGCGTGGCCGAGCGGGCCGGGGAGAACATCCTGGCCCAGCACCCCAATATCGTGCTGTGCGGCACCCAGGACGGCTATTTTCAGGATGAGGCCGCGGTGGCCCACCAGATCGGTCAGGCACGGCCCGATCTGCTGTTCGTGTGCCTGGGCGCCCCCAAGCAGGAGAAGTTTATGGCCCGCTGGGGCGCCTATCTCAATACCCGGCTGGCCATCGGCCTGGGCGGGGCGCTGGATGTGCTGGCCGGGGATACCCAGCGGGCCCCGGAGGCCTGGCGGAAGCTGGGGCTGGAGTGGGCCTACCGCCTGTTCAAGGAGCCGAAGCGGCTGGGCCGCATGGTCCGCCTGCCCCTGGTGCTGGTGAAGGCCCTGTGGCGCCGCCTGCTGGGCAGGCGGGCGGACAAGCCCATTTGAGAAATGAAAATCAAATCCAACTTGGAAGGAAAGGAAGTACCTCCTATGGTGTATATCCTGCTGGCCGACGGCTTTGAAGAGATGGAGGCCCTGGTCCCCGCGGACCTGCTGCGCCGGGCTGGGGTGGAGGTGGCCCTGGTGGGCCTGGACGCCCCGGTGATCACCGGCAGCCACGGCATCGCCGTGCAGGCCGACCTGCTGCTGGAGCAGGTGGACATAGAGCAGATGGACATGCTGGTGCTGCCCGGCGGCAGAGGGGGCGTGGAGTCCATGCAGATGGACCTGTTCGCCCTGGCCTTCATCCAAAAGACCTACACCCTGGGCCGGTGGCTGGCCGCCATCTGCGCCGCCCCCACTTTGCTGGCCCACCTGGGGGTCCTGGACCGCCGCCATGCGGTGTGCTACCCCGGCATGGAGGAGGAGATGGGCTCCGCCGTGGCCCTCCCGGAGCGCCAGGTGGTGGTGGACGGGCGCATCGTCACCGCCCGGGCCGCCGGGAGCGCCTTCGAGTTCGGCCTGTGCCTGATTGGCCTGCTGTGCGGACCGGAGAAGGCCGAGGAGGTGCGCCATGCCGTCCACTATCGAGACGGAGAAGCGGCGCCTGCGCGCTGAGATCCGCGCCTGCCGGTGGAGGCCCATGACCGGCCGGTGGACATCGTGGTGACCGGCCGGCAGGTCCTGCGCCCCGGCGCGCGGTGAGCGGGGAGAGGGGCAAAAAAGAGGGGCGGAGCGCGCCGCTCCGCCCGATGTACCGGCCTCAGCCGCACCCGCAGGTACAGCTGCCGCTGTCGCAGCCGCAGGAGCAGGATTGGTTCCCGCAGCTGCACCCGCAGCTGGAGCCGCCCCAGCCCAGGCCCAGGACCAGGATGATGATGATCAGGATGATCCACCAGGAACCGCCGTTGAAGTTGTTTCCGCCGCAGCACATAAAGCACACCTCATTTCAATCCGCGCGTTGCGCGCGTTCTGACCCATTGTATGCCCGGGCGGCCCGCCCGGTGCAGGACCATGCGAAAGAATGTTAGGAGGCCCCCTATGCCACAGGATTCGAGAAACTACGAGCAGCCCCGCCGCCGGCGCCGCCGGCGCAGCCTGCTGACCTCTATCAGCATGGCCATGCTGTATATCGCGTTCGTCCTCGGCGTGTCCGTGCTGCTGGCCAGCGCGGCCTGGATCGCCGCCAACGACGTGCTTGCCCTGAACAAGGAGGCCCACACCGCCACCATCGTCATCACCCAGGAGGACACCTACGACGACGTGGTGGATATGCTGGAGGAGAACGGGCTCATCGAGTACAAGTTCCTGTTCAAGCTGTTCGCAAAATTTACCCACGGCGAGGAGAAGATCGCCAAGTACGGCACTTTCACCCTCAAGACCGACATGGACTACCGCGCCCTGATCTCCGGCCTGAGCACCAATTCCAAGAGCCGCGGCGTGGTCACCGTCACCATCCCGGAGGGCTATACCGTGGAGCAGATCTTCCGCCTGCTGGAGGAGAAGGGGGTCTGCACGGCGGCGGAGCTGGAGAACGAGGCCGCCAACCACGACTACGACTTCTCCTTCCTCAAGGACATCCCCCTGGGGGACCCCAACCGGCTGGAGGGCTACCTCTACCCCGACACCTACGAGTTCTACACCCCCCACAACCCCCGGCAGGCCATCAACCGGATGCTGGTCAACTTCGACGCCCGGGTCACCGACGAGATGCGCCAGGAAATTTTGGACAGTGGCCGCACCATCCACGAGATCGTCACCGTGGCCTCCCTCATCGAGCGCGAGACCGACGGCAAGGACCGGGCCAAAATCGCCTCGGTCATCTATAACCGCCTGAACGACACCGGCGGCGGCACGCTGGGCCTGCTGCAGATCGACGCCACCCTGTTCTATATCAACGGCGGCAAGGAGCCCACCGAGGCGGACAAGTCCATCGACTCCCCCTACAACACCTATCTGTACAAGGGGCTGCCCCCGGGACCCATCGCCAGCCCCGGTCTGGAGTCCATCGAGGCGGCCATGGAGCCGGAGAGCACCAGCTACCTCTACTACGCCCTGGGTGACGACGGGGAGCACCACTTCTTCCGCACCTATGACGAGCAGATGAACTTTGTCGCCTCCCAGGCCCTCTACCAGTGATTCGGGCCCGGTACCGCACCTGATATGAAATGGGCCGCCCCACGGCGGCCCATTTTCCAACTCCGGGAAGGAGGATGCTTATGCGTAAATTGGAGCTGCTCTCCCCCGCGGGGGACATGGAGCGGCTGGAGATGGCCGCGGCCTACGGGGCCGACGCGGTGTACCTGGCCGGCACGTCCTTTGGGATGCGCTCCTTCGCCGGGAACTTCTCCCCGGAGGAGCTGAAACAGGCCGTGGACCTGTGCCGGAAAAAAGGCGTGAAGGTCCACGTCACCTGCAACACCATGCCCCGCAACAGCGAGGTGGAGCGCCTGCCGGAGTGGCTGGAGTACCTCAATGAGCTGAGGGTGGACGCCGTCATCCTGGCCGACGTGGGCGTGCTGTCCCTGGCCAGGCGCTATGCCCCCGATGTGGCCGTCCACATCTCCACCCAGGCCAGCGTGGTCAACTACCAGGCCGCCCGGGCCTGGCATGAGTTGGGGGCGGCGCGGGTGATTTTGGCCCGGGAGCTGTCCCTGGACGAGATTCGGGAGATCCGGGCCAAGGCACCGAGGGAGCTGGAGCTGGAGGTGTTCGCCCACGGGGCCATGTGCGTCAGCTACTCCGGCCGCTGCCTGCTGTCCAACTACATGACCGGCCGGGACGGCAACCGGGGCGCCTGCGCCCAGCCCTGCCGCTACCAGTACGCCCTGGTGGAGGAGAAGCGGCCGGGGCAGTACTACCCCGTTTACGAGGACGAAAAGGGCTCCTACATCATGAACTCCCGGGACATGTGCATGATCGACCACATCCCGGAGCTGATAGATGCGGGAGTGGACTCCATCAAGCTGGAGGGCCGGGCCAAGTCGGCCTACTACACCGCCATTGTCACCGGGGCCTACCGCCACGCGGTGGACGCCGCCCTGGCGGGCGTCCCCTTAGACCCGGTGTGGCGGGACGAGGTGGAGCACATCAGCCACCGGCACTACTCCACCGGCTTTTTCTTCGGGCAGCCGGGGCAGTACGCCCAGGACTCCCGGTACGTCCGGGACTGGAAGATCGCGGCCAAGGTGGTGCGCTGCGCCCCCGACGGCACCGCTCTGCTGACCCTGAACAACAAGTTCTCCCTGGGGGACCGGCTGGAGCTGGTGGGCCCGGACGTGCGGCCGGAGCCCGTCGCGGTGGAGGGCCTGTGGGACGAGAACGGTGCGCCCCTGGACGCGGTGCGGAAGCCCCAGATGCGCTTCACCATGAAGCTGCCAAGGGCCGTGCCGCCCCTGTCCCTGCTTCGCCGCCGCGCGGCGCCGGAGGAGCCCTGAATCCCCGGGACGGGACCGGGAACAGAACAGAGGAACAGCCGTGCGGACAGGCCAAAGGCCCGCCCGTGCGGCTTTGCTCATCCAAAATTTTTTCGGGAAAAGCGGGCCGGCCGTTGCAATCTTCAAATCTGGATGGTACAATGTACCGATATTGCCGGTGTGCGGCGTGGACAGCCGGCGGAAGGATCGTGAGAGCTGGAATGGAGCAAAAGAAAAAGACCCTGATTTTTGAGATCATATTCATCGGAGCCCTGCTGGTGTTTGTGCTCACCTCGTTTCTCTCCTTCCTCCGGGACAACCGCCGGCGCATTCTGGAGCAGAACGACAGATTCGTCCAGGCGGTCACTGAACAGACGGCGGACCGGGTCAACGACCTGGTGGACACCTCCCAGCGAAATGTGGAGCTGCTGGCTATGCTCTACGGCTCGACGATGACTGAGCCCCGGGTGGACGCGGCCATGCTCCAGGACATGATCGACCGCTCCCCCTTCGACTATGTGGAGTTCATCTCCGCCGACGGGATTGACCTGACCGCCGACGGCCAGACCGCCGACCTGTCCGACCGGGAGTATTTCCTGGACGGGATGGCGGGCAACAGCGGCAAGTGTGTCATCTACAACTCCCGCATCACCCACGAGACGCTGCTGATCTTCTACGCCCCCTTCCACTATGAGGGGCGGATCATCGGCGTGCTCAGCGGCATCCTGCGGGGGGACACCCTCCACGGCCTTCTGGAAGCGGACTACTTCGGGTTCCGGGGCAGCACCTACCTGCTGGAGCGCGACGGCAGAGTGATCCTCTCCACAGAGGGGGAGGACGGCTCCCAGAACCTGCTGGAGACTCTGGAGCGGAGCGGAAAGCTCTCCCAGGAGGACATGGAGAAGCTGAAAGACGCCCTGGATGACACGAACGGCGTCGATTTCAGCAGCTTCAACTACGAGGGCAGCAAGGGCGCCAGCAGCGCCTACGTCACAGTGCTGGAGGACGGAGAGTGGGCGCTGGTGCAGAGCGTCCCCTCCGCCGTGACTCAGGGCATGACCCAGAGCGCCAACTCTGCCGGCATCCGGCTGGAGATCAGGCTGGCTGTCGCCTTCCTGGCATACGTGCTTTATCTGGCCGTCAAGAACCGGGCCCAGAGAAGAAGGCTGGTGTCGGAGAAGCAGGAGATGTCCGGCATCGTGGAGGCGGTCACCCAGCTGTTCACCCGGTTCTCCCTGGTGGACTATGAGACGGACACCTACGAATACCTGGAGGACAAAAAGAGCGGGGCGCCGGAGCGGGGAGCCTACACCGATCTGATTCGCTACCTGGACGCCAGGTATGTGGAGGACGAGGACGGCGGGGAGAGGATGAGCACCGTCATCGCCCCGGACTACGTCTGCCGGCATCTGACCGAGGACGTGCCCTACCTGCAGTTTGAGTACCAGATCGACATGGACGGCCGCCGCTGGGAGAACATCTCCATCCTGTGCCTGACGCGGAAGGACGGCCGGCCCTCCAAGGTGCTCTACGCCATCCAGGACGTCACCGCGCTGAAAGAGCGGGAGCAGGAGATCCGCCTGGCCCTCAGGAGCGCCTCGGAGGCGGCGGAGGCCGCCAACCGGGCCAAGTCCGACTTTTTGGCCCGTATGTCCCACGACATCCGCACCCCCATGAACGCCATCATGGGCATGACCGCCGTGGCGGCCATGCACCTGGACGACCAGGAGCGGCTCACCGACTGCCTGAGCAAGATCACCATCTCCAGCCGGCACCTGCTGGCCCTCATCAACGACGTGCTGGATATGTCCAAGATCGAGAGCGGCAAGGTCACGCTGTCCGAGGAGCCCTTCGGCATGGCGGACCTGGTGGAGAGCGTGGTCACCATCATCAAGGCCCAGGTCAGCAGCAAGCGCCAGGAGCTGAAGGTCCATATCTCCGACATTGCGCATGAGGCCGTCATCGGGGATACCCTGCGCCTGCGGCAGGTCTTTGTGAACATCCTGGGCAACGCGGTGAAGTTCACCCCCGAGGGTGGGACCATCGTTTTCTCCATCCGGGAGTGCCCCTCCCTGATCCACGGGATGGCCTGCTACGAGTTCGTCTGCGAGGATACGGGCGTGGGGATGGACCAGGAGTTTCTCAAAACCATCTTTGACCCGTTTAGCCGCGCTCAGCAGTCGGTGAGCCAGAACATCGAGGGCACCGGCCTGGGCATGTCCATCACCCGGAACATCGTGCGCATGATGGACGGCGACATCAAGGTGGAGAGCCAGCTGGGCGTGGGCTCCAAGTTCACCGTCCAGGTCCACCTCAGGCTCCAGGAGCTGGCGGATGAGGACGTGGGCGGGCTGGCCGACCTGCGGGTGCTGGTGGCGGACGACGACCAGGACTCCTGCGTCGCCACCTGTGAGATTTTGGACAGCATCGGAATGCGCTCAGAGTGGGTGCTCAGCGGCGAGGAGGCCGTGGAGCGCACTTTGGCCGCCTCCCGGACCCGGAACGACTACGCCGCGGTGATCCTGGACTGGAAAATGCCGGGGAAGGACGGCGTGGAGACCGCCCGGGAGATTCGCACCAGGGTGGGCGACCATGTGCCCATCATCATCCTGTCCGCCTACGACTGGACGGATATCGAGGCGGAGGCCCGGGTGGCGGGCATCCGGGCGTTCATCGAGAAGCCCCTGTTCCGCTCCCGGCTGGTGTACGTCCTCAAGTCGGTGCTGGATCAGGGCGGGGAGGAGCAGAAGCTCGCCCCGGCGGAGCTGGAGCAGGCCGACTATAAGGGCAAGCGGGTGCTGCTGGTGGAGGACAACGAGCTCAACCGGGAGATCGCCCAGGAGCTGCTGAGCTGCATCGGCGTGACCGTGGATCAGGCGGAGGACGGAAGGGCCGCGGTGGAGATGGTGGAGAAGAGCCCGGTGGGCTGCTACGATCTGATCTTTATGGACATCCAGATGCCCGTGATGAACGGCTATGAGGCCGCCCGGGCCATCCGGGAGCTGGACCGGCCCGACGCCGGCACCGTCCCCATCATCGCCATGACCGCCAACGCCTTTGCCGACGACATCCGACAGGCGCACCAGGCCGGGATGAACGACCACGTGGCCAAGCCGGTGGAGGTGTCCAAGCTGCTGGAGGCGCTGAAAAAGTGGCTGTGACGGCTATTCCGGCCGGTCCGATGCGGATATCCCTGCGAATTGAACACAGCGCCCGCCCCGGCCCGCCGGGGCGGGCGCTTTTTGCTCCAACTGACAGGCGGGAAATGTGAGAAAAACGAAAACAGCCTTGTATTTCCTCGGGGCCGATGATATAATTTATTCTGTGTTAGTATGGTTCAAGCGGACTGTGCGCAGCGGCATTCTAAGACCGTTCCCGCTGCGCGCAGGAAAGAGAGAAATCGATACCGGCCCGCCTGGCCCCAAGGCATAAAGAGGGGCTCAAAACGGCCCGCGCCGGCTCTGCCGGCGCCCGCCGGAGGAGGGATTATATGAGCAAGGAAAAAATACTGATCGTAGACGACTCAGAGATGAACCGCTCCATCCTGGACGACATGCTGGGGGAGGACTACGATATCATCGAGGCGGAGGACGGGCTGGAGGCCGTGAATGTCCTGCGCAAGCAGGCCTCGGACCTCTCCCTGGTGCTGCTGGACATCGTGATGCCCCGGATGGACGGGTTCGGCGTACTGGAGGCCATGAACCAGAACGGCTGGATCGACGCGGTCCCGGTGGTCATGGTGTCCTCGGAGAACGCCCCCGCCCAGGTGGAGCGGGCCTACGAGCTGGGCGTGACCGACTTTATCATGCGCCCCTTCGACGCGCTGATCGTCCGCCGGCGCGTGGTGAACACCCTGCTGCTGTACGCCAAGCAGAAGCGGCTGATCAGCATGGTGGAGCAGCAGGTCTATGAGAACGAGAAGCGCAGCGACCTGATGATCGACGTGCTCAGCCACATCGTGGAGTTCCGCAACGGCGAGAGCGGGATGCACATCCTCCATGTGCGCATCCTGACCGACCTGCTGCTGGGCTACCTGACCCACAAGACGGACCGGTACAAGCTGTCCATGCGGGACATCTCCATGATCAGCACGGCCTCCGCCCTCCACGACATCGGCAAGATCGCCATCGACGAGAAGATCCTCAACAAGCCCGGGCGGCTGACCAAAGAGGAATTTGAGATCATGAAGACCCACTCCACCGTGGGCGCCAAGATGCTGGAGAACCTGCCGGTCCACCAGGGGGAGCAGCTGCTGAAGATCGCCTATGAGATCTGCCGCTGGCACCACGAGCGGTGGGACGGGCGGGGCTACCCCGACGGCCTGAAGGAGGATGAGATCCCCATCTCGGCGCAGGTGGTGGCCCTGGCTGACGTGTACGACGCGCTGACCAGCGAGCGGGTCTACAAGCCGCCCTTCACCCATGAGCAGGCGGTGGGCATGATCGCCCGGGGGGAGTGCGGCGCCTTCAACCCCCTGCTGCTGGAGTGCCTGACGGAGAATGCGGAGAAGCTCCGCACCGCGCTGGAGACCGACTCCGTGGAGGAGGTCAAGCGGCGCAAGCTGCGGGGCATCTCCGAGGAGACCCTCCGGGGCGAGGGGCGCAGCGCCTCGGAGCGCACGCTCCAGCTTTTGGACAGGGAGCGGATGCGCAACAACTTCTTCACTACCATGGCCGAGACGATCCAGTTCGAGTACACCGTCTCCCCGCCCATGCTCACCGTCTCCTCCTGGGGCGCGAAGCGGCTGGGGCTGGACGAGATCATCATGAACCCCAACCAGGACAGCAAGCTGCGGGGCGTGATGGGGGAGAGCACCTGGGAGCGGCTTTCCAAGCGGCTGCGCTCCACCTCCCCGGAGCGGCCGGAGGTCCGGATGGACTGCCCCCTCCACTACGGCGGCACCGTCCGCTGGCACCGGATCATCACCCGGGCCCTGTGGTCGGACGACCCCAAGCCCAAGTTCGACGGGGCACTGGGGACGGTGGTGGACATCCACGATGCCCACCTAAAGATGCAGGAGCTGGAGCAGAAGGCTGCCAGGGACCAGCTGACGGGCCTGCTGAACCGGGCCAGCGCCAGGGAGCAGATCGAGCTGCGGATGCACGACCAGCCCAACGCGAATTATGCCCTGGCCATCTTTGATTTGGACTACTTCAAGCTGGCCAACGACACCTTCGGCCACCAGTTCGGCGACCAGGTGCTCCAGTGGGTGGCCAAGAGCCTGTGCAGGAGCGTGCGTGGCACCGATATCTCCTGCCGAGCCGGCGGCGACGAGTTCATGCTCTTCCTGGAGTACAACACCGACATCGAAAAGACCATAGACCGTGTGTTCCGCAACCTGTGCGGCAAATATGAGAACTTCCAGATCGCGGTCACCATGGGCGTGGCGCTGGGTGAGGACGTGGGGTTGTCCTACGAGACCCTGTTCCACGCGGCGGACGCGGCCCTGTACGCGGCCAAACGGGCCGGCCGGGGGCGCTACCGCTTCTACGACGACTCCCTTCAGACCCTGCTGGACTCTGTTCCCCACGCGGAGCAGGAAGAAACGGCCACAATTCATTAAGGAGGAGATCAGATCATGACACTACAGGAGTGCTATGCGGCTATGGGGGCGGACTACAACGGCGTGCTGGGCCGGCTGCGCAGCGAGCGGCTGGTGCAGAAATTCGTGCTGAAATTCCTGGACGACGGCAGCTTCGACCTGCTGTGCAGCTCCTTTGCCAGCGGCAGCTGGGAGGAGGCCTTCCGGGCGTCCCACACCATCAAGGGCATGTGCCAGAACCTGAGCTTCACGGCGCTGGCCAACTCCAGCGAGGAGCTGACCGAGGCGCTCCGGGGCGGCACCCCGGCCCCCCAGGCCGGAGAGCTGCTGGAGCAGGTCCGCAAGGACTACCAGCAGACGGTGGACGCCATCCGGGCCTTCCAGGCCAGCCTGTAATGCCGCCGGATCGCGCCGAGGCGGAGGAGATCCCACAAAAGAAAGGCGGGAGGTTATGAGAAAACGCTTGGCCCGTGAGGGCAGCATCGCCGTCACAGTGGTGCTGATCGTCCTTTTGACCGTGCTGGTCGTGGTGGCGTTCCTCCTGATCAGCGCGAATATCAGGGAGCGGTCCCTGGGCCGCATGGAGGAGGGTGTCAACACCGTCATCAGCGAGGTGACCGCCAAGCTGGAGCGGGACAGCCGCATCCTCAACGCCACGGCGGACATCATCTCCTCCGCCGACAACTTCGACATCGAGGCCACCCAGGAGATCATGGAGCGGGTGACCCCCCTGCTGGAGACCATGACGATCCGGGTGCTCCTGCCCGACGATACGGTCCTTGTCCCGGGCGGCGGCGTCACCGATGTGTCGGACGACGAGAGCCTGTCCTTCGCGGTGGAGGCCCCCCTGGGGGAGCATGTGTCCGATCGGATGTACACCATCAGCGGGCACACGCCGGTGCTGCGGCACTTCGTGCCCATTATCCAGGACGGGCAGACCGCCGCCCTGCTCTACGGCGTCACCCGTCTGGATGAGCTCCACAACGCCCTCAACATCGACAATCTCTACAACGCCTCCGCCAGCGTTTACATCGTCGACACCCGCACCGGTGATCTCATCCTGGATACCTACCCCACTCATACAGAGCTGGGCAACATCCACGACTTCGACACCGCCGACCGAAAGGTGAGGGGGGAGAAGGACTGGAACGAGTATATCGACGATCTGGTAGCCTTGGGCACCGGCTATGTGATCTACCGCACCGAGAACACCGACGGCTGGGACTACATGTACTACGCCCCGGCGGGCATCAACCAGTGGTCCATCATTGTCGGTGTGCCGGAGAAGGAGGCCTTCGCCAGCGTATACGCCGTGCGGGACATCTGCGCGGTCATCGGCGTCATCATGGCGCTGACGGTGCTGGCCTACTACGTCATCATTCATAAGCAGTCCCGGCGGGTCATGGACCAGGCCGTGGAGCGGGCGGTGCTGGAGGAGAAGCTGAAGAAGGCGGAGGCCGCCGAGCGGGCCAAGACCACCTTCCTCAGCAATATGTCCCACGACATCCGCACCCCCATGAACGCCATCATCGGCTTTACCACTCTGGCCGAGGCCAACATCGACAACAAGCCCCGGGTGCAGGAGTACCTGGCCAAGATCCTGTCCTCCAGCAACCATCTGCTCTCCCTCATCAACGACATCCTGGACATGAGCCGCATCGAGTCGGGCAAGCTGAACATCGAGGAGAAGCCCTGCTCCATCTCGGACATCTTCCGGGACATGCGCAACATCATCCAGACCCAGATGCAGTCCAAGCAGCTCAACTTCTTCATGGACACCATGGACGTGGTGGACGAGGACATCTACTGCGACAAGCTCCACGTCAACCAGGTGCTGCTCAACCTGCTGTCCAACGCCATCAAGTTCACCCCCGCCGGGGGCTCCGTGTCCCTGATGGTCCAGCAGAAGCCCGGCGCGCCCCACGGCTACGGCACCTATGAGATCCGGGTGAAGGACACGGGCATCGGCATGAGCCCGGAGTTCGCCAGGCACATCTTCGAGCCCTTCGAGCGGGAGCGCAACTCCACCGTCAGCGGCATCCAGGGCACCGGCCTGGGCATGGCCATCACCAAGAGCATCGTAGACACCATGGGCGGCACCATCGACGTGGAGACTCAGCAGGGGAAGGGCACCGAGTTCATCATCACCTTCAACTTCCGCCTCCAGTCCGAGAGCAGGCAGGTGGCCGTCATCCGGGAGCTGGCCGGCGTGCGCGGCCTGGTGGTGGACGACAGCTTCTCCACCTGTGACAGCGTGACCAAGATGCTCACCCAGATCGGGATGCGGGCGGAGTGGACCATGCACGGCAAGGAGGCGGTGCTCCGGGCCAGGCAGGCCGTGGAGATGGGCGACGAGTTCTACGCCTACATCATCGACTGGGCCCTGCCCGACCTGAGCGGCCTGGAGGTGGTGCGGCAGATCCGCGCCATCGTGGGCGAGCACGTGCCCATCATCATCGTGACGGCCTACGACTGGACCGCCTTTGAGGACGAGGCCAAGAAAGCGGGCGTCACCGCCTTTTGCAACAAGCCTATCTTCCTGTCCGAGCTGCGGGACACTCTCATCAGCGCCATGGGCAAGGCGGAGCTGCCCGCGGCGGCCCCGGCGGAGCCGGACCCGGTGGAACACCTCCGGGGCCTGCGCCTGCTGCTGGTGGAGGACAACGAGCTCAACCGGGAGATCGCCCAGGAGCTGCTGGAGGAGAGCGGTTTCGTGGTGGACACCGCCGAGGACGGCACCGTGGCGGTGGAAAAGATGAAGAAGGCCGTCCCGGGCCAGTACGCGCTGATTTTGATGGACGTGCAGATGCCCATTATGAACGGCTACGACGCCACCAGGGCCATCCGGGCCCTGGACGACACCGCCCTGGCCAACATCCCCATCGTGGCCATGACCGCCAACGCCTTCGAGGAGGACCGGCAGCAGGCCCTGGCGTCGGGCATGAATGACCACGTGGGCAAGCCTTTCAACATGGACAAGCTGCTCCAGGTGCTGGTGACCCAGCTGACCAAGGGCTCGGGGGAACAGCCTCCCGCAAAGTAAAGAAAGCGAAAACAGGCCCGCTGGACGAACGTCCGGCGGGCCTAAATATTGTCAAAAAAGGCCAAAGGCCATTTTTGACAAGAAGCTGCGGCCCGCGGCAGCGCGCGTCGTCGCAAGCTCCATATTCTTCGCTTCCGCCTGCGGCGAAAGCTCACTCATTACGCTGCTCCTCCTTTCCCAGCCGAACCCGCTGCGCTGGGCTCCGGCTGGGGGCCCATTTTCCAGCTCGCACGTTTGCGGGCCGAGAGGAATTTTTCCCGACGTACGCGCCGCCGGGAAAAATAGATTACATCTGATTCGCGCCTGCGGGCGCGAACTCTGCGAGGCCTTTTGGAGGGATACGACACTAGGTATCTTCCGGCGCGGCCTTGGGTGTGCCGGAGCGAGGGGAGAAGTGCAGGCACTTCCGGGGGCAGGCGTCCGCGCATCTGCCGCAGCGGATACACTCCGGGGAGCGGGAAATTTCATCCACCCGGAGGGACATGGGGCAGGCGCGCTCACAGCTCCCGCAGGAGGTGCACCGCTCCCGCTCCCAGTGGATCTGTACCAGGCTGAACCGGTTGAACAGCCCGTAGACGGCGCCCAGCGGGCACAGGTACTGACAGAAGGGTCGAAAGACCTTGACGGAGAGGAGCAGGATGGCCAGCAGAAGGCCCAGCTTCCAGAGGAACAGCCCGCCGGCCTGGCCCCGCAGCTGCCCGTTGGCGGACAGCAGGGGGATGGCGCCGAACAGCGTCCCGGAGGGGCACAGGTACTTGCAGAAGGCGGGGACCTTCACCAAGGTGCCCAGGAGGAGGGAGGAGCCGGCCCCCACCAGCAGCAGGAGCACCGCGTATTTCCCGTATTTCAGCACCCGGTGGAGGGGCAGACGCCTCTCCTTTTTGAAAAAGGGGAGCCTGTGCAGCAGGTCCTGCACCAGCCCGAAGGGGCACAGCCAGCCGCACACCGCCCGCCCCAGCAGGCTCCCGAACACGAAGAGCACCCCCAGGGCGGCGAAGGGGACCTGGAACCCCCGCCGGTTCAGCAGGGCCTGGAGCGCCCCCAGAGGGCAGGAGAACACCGCCCCGGGGCAGGAGTAGCAGTTCAGCCCGGGCACGCAGGCGTATTTCAGCGCGCCCCGGTAGACCTTTCCCTGCAGGAACCCGTAGACGTAGCCGTTGGTAAAAATGGTGAACAGCACCTGGACCGCCGTTCTCACCCGCTGCACGCCGCCTCACCTCCCACGCGCTATCCGATGCCTACGCACTCCAGGCAGACCATCACGGCCTTCTGCCAGATCACGGTGAATTCCCCCCGGGCCGCCCCGGCGCAGAGGAGCGCGACCCCCGCGCCCAGGCCCAGCAGCCACAGCCGCCGCTTACATCTGCTCCAGAAGTCCATCGATGACTGCCTCCCAGGCCTGCTTGGACTGGGCGCCTGCCACGGCGCCCAGCACCCGGCCGGAGCTGTCCACGAACAGGGTGGTGGGGACAGCGGTCACCCCGGCCAGGACATTGACAAAGAGAGTGTTGTTGTAGACCAGGTGGGTGTAGCTCGCGCCGGTGGCCTCGATGAGCTGTTTGGCGTAGTCCACCATCTCCTGGTCGGAGTCCTCCGACACGTCGCAGAGCAGCCCGACGACCTGGACCTGCTCCGGGTCGTACTCCTGCGCCAGCTCCCCCAGACCCGGCATCTCCGACAGGCAGGGCTCGCAGTAGGTGCCCCACACGTTGAGCACGGTCAGTCTGGACTGGGCGAAGAGGTCCGAGGTGACGGCGTTCCCGTCCACATCCCGGGCCTCGAAGGAGAGCACCACCCCGCCGCTCTCGGCCTGGGCGGATTCGGACGAGCTGGCCGCCGGTTCGGACACAGCAGGCTCCAACTCATCCGCCGGGGCGGAGCTCCCGGCGCCGGGTCCGCCGCACCCAGCCAGCAGGGCCAGCGCCGCGCACAGCGCCAGGATTTGACGGATCGGTTTCCTGCACATGGGAATTCCCACCTCTCTGCTGAATTTTTTTGCCCGCCGTACTTTGGAAGGGGCGGGGCCGGGTTCAGCTCTGGCCGCTCCGGGCCGCCTGTTTCCTGCGGGGCTTGATCTCCACCTGGGCCAGCAGGATGGAGACAAACATCAGGCAGCAGCCCACTAGCTCCCGGCCGCTCATGGTCTCGTGGAGGATGAGCCAGCCGGACAGGGCGCTGAACACGCTCTCCAGACTCATGACCAGGCTGGCCAGGGTGGGGTTCACGTCCTCCTGGCCCAGGATCTGGAGGGTGTAGGCGATGCCGCTGGAGAAAATGCCGGCGTACAGGATGGCCGGGAGGGCCAGACGGACCGTCTCCAGGGTGGGGTGCTCGGTGAGGAGCATAGCGATCGTGCTCAAAATGGCCACCACCAGGAACTGGAGCCGGGACAGCCGCACGCCGTCCACCAGGGGGCTGAAGTGGTACACGATCATGATCTCGACGGCGAAGCAGAGGGCGCTGGCCAGCACGTAGGAGTCCCCCAGCTCCAGATAGAACCGCTCCGAGCTCATGCACAGCAGGTACATACCCACCAGGGAGAGGAGCACGCAGAACCAGATGTGTAGGGGCGGGCGCTTCTTGATCAGAATGCTCAGGATGGGCACCATGACCACGTACAGGGCGGTGATGAACCCCGCCTTGGCGGTGGTGGTGTAGGCCACGCCGATCTGCTGGGCCAGGCTGGCCAGCCACAGGGTGGAGCCGCAGGCGATTCCGGCCAGGAGCAGGCACTTTCGGTCGGCGGGAGTCCTGGGGCGCTGGTCGTCCATGCCCCGGCCGGCGCGGAACCTGTCCATCAGGTGGACCACCGGCGTGAGAAAGACCACGGCGATCCAGCTGCGCCCGGCGAGATAGGTGTTGGCGCCCACGTAGTCGGCCCCGATGCTCTGGGCCACGAAGGTGGTGCCCCAGAAGAGGGCCGCGAAAAACAGCATTGCGATATGTGATTTCTTGTTCATAGGGAGACAGATACACCGCCCTGGATAGATTCGCCCCGGCCGCTGGGGAGGGGCGCAGAAAAGTATATATCAGCCGCGGGGAAAATGCAATAGGGCCCAAAAACAGGGGGGCCTCACCCCCGGTGCTCCTCGCCCCAGGCACACATCTGGTCCAGGATGGGGATAAGGGATCTGCCCTTCTCCGTCAGGCTGTACTCCACCTTGGGCGGGATCTGGGGGTACTCCTCCCGGTGGACCAGGCCGTCGGCCTCCAGCTCCTTCAGGGTGGCGCTGAGGGTCTTGAAGGAGATGGTCCCGATGTACTTTTTCAGCTCGTTGAACCGGACGATCTCGAAGTCCATCAGGGCGTACAGGATGAACATCTTGTATTTTCCATGGATGAGGGACATGGTGTAGCTGAAGCCGGTCTCCTCCAGCCGGGCGTCCTTGATGCAGGAATGCTCCACAGGGCACACTCTCCTTTGGGTTAGTACCTCACGTCAATGTGCGTACTTGACGGTTTTTGGATTTACGGTATAACTATAGCGTGGGCAGACCGAGACGTCAAGAGCCCAAAATCGTGTGAGGAGTATATCGCTATGAGCAAAAAGATCGCAGTCATCACCGGGAGCCCCCGGAAAAAGGGCAACAGCTTCGCCATGACCGAGGCCTTTATCCAGGCCGCCCAGGCCAAAGGCCACACCGTCACCCGCTTCGACGCGGCGCTTCTGAAGATCGGCGGCTGCCGGGCCTGTGAGACCTGTTTCTCCACCGGGAAGGCCTGCACCTTCGACGACGACTTCAACACCATCGCCCCCGCCATCCTGGAGGCCGACGCGGTGGTGTTCACCATGCCGGTCTACTGGTACTCCATCCCCGCCCAGATCAAGGGGGTCATCGACCGGCTGTACTCCTTTATGGTGGCCGGCAAGGACATCGCGGGCAAGGAGTGCGCCGTCATCGCCTGCTGCGAGGAGGAGGACATGACCGTGCTGGACGGGGTGCGCCTGCCCATCGAGCGCTCCGCCGCCCTGATGAAGTGGAAGATGGTGGGCGAGGTGCTGGTCCCCGGTGTGCTGAACGTGGGCGACATCGACAAGACCGACGGCTGCGCCAGGGCCGCCGCTCTGGCGGACGCCATCTGACGCTGTTTTTCCAAAAGCAGGACAGGGCCGGACACACGGGAGATGTGTCCGGCCCTGTCCTATTTCGCGGGTGGCCGCCCGGCTTCCTGGTTGATGGCCATTCGCTGTGGAAGGTACCCCCGGCTGTGAGGGCGTTTTTGGGGATGGTTGCCCGCTGGTCAGGTTAAAGCAGTTTTCAGCGGCAGGGAAAAATATGAGGTATACGAACACCGGGTGTTTGTATACCTCACGAATGGTGGACCTGAAGGGATTCGAACCCTCGACCTCTCGGATGCGAACCGAACGCGCTCACGTATGGTGCGGTTATATGCCCCTCAATTCCCTGTAAAATAATAGGGGAATCTATTGAAAAAAAGTATCAGACGGGGAACAAAGTCGTTATAACCTCTCAAAAAACACGTTAATACTTTGATTGCGGTGCTATCTACGAAGCGTGTATTTTATCATTGGTCAGGTAACTTATATCCTGGTTTTTGTTCACATCCTCCAGAAGAAAATGTAGATTTAGGGCAAAATGGTGGCAGAATGTTCGCAACCACAACACATCGTATCTTTGAAAAGCAATCTGTAATTATTAGGTTACATCTTTATCTTTTTCCAGGTATTTTAACAGGAACTGTTCTTCAAATTTTTTCTTGGCCCTTTTATCTAAAATTATCATTGATATAATAGTCATAATGGAAAAGCCAACGCCGATAGCTACAATATAGAGCATATTTTGAAGCTTTGTATCTCTATTTTCTTTCGGAGTATTTTTAAGTATAACTTCACTCACATCTGCAATCCTGGCACTGTATACGATAGTATCAGGCTTCCCGTCAGAAATGATGTAAACTGTAAAGGATTCATTTACATTTAAGAAAAAATCCTCAATCGTTAATGTAGTACCTTGAAATTTTGCATTGGTTAAAACCTCATTGGTTAGTGATTGATTGCTTGATTTAGAAACGCGGGCTTGCACTATACGATTGCTACCCAAAAAATTGATTGAAAAGGGGGCCTTAAAATCTTCATTAGATATTGAGTATTCTCCAGTATTTTCGATAGAAATGCTATAAATGTAGGGAGCGTCAACCTCTTGGTCACCGTAGAACACTTGTAATTCGGTATCGGCCACACGCTTTGTAATCATCTGGTAATAAAAATCCAAAGTACATGTAAGTTCCTTCCGGGGCAGGTTTTCAACTTTAACAGATCTTGACGGTAATATCCACGATATACCCCAAGAAAGAATTGCCCCGATAAGGCCACTAACTAATATTGATATAAACCAGTGGTTTTTTATTGTGGAAATAACCTTGGCCTCGATTGCGCGGAATTTTCCCCTCATTATCTCGCCCCTAAAATATAAATTTAGGTAAAGTCCTCTATTCTTAAATATACTCAGCCCGAAGTATACGAACACCATTTCAAAAATCAATGTAGCAGTACACCGCAACGTGTTCGCCCTCATAGTCGCCATAGACGACTATGAGGGCGAAACACATTTACAGACCAAACGCGCCACCTACAAGCAAATCCGGGCGTGGGTCAAGAAGCACTACGGCCTGCACGTCAGCAACCTTGCTATTTCGTGGACAAAAGACCTCTGTGGGCTTGCGAAAGTCCAGAATAAGGGCCCAAAAGGAGCCCACGGGCCCTATGCCGCAGAGCTTACCCCGGAGAAAGCAAACGCCATCCGCGCGGCGTTCCGCTGGTTTGGAATCATTGAAAGCGAATAAAACGAGAAGAAGGGCGGCCGCGTGGCCGCCCTTTGCGCTGTGCAGAAATTTTTGAATCATCTTCAATCCGTGCCCTTTATTTCGGCCTGTATCGTCACGCGAGGCAACATTTTGGCAAAAAGCCCTTGAAATAGAGAGCGCCGGAATGTATAATAAAGCCGTGAGACAATAAAAGGCAGGCCGTGAAGTGCTGGAACACCCCACGGCCCTATGCAGGAGAACCGACCTCCCACACAGCTGAAAACAGCGCCACTCTCATTATACCCGCCCTTGTGGATTTTTACAAGGGGAAAGTAGATGGGTTTGTGTGTCCTTTTGGCGGTGCAGGGGCATATCCTGCGCCGCCTTTGTTGTCTCGCCGGAACCCAAAAGGGGCGGGAGCAATCCCGCCCCCGGCGGGAACCGTCGAGGACAGCAAAATTGCCGCCATGAGCGGCAAAACAAAAGGAGGACACATCAACCCATGAGAAAACGCGCTTTATCTGTTTTGCTTTGCGCCGCGCTGGCCCTGTCGCTGGCCGCCTGCGGCGGCGGACAGACCGGCAGCAGCACCACAGAACCGCCCGCCGAGAGCACCAGCAGCGGCCAGCAGACCACCGAGCCGGAGAGCACCCAGCCGGAGAGCACCCAGCCAGAGAGCACCCAGCCAGAGAGCACCCAGCCAGAGAGCACCCAGCCGGAAGAAACGGAACCGGCGGAAACCAAACCCACGGAGACGGAGCCGGAAGAAGCCAAACCCACAGAGACAGAGCCGGAGGAAACCAAGCCCGCTGAAACCCAGCCCACGGAAACAGAGCCGGAGAGCACTACTCCGGCTGACGAGGGCAGCGGTGAATTTACTTGCACCTATGACGAGGCACACTGTGTGACTATTTCCGGCAAGGGCGTGCTGAATTATGACGCGCTGGAAGCCTGTGGAGCATATTATCGTCTGCGAAGTGAATGTCCTCTGCTCGTGCTGGAAGACGGCATAACGGAGATTGAGGATTATACCTTTGCCGATTTGCCCAATTTATACGGCGTGACCTTCCCGGAGGGTATGACGAGGATTGGGGATTGGGCCTTTGGCGGTTGTATGTCCTTGACCAGCGTGACCATCCCGGAGAGTGTGACGGAAATTGGAGAGGGAGCCTTTTCCGAATGTTTAGCCCTAACCAGCGTTACTATCCTCAACCCGGACGCTGAAGTGGCGGAAAATGCTTTCCCCGAAGGTGTGACCATCAACCGGTAAGCCAGGTACCCACACCCGCCAACAAAACAAAAGCAAGGCCGGACACATTCGCCGTGTGTCCGGCCTTGTTTTGTCCTTAAAGGCCGCACCCGTTTACCCGTATTTTGAATTTTTGCCCTTACCCTTTTTGCCCCACCGCCTCACGGCGTGGGGTGCAAAAAGGGAGCTTTTTCTTTTTGAAATTATGGCCTGTCAGAAAAACGCAAGCAGAGAGTTTCAATTCGCTACGCGACTGAAACTCTCCCTTGCCGGGGA
>CANQHN010000039.1 GCA_947623745.1 uncultured Oscillospiraceae bacterium
CTTTTTTAAGTTTTTTCAAACTTTTTCAGTGCTTTCCTCCGCCGGGGTTTCCCCGTCTATCCTTCGCCGCTCCTCGCGGGCGACTTGTGAATGATACCACCCCGCCCCGACTTTGTCAAGCACTTTTTTCAGATTTTTTTGCTTTTTTTGCGGCTTTTTTCGAGGCAACAAGATATGCGGTTTTCACATTGATTTCACCACAAGATGTGCCGCCCTACCCCCGCGTCCCTCTGCGCTCTCCCAGCAAAACCGCCAGCAGCGGCACGGCGAGCCCCAGTACAGCGCCCCCCGCGGGGAGCAGCCGGCGCAGCTCATCCAGCACCCAGGGGCGGGTCCCGGCCAGGGCCAGGGCCGCTGCCGCCGCGGGCAGGACCGCAGCCGCCGCCGTCTGGGAGCCAATCCCCGGCCGGAGGGCCTCCGCTCCCCGCCGCATCATCCACAGGATTCCGGACAGCAGGCACAAATCGCTGAAGGTCCACAGGGCGGATACCACGCTCTCCACCCGCTGGAAAGCCCCCTCCACCCCCACGCTCTTGGCCAGCTGGAAGAAGGGCGCTTCCAGCAGCCCGGTCAGGGCCGCCCCGAAGTTGCCCAGGATGACCAGCTCCGCCCCCGCCAGGGCCAGGCAGCCCAGGGCTGTCCACCGCAGCCAGGCCCCGGTGTGCCTCTCCCCGTCCTGCTGAAAGAGGAAGGGGGCGAACACCCCCCAGCTGAAGGCCTCCAGGCCGGGCAGGGCCGCCTCCGCCGCGCTTCGGGCGCTCCAGTCTGTCCGGGGCAGCAGGTTGATCCCCCGCGTCTGGGGCAGGGCCAGCAGCAGCACCGCCCCGCCGGTGACGGCCAGGGCCAGGAACATCAGCTCTGCCGTCCGTCCCACGGCCCCCAGGCGGCCCCGGCTCATCCACAGGGCCATGGCGGCCAGTACGGCCAAAAAGAACCACAGGGTCCCGTCCCGCTCCCCCGCCCCCAGCAGGCGTCTGGAGGCCAGCGCCAGCCGCAGGACGAGCAGCAGCTCCCCCCATACCATATATATAAGGAGGACTACCGTGCCCGCCGGCCGGCCGAAGCTGTCCAGCAGCCCCCGGGCCAGGCCCGAGGCCCCGGCCGCCCGGGCGCACAGGAGCCCGGACGCCGCTAGCACGGCCCCCACCGCCGCCAGGGACGGCACAGCCAGGGCCCCCAGTTTGCCCCCGGCCCCCGGCAGCAGCTCCGCCGCAGGGGCCAGCAGGGCGCACCACAGCAGGGCGGCCAGCTGCCGGAACGACAGGGTATCCCGCATACCTACCTCCTCACCGCTCCGCCCCGGAGAGCGAGGCGGCGCATCGCACAGTCAGTTTCAAATGGGGGAACCGCTCCGCCCACTGGGCGCGGAGCTCCCCCCAGCGCTCCGGGCGGGACGAGCCGGCCATCCGCCCCAGGCCCAGACAGTCGGCGTCCCAGCTCTGGAGCTGCTCCACAGCGGAGCGCAGCCGGGCGCAGGCCAGGGCCTCCAGCCGCTCCCGCAGGCGGTCCCGGTCCGTTTCTCCGCCGCTCTGGACCACCCGGGCAGTCAGCCGCAGATCCAGGGACAGGCCGGTCAGGGCCTCCCCCTCAAATTCGGGCAGACAGGTCAATTCGGCGCGCTCCACGCGCACAGCGTCCCCCTCCAGCTCCACCAGCTCCGGGCCGCCCTGGCCCTGGGCCAGCTCCAGCCCCCGGGCCTGGACCCCGGTGAGGAACCCCGCCAGTGTCCCGCCCTTCAGCACGCCGTAGCCCACCTCCCGCAGCTCGCCCCCCTCCAGCTCCAGGGCAGGGAGGTAGGCGCTGCCGTCCTCCAGCAGGGCGGTGAGGGTCTCCCCCACTGTGCGGGACACCTCCGCCTCCCCCTGCTCCCCGCCGCTCTGGAGGATGGCCAGGCGGTTGTCCACCCCCGTGTCCTTTCGGGCCTGAATGACCGCCTGGGCGGTGTCTCCCCGGACCAGCCACACCTGGGCGCCCATGCCCAGCTCCCGGTCCCGGGCGAAGTAGAACAGGGTCTCCAGCGCGTCCCGCTCCGCCAGCTCCTCCCCCAGCAGCAGCTGGTCCACGTGGCCGTAGAACACGGAGCTCTCCCCCATGCTCTCCATGGCCAGGCACGCCCCGGCCACAGAGGACCGCCGGGCGCTGAGCACCAGCGGCGGCTCCTCCTCCCCCTGGACGCCCCGGGCCCGGCGGCTGGAGGAGGCGGTGACCAGATACTCCCCCGCCTGCTCCCCAGCGTCCACCCCCAGGGTGCGCATCAGGGCCATGTCCCCCATCTCCCGGGCCCGGGGCAGGCCCCCGGCGCACCCGGCCAGAGCCGGGAGCAGCGCCGCGCACAGCAGGGCGGCCAGCCTGTTTCGCCGTCTCATCGCTGGTTCCTCCGGTTTTTGGTATGGACCGCCCCGTCCCGCCACTTCAAAGTGGGCAGGGGTGGGCGGATCAGGTTGGGCCGCCCACCGGGGGCGCCGGCCCCGGCGGTGAAGGGAGCCAGATAGGGCACCCCGAAGCTCTCCAACCCCGCCAGGTGCCGGATGAGGGCGGCGCAACCCATGGCCAGGCCGAACAGCCCCGCCAGGCTGGCCAGAATGGCCAGCAGGAACCGCCAGAGCCGTACCGCTCCGGCGAAGTCCTGGCTCGGCATGGTGTACCCCGCCACTCCGGCGATGGCCACCGCGATGAGCACCGCCGGGGACACGATGTGGGCGTCCACCGCCGCGTTGCCCACCACCAGCCCGCCCAGGATGGACACCGTGGCCCCGATGGGGGCAGGCAGGCGCAGGCCGGCCTCCTGCAGCACCTCGAAGGCCAGCAGCAGGATGAGCACCTCGAACACGGTGGAGAAGGGCACCTCCTGCTTGGCCGCCACAATGGACACCGCCAGCTTGGCGGGGATGGCCTCCGGGTGGAAGGTGACCAGGGCGATATACAACCCCGGCAGCAGCAGCGTCAGCCCGGCGCAGAACCACCGCAGAAGGCTGAGCATGGAGGCCACCGCCCAGTGGAAGGAGCGGTCCTGGCCGGTCTTGAAAAACTCGGTGATCACCCCCGGGGCCAGCCAGCCCAGGGGCAGGCCGTCGCACAGCACCCCCACCCGGCCCTCCAGCAGGCCCTGGCAGAACCGGTCCGGCCGCTGGGTGTAGGGCAGGCGGGGGAAGGGACTGTCCCAGGGGTCGGTCAGGTACTCCTCCAGGTATCCCGCCGACTCCACCCCGTCGATGTCCATCTCCGCCAGCCTTCGTTCCACGCGCGCCACCGTGTCCGGGTCGGCGATGCCCTCCAGCCACACCACGTCCACCGGGGTGAGGGACTGCCGGCCCACGATGTGCTCCCGCACCTTCAGCTCCGGCGCCCGCAGCCGGCGACGCACCAGGCTGGTGTTGGTGCGCAGGCTCTCCACGAAGGAGTCCCGGGCCCCCTTCAGCGCCGGCTCGTTCTCCGGCTCCCCCACGGAGCGCTTCTCCTCCGTGGCCACCGGGAAGGTCAGCGCCCCGGGGAACCCCGGCACGAACAGGGCGCAGCTGCCCGCCACCAGGGCGAACACCGCCCCGTCCAGGTCCGTCTGCCGTTGGGCGCTCAGGTTGTACAGCGCCCCGCCCTCCAGCAGCTTCACCACCTCCCCCATGGGGAGGCTGGCCAGCATGGGGTCCTGGGCCATGGGCCGGAGCACGTAGTCGTTGAGCCGCTCGCTGCGGGTCATGCCGTCCACGTAGCACACCGTCACCCGCCGCTCCAGGTCCCCGTGGAGGTACACCTCCCGAGTCTGGAAGTCGGCGCAGTCGGAGAACACCCCCTCCACGTTCTCCAAAGTCAGCTCCCCGGGGAACCGGGGCTCCCGCCGGGGATGGGGGTGGTCCTCCCGTCTCTCTCCGCCCATTTCGCTTTTCCCCTTTCGCGCGCACTTTTTTCCTATCATGCCGCGCGGGCGGAGTTTTATTCCGCTCTCCAAAGAAAAAAGCCCGCCCCCGGAGGCGGTCCTCCGGGAAAGCAGGCCAGGGACAGGGACGAAAAAGCCAGAACGCCTGCTCCAAAGCGTTCTGGCCCTTCCGTTGAAAAAGAGGATAAAATGAAACGAACTGTCTCTTGCGAATTTTATGTTACCCGGAAGTTATTAAAAATGTGACCCCCAATTGTTACAAAAGGATTAAATCTTTCGGGAAATTTTCTCTTTCCCCGCTTCCCTCCCCCTTGCGGCGGGGCCGCGGGGCGTGTTAGAATACAAAACACAACCTGTTTTCTGCCTTTTAAGGGAGGGCCGCCATGAAAACCCCCGATTTTCACAACCAGGGCCTGCTGCGCATCTTCGCCCACTACTTCCGCCCCCACCTGGGGCTGTTCCTACTGGACATGGCCTGCGCGCTGCTGATCTCCCTGGTGGACCTGTCCTTCCCCTACATCTCCCGGCTGTGCCTGTACCAGCTGATCCCCGACAGCCGGTACAGGGCCTTCTTCGCCGTGATCGTGGTGCTGGTGGCCGCCTACCTTTTGCGCTCCTTCCTGCAGTTCGTGGTCACCTACTGGGGGCACACCTTCGGCGTGCTGGTGGAGATGGACATCCGCCGGGACCTGTTCACCCATCTGCAGACCCTGCCCTTCAGCTTCTTTGACAAGAACCGCACCGGCCACCTGATGAGCCGGCTGACCAGCGAGCTGTTCGACATCACGGAGCTGGCCCACCACGGGCCGGAGGACCTGTTCATCTCCGGGGTGACGGTGATCGGGGCCATCGCCATCCTGTTCACCGTCCAGTGGCGGCTGGCCCTGCTGATGCTGGTCCTCATCCCCATCTTCCTGGCGGTGATCATGAGGAACCGGATGCAGATGCAGGAGACCTCCCGCCGGGTCAAGCAGACCAACGCCGGCATCAACGCCGACATCGAGTCCTCCATCTCCGGGATGCGCACCGCCAAGGCCTTCTCCAATGAGCAGGTGGAGGAGGACAAGTTCCTCAAGTCCAATGAGCGGTTCAAGGCCGCCAAGAAGGAGAACTACAAGGCCATGGGCCGGTTCTTCGCCTCCATGGAGTTCTTCATGTCTATCATGCCCGTCACCGTCATCGCCTACGGCGGCTGGCTCATCATGGACGGCCAGATGGACTACGTGGACCTGATCACCTTCAGCCTGTACACCTCCACCTTCATTAACCCCATCCGCAAGCTGTCCAACCTCTCCGAGCTGCTGGTCAACGGCTTTGCCGCCCTGAGCCGGTTCGCCGAGCTGATGCGGGTGGAGCCGGAGCTGGAGGACGCTCCCGGCGCCGCCGACCTGGAAAACGTCCGGGGTGAGATCGACGTGCGGGACGTCAGCTTCGCCTACGAGCGGGACGACGCCGAGGTGCTCCACCACGTCTCCCTCCACGTGGACCCCGGCGAGACCATCGCCGTGGTGGGCCCCTCCGGCGGGGGCAAGACCACCCTGTGCAGCCTCATCCCCCGGTTCTACGACGTGACCGGCGGCAGCATCCTCATCGACGGCCAGGACGTGCGGGACGTGACCCAGCAGAGCCTGCGGCGGAACATCGGCGTGGTGCAGCAGGACGTGTTCCTCTTCGCCGCCAGCATCATGGACAACATCCGCTACGGCCGGCCCGACGCCACCGAGGCCGAGGTGATCCAGGCCGCCCGGCGGGCCGAGATCTACGACGACATCGCCGCCATGCCCAACGGGTTCGACACCTTCGTGGGCGAGCGGGGGGTGCTCCTGTCCGGCGGGCAGAAGCAGCGCATCTCCATCGCCCGCATCTTCCTGAAAAATCCCCCGGTGCTCATCCTGGACGAGGCCACCTCCGCCCTGGACAGCATCACCGAGGACAAGATCCAGCGGGCCTTCGACGAGCTGGCCCGTGGCCGTACCACCCTCATCATCGCCCACCGCCTGTCCACCGTCCGGGGCGCCAGCCGCATCCTGGTGGTGCGGGACGGGGTCATCTCCGAGGAGGGCACCCACGAGGAGCTGCTGGCCAAAGGCGGCGACTACGCCCACCTCTACCGCACCCAGAACCTGCACAGCTGAACAGATCCCCCAGAAAAAAGGAGCAGGGCCGGCGGTTTCCCGCCGGCCCTTCAAGAATTGGAGGATAGAATGAAAAAGATACTCTTGCCTTGCGAGAGTAAGTATATCCGCCCTTTGTTAAATAAGTCACCCGGAATTGTTACAAAAGCTTTAAATCTTTTCTTCGGGCCGGGGCTCCCGCAGGCCCCGGAAAAACTGCTGGAGGATCTCCTCGCACTCCCCCTCCAGTGGCCCCCGGTACACCCGGGGTCTGTGGTTGAACCCCTCCTGGAACAGGTCGATCACTGACCCGCAGCAGCCGGCCTTCCCGTCCCGTACGCCGTAGCGGACCTCGTCCAGCCGGGCGTTGACGATGCCCCCGGCGCACATGGGGCAGGGCTCCATGGTGACGTACAGGGCGCACCCGTGCAGCCGCCAGCTCCCGGTGCGGCGGCAGGCGTCCCGGATGGCCTCCAGCTCGGCGTGGGCGGTGGCGTCGCCCCGCTCCTCCCGGCGGTTGCGGCCCTCGCCGATGATCTCCCCGTCCCGGACGATGACGCACCCCACCGGCACGTCCCCGTGCTCCGCGGCCTGGGCGGCCAGCTCCAGGGCCCGGCGCATATATCTCTGGTGGTCCATCAGTCCCGCTCCATCTCGAACAGCTCTCCGGGCAGCACGTCGGCCAGCCCCACCAGGATGGGGGACAGACCGCCGTCCCGCTCCGCTCCCGGCGTGCGCAGGGGCAGCCGGGCGGGCAGCGGCCGGACGGGCAGGGACACGGCGAAGGTGGTGCCGCCTTCGCCCCCCTCCCGGGCCAGGAGCGCCCCCCCATGGAGGGCGGCGATCCGCCGGGCCACGCTCAGGCCCATGCCGCTCCCCTGTCCGGGGGCGGGGATGCCCTCGCCGGGCCCCTCCCGCAACAGGGCGGCCAGGTCCTCGGAGGCGCTGCACCCCGTGTCGGTCACGGCGATCACGGCCCTGTCCCCCAGGGCCCGCAGGGCCAGCTCCACCCGGCCGCCGGGGGCGGCCTTGGCGGCGTTGGAGATCAGGGCCAGCAGCATCCGGCGGATCAGCTCCGGGTCGCCGGGGACCAGCAGGCTGGCCGGACAGTCACAGGTCAGCTCCACCCCGGCCTTGCGCAGCATGGGGGCGGCCTGCCGCACCAGCTCCCGGCACAGCCCGGCCAGGTCCACGGCCGTGGGGGCGAACTGCGCCTGGGCTTCCTCCTGGGGGATGTTGAGGAACTCCATGTCGCTGACCAGGCGGAGCATCTGGTGGAAATTGCGGTTCAGGCCGGACAGCTGGGGGTCGGCCTGCTCCCCCTGCCGGGCGGAGAGCACATCCAGCCGGTTGGCCAGCTCTCCCATGTGCCGGCGCATCTGGCGGGAGAACCCCTCCAGCTGGGCGCCGCTGAGCCCGGACTGCCGGGCGGGGTAAAACACCACCACCTCGCCCTGCCGGGCGGTCAGGCGGGTAAAGAGGAAGGTCTGCCCCTCCTGGACAAAGCTGCCCGCGCCCTCCGGGCCGGACAGCTCCCGCGCCAGGCTGTCGGGGAGAGGGCTCCCACTGTCTACTCCGGGCAGCCAGCGCCGGGCGGCGGCGTTCATAGCCGAGACGATCCCGCCGTTCATTTCGATGGCGCCCTGAGGCAGCCGGTCCCAATCCGATTCCTTGTGCTGCATTCCCATGCCCTCCTTGCCCTCCTAGTGTGCGAAAGCGGCGTCGTTTCATGCGCCGGCCGCACGGGGTCTCTCTCCCAATTCCTGACAGTGTGTGTATCTCTAAGTATAGCAAAAACCGCCTCCCCCCACAAGCGAAACCTGTCGAAATCCTGTCGAAATCCCGTGAAGAATCCGAAAACGTGGCGGAATATCCAGGTTCACACGTACAGGGCGAAAAAGCTTTTTAATTTTGTGGAAATTCGATACAAAAAAGAACTTCCAAAACAGGGAAAAAGGGGATATAATAATGGCGTCCTGCGCGAGAGCGCATTCTTAATCATTACGAAAAGGAGATATTCACATGAGCATCAAAGTTGGCATCAATGGGTTTGGCCGTATCGGCCGCATGGTCTTCCGCGCCAGCCTGAACCACCCCGAGATTGAGATCGTTGGCATCAACGACCTGTGCCCCGCCGAGTATCTGGCCTATATGCTCAAGTATGACACCATGCACGGCAAGTGCGACGCCGAGATCGGCGCCACCGACACCGCCATCGTGGTCAACGGCAAGGAGATCCCCGTCTCCGCCGAGCGCAACCCCGCCGACCTGCCCTGGGCCAAGCTGGGCGCTGAGTACGTGGTGGAGTCCACCGGCCTGTTCCTGACCAAGGAGAAGGCCCAGGGCCACATCGACGCCGGCGCCAAGAAGGTCATTATGTCCGCCCCCTCCAAGGACGACACCCCCATGTTCGTCTGCGGCGTGAACCTGGACGCCTACACCCCCGACATGACCTTCGTGTCCAACGCCTCCTGCACCACCAACTGCCTGGCCCCCATCGCCAAGGTCCTCAACGACAGCTTCGGCATCAAGGACGGCCTGATGACCACCGTGCACTCCGTCACCGCCACCCAGAAGACCGTTGACGGCCCCTCCCTGAAGGATTGGCGCGGCGGCCGCGCTGCCACCGGCAACATCATCCCCTCCTCCACCGGCGCCGCCAAGGCCGTGGGCAAGGTCATCCCCTCCCTCAACGGCAAGCTGACCGGTATGTCCATGCGCGTCCCCACCCTGGACGTGTCCGTGGTGGACCTGACCGTCAACCTGGAGAAGCCCGCTACCTACGCCGAGATCTGCGCCGCCATGAAGAAGGCCTCCGAGGGTGAGCTGAAGGGCATCCTGGGCTACACCGACGAGGACGTGGTGTCCTCCGACTTCCTGGGCGACCCCCGCACCTCCATCTTCGACGCCAAGGCCGGCATCGCCCTGACCGACACCTTCGTGAAGGTCGTCTCCTGGTACGACAACGAGATGGGCTACTCCAACAAGGTCCTGGAGCTCATCAAGCACATGTACTCCGTCGATCACAAGTAAGATCGCGACATAGCAAGAGCGCCGCCCGGTCGGGCGGCGCTCTTTTTTGATCTCACGCTTATTTTTTCCGAAATGCGGGGTCGTCCGTGCGCCCCAGGATATAGTCCGTGGAGGTATTGTACAGGTCGGCCAGAGCGATAAGGATATCTGTAGGCAGGTCCCGGTAGCCCCGTTCATACAGCCAATACTGCGACTGCGCCATATGCAGGTGTTCCGCCACCTTCCGCTGGCTCATATCGTGATCTTCCCGCAGATCCCGAACTCTCTTGTAATATCCCATTTCGCACCTCGATATCCATTTGGATATCTTGACAATATGCCAAAAGTGCGCTAAATTGGGAGTATGACATTCATTTGATAGTCATAAGCAGAGAAAAACGCAGGCCGCCCGTATCCCGCGGTCCATTTTCTTAATTTTGCGGGCTTGAAAGGGGGAGCGCCAATGAAGACTGTTGTTTTTGAGCGCGACTACTCCATACCCCTCCAGGGGCCCGCAGCGGCGCTCTCCTATGAGGAGGCAGCGGAGAAGATGCGCGCCCTGGGCATCCTGGAACTGCTGGAGCAGCCGGACGCCCCGCCCCCCGGGCCGAGGGAGGTGACCCCCGAGCACCAGGCCAACTACGAGCACACCCTTGCCCTGTGCTGTCTGTTGGCCCGGCGCCAGGCCGGGCGAGTGCGTGTGCTGGTGGACCGGGTACGCTGGGAGTGCACCATCCAGGTGGACCTGCGCCGGGCCATATTCGAGTTAAAAAGCGATCTCGCCCTGCTGGCAGATGTGACGGAACACTCCCTGGGTCTGACGTTCAGCCCCCGCCCAGGCGGCGTGTCCATGGAGGTGCGCCTGAACTACTTCACCCAGGCCCTGTCCTGAATTTCCAGGAAGAGCGCCGCCCGGTCGGGCGGCGCTCTTTTTTCCTGCGCGAAACCCGCCGTTTCCGGTCTTGCGGCTTTGCCCGAACTGTATTATAATAAGTGTTTACCGGGCGTCATCCGCATCTGTTCCAAACAAAGACAGCAGGAGGGGAACCAAAATGGCCTATATCTCCCTGGACGGCGTGGTCAAGCGCTACCAGATGGGCGAGATCACCATCACCGCCGCCGACCACATCACCTTTGATATCGACAAGGGGGAGTTCGTCATCATCGTGGGCCCCTCCGGCGCAGGCAAGACCACGGTGCTCAACATCCTGGGCGGCATGGACGCCTGCGACGAGGGCACCATCACCGTGGACGGCAGCCTGGTCAGCGGCTACACCAGCCGCCAGCTCACCACCTACCGCCGCCACGACATCGGCTTCGTCTTTCAGTTCTACAACCTGGTGCAGAATCTCACCGCCCTGGAGAACGTGGAGCTGGCCGCCCAGATCTGCAAGGACCCCCTTCCGGCGGAGGAGGTGCTGCGGGGCGTGGGGCTGGGGGAGCGGCTGAACAACTTCCCCGCCCAGCTCTCCGGCGGCGAGCAGCAGCGGGTGGCCATCGCCCGGGCCCTGGCCAAGAACCCCAAGCTGCTGCTGTGCGACGAGCCCACCGGCGCCCTGGACTACGTCACCGGCAAGTCCATCCTGAAGCTGCTCCAGGACACCTGCCGCCAGCAGGGCATGACCGTGGTGGTCATCACCCACAACACCGCCATCGCCCCCATGGCCGACAAGGTCATCCACGTGAAGAACGGCCGGGTGGACCGGATCGTCCTCAACGACTCCCCCACCCCCGTGGAAAATATCGAGTGGTGATCCCGCTCCGACTCTTTTTTGAAAGGAGGTGCCCGCCGTGGCGAAGCGCACACCCAACCGGCTTTTGACCGACGCGTTCCGGGAGATCGCCCACACCCGCAGCCGCTTTTTCTCCCTGATGATCCTCTCCGCCCTGGCGGTGTGCTTCCTGGCCGGCCTGCGGGCCACCGCCCCGGATATGAAGATCTCCGCCGACGCCTACCTGGACCAGCAGCGGCTGATGGACGTGCACGTGCTCTCCACCCTGGGCCTGACGGAGGACGACGCGGCCGCCCTGGCCGCCCAGCCGGGGGTGGAGGCCCTGGAGGCGGCCTACACCGTGGACGCCATCCTGCCCCTGACGGAGAACGACTACATCGTCAAGGTGCTCTCCTTCACCCGGGACCCCGGCCTCAACGCCCCCGCCCTGGTGGAGGGCCGTATGCCGGAGAACGACGGCGAATGCCTGGTGGAGCCCCGCCTGCTCCAGGAGACCGGTCTGGCCCTGGGGGACGTGATCTCTCTGGACACCGGCACAGGCACCTATGAGGACGTCCTCACCCGCTCTCAGTTCACCATCGTGGGCACCGCCGACTCCCCCCTGTACGTGGGGGTGGAGCGGGGCTCCTCCAGCCTGGGCACCGGCAAGGTCTCCGCCTTCGTCCTGCTGCCCTTCGGCGCCTTTGACATGGACTACTACACCGACTTTTACCTGACCCTGGAGGGGGCCGCCCCCCTCAACGGGTACAGCGACGAGTACACCGACCTGGTGGACACCTTCACCGACTCCCTGGAGGACTTTGCGGACCAGCGGGCCTCCCTCCGCGGGGACGAGGTCATCGGCGAGGCCAACGACGCCCTGGCTGACGCCGAGCAGGAGCTGGCCGACGCCCAGGCCGAGGCGGAGGAGGAGCTCTCCGACGCCCGACAGGAGCTGGACGACGGCTGGGCGGAGTACCGGGACGGCCAGCGGGAGCTCCGGGACTCCATCCGGGACGCCGAGCAGGAGATCGCCGACGCCGAGCAAGAGCTGGCCGACGCCCTGGAGGAGCTCAACGACGGCGAACAGGAGTACGCCGACGGCATCCCCGAGCTGGAGGACGCCCGAAAGGAGCTGGACGACGGCTGGGCGGAGTACAACGACGGTCTGGACACCTGGAAGGCCAGCTGGTATATGTACGAGGCGGGCCAGGCCCAGTACCAGGAGGGTTTGGCGACGTATCAGGAAAACGCAGCCATGGTCGAGCTGCTGCGCGACGGTATCCAGCAGGCCCAGGATGGGGCCGCCCAAGCCACCGCTGGGGCGGAGCAGGCCCGCCAGGGAGCCGCCCAGGCTGCTGCCCTGGCGGAACAGGCCCGCCAGGAAGCTGCAGCATATCCCCTTTTGGCCCCGCAGCTCACCGCTCAGGCCAACGCGCTGGACCAGCAGGCCGCCGCTGCCTTAGCTCAGGCTCAAAGCCTGGACGCCACAGCTGCGGCCGCCCTCGCCCAGGTCCCCGTCCTTCAGGCCCAGCTCGCCGCGGCTGAACCAGAACTGGCTGCTGGCGCCGCCACCCTCCAGGCCGCCCGGGACCAGCTGGACCTGAACTACCTCCAGCTCATGTCCGCCAAGGGCGAGCTGGACGACGCCCTGGAGGAGCTCAACGACGGCGAGCGGGAGTACGCCGACGGCCAGCAGGAGCTCATCGACGCCCGCAAGGAGCTGGACGACGGCTGGCAGGAGTACTACGACGGCCTGGACGAGCTGGCCGACGCCCGCCGGACCCTCCGGGAGGAGACCGCCGACGCCCAGAAGGAGCTGGACGACGCCCTGGAGGAGCTCAACGACGGCGAGCGGGAGTACGCCGACGGCAAGGCCGAGGCGGACGAGAAGATCGCCGACGCCCAGAAGGAGCTGGAGCAGGCCCGCCGGGACATCGAGGAGATCGAGGACTGTGAGTGGTATCTCCTGGGCCGCAACACCAACATGGGCTACATCAGCTACTCCATGGACGCCGACCGGATGGGCAACCTGGCCTCGGTGTTCCCCCTGATCTTCTTCCTGGTGGCCGCCCTGGTGTGTCTGACCACCATGACCCGCATGGTGGAGGAGCAGCGGGTGACCATCGGCGGCATGAAGGCCCTGGGCTACTCCAAGGGGGCCATCGCCATCAAATACGTGGGCTACGGCTTCCTGGCCAGCGCCGTGGGCGCCGCCCTGGGCCTGGCTCTGGGTCTGACCCTCATCCCCTGGATCATCTGCAACGCCTGGCACATCATCTACGCCACCGGCCCCGTCCAGTACAGCCTGGAGCCGGTCACCTCCGTGCTGGCCTGCCTGGCCGCGGTGGGCACCGTCACCCTCTCCGCCCTGGGGGCCTGCTTCTCCACCCTGGCCGCCGTCCCCGCCCAGCTCATGCGGCCCAAGGCCCCCCCGGCGGGCAAGCGGGTGCTGCTGGAGCGCATCCCCCTGATCTGGCGGCGGCTGTCCTTCAACTATAAGATCACCATCCGCAACCTGTTCCGCTACCAGCGCCGGTTCTGGATGACCGTCATCGGCATCGGCGGCTGCGCCGCCCTCATCGTCACCGCCTTCGGCCTGCGGGACTCCATCTTCGACGTGATGGATAAGCAGTACGACGAGATCTTCGGCTACACCGCCCAGGTGGGCCTGGTGGACAAGGTCACCCCCAGCGAGCTGCGGGAGGTCACCCAGGCCCTGGACGCCGACCCCCTGGTGGCCGCCTACCTCCCCTGCCGCTCCGAGTCGGTGACCGCCGAGACGGCGGCCTACACCGTGGACGCCACCCTCCAGGTGTTCCCCGACCGGGAGTCCATGGTCCGCTTCATCCACCTGCGCCACCGCACCGACAGCCAGAGCGTCGTCCTCCCGGACGACGGCGTGGTGCTCACCGAGAAGCTGGCCTCCCTGCTGGACATCCAGGCCGGCGGCACCTTCACCCTGGACGGCGACAAGCGGGTGGAGGTCACCGTGGCCGACACCACCGAGCACTACATCCAGCACTACATCTACATGACCGACGCCTGCTATCGCTCCCTGTTCGGGGAGGAGCCGGAGTCCAACCTGGTCCTGGCCGATTACCCCACCGACGGCTCGGAGGCTGAGGACCTGGAGCGCTCCCTGGTGGCCCTGGACGGCGTCACCTCCCTGACCCGCATCGTGGACACCCGCCGCACCTTCACCTCCAGCCTGGAGAGCGTGGACTACGCGGTGGTGCTCATCATCGTGTGCGCCGCGGCCCTGGCCTTCGTGGTGCTCTACAACCTGACCAACATCAACATCACCGAGCGGATGCGGGAGCTGGCCACCCTCAAGGTCCTGGGCTTCTACGACGGGGAGCTGTCCGCCTACGTCTACCGGGAGAACGTGATCCTCACCGTCTTTGGCGTCTGTCTGGGCATGGTCATGGGTAAGCTGCTCCACCAGTGGCTGATCCTGACGGTGGAGATCGACCTGCTCATGTTCGGCCGCACCCTGGCCCCCACCAGCTACGGCTACGCCGTGGTGCTCACCGTCATCTTCTCTCTGCTGGTCAATCTGGCCGCCCACTGGAAGCTGAAAAAGCTGGATATGGTGGAGTCCCTGAAAACTGTGGAATAACTGTCAAAAAAGGAAAGGGCCCTGGCCGACCGGCCAGGGCCCTTTTTTCTGGTTTTATAAGAACTCCTCCACCGCCTCCAGCATGGGGATGGGGGCCTCCTCGGGGATGAAGTGTCCGCAGGGCACGGTGCGGCCCCGGATGTGGTCCCCGAACTTGGCCCAGCACTCCAGGGGCCGGAAGAACCGCTCCACCAGGCCGTTCTCCCCCCACAGGGCCAAGGTCTCGGCCTGGATCTTCCGCCCGGCCTCCAGGTCCTGCCGGTCCAGCACCAGGTCCACCGTCTCCCCCGCCCGGTACTCCTCGCAGATGGCGTGGATGACCTCCGGGGTGTACCGGCGCAGGTACTCGTTGTACACCTCCGGCGGGAACGCCTGGGCGGAGGTGTCGTTTTTGCTGTCGTACCGGGCGATGTGCAGGGAGAACCGGAAGAACTGGTCCCGGCTGGCCAGGATCATGTCCTCCGGCAAGGGGGCCTGCTGGGTGAAGAAGTACCACTGGAACAGGGCCTTGGAGAACTCCCGGTCGGACAGGGCGTACATGTCGTAGGTGGACACGATGTCCAGCAGCACCAGCTTGTCCACCGCCTCCGGGTGGTCCAGGGCCATGCGGTAGCCCACCCGGGCCCCCCGGTCGTGGCCCATGACGTGGAACTTCTCAAACCCGAAGTGCCTCATCAGGGCGATCATGTCCTCCGCCATCACCCGCTTGGAGTAGTTGACGTGGCCGGGCACGTCGGCGGGCTTGGAGCTCTCCCCGTACCCCCGCAGGTCGGCGGCCACCACCGTGAACCGCTCCGCCAGCCTGGGGGCCGTTTTGTGCCACATCAGATAGGTCTCCGGGTGTCCGTGGAGCAGCAGCAGAGGCGCCCCCTGCCCCAGGGTGACCGCGTGGATGGTCACGCCTTCCCCCACGTCCACATAGTGGTGCGTCCCAAAGTCGTACATACGCCGTCCCTCCTGTTTTCTTTTCAATATTAACCATTGTACCAGAATTTCCCGCCGCCCCGCAAGGCCGGCTTTGCGGGATTTCGCCCCTTTTGCGGGCGTTCCTATAAATTTTTTTGGCGCTCGACAGATCCCGACCTTTTATTTTCCAAAATATGGTAAACTAGGGGTGTCCGTCAGGAGAGACTCGGAACAAGGGGGTTTTCAGGATGCAGGCATTACATAAGAAGGGGCTGTTCGACGGCCCGAAGGTGCTCTTTCTCCCGGTAGACGCCATCGCGCCCAACCCGGCCCAGCCCCGGCGGGAGTTCTCCCGGTCCGCCCTGGAGGAGCTGGCGGGCTCCATCCAGGAGCTGGGCCTGCTCCAGCCGCTGACGGTGCGCCGGCAGGAGGGCCGGTGGGAGCTGGTGGCCGGGGAGCGGCGGCTGCGGGCCTGCAAGCTGGCCGGTCTGCGGGAGGTGCCCTGCATCCCCCTCCAGATCGACAGCCAGCGCTCCTCCCTGCTGGCCCTGGTGGAGAACCTCCAGCGCCGGGACCTGGACTTCTGGGAGGAGGCCACCGCCCTGGACAAGCTGGTGACCACCTACCGCCTGCCCCAGGACGAGATCGCCCGCCGCCTGGGCAAGAGCCAGTCGGCCGTCTCCAACAAGCTGCGGCTGCTCAAGCTGCCCCCCGACGTGCTGGAGCTGCTGCGCTCAGGCGGTTGCACCGAGCGCCACGCCCGGGCGCTGCTCCCCCTGGAGGACCCGGCGCTTCAGCGCCGCGCCGCCCGGGCCGCGGTGGAGGGCCAGCTCACCGTGGCCCAGACCGAGCGACTGGTACAGGAGCTGCTCGCCCCGCCCCCGGAGCGCCCCCCAAAACCCAAGCGCACCTTCGTCATCAAAGACGTGCGACTGTTCCTGAACACCCTGGACCGGGGGCTGGCCCTGATGAAAACGGCGGGGGTGGACGCCCGCTTCCACCGGGAGGACCGGGAGGAGGAGATCCTGCTGACCATCCATATCCCAAACGCCGTCCACTGACCGCACCACTGCCGAAGCGGGATGTTTCACGTGAAACATCCCCTTTTTTCTATGCCTCACGCCCCGGGAAAAACGGAAAAACAGTTGAAATGCGCCGCGGCGGTTGATATAATGATAAGGCACGGCCGCCGTGTCGTTTCCCGGCGGCCGCATCTCACCGCTGGAGGCACCGTATGGCCAGGATCATCGCCGTCGTCAACCAGAAGGGCGGAGTGGGCAAGACCACCACCGCCGTCAACCTCACCGCCGCCCTGACCGAGCTGGGCAGGCGGGTGCTGCTGTGCGACTTCGACCCCCAGGCCAACGCCACCTCCGGCATGGGCGTGGACAAGAACGCCGCCTCCCCCAACGTGTACGACGTGCTCATCTCCGGCGCCGACCCAAAGCGGGCGGTGGCCGCCACCCCCTACGGGGACGTGCTCCCCTCCAACAAGGCCCTGGCGGGCGCGGGGGTGGAGATGATCGCCCTGCCGGAGCGGGAGTACCTGCTGAAAAAGGCGCTGGACGTCCTCTCCCCCGGCTACGACTATATCCTCATCGACTGCCCCCCCTCCCTGGAGCTGCTCACCGTCAACGCCCTGTGCGCCGCCCAGTCCCTGCTGGTGCCGGTCCAGTGTGAGTACTACGCCCTGGAGGGGCTCAGCGACCTGCTGACCACCGTGCGGCTCATCAAGCGGGCGCTGAACCCGTCCATCGCCCTGGAGGGGGTGCTGCTGACCATGTTCGACAGCCGGACCAATCTGTCCCTCCAGGTGGCGGAGGAGGTCAAGCGCCACTTCCCCGGGCAGGTCTACGCCGCCGTCATCCCCCGGAACGTCCGCCTGTCCGAGGCGCCCAGCCACGGCCGGCCCGTCACCGCCTACGACTCCTTCTCCCGGGGCGCGGAGGCCTACCGGGCCCTGGCCAGGGAGCTGGTCTCCCTCCACCGATGACTTGATGTTCCACGTGGAACATCCCCCCACTTGAAACGAGGTGTGCCATGGCAAAACGAAAGACAGAACTGGGCCTGGGCCGGGGCCTGAACTCCCTGCTGGGGGACCCGGACCTGCACGCCCAGGAGAGCGGCTCCATCACCCTGCCCATCTCCCAGGTGGAGCCGGGGCTGAACCAGCCCAGGAAGCACTTCGACCCCGAGGCCCTGGAGGACCTGGCCCAGTCCATCCGCCAGCACGGGATCATCCAGCCGCTGACGGTGCGCCGCCTGCCCAGCGGCTATTACCAGATCATCGCCGGGGAGCGCCGGTGGCGGGCCGCCAAGCAGGCCGGCCTCAGCGAAGTGCCCGCCGTCATCGTGGAGGCCGACGACCGCAAGGTCATGGAGCTGGGCCTCATTGAAAACCTCCAGCGGGAGGACCTGAACCCCGCCGAGGAGGCCCGGGGCTACCAGGTGCTGATGACCGAGTACGGCCTGACCCAGGAGCAGGTGGCTGAGCGGATGGGCAAGTCCCGCCCCGCCGTGGCCAACACCCTGCGGCTGCTGGCCCTGCCCCAGGAGGTGCTGAAGCTGGTGGAGGAGGGTGCCCTGTCCGCGGGGCACGCCCGGCCCCTGCTGGCCCTGCCCTCCAAGTCCCTCCAGCTCAAGGCCGCCCGGAAGGTGATCGCCGACGGGCTGTCCGTGCGGCAGACCGAGGCCCTGGTGAAGTCCCTGCTGCGGGAGAAAAAGGCCCGGAGCAAGCCTGACAGCAACATGTCCCTCTACCTGGACGCGGCGGAGAAGAAGTTCACCAGCCGCCTGGGCCGGAAGGTGAAGCTGTCCTACCGGGGCGCCGGGAAGGGCAGCCTCCAGATGGAGTATTTCAGCGTGGAGGACCTGGAGAACCTGATGAAGGTCCTGGAGCTGCTGACAAAGGGAGGGGGCCGCGCCGATGGCTAACTCCCAGGAGCCCACCCACGACCGGGTGGTGCTGGAGCACCAGCTGGACCAGCAGTTCCCCACCCCGGAGGCCGACAAGCGCTCTGGCGGCGCCCGCCGGGTGAGCCAGCAGCGCAGCCGGGAGCGCTCCGTTATCCTCTATATCGGCGTGCTCTTCGCCGCCGCGGTGCTGCTGATGCTGCTCACCCTGCTCATGGAGCGCCGCCAGACCGGCGAGAGCCTGAACGACCTGAACCAGTCCATCACCGGCCTGCAAAACTCCATGTCCTCCATGCAGAAGGTGGACCAGCTCTACGCTGACAACGAGGCCCTGGAGGAGCAGGTGGAGGAGCTCCAGGCCCAGCTGGACGAGCTGCAGCGGGAGAACAGCCGCCTGGAGGGCGAGCTGGCCCAGGCCCAGCAGGACGGGGGCGAGATGAAGCGCCTGTCCGACGCCATGGACTGGTTCTGGCAGATCAACGAGGCCTATGTCCGGGGCCGGTACACCACCTGCCGGGAGCTGATCCAGAGCCTGCGGGACGCCGGACTGGAGGACGCCCTGCCCAAGGTGAGCATCACCGACAACAAGCGCTTCTCCCCCTACGACCGCTATATGGAGATCTATGACGCGCTGTACTGACGCCGATAGATATATCACTGTTTCACGTGAAACATCAAAGGAGAGTATCACATGTTAGATATCCGCTTTGTCCGGGAGAACCCGGAGATCGTCAAGGAAAACATCCGTAAGAAGTTCCAGGACGAAAAGCTGCCTCTGGTGGACCAGGTGCTGGAGCTGGACGCCAAAAACCGCGCCGCCATGACCGAGGCCAACGAGCTGCGCTCCGCCCGGAACAGCCTGTCCAAGAAGGTGGGCATGCTCATGGGCCAGGCCAAGAAGGACCCCTCCAAGCTGGTGGAGGCGGAGCAGGCCAAGGCCCAGGTGAAGGCCAACGCCGACCGGCTGGCCGAGCTGGAGCAGATGGAGACCGAGCTGGCCGCCGAGATCCGAAAGATCATGCTGGTCATCCCCAACATCATCGACCCCTCCGTGCCCATCGGGCCGGACGACACCCACAACGTGGAGGTCCAGCGGTTCGGCGAGCCGGTGGTGCCCGACTACGAGATCCCCTACCACACCCAGATCATGGAGTCCTTCAACGGGGTGGACATGGACTCCGCCGGCCGGGTGTCTGGTGCCGGGTTCTACTACCTGCTGGGCGACATCGCCCGGCTCCATGAGGCCGTTCTGGCCTACGCCCGGGACTTCATGATCAACAAGGGCTTCACCTTCTGCATCCCGCCCTTTATGATCCACGGAAATGTGGTGGAGGGCGTCATGTCCCAGACCGACATGGACGCCATGATGTACAAGATCGAGGGGGAGGACCTGTATCTCATCGGCACCAGCGAGCACTCCATGATCGGCAAATTCATCGACCAGATCATCCCCGAGGCCTCCCTGCCCCAAACGCTCACCTCCTACTCCCCCTGCTTCCGCAAGGAGAAGGGCTCCCACGGCATCGAGGAGCGGGGGGTGTACCGCATCCACCAGTTTGAGAAGCAGGAGATGATCGTGGTCTGCAAGCCGGAGGACTCCATGGACTGGTATGAGAAGATGTGGCGGTTCTCCGTGGAGCTGTTCCGCTCCATGGACATCCCCGTGCGGCAGCTGGAGTGCTGCTCCGGCGATCTGGCCGACCTGAAGGTCAAGTCCTGCGACATTGAGGCCTGGTCCCCCCGGCAGCAGAAGTACTTTGAGGTGTGCTCCTGCTCCAACCTGGGCGACGCCCAGGCCCGCCGGCTGAAAATGCGGGTGAAGGGCGAGAAGGGCATGTACCTGCCCCACACCCTGAACAACACTGTCGTCGCCCCGCCCCGGATGCTCATCGCCCTGCTGGAGAACAACCTCCAGGCCGACGGCTCCGTAAAGATCCCCCAGGTCCTGTGGCCCTATATGGGCGGCACCAAGGTGCTCATCCCCAAGAAGTAATGCTCCATCGGGCCGAGAGGAGGGGCAAATCATGGACCTGGCTGCCTGGATCACCGCCTTCGTTGAGGAGCTCCCGGGGCTTCTGACCTGGCTGACAGACAACGTCTACCCCACCGGCTTTCTCCGCCGGGTGCTGGGCCTTTCCGGGGAGACCCTGGAGGACCTGCCCCGGTATCTGCTCTGGTTCATCGTCCTCTATCTGGTCTGCGGCGGGATCACCCTGGCCCTCCACTTCGGACTGAAACAGAAGTCCCTCAACGGCCTGGGCTCTCAGGCGGGCAACATCCTGCTGACCATCCTGTGCGTATTCTGCGCCCGGGTGCTGGTGTTCACCGTGGAGATGGGGACCGCCGCCGTCAAGACCGTGGCGCCCCTCCAGGGGGACTACTGGCGGTATTTCAGCGACATCTGGACCGCCCTGTACCCCGTCATTTTCCTGGCGGCGGTGCTGATCTTCACCATCTATATGCCCCTGTACTCCGCCGTCCGCTTCCTGCGGGTCTATCACCTGCGGGGCGTGCCCCACATGATCTTCGAGATGGGCACCGGCTTCTTCCTAGTCAGCGTCCTGCTGCTCTCCGCCGCCCGGCAGGACCGCCGGTACTGCCTGCTCCTCCTCCCCGCCGCCGTCATGCTCTGCCTGGCCCAGACGGGCGGCTACCTCCCGGATGCCCGGAACACCCGGGCCGCCATGGGGGCGGACAAGCCCTCCGGCGGCGCCCCGTCCTGACCCGCGCCGGACTTCCCCCGCCTCTGCCCGGAGCTTCTCCGGTCCAGATAGATACAAATGCAAGGAGGCTTTCCCCGTGAAAAAGTTCATTGAAGAGTTCAAAGCGTTCATCAACAAGGGCAACGTGCTGGGCCTGGCTGTCGGCGTTATCATCGGCGGCGCGTTCAGCACCATCACCACCTCCCTGACCAACGACATCATCATGCCCATCGTGTCCATCTTCCTGGGCGGCGTGGACTTCTCCACCATGAGCGTCAAGCTACCCTCCATCTTCCCCGTGGCCGCCGACGCCGAGCCCAACATGCTCAACTACGGCAACTTCATCTCCGCCATCATCAACTTCCTCATCCTGGCCCTGGTGGTGTTCTTCATCGTCAAGGCGGTGAACGGCGCCATGGAGAAAGCCAGGCACAAAGAGGAGGAGGCCCCCGCCGAGGAGCCCGCGCCCCCCGAGCCCTCCGCCGAGGAGAAGCTGCTCACCGAGATCCGCGACATTCTCAAGGAGAGTAAGGGCGCCTGAACGGTAGACTGTGAACGAGTTTTCCCGAAAAGGAGACCCCAATGGCTGAATTAGACCCCAACCGCCGGGAGGACGGGGAGAAGAAGCCCTTCATCCCCGCCTCCCCCGTCAAGCGCGCCCTGGCCTGGATCGGCATCGTGTATATGGTGATCATCGTCCTGCTGACCACCTACATCTACGCCACCGGCACCCCGCTGACGAACCTGGCCCCTCTGCTGGCCGTCCCCGCCCTGGTGGGCCTGGGGATCGTGGGGCTCATCAGCTGGCGCACCACCGGCCGCCCCGGCAAGTGGGCGGCCATCGCCCTGGCCGCCGTCTGCTGGGCCGCAGCGGCCTACAGCCTGCCCCGGGGCATCCTGGGCCTGCTGTCCAACCTCGGGGGGTAGGCCATGCGGGAGATCATTGCCACCGGGCTGGCCCAGCTGGGCCTGGCCGGCCGGGTGCCCCAGGAGGCCCCCGCCCGGCTGGAGCGCTACGGACGGCTCCTGCTGGAAAAAAACCAGGTGATGAACCTGACCGCCATCCGGGAGGAGGACGGCGTCGCCCGGCTGCACATGCTGGACTGCGCCGCCCTGCTGAACTGCGCCGACTTCGGGGGAAAGACCCTTATCGACGTGGGCACCGGGGCGGGGTTCCCCGGCCTGCCCCTGAAAATTCTGGTCCCCTCCCTCCAGGTCACCCTGCTGGACTCTCTGGGCAAGCGGGTGGACTGGCTCAACGAGGCTGCCGGACAACTGGGGCTGGAGGGCGTGCGCGCCGTCCACGCCCGGGCGGAGGAACAGGCCCACGTGAAGGGCTGGCGGGACAGCTTCGACTTCGCCTCGGCCCGGGCGGTGGCCCAGCTGCGGCTGCTGTGCGAGCTGTGCCTGCCCTATGTGAAGCCCGGCGGGTTCTTCCTGGCCATGAAGGGGGCGGACTGCGCCCAGGAGCTGGAGGAGGCCGCCCACTGCATCAAGCTGCTGGGGGGCCGGCTGCACAGCCAGTACCGCTACACCATCCCCGGCACGGAGACCGTCCACCAGGTGGTGGTCATCCAGAAGGTGGCCCCCACCCTCAAGGGTTACCCCCGCCGGTGGGCCAAGATACAAAAGGATTTGTCCTGATTGAGACATTTTTCAATTCTGGCTGTATATTTTTTGAAATATGCCGGATATTTGAAAATATTTTTTCACAATTATCACAAAACCCATTGACGAACGCCAGATTTGTGATACACTTTAAGTGGTGAGATGGGAGATTCATTATGGGAACGAGCATCGTGATCACCTCCGGCAAGGGGGGCACCGGCAAGACCACCCTCACCGCCGGGCTCGCCGTCGCGCTGGCCAGCCTGGACCGCCGGGTCCTGTGCATCGATATGGACGTGGGCCTGCGCAATCTGGACCTCTCCCTAGGCATGAGCGACCGGGCCCTGATGGACTTCTCCGACGTGGCCCTGGGCCGCTGCCCCCTGCAGCGCGCCGCAGTGGCCCACCCCGATTTTCCCGGTCTGTACCTGCTCTCCGCCCCCATGGACCTCCCCCCTGAGCTGACCGTGGACCACGTCCGCGCCATGCTGGACCTGGCCCGGCCCCACTTCAGCTACATCCTCATCGACTCCCCCGCCGGCCTGGGCGGCGGGTTCCGCCGGGCCATCGCCGGGGCGGATCGGGCCATCGTAGTGGCCACCAGCGACACCTCCTCCCTCCGGGACGCCCAGCGCACCGTGGGGGAGCTGGAGCACCTGCCCCAGGTCCACCTGGTCATGAACCGGGTGCAGCCCAAACTGCTGCGCATCCTGCGCACCACCATCGACGACGCCATGGATACCGCCGGCCTGCCCCTGCTTGGGGTGATCCCGGAGGACCCCCGGGTCACCATCGCCGCAAATCAGGGCAAGCCCCTGCGCGCAGGCGGCCGCCCGGGCGCTGCCGCCGCCTGTGCCAACATCGCCAAGCGCCTGGAGGGGAAACGCGCGCCCATCCTGCGCATTCGATAATGATAAAGGAGGACCCTATGAACATCGCCCTGATGAGCCACGACCGGAAAAAAGAGCTGATGGTGCACTTCTGCACCGCCTACTGCGGCATCCTGTCCAAGCACACCGTCTGCGCCACCAGCGCCACAGGGCGCATGGTCGCCGAGGCCACCGGCCTGCCCGTCAACCTGTTCCTGTCCCACGAGCACGGGGGCATCGAGCAGATCGGCCAGCGCATCAGCTACAACGAGATCGACATGGTGCTGTTCTTCAACTCCCCCCAGGACGACGACCTGGACAAGGAGTGCGCGGAGATCATGCGCCTGTGCGACCGGCACTCCGTCCCCTTTGCCAGCAACGTGGCTACCGCAGAGCTGCTCATCCACGGCCTGGCCCGGGGCGATCTGGACTGGCGCGAGGTCATGAACCCCAATCGGGTCCCCTTCGCCGTGTGAGTCTTGACAAATCCTCCCGCCTGGAGTAAGATAGCACAACCACCGCCACGACGGCGCAGAGAGACCGGCAAACCGCCCGACAGAGAGGGTCCCCGCGGCTGAGAGGGACCCAGGACACGGCCCGGCCAGGACGGCGCTACCAGCGGCCCCGGAGACGGGGGCGGTCCCCTTCCCGCAGCAGAAGGACAGAGGGCCCGCACCGGGCCGAAATTGGGTGGCACCACGAAGCGTCAAAGCGCTCTCGTCCCAATAACAGGGGATGGGGGCGTTTTTGTCGTCCGCCGCCCCGCCACTTTTACGACAAGGAGACATGACCATGAGTAAAGTACAGCCCCGCACCCTCTCCGGTTTCATGGAGCTGCTCCCCGCCCGGCAGGCCCAGTTCGACCGCATGGCCGACACCCTGCGCAGGACCTACGCCCTGTACGGCTTCACCGCCCTGGACACCCCCCTGGTGGAGGCCTCCGAGGTGCTGCTGGCCAAGGGCGGCGGCGAGACGGAGAAACAGATCTACCGCTTCACCAAGGGGGACAGCGACCTGGCCCTGCGCTTTGACCTGACCGTTCCCCTGGCCAAGTACGTGGCCCTCAACTACGGCCAGCTCACCTTTCCCTTCCGCCGGTTCCAGATCGGCAAGGTCTACCGGGGGGAGCGGGCCCAGCGGGGCCGGTTCCGGGAGTTCTATCAGGCGGACATCGACGTCATCGGCGACGGGAAGCTGGACATCTCCAACGAGGCGGAGATCCCCGCCATCATCTACCAGGCCTTCACCGCCCTGGGCCTGCGCCGGTTCCAGATCCGGGTGAACAACCGGAAGATCCTCAACGGCTTCTACGCCATGCTGGGCCTCACCGAGAAGTCCGGGGACATCATGCGCACCGTGGACAAGCTGGACAAGATCGGCCCGGAGAAGGTGGCCGCCCTGCTCACCGGCGAGGAGATCGGCCTGAGCGGGAACCAGGCGGCGGAGATCCTGGACTTCATCGGTATCAAGGGCTGTAATGGGGAAGTCCTTGCCGCCCTGGAGGGTTACCAGGGCCGGAACGAGCTGTTCGATCTGGGCCTGGACGAGCTGTCCACCGTGGTGAAGTACCTGTCCGCCTTCGGCGTCCCCGAGGACCACTTCGCCGTGGACCTGACCATCGCCCGGGGGCTGGATTACTACACCGGGACGGTGTATGAGACCACTATGCTGGACCACCCGGAGATCGGTTCCATCTGTTCCGGCGGCCGGTATGATAACTTAGCGGAATATTATACCGATAAACAACTCCCTGGAGTGGGTATCTCCATCGGCCTGACCCGGCTGTTCTTCGTGCTGGAGGACCAGGGCTACCTGAACGACGCCCTCAACACCGCCCCGGCCGACGCCCTCATCCTGCCCATGACCGGGGACCTGTCCCCCGCCATCGCCCTGGCCACCCAGCTGCGGGCCGCCGGTATCCGCACCCAGATCCACGCCGAGCAGAAGAAGTTCAAGCAGAAGCTCTCCTACGCCGACAAGCTGGCCATCCCCTACGCCGTGTTCCTGGGGGAGGACGAGATCAAAGAGGGCGTGGCCGCCGTGAAGGACCTGCGCACCGGCGAGCAGGTGAAGCTGGCCCCTGACGAGGCGATCGCCCACATCAAGGCCGGGCTGGCGGAG
>CANQHN010000040.1 GCA_947623745.1 uncultured Oscillospiraceae bacterium
AATGTGGTGCTGTCCCTGGGCATGGTGGGCGCCCTGTCCATCGTCCGGTTCCGCACCGCCATCAAGGAGCCGCTGGACATCGCCTTCCTGTTCTGGGCCATCGCCGCGGGCATCGTGCTGGCCGCCGGGCTGATCCCCCTGGCGGTGATCGGCAGCGTGATCATCGGGGTGGTCCTGCTGGTGTTCGTCAACCGGAAATCCCACTGCGACCCCTACATCGTGGTGCTCCAGTGCGACGGCCAGGAGAGCGAGACCGCGGCCCGGGCGTATCTGGAGAAAGCGACGCTGCGCTGCGCCGTCAAGAGCAAGACGGTGCAGCGGGGCCTGGTGGAGCTGAACCTGGACGTGCGGCTGAAGGACGGCGACACCGGGTTCGTCAACGCTCTGGCCCAACTGCCCGGCGTGAGCAGCGCCGTGCTGGTGAGCTACAACGGCGACTATATGGGGTGAGGTGAGAAGATGTCTACCGGCAGACACATCGACAAGATCTGCGCCGCCGCCGTCCTCCTGGCGCTGATCGTCACCATTCTTTTTATGAACGGCAGGGCGCTGGGTATTGAGGCCGTCCCGGACGGCGACGACGGGGACGGGCAGTTTACCGCCAACGATCTGGACGGGAGCTGGGATGCCTCCAGCGCCGCCCGCATCACCCTCACCGGGGACGGGGCGGACATCGACGGCGGCGGGGCCTACTTCGCCGGCGGCAGCGTCTGCATCGCCCGCGCCGGGCGGTATATTCTCTCCGGGGAGCTCACCGGCGGCGTGGTCATTGACACCGACAGCGGCGGCAAGGTCTGGCTGCTGCTGGACGGCGCGGACATCCACAACGAGGACGGTGCCGCCCTGCTGGTGGAGCAGGCGGAGAAGGTGTTCATCACTCTGGCGGAGGGCAGTGAAAACGCCCTGTCCAGCGGGGCGGAGTACAGCCAGGAGGCCGTGGACGCCAACATCGACGGGACCATCTACTCCCGGGACGATTTGACCATCAACGGCGGCGGCTCCCTCGCCGTGACGGCGGAGTACAGGCACGGCATCGTCTGCAACGACGACTTCGCCATCACCGGCGGAACCGTGACCATCGACGCCGCCCAGGACGGCATCCACGCCAACGACAGCGCCCGCCTGTGCGGCATGGACCTGACCGTCACCGCCGGGGACGACGGGGTCACCGTGTCCAACGACGAGGGGACGGGGCATTTCTATATGGAGTCCGGCACCCTCTCCATCCCCGCCTGCTGCGAGGGGGTGGAGGCCGTTGACGTGACGGTGGCCGGGGGAAGGCTGGAGATCGCGCCCACCGACGACGGTATCAACGCCAGCGGCGGCGGGGAGGCAGTCATCCGCATCACCGGCGGGGAGGTGCGCGTGGTCAACGACGCCGGCCGGGACGCCGACGGGCTGGACTCCAACGGGAGCATCTTCATCTCCGGCGGGAGCACCTTCCTCAGCGTCAACGGCTCCGGCGGCAACTGCGCCCTGGACGCGGGCACCGAGAGCGGCGGCGTGTGCCAGATCACCGGCGGGACCGTGGTGGCCGCCGGGGGCAGCGCCATGGCCGAGGGCTTTGACAGCTCCTCCACCCAGGGCTTTCTCATGCAGACCGTCTCCGGCGGGGCGGGGACGGCGGTGGAGCTCCGGGACAGCGCCGGGGGCGTCCTGCTGTCGGCGGAGATCCCCTGCTCCTTCACCAGTCTGGTCCTCAGCGCCCCGGGGCTGGCGGTGGGCGACACCTGCACCCTCGCCGTCGGGGGGACCGAGACGGAGGTGACCATCGACAATTCCGCCGCGTCCGGCATGGGCGGGATGTTCGGCGGCCGGGGGCGGATGATGGGCGGCATGGCCCCGGATTTCGCCGGGCGGACAGACGCCGCCGGCCTGCCGGGACAGGAGGGCCGGGAGATGCCCGATGCGCCGGCGGGCCAGTTCCCGGAGGAGGGCGGCCTCTCCGGGCAGCCCCAGATGCCGGGCCGGGGGGACAGGCAGGAGATGCCGGACGGCCAGCAGGGGCTGCGCCCGGACCGGGACTGGATGGCCGCCGCCCCGGCCGGAGAGACGGCCGGAGTGGACCCCGAGGCCTTGCTCCTGGTGGGGCTGTCGGCGCTGGTCCTGGCGGCGGGGCTGATGTTCGCCTTCAAAATAAAGCATTAAGTGAAAGAGCCGGAGGGGGCCCGCCTTGGCGGGCCCCCTCCGAGTCTGCTTATAGCCCCCGCTTGTCGTCGGTGGCGGGGTTATCCAGGAGGGCGCCGTCCTCCCGGAAGCGGGAGCCGTGGCAGGGGCAGTCCCAGGAGCGCTCCTGCCGGTTGTACTTCAGCGCGCAGCCCATGTGGGGGCAGCGGGGGGCGGTGGGGGTGAGCAGGCTCACCGCCGCCTCCGCCGCGTTTTTGGCCAGCTGGGGCCGCAGGGCCATGCGGGAGGGGGAGAGCACCGGGGCCAGAGGGTCGTCCCGCCCCTGGAGCAGGCTGGTCAGCAGATCGGCGGCCACGAGAGCGGAGGTCATCCCCCACTTGTTGAATCCGGTGGCCACATACAGCCCCTTCGTCCCCCGGGCGTACCGGCCCACGTAGGGCAGGCCGTCCAGGGTCATGCAGTCCTGAGCCGCCCAGCGCCCGGCGATCTTGGCCTGGGGGTAGTACTTCCGGCACACGTCCTCCAGCTCCCGCCAGCCGCCGCCGGGCCTGCCGGTGCGGTGGCCGCCGCCCCCCAGCAGGAGATAGTCCCCGGCGTTTCGGAAGGACAGGCCCCCGTCCGCCTGGTCCACATACATCCCCACCTCGTCCTGGATGCCGGACAGGGCCAGCACGTAGGAGCGGGACTGGTAGAGCTTGAGGGAGTAGCCCCCGTGCTTGTTCAGGATGGGGAAGTGGGTGGCGACGACGGTGCGGCCGGCCCGGACGGTCCCCCGGTCGGTCACCGCTCCACCGGGCATCAGCTCCAGCACCTTGGTGTTCTCATAGATGGGCAGGTCCCGGGCGACGGCCCCCAAAAATTTCAGCGGGTGGAACTGGCCCTGGCGGGGGAACCCCACCGCCCCGGCCGTGGGGAACGGGAGGGGCGGGACGTCCTCCAGGACGGCGGCGAAGCCCAGCTTTTGAAGGGCGGCCAGCTCCTGTTTGAGCCTGGCCCGGCTGTCCAGGCAGTAGACGAAGCTGTCCCCGTCCCGGAAATCGCAGTCTATCTCCCGGCACAGGGCGCGGTACTCCTCCACCGCCGCCAGGTTGGCCCGCAGCCAGAGCCCGGCGCGCTCCGGGCCGAACCGGCGCACCAGCTTGTGGAAGGTCAGCCCGTGCTGGGCGGTGACCTTGGCGGTGGTGTTCCCGGTCACGCCGGAGCAGATCTGCCTGGCCTCCACCAGGATGCAGTCCGCCCCGGCCTGCCGTAGCTTCCAGGCGCACAGCAACCCGGCGATGCCGCCGCCCACGATCAGCACGTCGGCGGATACGTCCCCCTCCAGCGCGGGGAACCGGGGCAGCCGCGCCGTCTCTGTCCAAATGGAACTCATCCGATCACCTCCTCGCTAGTATGCGCGCAGGGGCGGGAAGATATGAAAAAGGAAGATTTCTCCGCAAAAATTCCCGGTTTGCCCTTGACAATCGGGAAAAATTTTGTATAATGATTAAGCCTGTCTTCTTGTCAGGACGGGCATATCCTTGCTCCCGGCCATGTCCGGGGGCCACAAGACCATAAGGAGGTGCAAGAAAATGGCAAAAATCAACGCGAACTACGAGGCTGTCTACATCCTCAACCCCGACCTGGGTGAGGAGGAGATCGCCGCCCAGGTGGCCCGCTTCAAGAGCGTGGTCGAGGCTGACGGCACCGTCACCGAGATCAACGAGTGGGGCAAGCGCCGCCTGGCCTATCCCATCGAGGACCTGAACGAGGGCTACTACGTGCTCATGACCTTTACCGCCGCCCCCGCCGTCCCCGCCGAGCTGGACCGTATCTTCCGAATCTCCGACAAGGTGATGCGTTCCATCATCGTCTGCAAGGACGAGTAAGGGAGGCAGCTATGCTCAACCGAATCATCATCATGGGCCGCCTGGCCCGTGACCCCGAGCTGCGCCACACCCAGGCCGGCGTCCCCGTGGCGTCCTTCCGCCTGGCGGTGGACCGGGACTTCCGGGACAAGTCCACCGGCGAGCGCGGTACCGACTGGATCGACGTGGTGGCCTGGCGCCAGACCGCCGAGTTTGTCAGCCGCTACTTCACCAGGGGCCGCATGGCCGTGGTGGAGGGCCGTCTGCAGATGCGGGACTGGACCGATAAGGAGGGCAACCGCCGCACCAGCGCCGAGGTGGTGGCCGACAGCGTCTACTTCGGCGACACCCGCCGGGAGGGCGGCGACAACACCTCCTACGGCGGCAACAGCTCCTACTCCGGCGGCTACAACGCCGCTCCCACCGGCGGCTCCGGCGGCTACTCCGCCCCCGCCGCCCCCTCCGGCTATGGCGCCCCCAGCGGGGAGGACCAGTTTGCCGAGCTCACTGACGACGACGGCGAGCTGCCCTTCTGACCGCTCCGCCGTGTATACTTTGACCGTATCTGGTCGTAAAAAGGAGGTTTTTTCCCATGGCTATGGAACATGATAACAGAGCGCCCCGCGGCCGCAAGCGCCGCAAGGTGTGTACCTTCTGCGTGGACAAGGTGGAGCAGATCGACTACAAGGACGCCGCCAAGCTGCGCCGGTTCATCTCCGAGCGGGCCAAGATCCTGCCCCGCCGCACCACCGGCACCTGCGCCATGCATCAGCGCCAGCTGACCGAGGCCATCAAGCGCGCCCGTCAGATCGCCCTGCTGCCCTATATGACCGATTAACAACAGTCCAGCGCCCCTTCCCGGTGGGAAGGGGCGCTGGACTGTCAAAAAAGGCCAAGGGCCTTTTTGACAAAGGGCTGCGGCCCGCTGCATCGCACTCGTTGCCCGCCAAGGGCGGACAACTCGCACGTTTGCGGGCCGAGAGGAATTTTTCCCGACGTACACGCCGCCGGGAAAAATGGATCACACTGGATTCGCGCCTGCGGGCGCGAACTCTGCGAGGCCTTTTTAACAAGCTGGGCTCCCCTTCCCACCGGGAAGAGGAGCTTTTTTAGGCCCACGGGCCGCACTGAGCCAGCAGGATCACGGCCAAGTTCACCGCGAACACCGCCGCCAGGCCCGGCAGGCGCGCCCAGGGGTCCTCTTTCACATCCATCCGTCTGTCCCCTCCGTCCCCCGCACAGTTTACGCGCCCCGCGGGGCGGAATATACCCCGGGAAAAGCGGGCAGACTAGGGTAAATACTGGGAGCGCAGGCGTTCCTTGGAAAGGATGTGGAGCGATTGGTCAAAGGGATCACCCGGCAGGTCATCCTGGTCAAGTCCCCCGACCCCAAGCTGTTTGAGGAGGCCATTTTCATCGTGAAGGATGAGGCCGTCAACCGGGAGGGGGTCACCGCCGACCAGGTCATCCGCCAGGCCCGGCAGGCGGCGGACAGCTACCTCAAGGGCGCCCGGTCCCCCCGGGGGCGCTGGGGGGCGGGGTCCCGGCTGCTGTGGGCCGCCCTGGGGGCGGTGCTGGCGTCGGCGGCCTGGGCCGTGGGGGTGTTTGCCCCGGGCCTGCTGATGATCGGATAAGAGCTCCGCGCGCCCTAGGCGCGCGGAGTTTTTTACTGCCCTCTGGCCAGCCGCCGGCAGGCCAGGGAGGTGGCCAGGAAGTAGCCCCCGTACACCGCCAGCAGCACCAGGGCGGTGACGGCGGAGCTGTGGACGGTGTCCACCCTTCCCGCCATGGCGATGATATCGTTGGCGGCCTTCATGCCCACTGCGGAGTGGACCAGGGCTAGGGCCAAGGGGAGCAGGAAGGCCAGGGCCACCTGCTGGGTGGCGGAGCGGGCCACCATCCCCTCCTCCGCCCCCAGACGGCGGAGGACGGCGTACCGCCCAGCGTTGTCGGCGGCCTGGCTCAGCTGCTGGAGGGCCAGCACCGCCGCCGCGGCCAGCAGGAAGGTGAAGCCCAGGTACAGGCCCAGGTACAGCACCAGCAGCTTGTTGCCCATGATCTCCTGGTAGATGACGAGCCGGGAGGCATAGGTCAGGCTGTAACCCCACTCCGAGTCCTGATCCTCTATGATGGACCAGAGTATGGCGTCGCTCTCCTCCCCGTCTCCGGCGAAGTCGGCGCACCAGATCTGGCGGCGGACCTGGAGCTGCGCCGCCTGCTCGTCGGACACCACGCCGTAATAGAGCCCCAGGCCGCCGGTGACCAGCTTTTCCCCGCGATTCCCGGCGATATAGGGGAGGGGGCCGGTGTAAGGGGGAAGCCCCTGCCGCTCCAGCAGGGCGTTGTAGTCGGACAGGGCGAACACGCCGCTCACCTCCCCCTGGCGGATCCCGGTGATGGCCTCGTCGCTGTAATAGATGAGCACGTCCCGGCTCCAGGCCAGCCGCGCGTCGGGGTCGAACCCCTTCTCCCAGAGGAGCGCACCGAAGTCCAAGGGCCCCCGCTCGTCGGCGGCCCGGTTCTGGACGGTGACGTCGAAGGGGGCGGCGGTGTTGGTGGCCTCCTCCAGCACCGAGTTCATGCCCACCGAGCAGGCGGTGATGCCGATGGCCAGCAGGAGCAGGATGCAGATCACCGTCTGGGCCAGGTAGGTGGTGTGGACCCTGCTGATCCACTGGCGCAGGGTAAAGACGTTGAGGTTTTTGAAGTACAGCCCCGGGCGGCTCTGGACCAGCCGCAGCACGAAGCCGGACAGGGACTTGAAGATCAGCAGGGTGCCCAGGGTTCCCAGGGACAGCATAGGCACACAGATGGGCAGCACCGCCACGGCGACGGCCATGCCGAACCAGAGCAGGATGCCGTAGGCCGCCAGCAGGCACAGCACGCCCAGCACGAACTGGGCCACCGCCCAGCCCAGGGGCCGATTGTGGAGCACCTCATTTTTCCGCTCCCCCTGGATCAGGTCGATGAGCCTGGCACGGGAGACCTGGAGACCGCTGAACAGCATGACGATGAGGAAGATCACGCCGAAATAGACCGACGTCTGGATCGCCGCCCGGACAGAGAAGGTCAGGGCGAACTCGTCCAGGCGCAGGGAGAACATGGACAGGGTCAGCTCCGACATACCGAAGGAGGCCAGCACCCCCAGCCCCAGCCCGGCGGCCAGGGAGAGCAGGCCGATGGCCCCCGTCTCCAGGAAGAGGATGCGGGCCACCTGGCCCTGGTCCAGGCCCAGCAGCAGGTAGGTGCCCAGCTCCCGTTTCCGGCGGCGGAGCAGGAAGCGGTTGGCGTACAGGATGAGGCAGCCCAGCACCACCGCCACCACCACGGAAAAGACATTGATGAGGGCCATGATGGCCCCGGTGAGGGTGCTCTGGGTCTGGTTCAGGTAGACCATGGCCCCCTGGCCGTCCAGGGAGTTGAAGGTATAGAACAGGCACACCCCGAAGGTGAGGGTGAGCAGGTACACGCCGTAGTCCCGGAAGGACCGGCGCACGTTGCGCAGCGCCAGTTTAAAGGACATCGTCCAGCTCACCTCCCAGCTCGGACACCACCCGGATGATCTTCTGGAAAAAGGCCCGGCGGTCCTGTCCCTCCCGCCGCAGCTCCAGGAACAGCCGGCCGTCCCGCAGGAACACCACCCGCCGGCAGCAACTGGCGGTGAAGGCGTCGTGGGTGACCATGAGGATGGTGGCCCCCATGTCCCGGTTCAGGGCCTCCAGCCGCTCCAGCAGCATCCGCGCCGACCGGGAGTCCAGGGCGCCGGTGGGCTCGTCAGCCAGCACCAGGGCGGGCCGGGTGACGATGGCCCGGGCGGCGGCGCACCGCTGCTGCTGGCCGCCGGACATCTGGTAGGGGTACTTGTCCAGGCAGTCGGAAATCCCCAGCAGCTCCGCCGTCTCCCGCACACGGCGGCCGATCTCCCCCGCCGGGGCCCGGATGATGGACAGGGCCAGGGCGATGTTCTCAAAGGCGGTGAGGGTGTCCAGCAGGTTGCAGTCCTGGAAGATGAACCCCAGCCGCTCCCGGCGGAACCGGGCCAGCTCCTTCCCCCGCAGGCCGGTGAGCTCCTTCCCGTCGATGGTGATGGAGCCGGCGGTGGGCCGGTCGATGGTGGCCACGCAGTTGAGCAGGGTGGTCTTGCCCGAGCCGGAGGGGCCCATCACCCCCACGAACTCCCCCGCCTCCAGGGACAGGTCCACCCCGTCCAGCGCTTTTGTGACGGCCTCCCGCCTGCCGTAGGTTTTGCACAGGCCGGCGATTTTCAGTATCTCTGACATTGACTCCTCTTCCTTTCCCCGGGCGTCCGCCCGAAACTGCACTAGAAGATATCATACAGTTCTGAAAAAGCGCGGAAGAGAAGATTAGGATTCCCTTAAGATTCCATAAAAAAACAGCCTTCCGGCATCTTTGATGCCGGAAGGCTGTTTAGAAGCGTATGAAATCAGGCGAGGTTCAGAGCGGCCTTCACCTTGCCGATGATCATCTGGCCGATGTCATAGGAGGCGTCTACGGTCTGCGCGCCCAGGTGGGGGGTGATGATGAAGTTGTCGCACTCGAACAGGGGGGAGTCGAACCCGGCGCCCTCGGTCAGACCGCCCAGCTCGTTCTCCATCACGTCGGAGGCGTAGCCGCCGATGGTGCCGGCCTTCAGGGCCTCGTACATGTCCTTCTCGTTGACGATGCCGCCCCGGGCCATGTTCAGCACCACCGCGTCGTCCTTCATCTCGGCGATGGACTTGGCGTTGAACAGGTCCTTGGTCTCGGGGGTCAGGGGCATGTGGATGGTGACGAAGTCGGATACCTTGAGCAGCTCGTCGATGGACAGGCTCTTGGCGTGCTGCTGCTCAAACACCTCGGCGGGGAGGTAGGGGTCGTAGGCCACCACGTCCATCTTGAAGGCGCGGGCCAGCTCGCCCACCCGCTGGCCGATGCGGCCGAAGCCCAGGATGCCCAGGGTCTTGCCCCGCAGCTCGCGGCCCACGAATTTATACTTGTCCCAGTTCTTGTTCACCTTCACGTCGGCGTTGGCGGGGATGGTGTGGCGGGAGACATCCAGCATCTTGGAGATGGTCAGCTCGGCCACGGCGTTGGCGTTCATGCCGGGGGCGTTGAATACCTGGATGCCCTTGGCCTTGGCGGCGTCGAGGTCCACGTGGTTCAGGCCCACGGAACACACGCCGATGACCTTCAGCACGTCGGCGGCGTCGATGACGGCCTTGGTGATCTTGGGATCGACGCGCATGATGAGCACGTCGTAGCCGGGGATGAGCTTGGCCAGCTCCTCGGAAGTGGGCAGCATGTGGGTATCTACCTGCATGTACTTACCCAGCTCCTCGGCGATGGCGGAGTGGACGACGTCGATGATCAAACATTTCATGGCAGATCTTCCTTTCTTCTTTTCCCTGTGGTTGTGGGGGGCAAAGTGGTTCCCTTCCTCCACAGTTTACCGCATCGGACAGGGCGCGTCAAGACGCTTTGTCCCGATTTCGGCATTCTCTTTCCCTATTATGCCATAAATCCCCCGGTTGAGATATCATATTTTTTGTGAGGGTTGCCACAACCGTTTGGCTGTGGTATAATAGCCGCAGAGCGGCTATTATACTTTAGATTTCAGCCATTTTTCTCGCCGCCTTTGGCGGCAACCGAAAAATATGGCACATGATACCATTCGCGCTGTGCGCTCATGGTATCATAACCGCGAAGCGGCTATTATACTCGATTTCATGCCGTTTTGCTCCCGCCCTTCGGGCGGAACCGCAAAACCTGGCACATGATACCACTCGCGCTGCGCGCTCATGGTATCATAACCGCAAAGTAAAGCTTCCGCCGCGGCTGCCTGCGGCGGGAAATGGGGGGCGGCCGTATGAATTTCACCCACCTGAAATACTTCCTCATGGTAGCCGAGGAGCTGAACATCACCCGGGCCGCGGAGCGGCTGTATATCTCTCAGCAGTCTCTGAGCAACCACATCAGCAACCTGGAGCGGGAGCTGGAGGTCAAGCTGTTCACCCGCTCCCCCAAGCTCTCCCTCACCTACGCCGGGAACCTGCTGGTGGAGACCGCCACCCAGATCCTGGACCTGCACAGCCAGTATCTGTCCAAGGTGGGGGACATCAACCGCCACTATATGGGGGTGCTCCGGGTGGGCATCTCCTACACCTGCGGCCTGGCCCTGCTGCCCGACGTGCTGCCCCGGTTCCAGGAGGAGTTCCCCATGGTGGAGTTCTCCCTGTTCGAGGGCAACTCCGCCGAGCTGGAGACCGAGCTGTCCCACGGCCGGGTGGACCTGATCATCTGCTTCCAGCCCATTTTGATGGAGGGGGTGGAGGTGGTCCCCCTGACGGAGGACCGGCTGGTACTGGTGGTGCCCCGCCGGTTCACCGACCAGCTCTTCGGGGCGCGGGCCAACGAGATGCGTTTGCAGTACGCCCACGGGGTGGACATCACCGCCTTCCGCCAGCTGCCCTTCGTGCTGCTCAAGCGGGGCAACCGGGTGCGGGGCATCGTGGACCAGTATTTCAGCCGCAATTTCTTCAAGCCCAAGATCGCCCTGGAGACGGAGAACACCGTCACCACGCTGGCCATGGCCAAAGCGGAGATGGGGATCGTGGTGTGCCCCGAGCTGTTCCTGCGCACCATCCAGCTCCCCGGAGTGCAGGCGTCCGGCGGCGACCTGGACCTGTTCCCTCTCACCGACCCCTCCACCGTCAGCAAGCTGGTGGTGGGATACCGCCGGGAGCACTACCTGTCCCACTTTGCCGAGCGGTTCATCCTGATCACCCAGGATGTGCTGCGCCGGACGGAATGAAAAGGACCGGCCGTCCGCGTCAGGAGCGGACGGCCGGTTTTCCCTGGAGATACACTGCGGGTTTGGTCTGCCAGAATTCCTCCGGCTGGTTCAGCAGGTACCGGGCCAGCAGCTGGAGCATCTGGGTGGGCGAGGGCTTGTGGGGGATGTCCCTGCCGGTCAGCTGCCGGAGGTGCTCCCCGGCGTCCTGCCCCCAGCAGATGGAGATGGCGGTGCGGATGTTCCGCTCCACCGCCTTCCAGGTCGTCTGGTAGTGGAAAGCCACCTCTGGATAGAGCCACTTGGTCACCAGGGTCAGACGGCTCTGGTTCTCCAGTACCAACAGCTCGGCATACGCCAGGTAGTAGGAGCCCAAGTAGTTGGGTGGAATGTTGATTTCCCACAAGACCTGCTGGATCACAAAAAACCGATCGTCCATAGCTTTCCCTCCCTATATGAGTTTTTGTGGCGATTCCGGCAGAAAAATGTCAGGAATCCCCACATTTCATATTATGGCACGCACAATGTCCGGGGGCAAGAACTTCATATTGCCCGCCGGCGCGCTATGACGCCCACCGCCTGGGCTTGCTTTTCCCGCCCCGCTGGGCTATAATGACCAGTACGCCTTGATTTCAGGCCGTGTTGCCCCGCCGCGCCGGGCCCGCGGCAAGGACAGCTCCCGCCCTGAGGCGGCCGACAGGAGGGCTCCGCATGGAGACAGCAATCTTTATCCCCACCCTCTCCCACTGGGAGCACGGCAATAAGTGGACCGGCGAGCGGGGCCGGGCCCGGTTCTACATCGCGCCGGAGGACGGGCGGCTCAACGCCCAGCTGTGGCTGGGGCCCCTGTGCCGGGAGCGCTCTCAGATCGACTCCACGGCCAGCTTTCCCATCAGCGAGGAGGGCCTGCGGGAGCTGGCCGCCTGGCTGGAGGAGGGCGCCGCGCGCCTGGACCCGGATTTGGAGAAGGTCTGAACCGGGGTGAAAGAGGCGGATTTTTTCTCTTGACACCGCCTCGCAAGTGTGATAAACTGAATAGGCTTTCAAGGAGAGCCGGGTCCATGTGCCGGAGTGGCGGAATTGGCAGACGCCCGGGACTTAAAATCCCGTGGGAGTGATCCCGTGCCGGTTCGACCCCGGTCTCCGGCACCAGATATCGCGGAGTAGAGCAGTTGGTAGCTCGTCGGGCTCATAACCCGGAGGTCGGAGGTTCAAGTCCTCCCTCCGCAACCATGAAACAGGCCGTTTTTCGATGAAAACGGCCTGTTTTTATAACTTTTTCGAGATATTGATTTTTCATAAGGCGGGTTGAGTTCAACAATAATTCAACTCGCCTCTTTTTTTATGCCTTTTTGAGAAAAATATTGGAGAGAATATCGGCGTTTGTTTTGTCCGCCTCCTCTATGACGTGGGCGTAAATATCCGCCGTGGTGCTGACCTGAGCGTGACCCAGCCGCCGGGAGATGGAAACGCTGTCCACGCCGTTGAAGTAGAGCATGGAGGCCATTGTGTGCCTGAAGCCGTGGGCGTTGACGTGCGGCAGGCCGTGACGTTTGGAAAACTTGTCCAGCCAATCTGTCACGCTGTCCGGGTGCATGGGGGAGCCGTCGTCTCGCGTGAACACAAAGCCCCGATATTCGTAATACTCCCCCAGCCGGAGCCGTTCTTTGCCCTGCCATACCTTGTATTGCCGGAGTAAATTCATTGTTTCTTGCGGGAGGGTGATATATCGGTTTGACCGTTCTGTTTTGGGCGTGTCCTCATAGATGCCAACATCGGGACTATACAAAATCGAATTGCATATATGGATTTTATTGGCTTTGAAGTCCACATTATCCCATTTGAGGCCCAGCGCCTCGCCCCGGCGGCAGCCAGTGATAAGGAAAATGTGTGTCAACGTCCGCCATTTGATAGGCTCTAATTCAAGAGCGTCCCGGATCGCGGCGACTGTCTCCGGCTGGAAGTAGTTGACCTCTTTCCGGGCGGCTTTTGGAAGCTCAGTCCGGGAGGCCGGGTTGAATGGAATGATACCCTCTTTTACGGCTTGTTCAAGCACCGTAGAAATAAGCCGGTGATGCTCTATGACCGTTTTGGAGGACAGGGGGCGCATATCCCGGCCCACGGTGAAAGCGTCCTCAAATCGCAATTCCAGGGCCTTAGAGACGGCTTGCGCCACATTCACGTTGACAGGCTGGCCCTTGATAGCCGGTGACACGTTCCGGGCCGTCAAGCCGGAGCGGGCGGCAATTGCCGTATAATTCAAATGCTTTTCCCGGCAGACGGCGGCAAGGTCTATTTTCGCCGTGGCCCGTGTGCCGTTCTTTCGCCCGCCGCTTTTGGCAATTTCAGTATAAAGACTGTTGAGGTGGTCGGCCCGGAGGTCTTTCACCCGGATATGACCGATTGCCGGGTAAATCCGTGTAGTCAATTCCTTGTATCGGACAATGGTGGAGTGTTTCACGCCTCTTTGCTCTTTGAGGCCAATCACATAATCGCAGTATTCGTCAAAACGCTGTCGATTGTCGGAGGTGAGGCCCATTCTACATTCTTTCTCAAAGTTCGCAGCGAAAGCCTCGGCCTTTTTTCGTGCGCTCTTTTCCGTCCATGTGGGCTGAACCTCAAAGGTCGCCGTCCAGGGCTTGAGCTGCTTGCCGTCAGCTCCCCGGCCCCGGTGGACGCGGATGGAATAGGAAATCAGTTTGCCGGACTTGTCCCGGCGCGGCTGAATGTTAGCCATGATTATTACCCCCCAACAGCTTATTTAACTTGAACTCAACAAAATCATATATTTCATTTTGCAACTGATTCATTTGTTCCAACGAAATACACCTTTTTTGTTCCCCACGGCTAACCACATAACCGTCCTTGAACATCTTCAACCATTTTTCGACGGGAGCGGCGTTATCTTCCTGGCCGTGGGCGGGTGAAGCAAACTTGATTTCAAATCCGGACAGCTTTGCAAAGGTCAAAAGGCCGGACATAAGGGCGTCCCCCTCGTCTTGTACCGCAGAAAGGGCCTTAGAAAAATGCTCCAATTCGTTTTTATAATCTACATAGCCCATTAACCACTCAAAACTATATCCGGGGTATTTCTCTGAAATTTGTCGGGCCGTTTCCTCTGTCAATGACGCTGTGTGATTGATGATTTTTGAAATAGTCTGCTGTGAGATGTAGATTGATTCAGAAAGCTCTTTCTGCGTTACGCGCTCTTTTTCGCATAACTCTTTCAAGTTATTGCCCCATATCGGGTTAATTTTTGCCTTTGGACGTGCCATTTTTGCCCTCCTCACTATCTCATTTAACTTTAAAATGTTCGTGACAAATTACGCCTATAATGCTATTATAAACGTAGCGGGACGATAATGCAAGCCCCAAAACAAAAATATTTTTGAAAGGACGATACAGAGTGGACAAAACAAAATTTCCCAGCATCAGAGAAACCGCTAAAAGAGGGCCGCTGTCGGAGTATTGCTTGCGGCTGATGCAGAAACAGGGCAAACTCCCCGGCGTGTACAGCGGGAAGAAATTTTTGGTAAACTATGCGCGGCTGCTTGAACAGCTTGACGCGGAGGGAGGGAATGTGGAATGAGCGAACAAAAAACCCACCCCACGGCGGCAACCGTGGAGCGGGCAGAGGCGGAAACGGCGGCTTGTGGCAGGGCGGCTATTTCCAGTGCTTATTATAGCACAGACAAAGCAAACGGTCAATTTCAAGTTTCGGATGTTCTCTTGAAGGGCGAGAAAAACGCTCAGACAATGAGGGAACTCAGACAAGTGCTAAACGGGAGCAGCCGATCTATCAGGTTGGAAATCGAGAAAGCGCGGCGGCATGGTGTTCCGATTGTTTCCGATTGCCAGCATGGGTATTGGATAGCAGAAACGCGGGCAGAACTTGACCGGTTTTGCCGTTCTATGCGGGCAAGGGCTTTTGAAATCCAGAAAACCGCCGCACTTGTCCAACTGGCAGACCTGGAGGCGGGATAAGTGGTCGATATCTTCAAAGAGTGTCGGGAGAGGGTAACGGCAGAGCAAGCGGCGATTGCATACGGATGCACTCCTAATAGAAACGGATGGGTTTGCTGCCCGCTGCATGGAGAAAAGACGCCGAGCTTAAAATTTTATCGGAAGAATGGGACGTTTTATTGTTTTGGTTGTCACAAGGGCGGGACTGCGATTGATTTCATCCGGGAACTTTGCGGGCTTGATGCCCTGGGAGCTGTCCGAGAGTTAAACCGGGCCTTTTCCCTGAACTTACCCATCAACCGGCAACAGACCCCCGCAGAGCGTCGGGAGGCCGAACAAGCGGCCCAGCGGCGGCGGGAAGTGGCCGATACCCGCGCAGCGTTTGAGACCTGGAGAGAACAAACAATCAGACGGTTGAACAAGTGTTTCCTCATTGCTCACCTGTTGGACAAGCCCCCGGATGATATGACCGAAACCGAAGCCCAAGCCGTGATATGGCAACCCGCTATGGAATTTTGGGCCGATTGCTTGATGTTTGGTAGTCTGGAGGAACAAATGCAAATTTTCAGAGATAGGAGGGCAATAGAGGCACGATGCCGGATGATTTTGAACGATATGCCGCAGAAATCCAGCGCGGCTTAACAGAAGATCGGACTTCTGGCCCTTTTGGCCCTTTTGTCACTCAAACTCCAGAATGGGAAATTCCGATTCCTTTCAATGCTGGCAATCTACCGGATTTTCCCACAGAAAGCCTACCGGGGCCACTGTCTGGCTTTGTCGAGTGTTTGGCAGAGAGTACGCAGACCCCCGAAGAAATGGCCGGTATTCTCTCCCTGGGCGTGTTGTCTACGGCGTTTCAATCAAAGTTGGTGGTAGAAATTACCCCGGATTGGACGGAGCCGCTTTGCCTCTATACCGTGGCCGTGGCACCGCCGGGGGAGCGCAAGAGCGCCGTTATTTCCGCCTTGACTAAACCCCTCTATGAATTTGAAACCGAACAAAGAGAACGTGAAGCCGTTGAAATCGCACAAAACCAGACCGAGCGGGCCTTGCTGGAAAAGGCTTTGCAGAGCGCCCAGACCCAGGCGACAAAGAAGAAAGGGAACTTTGAAGCTTGCCGCCAAGAGGCCCTTGACCTCTCTGCCCAGCTTGCAGGGTTTGAGGACAAGCACCCATTCCGCCTGTTGACCGACGATGTGACGACAGAAAAACTCATTGACCTGATGGACGCACAACGCGGGAGCATGACGGTATGCTCCGCAGAGGGCGGCGTATTTGACAGTTTGAGTGGACGGTATGACAAAACCGGGAATTTTGATGTGTATTTGAAAGGTCATGCAGGTGATCCGATTGTCGTTGACCGTATCGGGCGAAAACCCAACAACATTCCCAGCCCCAGGCTGAGTATGCTATTGACGATCCAGCCGGAAGTGCTGGGAGGGTTAATGAACAACACCACATTCCGGGGCCGTGGGCTTTGTGGACGTTTCCTCTATTCTATGTGTACATCTAAAGTAGGCCACCGCGAAGTATCGCCGCCGCCCATGCCTGGGAATGTCCGGGCCGATTATCGGGCGTTTGTCCGGCGCATTCTCTCCAGCCAATGGACAGGGGTTATCAGATTATCCCCAGATGCCGATGTAGTTCGCCGAGAATATCAATCCTACGTAGAAAAGAAATTGGGGGATGAATGGGAGGCTATGCGCGACTGGGGCGGCAAGCTGACCGGCGCAATGGTGAGAATTGCCGCTTTGATGCACGCCGCAGAGGCGCAAGGAAACCCCGCAGAAATCCCAATCAGCGTTGAAACAATGGCAGGTGCTACCAGCATAGCAGAATTTCTCTCAGCCCATGCTATGGCAGCTTATCAGGCAATGGGAGCCGATTCCAGTTATGAAGATGCTAAATATTTGTGGCGGAGGCTTGATGAAAGCGAACTGGAAGAAACCACCAAGCGGGAACTATACCGGCTTTGCAAGGGAAAATTCCGGCGTGTCGGGGATATGGAGCCAGCCTTGCACACCCTGATTGAAATGGGATATGTCCGGGAAGAAGATACGCAGACCGGCGGCAGACCTACCAAAAAAATATTTGTGAACCCACGGGCCAAAAGGGACAAAAGGGCCAAAAGCCTATGAGTGGGAGAAAGTCACAGAGAAAAGGCCGTGCCGGGGAATTGGAGCTTGCCGCCATCCTCCAGAGTTGTGGCTACCCCGTGAAGCCGGGGCAGGCAGTGAGTTACGGAAACACCCCTGACCTGTCCGGCCTCCCAGGGGTGCATATCGAGTGCAAGAGGGTGGAGCGCCTTGACCTGGGCGCGGCTATGGCCCAAGCCGTCCACGATGCCGAAAAATTCCACGACGGAGCGCCCGCCGTATTCCACCGGCGCAACCGTCAACCGTGGCTTGTAACCATGCGATTATTGGACTTCCTTGCCCTTTATAGTAGGGCAGAACCGGACAAAAGCGGAAAGGAGGTGGAGCATGACCACCAACCAGCAACGAGCTTTAACGGCCCTGTTGACGTGCAGAACGAGGCAGGATGCCGCAAGGGCGGCGGGACTTGACCCGCGAACTGTCCGCCGGTACTTTGAGGACGCGGAGTTTGTGGCCGCATATAAGCGGGAGCTGTCCGGCCTGATTGACGATGCCGCAGCGCAAGCAAAACGGGCTTTGTCCCCGGCCCTGGGTGTCCTCCAGGAAATCACAGAGGACGCAACGCAACCAGCCAGCGCCCGTATCAGCGCCGCCCGATCTGTCCTTGAATATGGCCTACGGTTGAGCGAAATAGCCGATATTCTGCAAGAGTTAGAAGGTGAATAATTGTACTATGACAGATTGCGGCGGCGCATACAAGCCGCGAGGAACAGAGCGAACGCCGAACCCAGTTTGAAAATCACGTTTGCAGACGGGAGGCAGATCGTCACTGACGCCGGGAGTGCTGTTGACTGTCTATGGCGGGGGGAACCGCTTTTGAAAGTTGAGAACCATTCCGGCGATTGTGGGATGCTTGCCGACCTGATAAACAATCTGATTGAGCAATAACCACACAATACATGAGCGGCAAGAGCCGCAGAAAGGAAAATATATATGTTTGAGAGAACACGACACTATTATGAGACAGTTAAAAACTACCGGCAGAAGCTGACCGACATTTGGGCCGCATACGATGCGGGCATGAAGGGCCTTGAAAAGTACAAGGGCAGCGACGGTTATTCCAAAGAGGCCGCAGAACTGGAGCGCAAGCGCCTGGACGCTATTAAGGCCACGCAGGACGAATACCGGGCGCATTTTGCGAATATCGTCCAGTACATGAGGGAGAGCGCGACCACCCGCAGCATGGACACCCCGACAGAGGATGCCTTGCGCCTTTTGTCCGCTTTGCAGATGCGGCAGAAAATCAGCCGCGACGAGCTGGAGCAGGCCGGGAGAACTTTGAAAGATTGCCCCGTTGCGCTGTCTGTTTTGGATGAAATCGCGGAAAAGATGGAGTATCACGGTATGCGCTTTGCCGCTGAAAGCACCGACAGCGTATTAAAGCACATTAACACCCTTGCCGACAGCGCCGCCCGCCTTTGCAAGCTGGACAAGCCCAACAGCAGAGCGGAACAGGCAGCGCGGGCCAGCGTGTACAGCCCGAATTATGACCCCAACGCCTTTTACTCTTTCCGAGTAGACCAAGACCCGGCAGACGTAAAGGACGCCATGCGCACGTTTGGCGACGTGGGCGATTATGACAGCTTTGCCGCCGCCGTGAACAACTAAAGGGGGCGCAGAGCATGACAGATCGGCAGCTTGTAAGCCGGGCAATGCGTAAAATTATCGGTGACCCGGAGGCCACCACCCGCGAAAAGATTTTTGCCAGCTTGACCTTGAACGACATTACCGGCGGACTTGTCCCCCGGACGGCCGCGAGGCTTTACGACAGCGACGCCGACACCGCCGCATTTGCGAGGGCCGTGGACGCCATTACAGAGGCAGAGAACAAGGGCAATACATAAGCACAAAGACAGGGCCGGGGAGTATTCCCTGACCCTGTTGTTTTACCACAATATGGGAGTTTTTGAGTTCAACAAAAATTCAACTCCATTACAAAAAGTTGAATTATGATACTAAACGATAGCAGAGCCAAAACCGAAAAAATCCGCTGTTTTCAAGGCTTTTCGAAACTTTACAAAACGATAGAAAACGCAATAATTGGAACTCATAACCCGGAGGTCGGAGGTTCAAGTCCTCCCTCCGCAACCAAAATCCACTGGAATCCTGCGATTCCAGTGGATTATTTTTGTTTTTCCGAACTTTTTCGCGGAGTTGATTTTTTGCCTTTCCCGCTGACCCAAGCCGTGACCCATACGGGGAAATGTCTGTTCAGTGCTGGAGAGCGCCGGAGAGGACATTTCCCATCGTCCCCGCCGCCGCTTTCTGCGCCGCCGTGGTAACATGGGCGTAGGTGTCCAGGGTGAATCCGGCGCTGTAATGGCCCAGCATCCCGGAAACCGTCTTGATATCCACCCCGTTTTGCAGCGCCAGTGTTGCGAAGGTATGCCGGAGGTCATGAAACCTGACCTTTGGCAGTCCAGCCCGTTTCAGAACCCGATGCAGCATGTGGAGCACGCTGTCCGGGGAGATGGGGCCGCCGCTGGGAGAGGGAAACACATACTCACTTTTGCCCTTCGCCTGCAAATCCCGCAAAATTCCCGCCGCATCCGGTCCGATGGACACGGTACGGTAGGAATTTTTCGTTTTCAGCGGGGCCTCCACAACCTCACCGTTGATGCGGGCCACCTGTCGCTGGACGCGGATGGTGCCCTGCGCCAGGTCGATATCGCCCCACTTGAGGCCCAGCAGCTCTCCCCGCCGCAGTCCAGTGGCCAGCTCAATGTAGTACATCTCGAACACGCCGCTCTCCCTGGCCTCCCGGAAGAAGGACGCCAGCTGCTCGGCCGGGAGAGTGTGCATCTCCCGGTGCTCCAGCCTGGGCAGGGCACAGCTGTCAGTGGGGTTTGTCAGAATTAACCGCTGTTCCTTCGCCAGCTCCATGGCCGAGGATATGACCTGATTGATGTTGCGGACCGTTTTCGGGCTGAGTCCCTTGGGCTGTTTTTGAGCCTCGATGCGGTCCACCCTTCCACTGGTCAGCAGCTTTTTGTAAAACCTTTGCAGCTCCAGAGAGGTCAGCTTTTTCAGTGGGAGGGTACCGATGTTCGGCTTGATGTGGTTGTCAATGTAGCCGCGGTAGGTCTGGTGGGAGGATGGACGCACTTTGATTTTTGCGTAGTTTTCAAACCAGACGTCCATCCACTGGCCGACGGTGTACTGCTCCGCTTTGACAACATCGACCTGCCCGTTCTCGCGGATTGCCTTTTTGAGCTTCTCCTTTACCTCAGCCTGGGTTTTCCCGAGGACATTTTTATAGACGGTTTTCCCGGTTTCGGCGTCGCGCCCCGCCGTATAGCGGCCCTCCCAGCGGCCGTCCTTCCGCTTTCGGATGCTGCCCTCGCCGTTTGCTCTGCGTTTTGCCATGATTTGTTCACCTCCTTTGCCCTTGCTGAGGGGCTTCTATTGTTTTATGCGGCGCAGTTTTTGATGCGGCACAGGCCGCGACGGCCCGGTGTTCCTCCTCGCTGTCGAAGGAGTACGACTCCTCCAAACTCAGTTCTTTTGCCAGCCCCACGGCCAGTTTGAATCCGGCGGTGAAGGCCGCTAGGGCTTCCTCCTCCAGCAACATTCCATGTTCGTCCACCAGGTGGAGGAGCAGCCGGCGGTCCCGCATGATCAGCCGCTGGCTGAGCAGATGATGGAGGCGCTCCGCCTCGGACCTGTGCCGGCTTTCCGTCTCTGGACAGAACTGCCGCTTCATCGCTTTCATGTAGTCGTGCATGGTGTATCCCTCCTTGTCAGCGACACACAATACCACAAGACTGCTGAGCAAAGGTGGACAAACTGATAACTTCGCGGTTTTTTGAGAATCATATTACAGATAGATTTTTGCCGTTTCTCATTGTAAACACTGTACCGAAATACGAAAGCGGAAGGGCCGCACAGAGTGCGGCCCTCTTACGTAGATTGCATCAAGGTGCCGGGATACCCCAGGCGTTCACGCTCTGACCGGTGTATGGAACAGCCTTGGGGTATCTGGTCCACGCCTCAATGCGGTAGGTCTTACCCTCGGTTCCGAAGCAATCCAGGTTCTCCCGACTGTAGGGACTGTCCGGCTCCGGCCAGTAGACCTGCCCGCCGTTGTTGCCGTCGGTGCAGTGGAAGGCATTCATCTCGTTGGGCGATTCCAGCGCTACCATGACGTGCCAGAGGTTGCCATTGTCATTTCGGATGAGGAACAGGATGTCCCCGGGCCGGATCTGGGACAGGTCTGTCACCTGACGGGCGGGGCTGGCATCGTCGCCAAACACCAGTGAGCTGACCATGCTGGCGTAACCGCCGCAGGCGTAGGTCCCGCTGACCCGGTAGCACTTCATGACCCGGTTGGCGGCAGTGCTGGGCACTTCGTTCTTGTGCGTGCCGGGAGTGCTGTGGGTTCCCCAGACGGTTCCGGTCGGCCAGTCGGTTTCGATTTCATGCAGGAGTTCCAACACGTTTTCCTCGGTGATGGGTTTCCCGTTAGCGAGATATCCAGTTCCTGTGTTCTGAGTACCGTCTATCGCCCGGTAGAGCAGCACCGCCATATCGCCGCGGGTTATGGCAGAGGCGCTGGCAGTAGTCCGGTCTATCCAGCCCAGACTTTCAGCATAGGCGCAGGCGGTATTGTAGCTCCAGACGGAGCCGGCCCCGTCCGCGATACGGAGAGCGCGCAGAGCGGCGGTGCAGGCAGCCGCGGGGGTCACCGGGTCCGATGCTCCGAAGCAGAGTTTGTCATACCCGGCCAGCAGATTGCAGCAGGCGCAGTATCCAACATACAGCTTGGCCCACTCAGGGACGTCGCTGAACTTGCAGCCCCGGGCGAAGTAGTCCGCGTTGGCCAGCAGTTCCTCCTCGCCGCCGCGCAGCCGGACGAGCAGCACGGCCAGTTCGGCACGGGTCATGGGGGAGTTCAAATTCAGGTTCCCGTTTTGGTCGCCGGCCATGATGCCGTGGTCCCGCACATAGTTTGCGGCGGCGTTCAGTTCCGTTTGTCCTGCCGCATGAGTTGGAGTAACCAGCAGGCCCACTGTCAGCAGGCCTGCGGCCAGTGCCGCTGCTCTTTTTCTTCGGTTCATTTTGTGACCTCCTTGTATGTGATGTGGGTTTTTGCAACCAACACAATATCGAAGGAGGGGGCGCAAGTCCAGAAGAATTGAGAGACGAGCGTGGAGAAAAAGCAGGACCAAAATACAGCATATTACATTGAGAGGCGCATAATCAGCCGATCGTTTTCGCCTTTGTTCATGGTACCTCCAAAAATCTCTGAATTTTGGTCCAAGACGCCGCCCAATCCCTTGTCACAGGCGGGGTCCGGGGGGCAAGACGCCAGGGGCCGTTTTTTCTCTGCAAATAGACGCCACTTCCGGTCACCTGGGAATCCCCGCAAACTGCCCGCACTGCGGGCAGTTGTGAATCAGCCGGGGGCCGCTTGCGGCGCCAGGTCTTTATCCTGCGTTCCTTTTCGTCCCCCGTAAATCGCGCAAGCGCGGCGCGGGGGCCTCGGTGGGACAGGAGCCTGTTCCATCTGTTCCTGCCCCACACAGCGCTTCATGGGGGTGTCTGTGATCGTATTCCTCTTGCCGCTTGTGTACGCGTTCACGCTCTGCGTCCAGCTCCAGGTGATTGAGCTGCTCCTGGTAGAGTTTGGCGAGCACCGGCCTGGTTGGAAGGATGGTGTAGCAGTTGTTGCCCTTCCACTTCATGCCGCGGCTGTCATAGTAACTGCTGCTCTCTACAGAGATGAACCCTCTGCCCAGCAGTTCCCCTACGCATCTCATCACTGTACTCACCGCCAGGTGTGCCGCCGCCGCGATAGTGCGGATGCTGGAGTGACACTTATGCGTGCGGCGGTCCTCTACCAGCAGCAGGTAGGCGTAGACGACGAAGGAGGAGGGTGAGAGCTTCAGCAGAAAAATCTCTTTTGGCAGTGTGAAGAACCTGCCGCCGGTACACTGAACGTCGACGGCGGGACGCAGTTCGTCAGTGACGAGACCTTTTGCACTCAGCGCGGCCAGATACTTTTTCACTGTACCGGCTGCCATGCCGACGCCCTTGGCGATTCTGTTGAGGTCAAGAACCTGGTCTTGATAACAGCAGAGGTAGACAGGAGCACGAACTCTGCCGGCCTGAGTGCGTACTCCCACACTGCGTTGGGCAAGATGAACCGGTAACGCTTGGGGTCTCTCCGCATCTGGGCGGAGAGCAGAGTGTGCTGTCTCATGGAGCATTCCCCCTCTCCGTGTTTTGCTGGACCCATTGAATAAACTGGTCCTTGGGAACTACGATGCGATTCCCGACACGCAGAGAGGGAAAGTCCTCCTGGTGGAGCAGCTCATAGCCACTGGACGGTGATACGCCCAGGACCTTCGCCACTGTTGCTGCGTTGAGGAACAGCGGCAGGTCGTCATAGCTTTTGTAGGTTGACTCTATCATGGTTTGATACCTCCTTCACTCTTGTTGATGGACGACGAGTATGGCTACTACGACTCTTTTGTTTTATCGTGTCTGTGACAGCTGTGACGGCTGTGACAGCAAATTTGCTCCAGGCCCCTGTCCCATTTTTCCTGTCACTCCCGTCACTGCCGTCACACAGGATGAGGAGCAGCCGTCTCATCCTTTCGCCGTCCTCACAGCTCACTGAGATGCGTGAAGGTGAGAGTGTTGATGTCGATGGTCTGAAGGTGGTCTCGCGTTCGTTCCATGGCAAAAACTTTTTCCGTATTTTAGTTTGTGCAGGCCGCGCGCCGTACCTGTTCCTGTGTGAGAGTCTCACTCACATGTTGTCCCACCCATAGGTACGCTCTGGTTGTGGCCAGATGACCGTCCCCGCGTATTTCCCCCTGGTGTGTACCCTCTCCGGCGGCGGGTATTCAGTTATCGAGGTGCATTGGTCGTTTTCTGCTGATTGATGTTTGTTTGCTACGCAGGGCTGACTTGGCTCACATCATTCTTTCTTCTGCCCTTTGTGCGGACACCTTATGATAGTCAACAGGCGGTAGTTTCTCTCTGTGATAAAATCATAACTCAGATCCGCTCCTCTTAACAGGACGTGGTACGTCGGGTTTTCCTCGAATTTTCCGACGTGGCACGTCGGGTTTGCAGTTTTCTTCAGCAAGTTGTTCCTGTGATAACAAAAACTCCTTGCGTATTTTTAGTTTGTGCAGGCCGCGCGCCGTACCCGTTCCTGTGTGAGAGTCTCACTCACACGTTTTGGGGTCCCCGCAAAGCCGGTTCCGGCTTTGTGGGGAGAGGAGGAGCAAGGAAGCGAACGTAGTTTTCGCCGGCAGGCGGAAACGTAGTTGAGCGGACTTTGCGACGACGAAGGCACGCTCTGGTCGTTGGCAGGCGACCGTCCCCGCGTACTTCTCCTTGGTGCGTATCCTCTCCGGCGGCGGGTATTCAGTTGTCAAGGTGCATTGGACGTTTTCTGCTGATTGATGTTTGTTTGCTGTGCAGGGCTGACTTGGCTTACATCATCTTTTCTCTGCCCCTTGTACGGCTACCCTATGACGGCCAACAGGCGGTGTTTTCTCTCTGTAATTAAGATCATAACTCAGATCCGCTTCTCTTAACAGAACGTGGTACGTCGGATTATCCGGCTTTGTGCGTCGGGTTTGCAGTTTTGTCTCTCTAATACAAGGCATTGGACAAACGAAAAGCACCGTACAAATCAGAATGGGCCATGACCATTCCAACCTTGTACGGCGCTTGGCAGTCTTCCGGAACAACATCGCCCAAGCATAGGAGCTTTTGGTCCAGGCAGGGCGGGTGGGAACTACGTGAGGAGGAGTTGAAGAAAAACTGGCGGCGCTTTGAGCGGCCTCGGTGCGCCCTCTCTTTGGAAACACTGTACCGAAATACAAATAGAGTACGCAATTATATACCTCGTCGATTCATAGGATGGTGCTGTGGGGGTAAGTTAAATAATATCTGTGTAGTGGGTAACGGCATAATTGACAATGTGATTTGATGGGCTTGTGTTTGTAATTTGCATTATGAGAAGTTTCAAGACGGCAGAGTGAAATGCATCGAAGACGAGATACCGTTTGAGATCCCGCAGG
>CANQHN010000041.1 GCA_947623745.1 uncultured Oscillospiraceae bacterium
GCGCTCTTTGAGATCCCGGGCTCCAGTATGGAATACGAGAACATCATCTTTGACGTCGACTTTCTGGGCGGCGGACCAACGGACGTGTGCGATCAGGAGTACCTTGTCCCGCTGATGGCGGGGCGGCTCCTGGGCCCGATCTACCTGAGGTTGGAGGACGAGGCGTACCCGGACATATCCGCCTGTCTTCAGGACGCGGAGTCGCTGTGCAATTTCCGCCGCCGCGGGTACGAGCTGGGGGTGAAGGCGGCGATGATGAGGCTTTTGTACCTTCTTATGCTCCATTACCCCCAGCCGCCGGAGGTGGAGACGCCGGACACGGAGCGTTTGAAAAAGGTGGTCGCCCTCATCGAGGAGAGGTACGCCGAGCCGCTGACAGTGGCCTCAGTGGCGCAGGACTGCGGTTATAGCTGCAGCCATTTCATGCGCTGGTTCAAGCAGATGACAGGTTCAAGCTTCGTCGCCTACCTGATCGGCCGCCGCCTGACCTTCGCGGCGGAGGCGCTGTGCGAGTCGGACGGCAAGATCCTCTCCATCGCCCAAAGCGTGGGCTTTTACAACCTGTCCAACTTCAACAGGCAGTTCAAGGCCAGGTACCGTATGACGCCCAGGGAGTACCGCGCGGCCTCCAAGCCGCAGAGCGGCGGGAGCGGGGAGACAGGCACCTCGCCGCCGTAGTCCGCCGGGAGCCGCACCCCATAGCTCTCCGCCAGCGGGACCCCCCAACTGCTGATCCTGCCGGTGGGCTCGTTGATATATCCCATGATCTGTCCTCCGCCAAAGTATACAGCTCATGGAGCAAACTGCCTTGATTTCAGTTGCAAAATGCCCTTACCTCTCTGAAATGATCCCGTATAATTCAGAACGCCTGTTTCTCAAATTTTGTGCTTCCCGTTTTCTGTATTCTCTGAGCATGGCAATATCCAATCGGGCAAGATAGATACCTTCGGATCCATCGGCCTCCAGTACGCAGGTATCCCGCGAGCCGCATAGCTCCGGCAGGTACGCCACACCGTCAAACAGCGTAGAGTGGCCGTTGCAGTCCGGGTGGGGCGCGGGATAGTTGCAGGTGGCGATGGCGAGCATATCCTCATACGCGCGGCCCCGCAGCAGGGACAGGCGGTTGATCTCCATCGGGCAGGCGTTCGGCACCAGCAAAAGCTCTGCGCCCTTGAGCATGAGGATGCGTGCACTCTCCGGGAACTCGCGGTCATAGCAGATCATCGAGCCCACTTTGATGTCCCCCTTGGCGGTGTCCAGCGCGGCGACGGGAAAGTCGTCCCCGGCGCACAGCACGCTCTCGTCGTTCGGCTCGCCAAAGTCGCAGATGTGAACCTTGGAATATTTATAGACGGGCCGCCCGTAACGGTCAAACAGGCAGATGCTGTTTTTGGGCCCGGCGCTGCCTTTCTCCAAAAAGGTGATGCCGATGGCCATTTCGAGCTCTTTGGCCAGCAACCCGAAGCGCATGACAAATTCTCCGTCCGTGGGAACGGCCAGCGCGTTCGGCTTCTCTGCGTCATGGGGGATGGCGTACCCGCTGCTCCACATCTCCGGGAACAGGGCGATGTCCGCGCCCTGTGCCTTGGCCGCCCGGCAGCAGCGGACGCCTTTCTCCATGTTCTGCGCAAGGCTCCCCGCGGGCAGGATCTGCAGCAGAGCGATGTTTATCGAATCATTCATTGCAGTTTCCTTTCTATCTTCCATTTCCCGAAAAATCGGGACGCTGCCGCTCGTCGTTCAAAAAATATTTGACCTCCCGGCTCGGAGCAAGGAGCTCTGTTCGGAAAAAGCCCGGATAGTACGGCACCGGTGTGTCAATAGGTACCCAATGCAGGAATTCTTTCTGCCCGTCCTCGGTAAAGGAACCGCAGATGGGGGCAAAATCCGGGGGACCTTCATGTAAAAATAGAAGGATATCTCGTAAATCAGCTTCCCCATGTTGGCGGGGGGCGTCGCCGTAAAAGTAGTTTTCATGCACAAAGCCGAGCCGGTCGACCTCCATGTCCACACCGGTTTCCTCCCGCACTTCCCGCCTTACGGCCTCCTCGGCGGTCTCGCCGAACTGGATGCGCCCGCCGACGGAATACAGGTACTCCGGGCTGCGCTTGTTGCCGACCATGAGGCTCTGGCCGTCCTTCATGATAATAGCGCCGACCCGCAGGTTGACAAGCCCGCCCTCACAGGGAACGCACATATCTGTTCCCATCATTTTTACCTCCTTCAAATCCAGATTTGCCAAATGATTTTCCTTACTTGTCTTACTTTTCCCTGCGTTTTTTATACACTATACTACACGATCAACATCCATTTCGCAAATGTTTTTGTGCTGTGCCCTCACGCTTTCAGCTGGTTCATCCACCCGCGGCGCTGGAAAACGACGAGGGAGACGGCGAAGCGGATGCACTCCTCCAGGGACAGAGTGAGGTAGACCATCGGGATGGGCCAGTGGAACACGAAAGCGGTGACAAGGCCCAGGGGAACGCCGAAAAGCCAGGTGCCCATCAGGTCGATAGCCATAACGTAGGTCGTCTTTCCGCCGCTGCGCAGGATGCCGCTGCCGATGATCATGTTCAGCACCTTGAAGGGCATGACCGCCGCGTAGGCGGTGAGGATCTGGACTGTCAATTCCCGGATGCCCGTCTCCACCCTGAAAATACGCACATACCAGGGGCTGCCGTAAAGGATCACTACGGACAGCAGCAGGGAGCCCTCTAAGCCATAGAGAAGGAGCTTTTTTGCCTCCCGGTAGGCCGTCTCCCTGTCCCCGTCGCCAAGGTGTTTGCCGATGAGGATTGCCGCCGCTTGACTCAAGCCGCACAATGCCCCGATCGCCAGGGACTGCACAGGGTTCGTCAGCGTCATGGCGGCGGTGGCGGCGGTGCCCAGGTGCCCATAAATGCCCGCGTACACGTTTTCACCCAGGACCCACATAAATTCGCTGACCAACAGTGGCAGAAGCATGGAGAGGTACTGGCCCCAGGCAAAGGGGCCCGCCGGGTCGTTCTCCGCTCTCTCCCGGTGTTTCAGATACATCACAAGGATGACCACAAAATAGACAAGCTGAGAGATCAGCGTGGCCAGCGCCGCGCCGGTGACGCCGAGGGCTGGGGCACCCAGCTTTCCGAAGATCAGTATCCAGTTGAGGCCGGTATTGACTGCCGCCGACGCGATCCCGGCGTACAGCGGAAGGGACGCCTTCTCCATGCACCGCAAATGGGTAGACAGGATAGTGATCCCCGCCGTGGGGAGGAAAGTGCCGGACACGATGAGCAAATACCGCCCTGCCGCCTCTACGGTCGCGGGGTCCTCGATATAGAGGCCCATGATCTGCTTTGGAACGGCGACGCCGGCCAGGGTAAACAGCACGGCGATAATGAGGCACACCCGCAGATTGAGGACCATACTCCGCCGCGTCTCGGCGGTATTTTTCTGGCCCATGTACTGGGAGATCATGATCCCCGCCACAGCGCCCACGGCGGAGACCACCACGTTGAATATCCCCGTGAATTTCCCCGCCAGTCCCACCGCAGCCACCTCAACGCCTCCAAGCTGGCCGATCATGACCTGATCCACCACGCCGAAGGACGCCTGGAGCATGGATTGCAGCGCCACGGGAATGGCCAGAGCACAGACGGAATGGAAGAAAGATCGATTATTCATAGAAACACCTCCTGACAGGTCGATGATAACCTGTCAGGAGGTGTTCTTTCAAAACTTAAATCCGTAAGTAGTGACAAAAATCAGCCGCGATTTTTGTGCATTGTCACATCTCCCGCGTACTTCCGCGTACCACCAGTTCCGTTGAAAGGGTGACAGAAAGCTCCACAGCCTCCCCGGCCCGCATTTTTGTGATAGCATCCAGGGCGCATTTTGCCCGCGCCGCCGTATCCTGCCGGACCGTGGTGAGGGCGGGGTAGACCAGGCCGCAAAGGGGCGTGTCATCAAATCCGGCGACGGAGATCTCGCCCGGTATATCGACGCCGCTGCTTTGCAAAAAACGGATGAGTTCCACAGCGTAGTAGTCCGATACGGCAAAGACAGCCGTGAAGCTCCTGATCTCCGGCAGCTTTTCCCGGTAAAAGGCCGTCCGCTCCGATTTGACCATGGGAATCATCCTGAATTCCGCGCCGCTCCCGAAGCCCTCCCGAAAGCCCTTCCAGCGTTCCAGGTCCATGTCAGTATCGTTGTCGGACAGGCACAGGGCGCGGTGATGCCCGCAGAGGCGGAAATACTCGCCCACCTGAAATCCCCCGCGGCGGTCGTCGATGTTCACGGCACAGACCCGCTCCGCTGTGACGCCGCAGGCGTCATAGACCGCAAAGGGTACGCGGATGCTCTCTCTGAGGCGCCCGTAATCCGCGCCGCAAAAGCCGATCAGGACCAGCCCCTTCAGGTTCCACATGGTGGCGAAGGAGACGATGTCGTCCAGGTCGTTCACGGTCCTCACCATCATCTGCAATCCGCGTCCGGCCGTCTCCGCGCTCAGGGCGTTGAGGGCGGAGGCGACAAAGGCGTCCTCTAAAATGTGGGCCTCATATTTCTCGTGGGCATTGATGACCACTCCCACGATCTTCGCCGGATTCTCCGCCAGCAGCACCTCCGCCGCCCGGGGCAGATAGCCCCGATCCTCCAGGACGCGGCGCACCCTGACAGCCGTTCGCTCCGACACCATGCCGGTCTTGCCGTGGAGCACATACGACACCGCCGCCGTACTGAGCCCCAGCTCTGAAGCGATATCCGAAAGCCGCACTTTTTCCTCCATGGCACACCTCTGTTCCACTTCCCGAAAAGCGGGAATTTATAATTATCCTATACTTCAGACCATGGCTTTTTTCTGAAAAATAAAATCAAAGCAAGAATTATCAGGAAAGTCATAGCTAACAATCCTGTCGGATTTGGTCCGAGCAAACCTGATATTTTACTAAAAGAAAGGAATACGGGGATCTCTCCTATAATATTTACCGCGCCATGCATAATAGCTGAATACATTACGTTATTTGTTTTTATGGCGATATAAGAAAATATTATACCCAGCACTAAACAGCAAATCAGCATTAACAGCATATTTGACCAAGGGGCTCCGGGATTATCCAAGCTATAATTAAATCCGAAATATATTAACGGAAAATGAGATAATCCCCATTCGATCCCATTTATTAAAGCTGCCTTTTTTTCACCGTATTTTTCCTTTTGAAATCCCAGAAGATATCCTCTCCAACCAATTTCTTCCCCTAATTCCAACAGCTGGATGGGTATCATTACGGCTGATATAACAATGCATATCAATGCAAAAAATATCGGATTTTGAACATTTATTATTATACTTGAATCTTTTATTATATTTCCTAATTCAAAAACTCCGCTGTAATCTTTATTAAATACGATAAAATATAAAATACTGCCCAGCGCTACCATGAAACTTGGTATAAACGCCGAAAAAAGCCATGCCTTTTTATTTTTCCAAACCTTTAACGATAAAGATATTTTCGATTTTTGTTTTGTGATCCTTTTAGTTATCATTCCTGCAATAACGGGAACAAATGTAAATATTATCCCTAAAAAGCTGTAAGCTTTTCCTGTTTTGGTCATAAATTCAATAAATCCTAAACCATAGCATACTGCAAATACAATAATCAAATAAATATATATCGGTCTATTTAAATTTTTTTCTTCCTTGTTCATATATTTATCTCCAGTGCAAACTCCGATTTATCAAATAATTGATGCAGCTGTTGCAGATTCCTTCGTGCCGCTTCTTCCCACTCGTCCTGGCTGGGCACAACGGCTTCGATGCTGATCCCGCCGCTGTAGCCGATTTCATGCAGGACCTTGGCATACGTCTGCACCATGGGGGACTCGCCCTCTGTATCCGTAAAATACCTCCGCCCCTCTAATTTCGCAATGTGGGTATGTACGATCAGGCCGCGGCCATGCGTCAGAGCGTCCGCGCTGTCCCCCTCGTATCGGAGATGGTAGTAATCGCACAGGACCTTGACGTTAGGGTGGGACAGGCATTCCACCAGCGCGATCACATCGCTTAGATGGTTCAGCGTATTTGTTTCCGAACGGTTGTTATGCTCCACCGCAACCGTGATCCCATGCTCAGCGGCGATATCTCCGACGCGCAGCAGGAACGCGGAGATCTGTTGGAGCGCCGTCTCCATAGGAAAGTTTTCCGGGCATTTCCTCGACCACGGGCTCCCAAATACGGCATATTGGGCGTTGAGCCCCTCCGGGCCGATGATTTGGAACGCCCTGTGCAGATAGTCCTCGATCTCCCTCCGGGGCGTCAAATCGTCCCCGGTAATGGAGTAGGAGGACGGCATAAAATCATTACAGCTGCGGCAGGGCAGTCCGCTCTCCCTCACAAGCTCGGCCGCCCGCCGGAGCTCCGGGCCGGACAGCTTTGTGAGGCGGTTCAGAGGCAACTCGATGTAGTCATATCCGATCTCCGCCAGCTTCCCGGCGTATCCCGCCCCCGCAAGTACGTCGGCGCCGGGCAGCATATTCACACAGCAGCCATATAACACAGCGATCCCCTCCCTTGTTTCAAAGGGTATCACAATTTGACCGGCGAATCAAGCGATGACTTTCCCCGCTCTCGGCGCTCATGTCGTCTGTAGGCATCAGCAAACAGCTTGCGGTACCAGTGGGAGGGGATGGATGAGACAGTTTGAACTGCATCGGACCTGCCGAAAAAAAGAGCCGCAGCAACGCAGGGCAGGAAACCTTAGATTTCCTGCCCTGCAAAATACGAGTAATTCGGTATGCCCCGCACAGCCTTAAAAAGTTAGCCTTATTTTTAGCCTTATTGGTTCGTTACTGGTGGGTTTCAACCAACAGAAAATAACAGGAACAAACGCCGGGAAGCCTTGAATTGCAAGGGTTTTCGGAATAGGATAAAACTGGATAACCTGATTGGTCCGCAATTCGACTCCCGCCTCGCGCACCACGTCGGAGCAAGCAGAAAATGGCTTGCTCCAATTTTTTTAAAGTCAGGGCGCGCCCGATCCACATGCATTCTGTTTACTCCCCCTGGCACGCAGGGCGGCCTCGGCGCTCTCCATCAGTCGCTCCCCTTACGGGGCGTGTGAGTTGAAATGAATTGTTGGCATTGTTGTTGTTCGCGTTGCCGCGTCGCGCCCCTCGCGGGGCGCGTGGGTTGAAATTGGCTATAGTTACCGCCAACGTAGAGGCACGGGTTGTCGCGCCCCTTGCGGAGCGCGTGGGTTGAAATGTTGTATGGGGGTTTTGACCGCCCGGACTCCCGGTCGCGCCCCTTGTGGGGCGCGCAGGATCTCGGTATTGTCCCCTCTGTGAAAGATGGGATCATACAAAAGGAAACCGTCTTGAAGCATTTGTGCTCCAGACGGTTTCCTTTTGTTTTGGACAAACAGCCAGCGTACTCTTTTCGTAGAAAGTTCAGCACCGCCAGCGTGGCGCCGGAGGAGAAATACCTCATCCTGGACCGGCGGTCCTGCTTACTCCACGGTCTCCTGATAGAAGCGCACCAGGAGGGATGCCGCCTGGGCGCGGGTGGCGGCGCCGGCGGGGTCCAGCATAGAGCGCCCAGTGCCTCCGAGCAGGCCGGAGGCCACGGCCCACCTCACGGCGGGAACCGCGTAGCCGCTGATCTTCCCGGCGTCCGCGTAGCCCTGCAGGTCCGCGCCCGCGCTCATGTCATGGCCCTGGCTGGCGGCGAAGCGGTACAGGAACGTGGCCAGTTCCTCCCGGGTGACCGGGTCGTCAGGGTGGAAGCCTCCGTCCAGCTCGCCGCCGGTGATCCCCTTGACGGCCGCCCAGGCCGCCGCCTTGGCGTACCAGGCGTCCGGGGACACGTCCGGGAAGCCGCCCCCCGCCGTCTCCGGCTCACCGGCCATGGCGTAGAGGGCGGTGACCGCCATAGCCCGGGTCATGGGCTCGTCCGGGGCGAAGGTTTCCTGGCTCCTCCCGGACATCAGGCCCAGCCTCTGGGCCTCGGAGATGGCCGACGCCGCCCAGTGGGGGGTTTCCCCCTTCCCCACGCCCACATCCGTGAAGTAGATCGGGTCCAGGGCGGCGGTGATGGGGAAGTTGTCCTGGACGAACATGGCGCAGTTGTTCAGCTCGCCCCCCTCCGCCTGCATCAGGAGCTCGTACAGGGCATCCCCCTTCTCCTCGCAGTCGGCGTAGAGGGTGCGGAGCTCCGCAGGCAGGGTGGTCTGATCCGCATTGGGATGTTTCTCATAGTAGGCGTCAAAAGCCGCGTTGTAGGTCTCCTCGGCGGCCGCCAGGGCCTCCCGCAGCTCCGTCAGGCCGGCGGCCTCCAGCTCCTCCAAGCTGTCGGCCTCCGCCTGGGCCACCACATCGGACCAGTCCGCCCACAAAGTTTCGCCGCTCTGGCTGGGGAAGCTCAGGAAGCTCTCGCCGGGGTTGATGACCCCCACACCGTACATGTACTGCTCCCCTGTCAGCTCCCCATAGATGTCCATCATCAGCTTGGAGTAATAGTAGTCGCTGACCACCTCATACTGTCCGTCGGCGGTGCGGCTGGTGACCACCACGGAGAACCAGGTGTCCGCGGGAAAGACGATGCGCTCCTCCAGATTCGCCCGGTGGTAGCCGCCGTAGCGGTAGCTCTTCGTCTGCGTATACACCAGCTCGCCGTCGGTGGGGGACGTGAAGTCCTCGTTGAGTTTATACACCTGGAAGGTCGTGGTGGTGTTGGGCGACTCGGTCTGGAAGGACAGGGTGTAGAGAATCGTGGGGTCCTCCATGTGGAACACGTTGGCCATGGAGGCGGGCTGGTCGAAGCGGACATAGGAGCCCCCGGAGGAGGGCAGGAAGTCATACTGCCCGATATAGAACTCCCCCTCAGTGTCGAAGTAGTCCAGGCTGAAATTCAGGCTCTCGGGGAGGGTGAGGGAGTGGTCGTAATAGGACAAGTAGAAGTAGCCGTTGATCCCCCAGTCGAATTTGTTGGGGAACTTCTGGTCGGCGGCGCCCCAGCTGTTCTTTACGATCCAGGCCCCGGGGCCGGGAGGCAGGGGGTTTCTGCGGGAGAAATTGGAGGGGGCGTATGTATCGTCCCAGCCGATGATGGTCACCGCGTGGTTGGCGGCCGCGTCGGTCTCCCCCTCCAGGTAGATCATGGGGGTGTAGTGGGCCCAAGTGGCCGGATTTATATATGCCTCCTTGGAGATCTCGCCGGGCATGGACACGTCAGCGCAGAAGGCGATCTCCACCGGCCGGCCGGCCATGAGCTGCTCCTTGATGGCCTCGGTCCCGGCGGGGTTGTAGACATACTCGCTCAGGCCCGTCTCCTCATCGGTGACGAAGGAGGCGGGAGAGGGGAGCATATAGCTCTCCTCCAGCTCGGCGATGGTGCCCCAGCGGTCCTTCTCCTCCAGAGACCAGTCGTCCTCCGCGCTGTAATAGGCGGGGTTGCCGCTCCGGTCCTTGACGGTTATCCCCTCCTTGCCCCGGTAGGGGAAATCGGCCTCGTTCATAGGGCCGACGGCCGAGGAGAACATGGAGGTGGCGGTAACGGGCAAACCGCCGGTGTTCAGGCGGACAGCGCTGTCCTCCTCGGCGCCGGGGACGTAGATCCCCTCGCCGTTCTGAGACTCCTCCTCGTCGTCCAGGGGGGTCCTCGTGAACCAGGCCAGGTGATGCTCGGACAGGTCCAGGGGCACCTCGTCATAGGGCTTGCCCAGCTCGGTGAGGATGCTGGTCTCCGCCGCGGCCACGGCGGCAAAGCCCCAGCAGGTGCCGAAGGGGCTCTGGTCCTTGACGGGGGTGACGTAGTTCTCCAGCTCCCCATCCCCGTCGAAGTCCGCCGCGCGCAGATCGAACTTCTCCGGGTACTCCTTCCCGGAGGCCGGGGCGGCCTCCTCGCTGTCGTGGACAGAGGTATTCTCCCAGACCAGCCGGGCGGCCTCCTGAACGGCGCTCTCCTCCGCCGAAGCGGCAAAGGTCTGGACGGGCAGGAGTCCCGTCAGCAGCAGGAGGACGGTCAGCCCGGCGGCGGTCCGCCGAATTTGCTTTGCCATGTCAACTCTCCTCTCTTCTCTTGGGTCACGGCCCGCAGGGGGGCGGGGACACGTGCGGACGCCGCCGCGTGCCAACGTCCCCTTTTGAAAATTATACAACATTTTTCTCCCCTCCCCTGTGCGTTTTAGGTGCGAAACCGTGTCGTTTGGTCCAGGCCGCCAGGGCTCCGGCACGCTCCGGGACCGGCGAAAATGCGCGAACGGCCACGATAACAGCGCGAATGACACGGTGGAGTGCCCCCGGCAAAAACTGTTCATGTGGCTAAAAGGACCTGCATGATAGCTTCGCTGTCTATACGCCATTCGGGTCTACGCTCACGCATCACGAATCGGCCTGGGTTTCGTACTGTGCGAGGGCTCAGGTGCCGGGCAGTTCACAGGGATAGACCAGCCCCCACTGGCGGCGCAGGGCGTCCATCTGCTCGGTCACCGCGATGGTCTCCTCCAGGGGCATGGACGCGCTCTCCCTCCGGCCCTCCCGGATACAGCGGACGGCCTCCCGGAACTCATACTCGTAGCCGCTGATCTGTTGGGGCACGTCGTACCGCTGGAGCAGACGGTCCTCGGTGTCGTAGACGCTGATGTTTTGGGGGTTGTTGATATTCTCCACCACCAGATACCCCCGGTCCCCCCAGATGGTCCCTCTCCGGTCAGAGCGGGACCAGATGCCGTGGGTCAGCACCGCCATCCGCCCGTCCCGATAGGAGAGGGTGATGTTCTCCATCCCGTCCACGCCGGTCTCGGTCATACAGACGGAGGAATCCACCCGCTCAATGCCGCCTCCAAAGTGCATCCGCGCGAAATTCAGACCGTAGACCCCCAGGTCCAGCAGCGCGCCGCCGGCCAGAGCAGGGTCCACAAGTCTTTGCCTCTTAAAATTGGCATAGGACAGATTTGCCGTCAGGACGGTGGGACGGCCAATGATGCCGCTGGCCAGGGTCTCCCCAATCATGGCCCGGGAGGGCATGTACCGGGTCCACATGGCCTCCGCAGCGAACAGCCCCCGGGCAGCGGCATATTTTTGTACTTCTCTGGCCTGGGCTGCGTTCACCGTGAAGGGCTTTTCGCACAAGACGGGCTTCCCATGGGACAGGCACAGCATCATATTCTCGTAGTGGCAGGAGTGCGGCGTGGCCACATAGATCAACTCCACCTGTGGGTCCTCCGCCAGCTCCTCATAACTGCCATATGCCCGCTGAAACCCATGCCTCTCTGCAAAAGCCTTCGCTTTAGGGAGAGAGCGCGAGGCCGCCGCCCAGCATTCGATCTCCTCCATGGCCGCCAGTGTGGGGGCCACTTTTTCGCTGATATTCCCCGTGCCGAGTATCCCGATTTTCATCATAACGCCTCCATAAGTCCAATATGGCCTGGAGTATGAACCTCTCCACTGTCCATTATACCTATTGAGTTGGAAAAATCAACCGTCTGGTCAGGTCCTGACTGCTTTGACACAGCGTGGCTGCGATGATAAAGTAAACCTGCGCATAAATGGAAGATATTGGGCAATTGCTGATGAAAAGGAGCTCCAGTCTATCGAGAAGGTCACCAGGGCCGCCTACGAGCGGGAGCGGACGGTTAGTTCATGCCGCTGAGATGGGTCGTAGTATCTGAAATCCCCGGTTTCACGGTGCGCTCAGCCTGCGCGCCGGCGGCTGAGGCCCACCTCTAATGGCCGCCCAGTCCAAAGCCGGCTGCTGCCTGCATGGATAGGAATAAGGGGACGCAATATACCGCCGCAACCCTCGACTGAACTTGAAAGAAACGCTCATGTACCGGCCTGACGGACAAAGGAGTGAACGGATCCGAGATGAAAAAGGATACATCTACAACATCACCGTTACAAATGGTACTATCACAGGGGCCAGCGCCTCCAGGCCCATCATCGAGGGCTCCGAAAAATGGTCGAACCCGCAGGCCCTGACCATCGGGATCCCCCAGACCTGGAGCGATTTCTTCCAGAGCCAGGATGAAAACTTCGCGTACCGGAACGACGGCGACCACGCCTATGACTACTACTCGGTCCGAAACAACTTCAACCAGTACGGCTATGCCGGCGGCGGCTGCTCGGCCTACGTCGGCTGGAGCGTATACAACACGCTGAACACCGGGTCCGGCCGGGAGGACCAGTCCTATTACGCGGGCAAATCCCGCACCCGGGCCTATTACCTGGCGAAAAACGATTTCGGGACCATCGGCAATACCTACTCCTCCCCGGCGGACTTCAAGCCCGGCGACGTGTTCAGCATGAATGGACATGTCTGGATATGCCTGGGGACCTGTGGGGGCGACAGCATGGTGATCCTGCACTCCACGCCCTCTGCGAACAGAATCAACGGCAAGGGTGGAGGCGCACAGATTGCCAGCGCCGGCAAAGAGGGCAGCGAGACCCAGAAGCTGGCGCGGCACTACCTTGAGTAATGACGCTGCACACCTTACGGCATACGTTCTGTACCAATTCAGCCAACGCGGGAATGAACCCGAAAGCGTTACAGTACATCATGGGACATTCCAATATCACCATGACGCTGAACTACTACGCACACGCTGCATTCGCTTCCGCAAAGGCAGAAATGGAAGAATAATTTTCATATAAAAAAGGGAGTACAATTGTGCTGCCCAAGCCTATAAAAAACGGCCTGTCCGGTATAGAGCCAGACAGGCCATAAAATGAATATGGGAAACACGAGTGAAATCAGAGATAAAATAGTACAGCAAAGGGGCAGGCTTTCCAGTCAGCCAGCATTTTGCGGTTTATGGCAGCATGTTTTGAGCGGGCTTTTTCGTAAAGACTGTGGCTGGCTCAGACCGGGAACATACAGGGGACGAGAGCGTCAACTGATCTTGGGGTTTGCCCCCCGTTCACAGCGGTTGCCCCAGGAGTCGATGAGCTTCTTCCCCTGAAAGACGCAGATGATTTCGCAGTTGTTGGGGCATTGGCCGCAGCTGGCCTCCCGGGTGTGGAATTCCAGGTCCTCTACAGCGAAGTCGAAGGCCTTCCGCCATCATCTGCCGGTCGGTGGGCAGGTTTACCAGCGTATGGACGCCCAGCTCCTGGAAGAACACCTCCCACAGTACGTGGAAGCGGTAGTACAGCATGGCCCAGGGCAGACCGACGGTCAAAGTTTGTTCCATAGTCACACCACTCATCGTTTTGTTGTCATGATCCATAGCGCTTGTCCCCTTTTGACGCGCTATTCAAACAGCCTGTCAACGTCCGCCCCGGCACGGCGGCCGGCCGGGGAAACCCCGTATCGCAGCGGTCCTCCTTCTGGCCACACCCCTCACCGGATATTTTCGATCCGGTCCCGGTCAAAAAAGATGCGGACAGCGGTCAACGCAGGCGCTCCAGGCGCAGTTCGTTCGGGTCCCAGCCCAGGACATACATCTCACTGGGGTAGGCGTAGTTCCAGCGCCCGTCGGGCAGCCGGGTCATACGGGGGGCGGCATTTTCCGCCAGGCGCGCCCGTCCTGCCTCATCCAAGGGCATGGAGGCCAGAGAGGCCAGGTAATCCAGCACTTCCTCCCGGGTCTGGCCGGTATATTCCCAGGCGCCGGGGGCGTAGTTGACCGTGGGCTTGGCCCCCAGGTCGTAGAGGATGTTGAAGGGCACATTCAGCCCGCTGTCTGCGTTGGGGTCCGGTTTCAAGCCGTGGAACGGTCCACCCGCGCCGCACCCGTCGAACAGCTCCGACATACAGAAACGGTAGGCCGGGCCGGTAAATGAGAGATAGTAGCAGTACTTCGTAGCAGCAGCGGAAAACTTTACCACGTCGGCCAGGGCAGGTGAGATGCAGGCCACAGCGATATCGTGCTTGGGGAAATCCACGCCGGGTGTGACCTTGTGCCAGTTGAGCTGAAGGGTCTGGATATTGGTCAGCCCCTCCCTCTGGGCGTAGGCCCGGCAGTACTCCAGCATGTGCTCCCCCGCGTCCAGGGCCGTGACCGATTTCGCCAGCCGGGCGATAGGGATGGTCAGCCGCCCCGCGCCGCAGCAGGCGTCCAGGACTATGTCCTCCTTGGTGATCCTGGTCAATGCGGCCACTTGGCTGGCGGTAAAGCTCCGCTCAAATTCCGTCCGTTTGTTCCAGCCGCCGGCGCCCCGGTCCCACATGGCGGCGTCCTCGTCTGTGGCCCGAACAGCCCAGCCAGTGTGTTTTTCCAGCTCCCGCCAGTTGAAGATCCACATAAGATCCGCTCCTTTATTAAAGTTAGTTTTCAACGATTGGAGATACTGCGATACCGTAGACCAGTTATAATACTTGCCGCCAGGCTGTCAATTTCCCAGTTCCTCTCAGCAATCGCCTCCGGGGAAAAAGAAACACAGCGGATGCAAAAGGCCTGCAAGGGCCTCTTCAAACTAAATACGTTTCCGTCTCATTTAGCTTTTTATTCCTGCCAGCTTTTTCTTGTACATCCGTCCTGTTAATCCTTCCTGCGGAGCATCGATCCTAAGTGGTCGTTTTACCAAAAGAAATACCATATATTTTATCGCTTTTGTGCATTTTCTCGCATCGGCGTCTGTGCTATACTGAATTATAAGTTGTATCCCGGCGCACAAAATAAAACTGTTAGGAGAGAAAAGTATGGATGCATTGTTCACTTCCCTGGCAAATCTGGCTACCTCCGTGGGCAGCACGATTCTGTTGGCTATCCTTGTCTTTATTATAGGCAGGATCGTCATAGGTGCAATATTAAAATTCCTGACTAACAGCAAGTTACTGGGCCATGTAGATGGAGCGGTAAGAACTTTTACCATCAGTTTCGCAAGGATCTCCTTATACCTGCTGCTTGCCATTTCCATCATTGGGATTTTGGGCGTACCCATGGCCTCCATCGTTGCAGCCCTTGCTTCAGCAGGCGTCGCCATTGGTCTCGCTTTACAGGGCGCCCTGTCTAATCTGGCTGGCGGTATCATGCTGATGATTTTCAAGCCATTCAAACTCGGCGACTATGTGGACGCCTCCGGTGTATCAGGCGTAGTGAAGGAAATCACCATGTTCTACACCGTAATCATGACTCTGGACAACAAAAGGATCACTGTTCCCAACGGCAATTTAATGAACACCAATATCGTTGATTATTCTTCCGAGCAGCTGCGCCGAGTCGATTTAGACTTTGCCTGCGCCAAAAGTGAGGACCCTGCAAAAGTACAGGAAATCATGCTCAACGTCATGAATGGTAATGCCAAAGTACTTAAGTCCCCTGATGCCCCATTCGCTCGGGTAAGCGGCGGAACAAATGAGGCAATGACCTTCACAGTCAGGGCGTGGTGCAACAATGCCGATTACTGGGATGTATACTTCGACCTCACACAGGGCATCATTGAGGCCCTAGGCGCCGCCGGCGTACAAGCTCCCGCGGTACGTGTGATAAAATAAAGGTATTGATATAAAACAATCTGATTCTGAGTGCGAACTGTTGAACGATCCAAAGGATAGCTCCCGCCGGATTTCCAAATCAGCGAGAGCCATCCTCTATTTCGGAAGGAAAAAAACACATCTTTTTCTTGTTGTCCGTTCAGTCTTTGAAGCAGAGCGCTTAGCAGCTCACGCCCAATCGCTCCAGCCGTTCTGCGGCCTGCGGGTACAACTCAAAGGCGATCCCCCGGAACCCCAGTTCTGTCGCCGCGGCCACATTCTGCGCTGAATCATCAATAAACACGCACTCCGCCGCGCTCAGGCCAAAGCGCTCCAAAAAGCGCATATAGATAGCGGGGCCCGGTTTGGTGATCCTCTCCTGAAAGGACAGCAGGCCGCCTTCCACATACTCCATGAAGGCCAGGGAATCCCGACACTCGTCGTATGCCTTCTTCGAGTAGTTCGACAGATAGTACACCGAGTAGCCGGATTCTCCCAGGCCCCTGACCCACGGGGCGGCGTAGCCGCGCATGACGAACATCCCGATATTGGAGTAGGCCTGGCGCGGGCCAACGCCATGGTCTCCCAGTGCGGTATGTCCAAATACGGCTTTGCCTGGGCGAGCAGCGCGGTGGAGAACACCCACGAGATCAATGGACTCCTGAAGGACGGCTTTGACAGCGCGGCGAAGATCGTGGAGGCCAACCGGGCCAAGCCGGAGAGCATGGTCCAGTGCCTGCTGGCCGGGAACACGCTGACCGGCGAGGAGATCGCGGCCCTTCTCGGCGCGTAGGTCCTTTTGAAAATAGATATCTATCCCTGATGCCCAGATGAAAACGGGCGCCCGCCGTCTGCAAAGGTCTAATCTATCATATTTTGAGGTGAAATCTGTATGTCTGACGCGCAGTTGAAGGAAGACGTCTACCGCAGAGCAAAGGAGCTGGGCGCGGAGCTCATCCGAAGCTGCTCAGTGGACAGCTGGCATCTGGAGCCGATCCAGAGCCCGGAGTTCTGGCCGGAGAATATCTGGCCATGGGCCAGGAGCGTCATCGTGCTGGCCATCCCGCTGTTCTTCCCCATGGCCAGCACCGCCCCATCCATGCTTTACCAGGAGCAGTACGACACCAGCAACCGGATCATGGACGACATGGCATACCGGCTTGCCCAATACATCATGGTGGAGAAAAAATACCGGGCGTTTTTCTTTCCCCGGGACTGCTATGACAACATCGAGGTGCTGCTGGAAAAATCCGCGGCGGCCTTTTCCCATGTGCTGGCGGGGTATTATGCCGGGATGGGCACAGTCGGCGACAGCCACAATCTGATCACAAAGGAATACGGGCCCCGCGTCCGGATCGTGTCCGTTATCACCGACGCGCCGATCGAGCCGGACCCGAAGTGTGAGAAAGAGCTCTGTATCCACTGCAGGAAGTGCCTGGAGGTGTGTCCCGCCGGCTGTTTTTCGGAGAACGGCCCCGGGCCCTATCTCATGCACAAGGACAAATGCACCCAATACCATATCGATCTGGTGAAGCAGCACCACTGGCCGTGCGGCTATTGCGCCACATTCTGCCCGGTGGGAGAGGATATGAAGCTGTACCGCAGCGTTACAGCCGTAACGGAGCGGGGAAAGGAACACTGCCAGTATTACGGCTCCTGAGCGGCGGCACCCATGCCCGCCGCCCCTCCACAGCGAACAGGAGGATCGATGATGAAACAAAAACTGGAAGAAATTTTCCGCCTGGCCAGCGCCGGCACTCCCGCGGCGCTGTGCTTTGAGGCCGACGGAAAACAGTATATACGGAATTTTCTGCCCAGGGAGCGCCTGATCCTGCTGGGCGGCGGACACATCGCCCAGCCGCTATGCCGGTACGGGACCGACCTGGGTTTCTCCGTCACGGTGGTGGACGACCGCCCCTCTTTTGCCAACGCGGCCCGCTTCCCTGAGGCGAAGCAGATCATCTGCGACGCCTTCCCCAACGCCATCGCCCGGCTGGACATCAGGGAGTCCGACTATGTGGCGGTGATCACTCGGGGACACCGGTATGACGCCGACTGCATCCGCCAGCTCCTGAAGGGGACGCTCCCCGGCTATCTGGGCATGATCGGCTCACGGCGCCGGGTGGCGGCCCTGTTCGACCTCCTGGAATCGGAGGGGTATCCCCGGGCGGTGCTGGACCAGATCCACTCCCCCATCGGGCTGCCCATCGGCGCGCTGACGGTGAAGGAGATCGCGGTCTCCATCGTGGCCGAGCTGATCCAGTGGCGGAGGAGGAACACCAAACGGCGCTCCCACGAGACTGTGCTCACCGTGGAGGACGTGGACCTGCCCCTGCTGCGGGCCCTGGCCTGTGACCCGGCGCCGAAGGCGCTCCTGATCGTCTATGAGACCAGCGGGTCCACCCCCGTGAAGGCCGGGGCCCTTATGGCGGTGGATAAAGATTTTCACACCGTTGGGACCATCGGCGGGGGTTGTGGGGAAAGCGCGGTGCTTATGGACGCCTTCCGAATGATCGGGACCGGCTCCTCCCGCTGTGTCTGCGTGGATATGAGCGGCGACGCGGCGGAGGACGGGATGGTCTGCGGCGGTCAGATGAAGGTGCTGATCCAGGACCTGACAGAGGAGACGGCCAAATAGCGCCAGCGGCCCCTCCGGCCCGATCCTGACGTCCACAGACACCAAAGGGCAAAATGCCGCGAAGCCCTGTGCCGCAGGGATATGCGGGCACAGGACTTCGCGAGATTTTTTCGATAAACCGGTCGGAGCAGGCCCTGGGGCCTGCTCCGATTTTCGTCAGCGCGGACCTATTGCGCCGCTCCCCCTCTCCAGGCCAGGACCGCGGGCCGGGCCCTGCGCCGGGCCTGTTCGGAGCCGCCCAGCTGCCGGTAGGTCCTCAAAATCACGACGCCCGAGATCGCCGCGGTCAGAATATCGGACACAGGCATGGAGTACAAAACGCCGTCCAGGCCGAAGAAGGCCGGGAGCAACAGGGCGAAGCCCACCCCGAACACGATCTCCCGCACCATGGACAGCATAGTCGAGGCCGCCGCCTCTCCCATGGCCTGCAGGAAAATGAACGCCGCCTTGTTGATGCAGGCGAATACCACCATGCAAAGGTAGACGCGGAAGGCCTTCACCGCGAAGCTGGTGTAGTACGCGCTCTCGTTGGCCGCGCCGAAGATGCCGATCAGCTGCATGGGGAACAGTTCCACGACAGCAAGCGCGGCAACACCCACGCAGGCCTCGGCGGCCAGCAGCCGCGTGAGCAGCTCCCTGACCCGCTCCTTCCGCCCGGCGCCCATGTTGAACCCGGCGATGGGGATGCACCCGGCGGCCATGCCCACCACCACGGAGATGACGACCTGAAAGAACTTCATCACGATGCCCACCACCGCCATGGGGATCTGGGCGTACTGCTCCTGGCCGAAAACCGGGTCCAGGGCCCCGTATTTGCGGATCATATTGTTGACCGCGGCCATCGCCGCCACCAGGGAGATCTGGGACAGAAAGCTGCAGATTCCCAGGACCAGGGTGCGCCGGACCACCCGCCCGTCCAGGATGAAGTCCTCTTTCGAGAGCTTGATCCCCTTGGTGTGACACAGATACCACGCGGCCAGGGCGGCGGTCACGATCTGGCCCAGCACCGTAGCCACGGCGGCCCCCATCATGCCCCATCGGAAAGCGAAGATAAAGACGGGGTCCAGGATGATGTTGGTGACCGCTCCGGCGAGGGTGGAGGCCATGGCGAATCCGGGGCTGCCGTCGGCCCGGATGACGGGGTTGAGCGCCTGGCCGAACATATAGAACGGGAGTCCTAGGGTGATCCAGAAGAAGTACTCCCTGGAGTACCGGAACGTCTCCTCGTTGACGGTGCCGCCGAAAACGGCGATGATCGGGCCGCTGAAGGCCAGATACACGGCGGTCAGGACGGCGCTGGACAAAATCACCAGGACCACGGCGCTGCCCATGCTGCGCTTTGCCTCCCGCGGGGCCCTCTGTCCCAGGCTCAAACTGACAAAGGCGCAGCAGCCGTCGCCGATCATCACGGCGATGGCCAGGGCGATCACCGTCAGCGGGAACACCACGGTGTTCGCTGCGTTCCCGTAGGAGCCCAGGTAGCTGGCGTTGGCGATGAAGATCTGATCGACGATGTTGTACAGCGCCCCCACCAGCAGGGAGATGATGCAGGGCACCGCATAGCGCCCCATGAGCCGGCCGATGGGCTCGGCGGCCAGATAGTTCTGATTGGTCTCTTCCATATAATTCAAATTCCCTCCATACCGGCAAAAAAAGAATGCGCAAGTCCATGATCTGGACTTACGCATCCTGCCGCTCGATGGCTCTATTATAGCACGGAGGCCCCGGCGGCGCAAAGGGGATTTCCCCGATTTTCAGCGGCGCCGCCCGCCCCGTTTTGGGCAAATCTCCCGCCGTCTCCGGGCCGGCGGGGCGTCACTCGAACTGGGAGGCGTACATTTTATAGTAGGTCCCCCTCCGGGCCATCAGCTGCTGGTGGGTGCCCTGCTCCACCACGTCCCCGTGGTCCATCACCAGGATGTTGTCGGCGTTCTGGATGGTGGACAGGCGGTGGGCGATGACGAAGCAGGTCTTGCCCCGCATCAGCTCCCGCATAGCCTGCTGCACCTGCTGCTCCGTGTGGGTGTCCACGTTGCTGGTGGCCTCGTCCAAAATCAGCATCCTGGTGTCGTAGAGCATGGCCCGGGCGATGGTCAGCAGCTGCTTCTGGCCCTTGCTGATGTTGCCGCCGTCCTCACTGATGACGGTGTTGTACCCCTCGGGCAGACGCATGATGTAGCTGTGGATGCGGGCGGCCTTGGCGGCGGAGACCACCTCCTCCATGGTGGCGTCCGCCTTGCCGTAGGCGATGTTCTCAAAGATGGTCCCCCGGAACAGCCAGGTGTCCTGGAGCACCATGGCGTAGGCCCGGCGCAGGCTCTTGCGCGTCAGCCCCCGGATCTCTCTGCCGTCCACCAGGATCTCCCCCGCGTCCACGTCGTAAAAGCGCATGAGCAGGTTGATGACCGTGGTCTTCCCCGCCCCGGTGTGGCCCACGATGGCGATGGTCTGCCCGGGCTCCGCCTTCAGGCTCAGGTCGTGGAGGACCGTCTTTTCCGGCACATACCCGAAGGAGATGTGCCGCGCCTCCACCTCGCCCTCCGGGTCGGCCAGCGTCTGGGCGCCGTAGATGTCCGCCGCCTCCTCCGGCTGGTCCAGCAGCTGGAACACCCGCTCCGCGGCGGCCAGGGCGGAGTAGATCTCGTTGATGATGTTGGCGATCTCGTTGATGGGGCCGGCAAATTTCCGGGAGTACAGCACGAACTTGGAGATCTGGCTCAAATCTACCACCCGCCGCAGGTACAGCACCGCCCCTACCAGTCCGATCAGGGACAGGCCCAGGTTGCTGATGAGCCCGATGGTGGGCCCCATGGTCATGCCCAGCGCGTCGGCGTCCCGGTAGGCCTGGGCCGCCTCACGGTTGATGGCGCTGAACTCCCCGCACACCCCGTCCTCGTGGGCGTAGGCCAGGATGGTCTTTTGGCCGGAGAACATCTCCTCCACGAATCCGTTCATTTTCCCGTAGGCCGCGCTGCGCCTGGCGTACAGGGGCCTGGTCTTTTTCCCCATGTACCGGGTGTACAGGATGGACACCGGGATGGTGAGCAGCATACAGGTCACCAGGGCCGGGGAGATGATGCACATCATGAGGAACGACCCCGCCACGGTCACCACGCTGGTCAAAATCTGCACCACGTCGGTGGACAGGCTGGTCCCCACCACGTCAATGTCGTAGGACACCCGGCTGATGATGTCACCGGCCTGGTTGCGGTCGAAGTAGCGCACCGGCAGCGCCATCAGCTTGTCAAAGACGTCCCTGCGCATCTTCTGGGCCACCCGGCGGCTGATCCGCATCATCCCCAGGTTGACCAGCAGGGAGAGGGCGCTCCCGCCCAGGTACGCGATGAGCATCCAGCGGGCGTAGTAGAACACCCGCTCAAAATTGACCTGGCCGATCCCGGCCTCCGCCTCGCCGATGGCCTCCCCGGCGAAGGAGGGCCCCAGGAGGTTGCCGATGTTGCTGGCAAAGGCGCAGATCAGCAGGAACAGCACCGCCCAGCGGTACTGGGCCAGGTACTGGATCACGCGGCGCAGGGTGCCCCTGGCGTTTTTGGGCCTGCCCCGTCCGCCGCGGTCGCTTGGTCCAGGCATGATGCTCTCCTCCTCTCTGTCAGGATAGGGAACCCATCTGGGTCTGGTAGATGGCCCGGTAGGTGGGACAGGTCTCCAGCAGGTGGGCGTGGCTGCCGTAGCCGATGCAGCGCCCGTCGTCCAGCACCAGGATGTTGGTCATCCCCTGGAGGGAGCTGACCCGCTGGGCCACCATGATCGTGGCGGCGGTCCTGTGCCGGGTAAAGATCGCCTTGCGCAGCGCCGCGTCCGTCTTGTAGTCCAGGGCGGAGGAGGAGTCGTCCAGGATCAATATCTCCGGGTCCCCCGCCAGGGCCCGGGCGATGAGCAGGCGCTGCTTCTGCCCGCCGGACAGGTTGGCGCCCTTGATGTCCGCCACGTGGTCCAGCCCGTCCTCCAGGCTGTCGATGAACTCGGCGGCCATGGAGTCCTCCGCCGCGCCGCGGATGGCCTCCCCGTCCAGCTCCCGGCCGAAGTCGATGTTGCTGCGCAGGGTGTCGTTGAACACGATGTCGTTCTGGAACACCACGCCGAATTTCCTGTGCAGCTCGTCCTTGTCATAGGCGCGCACGTCCCGGCCGTCCACATAGACGGCGCCCTCCTCCGCGTCGTAGAACCGCATGAGCAGGTTGAGGATGGTGGACTTGCCGCAGCCGGTGGAGCCGATGATGCCCAGGCTCTCCCCCCGCTTGATGGAGAAGCTGATGTCGTCCAGGCACTTCTCCCGCTCCCCGCCGGCAAAGCCCTCGCGGCCGTGGTCCCCGCCCCCGCCGTAGCGGAAGCTGACGTGCTCAAAGCGGATGAACTCGTCACCGCCGGGCGCCTGCGTCTCCCCGGCCGCCAGGACCCGCTGGTCTGTCTCCGCCTTCAGCACCGCGTCGATGCGGTCGGCCGAGGCGGTGGCCTTGCTGAACATCATGAAGATGCGGTTCATCCCCATGACGCCCATCATGATCATGTTGAAATAGGTCAGGAAGGCCAAAATGACCCCGGACTTCATCTCCCCCGCGTTGACCCGCCAGGCCCCCAGCAGGACCACCAGCGTCAAGCCGGTGTTTAAAAGCATCTGCATCACCGGCGTGGGGAGCGCCATCACCGTGCTGGCGTGGATGTCGCTGCCGGCCATGGCGCTGTTGGCGGCGGCAAAGCGGTCCTTCTCATACTCCTCCTTGGACAGGGCCTTCACCACCCGGATGCCGGTGATGTTCTCCCGCATGATGCGCACCACGTCGTCCAGCCGCTCCTGCACCCTGTGGTACAGCGGGATACCGTAGCGGGAGATGCCGATGCACACCCCCACCAGGACGGGCAGCAGCACGCACAGGATCAAAGCCAGCTGCGCGTCCATGGTCAGAGTCACGATGACGCCGCCCAGCAGCAGGATGGGCGCCCGGACGCAGATGGTCTGGAGGGACTGGACGCAGGACTGGACGTTGTAGCTGTCGCTGGTCATGCGGCTGATGAGGCTGGGCAGGCCGGAGGCGTCGAACTGCGTGCCGGAGAGGTTCACCGTCTTGGTGAACAGGGCCTGCCGGACGTCGTAGGAGATGTTGTGGGCGTTCTCCACGCCCCTCCGGTTGGCCGTGACGTTGAGCTGCCGGGTGACCACCGACATGACTACCATCAGCCCGCCCCACAGGAATACGGGGCCCAGCCGCCCCAGGGGCACCACCTCGTCGATCAGGTGCTCCAGGATGTAGGGCAGGGTCAGCTCCGACATGGTCCCCAAAAATTTGATCGCCATGACCCACATCACGCTGGCGCGGTAGCGGTTCAGGCTGCGAACGATCAGGTTCAAAAAGACGCCCCCTCTGCGAAAGGATCTCCGCCGTTTTCAGGATCATTGTATCAGAACGGACTGTCGCCGGCAACCCGGAGACAGCCCGTCTGGGTTTTTGCGCAGTAACGTCCGTTAAAGCTCTCCCGGTCGGCGTTTACCGCTTCATTTCCCGGATAACGTCGATGACGGTGCCGTCCCGGTACTCCACGATGCAGGCCACCTTATCGGTGGTCTCGATGGGCCTGGGCACGCCGGTGAGGGACTCTGCCAGCTGCTGCAGCTCCTGGATGGTCACCAGCTTCAGGCTGGTCCCCTCCAGGTCCTCCCTCAGCTCCCGGTAGTTCCGGTGCCTGGGGTTGAGGGCGATGCCCGCCTCGGTGACCACGGCGGCCACCGTCTCACCGGGGGTACACAGGGTAAAGACCTTCTTTACTACCGAGGGAGTGCGGCCCCGGATGATGGGCAGGGTGACGATAGAGACCGCCGCGCCGGCGGCCACGTCCGGCCCGCCGCCCAGGCCGCCCATCATCCCCCCGGAGGAGCCGGTGAGGATGTTCACGTTGAAGTCCACATCCACCTCCAGGGCGCCCAGCACCCCGAAGTCCTCCCGGTTGAGGAA
>CANQHN010000042.1 GCA_947623745.1 uncultured Oscillospiraceae bacterium
GTCGATTGCCGCAAATCATTTCGTGAATGGCTCAGCGTTTATTCAGAACAAGAGACAGAATGCTGGGTTAATGTAAAACGTGGAAAGCCTGTTGATGACACCCACTTTTGGTATATTGATGCTGTGGAAGAAGCGCTTTGCTATGGCTGGATAGACAGCACCCACCGAATCATTGACGGAAAGAGGTTGCAGCGCTTTACTCCCCGTAAAAAGGGGAGTAAGTGGACAGAACTCAACAAGGAGCGCGTTCGCAGACTGGACGCTTTAGGTCTGATGACTGATGCGGGAAGAGCAGTCCTCCCTGCTATGGGGATTCGCAGTTTTCATATTGACCCTGATATTGAGGCGACACTGAAGGCTGCACGGGCATGGTCAAAGTTCAAATCATTTCCTCCCTTATACCAACGGGTGCGAGCGGGAAATATCGCCTTCTATAAGAAACGAAACCCAGAGATGTACGACCAAATGTTGGTGCACTTAATCGAGGAGACCAGACAAGGTAAAATGTTTGGCGAATGGAATGACTATGGCAGACTATTAGATTATTAAGTTCCCGTTTGTTTTACGCACTGACAACCACTTCTTCCCTTTTGAGAGATAAAGAAAAAACGAATGAAATCAACACGGGAGCTAATATAGCCCGGCCGGGCCCTGGAGCTGTTCAAGCAGATTGCGGAAATCGCTCTTGAGGGGCGAAAACCATTTATTGTATAATAGGAAAGAGAGAACCCGGCGCCGGACAGAGGCACCGGCGGAATATTTGGGAGGTGCACGTATGAAGAACGCGCTTGTGACCGGCGGGAGCCGGGGGATCGGCCTTGGCATCGCAAAGGAGCTGGGGGCCAGCGGCTACCGGGTCGCCATCATGGCCACCAGGCCGGAGGAGTGCTGCCCGCAGGCCACGGAGGCCCTGCGGGACGCCGGAGTGGAGTATATCTGGCTCGCCGGGGACCTGGGCAGGTCGGAGGACCGGGCCCGGGTGGTGTCCCAGGCCGTGGAGCAGCTGGGGGAGATCCACGTGCTGGTCAACAACGCCGGCGTGATGTCCCCGGTCCGCTGCGACCTGATGGACATGACGGAGGAGAACTACGACTACGTCATGAACATCAATACCAAGGGGACCATGTTCATGACCCAGCTGGTGGCCAGGCAGATGATGCGGCAGCCGCTGTGCGGCCGCAAGCGCGGGACCATCGTCAACATCGCGTCCTGCAACAGCCGGGTGGCCTCCATCAAGCGCGGGGAGTACTGCGTGTCCAAGGCGGGGGTCTCCATGCTCACCGAGCTCTACGCGGACCGCCTGGCCCCGGAGCAGATCTATGTCTACGAGATCAGGCCGGGCATCATCAAGACGGACATGAACCTGAAGGTGCGGGACTTCTACACGCAGAAGATCGAGGAGGGGTTGTTCCCCATCGCCCGCTGGGGCCTGCCGGAGGACGTGGGCCGTGCGGTGCGGGCCCTGTGCTCCGACGACTTCTGTTACAGCACCGGGACCTACATCGACGTGGACGGCGGGTTCCATATCCGCCGCCTGTGAGGGCAAAGCCCGGATACGGCATATTTTATCCCGCCGTATCCGGACTTTCTTATGTTATGAGATCAGGGAAAAACTGTTCAAGACGACGGAGATGGGGGAATGGACGAGCTCCGGGGGCCCGGGGCCACGCTGGGCGCGCCGCTCCGCCTATCCCAGACGGCCAAAGAGGCCCTTTTTCTCCGCGGTGCCGCGCTCCACGGACAGCACCTTGTAGCCCGCGGCGTCGATGACGGTGCGGAGCACGGCCTCGTCCAGGTCCCCCTCGGAGAGGATGACGGTCTCGCCCCTCCCGTGGGAGGATGTGACCTTTTTCACCGGGAAGGACCTGCGGACCGCGTCGTTTATGTGGGCCTCACACATCCCGCACACCATGCCGTCGATTTTCAGCGTGATTTTGTTCATTGCTCTCCCTCCTGCATCGGTTTGATTTGGAGTTTCTCCGCTTTCCTTTATCCCGCTTCATTTTCTGGGCGGGCGGGGGATGCAGCGGTTCACCCGCCGCCGGTACGCCTCGTACTCCCGCCCGAACCGCGCCTCCAGCCGCTTCTCCCCGGTGTTTGCCGCCGCGGCGGTGAGGGCCATCCACATGACGGGCGGGAGGACCAGCAGCGCCGCGTTTCCCCAGATCAGCAGCACCCCCGTACAGGCGAACAGGAGGGCGGAGCAGATGGGGCAGCGCGCCCAGGCGTGGACGCCGGCGGTCACAAGCCTGCCCTCCGGGGCTGCGGCGGTCGCCCTTGCCGCCGGCACAGTCAGGGCCCACATTCGGGCGGCGCACAGGATAAGGAACACGCCCAGGACGAGGACCGGGAGGCGCAGGACGCCCCAGCGGATGACCGGGAGCTTTCCCAGCGCGGACAGGGCGATCCCGCACACCGTCAGCGCTGTCATAGAGACACCCAGCACCGGCTCAAGGCCGGCAGGGGGCCGGCGGTCCGGCTCCAGAATTGTTTTCATGGCTCCACGCGCCCCTTCCTCATATTGCAGAAAGGTTAGATAGGGCTAACCTCTGGCTTTCAGGAACGCCGCTCCGTGGAGCGGCGTTCCTTGTTCCTGCCTGCGCCAACCAGTTAGGAATTACTAACTAAGTTCTGCCTAAGTTTATACCGGCCGGTCCCGCTTGTCAAGGCCCTTTTCAAAAATTCTGCCTGCCCTCATGTCGCGTCCGCCGGCCGGCCCGCCGGCGCGGGCCCCATGGAGCCGCGCTGGATCAGCTCGGCGTGGAGCTGGAGGGAGCTGATGGGCACCTGGTTGAGCTGGCTGGACAGGGCGAAAAAGGCGCTCTTGCCCAGGTTGGACCGGTCCTGCCGGACGGAGGACAGGGGGGGAGTGGTGTACCGGCACAGGGGGATGTCGTCAAAGCCCACGATGCTCAGATCCCTGGGGATATTCAGCCCCAGCTCCCCGCAGTGGACCATCACCGAGTGGGCAAGCAGGTCGTGGCTGCAGATGATGGCGGTGCAGCCGTGCTTCAGCAGCCGGGGCAGGTGCCGCTCCAGGCACTCCGACGTATAGTAGGAGACCCCGGTCAGGGCGCGGTCGTCCTCCAGCTGGTTCTGGCGGATGGCGTGGAAGAAGGCCTTGTAGCGCTCCTGGTAGACGAAGGCGCCCAGCGCGCCCCCCAGGTAGCCGATCCGCCGGTGGCCCAGCTCCTTCAGGCGGGAGACGATGAGCTCCATCCCCTCGTCGTTGTTGATGCCCACGTGGGTCACCGAGGGGTTGGATTTGATCCAGTTGTCGTACAGCACGGTGGGGGTGCGGCAGGTCTTGAAATCCTGCATCCAGGGGTCGGAGAGGGGGATGCCCAGGAAAAAGGCGCCTGTGTAGTTGTTGCGGAGCATATACTCGTCGTAGCGGGCCGCCTTCTGCATCGGGACGTCCAGGGGGACGACCTCGACGCTGTAGTCCGCCGGCTCCGCCATTTTACGAAACCCGGTGATCAGCTCCCAGCCGAAATCCTCCGGCTGCTGGTAGGCCATGTTCTCCACAAAGACGCACAGCTGCTTTTTCTCCCCCGCCCGGGAGATGCGGGAGTAGCCCAGCTCCACCGCTGTCTCCAGGACGGCTTTTCGTGTTGTTTCGCTCACATCCGCCGCTCCGCTGAGCGCCTTGGAAACGGTGCCCTTTGTGACGCCGAGCTGCCGCGCGATGTCGTCCATTGTAGCCATAGACCGGCTGCCTCCCCTCTTTTCTGGCGCTTTTTGCCATTATTATAGCGGAAAGCGGCACAGATTGCAAGAGGGGGCGGGGAAAGTACGCGGTTTAGATATGTTTCGAATTTAGAATTGGCAGATAATACAAACTGGGGCGCCCCAAGTTGTGAAAACCGTAGAAAACGGCGAATCACGGCGGAAAGCTCCTTGACAAAACCAATTCGTGGAAATATACTTCTCGGTAGCGAAACTTTTCGCAACACTGTGTAAGCGGAGGGATCGAAGATGAGACAAACATGGAAGCGGAGGCTGTCCGTCCTGCTGGCGGCGGTGCTCCTGCTGGGCGCGGTGGGCTGCTCCGGCGGCGGCGCGGCGGCCGGCGGAAAGGAACAGGTGCGTCTGATGGTGTGGTCGCCGTCGGAGGACCAGTCCAAGGACAGCGGCGAGTGGCTCCAGACCTGCTGCAACAACTTTGCGGCCCTGCACCCGGAGTGGGACATCACCTTTGTCTACGGCGTGGCCGACGAGGCCACCGCGGCCACCACGGTGTCCCAGGACGCGGAGGCCAGCGCCGACGTGTTCCTGTACTCCAACGACACCATCACCACCCTGACCGACGCCAAGGCGCTGGCCAAATTCGGCGGAAAGTACGCTGACGAGATCGCGTCCTTCACCAGCCAGGCCCTGCTGGACTCGGTGACCTTGGACGGCTACCTCTACGGCGTGCCCTTCACCACCAACACCTGGTACATGTACTACGATAAGAGCGTCTTTACCGAGGAGGACGTGAAGAGCCTGGACGCTATGCTGGAAAAGGGCGTGGTCTCCTTCCCCTTCACCAACTCCTGGTATCTGCCCGCCTTCTATTTCGCCAACGGCTGCACTCTGTTCGGGGACGGCACCCAGGAGGAGCTGGGGGTGGACTTCGGCGGTGAGAACGCCGTGGAGGTCACCAACTACCTGGTGGACCTGATCGCCAACCCCAACTTCGTGGTGGACGCCGACGGCTCCGGCATGGCCGGCCTGCGGGACGGCAGCATCAACGCCATCTTCACCGGCTCCTGGGACTCCGCCAGCATCAAGGAGATCCTGGGCGACAACATGGGCGCGGCGGCCCTGCCCGCCTTCACCCTCAACGGGGAGAGCAAGCAGATGCTGGCCTACGCCGGCTCCAAGGCGGTGGGCGTCAACGCCCACGCGGAGAACATGGTTGCGGCGGTGGAGCTGGCCGTCTACCTGGGATCCGCCGAGGCCCAGCGGCTCCACTATGAGCTGCGCAGCGTCATCCCCAGCAACACCGACCTGCTGGAGGACGAGAACGTGAAAAACGACCCGGTAGTCATCGCCCAGAACGACACCTTTGACCGCACCTCCATCCTCCAGCCCTTTGTCTCCAAGATGGGCAACTGCTGGTCCCCGGTGGAGAACATGGGCAAGGCCATCCGCAACGGCTCCACCACCCACGACAACGCCGCGGAGCAGACCGCCGCTATGAACGACGCCATGAACAGCGACGGCATCAGCTAAGGGAGGGGAAAGAGTATGAAGCAGTTGAGCAGAGAAGCAGAGCTGGCGGCCCGGCGCGTCGACGTGGGCCACGTCACCTGCATGGAGGCCCTCCGCAGCGGAGGGCCGGAGACGAAGGCATCCGCCTTCGTCATGGGCCTGGGCAACATTCTGCACAAGCAGGTGGGCAAGGGCCTGATCTTCCTGGCGGCGGAGGTCGCCTACATCGCGTTCATGGTCCTGTCCGGGTTCCACAACCTGGCCATGCTGCCCTCCCTGGGCTCCGTGGAGCAGCAGGAGGTGTGGAACGAGGAGCTGCAGGTCTTTCTCTACACCAAGGGCGACCAGTCCATCCTGATCCTGCTGTACGGCGTGGCCACCATCCTGGTGACCCTGATGATGTTCTGGATCTGGCGGGGGACGCTGAAGAGCGCCTACGTGGCCGAGCTGCTGGATAAGCGGGGCAGCCACATCAACACCCTGGCCGACGACCTGCGGGGCCTGCTGAACGAGAACCTGTACCGGCTTTTGATGACCCCGCCCATGTTCTTCATCCTGGTGCTGACCATCCTGCCCCTGGTGTTCATGATCTGCATGGCCTTCACCAACTACAGCAAGATCGGCGACCACCTGGTGCTGTTTGACTGGGTAGGCCTGGACAACTTCATGACCCTGTTCGACGGCAGCAGCGTGCTGGGCGGCACCTTCTGGTCCGTACTGGGCTGGACCCTGGTCTGGGCCTTCTTCGCCACCTTTACCAACTACTTCTTCGGCATGATCCTGGCCATCCTCATCAACCGGAAGGGGACCCGGGCCAAGGGTTTCTGGCGGTTCTGCTTCGTCATCTCCTGCGCCGTGCCCATGTTCGTGTCCCTGCTGATCATGCGCACCATGCTCCAGCCGGAGGGCGCGGTGAACGTGCTGCTGCGCAACCTGGGGCTCATCGCCTCGGACGCCAGCCTGCCCTTCTTCACCAACGCCACCTGGGCGAGAGTGACCGTCATCGTTATCAACATCTGGGTGGGTGTGCCCTACACCCTGCTCCAGCTCACCGGTGTGCTCCAGAACATCCCCGGCGACCTGTACGAGGCCGCCGACGTGGACGGGGCCACCAAGGTGCAGCAGTTCTTCAAGATCACCCTGCCCTATATGTTCTACGTCACCACCCCCTACCTCATCGCCACCTTCACCGGCAACGTGAACAACTTCAACGTCATCTACCTGCTCTCCGGCGGCGACCCGGTGACCAATTTGGCCTCCACCGCCGGCGAGACCGACCTGCTGGTCACCTGGCTGTACAAGCTGACCATCGACAAGCAGTACTACAACATCGGCGCCGTGGTGGGCATCCTGACCTTCGTGATCCTGGCCATCGGCTCCCTGCTGACCTACCGCAATAGCAAGTCCTATAAAGAGGAAGGAGGGTTCTGAGCATGAAAAAAGAAACGACCAAGAGCGCCAAGGCCATCCGCACCCGGAACAACGTGCTCATCCACATCCTGCTGGCCGTGCTGGCCTTTATCTGGGTGTTCCCGGTGCTGTGGGTCATTATGACCAGCTTCCGGGCGGAGAAGGGCTCCTACGTCTCCACCTTCTTCCCCAAGGCGTTCACCCTGGACAACTACATCAAGCTGTTTACCGACACCACCATCCTGAACTTCCCCAAGATGTTCATGAATACCCTTGTCATCGCCATTTTCTCCTGTCTGCTGTCCACCTTCTTTGTGCTGTCCGCCGCCTACTGCCTGTCCCGGATGCGGTTCAAGATGCGCAAGCCCTACATGAACATGGCCATGATCCTGGGCCTGTTCCCCGGCTTCATGTCCATGGTGGCCGTGTACTTCATCCTCAAGGCCGTGGGCCTCACCGAGGGCTCCCTCATCCGCCTGGCCCTCATCCTGTGCTACTCCGGCGGCGCGGCGCTGGGCTTCCAGATCGCCAAGGGCTTCTTTGACACCACGCCCTACGCCATTGACGAGGCGGCCATGATCGACGGCTGCACCCGCTGGCAGGTGTTCACCAAGATCACCCTGCCCCTGTCCAAGCCCATCATCATCTATACCATCCTCACCTCCTTCATCAGCCCCTGGGTGGACTTCATCTTCGCCAAGGTCATCTGCCGGGCCAACGCCGACCAGTACACCGTGGCCATCGGCCTGTGGAAGATGCTGGAGAAGGAGTACATCGACAACTGGTACACCTGCTTCGCCGCCGGCGCGGTGCTCATCTCCATCCCCATCGCGATTCTGTTCCTGAAACTGCAGAAGTACTACGTCAACGGCATGACCGGCGCGGTCAAGGGCTGAGGCGCCGCATACGAATAGGAGGAAGCTATTATGTCTGAAGTAGTCATCAAGAATATGAAGAAGATCTACGACGGCGGGGTCACCGCGGTCCACGATGTGAACCTGGAGATCAAGGACAAGGAGTTTATCGTCCTGGTCGGCCCCTCCGGCTGCGGCAAATCCACCACCCTGCGCATGGTGGCCGGCCTGGAGGAGATCTCCGGCGGCGAGCTGTACATCGACGGCAAGCTGTGCAACGATGTGGAGCCCAAGGACCGGGATATCGCCATGGTGTTCCAGTCCTACGCACTGTACCCCCACATGACCGTGTACGACAACATGGCCTTCGCCCTGAAACTGAAAAAAGTGCCCAAGGACGAGATCGACAAGAAGGTCCGGGAGGCCGCCGAGATTTTGGGCATCACTCAGTACCTGGAGCGCAAGCCCAAGGCCCTGTCCGGCGGCCAGCGCCAGCGTGTGGCCATCGGCCGGGCCATGGTCCGCGACCCCAAGGTGTTCCTCATGGACGAGCCGCTGTCCAACCTGGACGCGAAATTGAGGAACCAGATGCGCGCGGAGATCATCAAGCTGCGTCAGCGCATCAACACTACCTTCATGTACGTCACCCACGACCAGACCGAGGCCATGACCCTGGGTGATCGGATCGTCATCATGAAGGACGGCTTCGTCAACCAGATCGGCACCCCCGAGGAGGTCTTTGACAAGCCCGTGAACCTGTTCGTGGCCGGCTTCATCGGGATGCCGGTGATGAACTTCTTCGACGGCTGCAAGCTGCTGAAGGAGGGCGACACCTACTACGCCCAGATCCGGAACGCCAAGTTCAAGCTGGACGACTTCCAGCAGAGGGCCCTGAAGCAGAACGGCCAGCAGCCCTGCGACATCGTGGCGGGCATCCGTCCCCAGCACATCTCCGTTGGTGAGGGCGAGCTGGAGGCCACCATTGAGGTCAACGAGATGCTGGGCAGCGAGGTGAACCTCCACGCCCGCTCCGACAAGGACGAGGTGGTCATGGTGATCCCCACCGTGGACCTGAAAACCGACGTGTCCATGGGCGCCAAGGTGAAGTTCACCACCCAGCCCAAGCTGATCCAGCTGTTCGACAAGGCTACCGGCAACAACCTGATTTGGTACGACAAGGCATCCGCCGAGGCAAACGCCCCCGTCTGCGCCAAGTATTGATTTCCTTCACTCCTATTGGGAGCGCCGCAAAGACCTTGTCTTGCGGCGCTCCCGCTTTTTGAGGTAGAATAGCCGCAGAGCGGGACCTGAGCGGGGCCGCGGGCCCCGAGCCATAGTAAGAAATAAGGAGACCAAGCGATGAGATTTGTCTACGGCGGGCAGGATATGCCCTCCCTGGCCCGGGCGGAGGAGAACTGCTGGCTGCTGGCCAACGGGCTGGGGGGCTACGCCTCCACCTCGGCGGCCTTCTCCGTCACCCGCTGCGACCAGGGGCTGCTGGTGGCGGCGGTGCGGGCGCCGGATCTGCGGTTCAACCTGGTACACCGGCTGTCCGAGAGGCTGACCGTGGGGGACAGGGAGTATTTCCTCTCCACCCAGAGCTTTGCCGGCGGCCGTCCCCCGGAGGAGGGATACCGGCATCTGTCCGCCTTCGTCTGGGAGCACGGCCCCAGGTGGCTGTACCAGGTGGACGGCGTCCAGGTCCGGCGGCAGTACGGGCTGGAGCACGGGACCAACACGGCGGCGGTCCTCTACACAGTGGAGAATCGGACGGCGGCGCCCTGCACCCTCGATCTGGCCCCGGTGTTCCAGTTTTCCCGGAAGGGAGAGCCGCTGCGCGCCCCCATCCCATTCCAATATGACAAAGGGAAGGTGTGCGCGGCGGGCCTGACCCTGTATGTGGAGACCAATGGTGCCCTGACTGCGGTCCCCCCGCGGTGGGAGTCCCTCGCCTACCCCGGCGACCAGCGGGACGGCCGGGCGGAGAGCGGGCTCGGCCTGATCTGCTGCCAGGCCCGCCTGACCGTGGCCCCGGGGGAGACGGGGCAGCTGGAGCTGGTGTTCTCCACGGAGCCGGCGGCCGGACCGGGGGCGGAGATCGTGCGGCAGTCGGAGCGCCGGCAGCGCGCTCTGCTGGAGCGGTCCGGCTTTCAGGATCCTGCGGCCCGGGAGCTGGCCCGGAGCGCCGACGCCTTCCTGGCAAGCCGGGCGTCCACCGGGGGCAGGACCATCGTGGCCGGTTACCCCCTCTTTGGCGACTGGGGGCGGGACACCATGGTCGCCCTGCCCGGCTGTGTGCTGGCCACGGGCCGGTTCGAGGAGGCAAAAAGCATCCTGCGCACCTTTCTGGCATACGAGCGCGGCGGCCTGGTGCCCAACCTGTTCCCCGAGGGCGGGGAGGAGCCCCGCTACAACACGGTGGACGCCCCGCTGCTGCTCATCAACTGCGTGTGGAGCTACTACCGGCGGACGGGGGACGCCGGGTTCGTCCGGGAGGCCTGGCCGGTGATGGCCCGGATCGTCCGGGCCTATCAGGCGGGGACCCGCCACGGCATCGGCATGGACGCCGACGGCCTCATCCGTGCCGGGGAGGGCCTGGACCAGGTGACCTGGATGGACGTGTGCGTGGACGGCGTCCTGCCCACCCCCCGCCACGGCAAGCCGGTGGAGGTCAACGCCTACTGGTACAGCGCCCTGCGGGTCCTCCGGGAGCTGGCCCCTCTGGCGGGGGAGACCAGCGGGGAGTACGGGGCGCTGGCGGTGCGGGTCAAGCGCTCCTTCGTGGAACAGTTCTGGCTGGAGGACGGGGGGTATCTGAAAGACGTGCTCTCCGGGACCGGGGCCGACAGGCAGATCCGCTGCAACCAGATCTGGGCGGTGACCATGCCCTTCACCATGCTGTCCCCGGAGCAGGAGAAGCGGGTGGTGGATACCGTGTTTCGGCACCTCTATACCCCCTGCGGCCTGCGGACCCTGTCCCCGGAGGACCCGGAGTTCCGCCCCCTCTACGGCGGCTCCCAGCTGGAGCGGGACTTGGCCTACCACCAGGGGACGGTGTGGGTCTACCCCCTGGGGGCCTACTACCTGGCCTATTTGAAAGTACATGGAAACACCCGGGAGGCCGCCGCCCTCGTGCGGGAGCAGCTGGAGCCGGTGGAGGCCATGCTCCGGGAGGGCTGCGCGGGCCAGCTGCCGGAGATCTACGACGGCGGGACCCCCGGCCCCTCCAGGGGCTGCTTCGCCCAGGCCTGGAGCGTGGGGGAGATGCTGCGGGTGTATGAAAAACTGGAACAAATCGAACAGGAGGCGCAAAGCGATGCTGGATAAGACCAAACGCGGCTGGTGGAAGGACGCGGTATTCTATCAGATCTACCCCAAGAGCTTTCAGGACTCCGACGGCGACGGGCTGGGGGACATCCCCGGGATCGTCCGCCGCCTGGACTACCTGGAAAAACTGGGGATAGACGGGATCTGGCTGTCCCCGGTGTACGCCTCCCCACAGGCGGACAACGGCTACGACATCTCGGACTACCGGGCCGTCTGGCCGCCCTTCGGCACCATGGCGGATATGGAGACGCTGATCGCGGAGGCGAAGAAGCGGGGCATCTCCATCATCATGGACCTGGTGCTCAACCACACCTCCGACGAGCACTTCTGGTTCCGGGAGGCCCTGAAGGGCCGGGACAACCCCTGTCACGACTACTATATCTGGCGGGACGGGGCCCCGGACACGCCGCCCAACGACCTGCGCGCCACCTTCGGCGGGCCGGCCTGGGAGTATGTCCCGGAGCTGGGACAGTGGTATTTCCACCAGTTCGCCGTGAAGCAGCCCGACCTGAACTGGGAGAATCCCGCTGTGCGCCGGGAGCTGTACGACATGATCCGCTTCTGGGTGGACAAGGGGGTGGAGGGCTTCCGGCTGGACGTCATCGACAACATCGGCAAGGAACCGGACCGGAAGATCACCGCCCGGGGCCCCAGGCTCCACGAGTACGTCCGGGAGCTGTCCCGGGAGGCCTTCCGGGAGCCGGGGCTGGTCACTGTGGGCGAGGCGTGGAGCGCCGACGTGGAGGAGGCCAGACAGTACAGCGACCCCGGCGGCAGTGAGCTGAGCATGGTGTTCCAGTTCGAGCACACCTTCACCGACTGCGTCCCCGGCGGGGAGAAGTGGGACCTGGCCCCCCTGGACCTGCCCAGGCTGAAACGGTGCGTGGAGCGCTGGCAGCGGGGCCTCCACGGCCGGGGCTGGAACAGCCTGTTCTGGGACAACCACGACCTGCCCCGCGTCGTCTCCCGCTGGGGGGACGAGGGGGTGTACCGGGTGCGGTCGGCCAAGATGCTGGCCGCCGCCCTCCACGGCCTGCAGGGCACCCCCTACATCTACCAGGGCGAGGAGCTGGGCATGACCAACATTCGCCTGCCCATCGAGGGGTACGAGGACATCGAGACGAGGAATTTTTACGGGGAGCGGCTGGCCCGCGGGTATGCGGAGGCGGACGTGATGGCCTCCGTCTATGCCCGGAGCCGAGACAACGCCCGCACCCCCATGCAGTGGTCAAGGGCAGAAAACGCCGGGTTCACCGACGGGACGCCCTGGTTTGCCGTAAATCCCAACTACACTGAGATCAACGCGGAGGCGGCCCTGGCCGACCCGGACTCCGTGTTCTATTTCTACCAGAGGCTCATCGCCCTGCGCAAGCGCTGCCCCGTGTTCCGGGACGGGGACTTCACCCTGCTGGACCCGGAGCATGAGCGGGTATTCGCCTACGTCCGCAGGACGGCGGACGAACAGCTCCTGGTGGTCTGCAATTTCAGCGGTGAGGCGGTGGACTGGGCGCCGCCGGCGGAGTTCGGCCGGGCGGAGCTGCTGCTGTCCAACTGCGGCGCGCCGGGACACGGCCTGCGGCCCTACGAGGCGTACATGCTGTACCGAGGAGCAGTGGGATGATGCGCTTCCGGGACTGCATCTTTGACTTGTACGGCACCCTGGTAGATATCCACACGGACGAGACGCGCCCCCGGCTCTGGGCGGAGATGGCCGCCTGGTACGGGGCGCGCGGGGCGGACTACCGGCCGGATGAGCTTCAAACCGCCTATTTCAGCGCGGTCCGCCGGAGGGAGCGGGAGGCGGAGCTGCTTTGCCGGGGGATCCCCGGGGCCTGCCCTGAGATCCGGCTGGAGTACGTGTTCCAGGAGTTGTTCCGGGAGAAGGGGACGGAGATCACGCTGGAACAGGCGGCGGAGGCCGGACGGCGGTTCCGGCGGCTGTCCACAGACCACATCCGCCTGTACAGCGGGGCCCGGGAGCTGCTGAAGGCCCTGCGGGCGGGCGGCCAGCGGGTCTGGCTGCTGTCCAACGCCCAGCGCATCTTTACCATCCCGGAGCTGCGCGCTCTGAACATTGAGGGGCTGTTCGACGGCGTTTACCTCTCCTCGGACTGCGGCTGCAAAAAGCCGGACCGGCGCTTTTTTCAGCGCCTGCTGATGGAGCGGGGCATCGCCCCCAAGGGCGCGGTGATGGTGGGAAACGACGGGGCGTGCGACATCCGGGGCGCGCAGGCGGTGGGGCTCGCCACGATCTATATCCGCTCCGAGCTCTCCCCCGCGGAGCCCCTCCCGGATGCCGGCTATACATTGGAGAAAATGGATCTGGAGGCGGTGCGGGCCATCCTGACGCGGGATTGACCGCCGCCTTGCCGAAAAGGAGGACACGATATGGACAGAGCCGCGGGCATCCTGCTGTCGGTCACCAGCCTGCCGTCCCGGTACGGGATCGGCTGCTTTGACCGGAGCGCCTGCGAGTTTGTGGATTTCCTGGCGGAGACGGGCCAGACCTACTGGCAGATCCTTCCGCTGGGGCCCACCAGCTGCGGGGCGTCGGGGGACTCCCCCTACCAGGCCTACTCGGCCTTCGCCGGGAACCCCTATTTCATCAGCCTGGACGCCCTGGTCGAGGAGGGGGCCCTGCGCCGGGAGGAGTGCGACAGCGCCGACTTCGGCGCGCAGGCCGGGCGGGTGGACTACGAGAAGCTGCACGCCGCCCGGTATCCGCTGCTCCGGCGGGCCTATGAGCGCAGCGGCATCGGCCGGGACCCCGCCTTCCGCCAATTCGTGGAGGAGAACCGGTGGTGGCTGGACGACTACGCCCTGTTCATGGCGGTGAAGGGCGCCCTCGGGGACGCCCCGTGGAGCCAGTGGCCCGAGGACATCCGGCTGCGCCGGGAGCCCGCGCTGGAGCGCTGCCGCCGGGAGCTGCGCGGCGGCGTGGAGTTCCAGCAGTATTTGCAGTACCAGTTTTTCCGGCAGTGGGAGGTGCTGAAGGAGTACGCCAACCGCAGGCACATCCAGATCATCGGGGACATCCCCATCTACGTATCCCCCGACAGCGCGGACGTCTGGGCCCACCCGGAGCTGTTCCAGCTGGACGGGGACCGGGTGCCCACCGCCGTGGCCGGGTGCCCGCCGGACGGCTTCTCCGCTGACGGGCAGCTCTGGGGCAACCCGCTGTACCGTTGGGACTACCACCGGGACACCGGCTACGACTGGTGGATCGCCCGGCTGCGGCACAGCTTCCAGCTCTATGACGTGGTCCGCATCGACCACTTCCGGGGCTTTGACGAGTACTACTCCATCCCCTACGGCAGCGAGACCGCCGCCAACGGCCGCTGGGAGAAGGGGCCGGGGATCGGCCTGTTCCGCCGGGCGGAGCAGTGTCTGGGGCGGCGCCCGGTGATCGCCGAGGACCTGGGGTTCATGACCGACTCCGTCCGGCAGCTGGTCCGGGAGAGCGGGTTCCCCAACATGAAGGTGCTGGAGTTCGCCTTCGACGCCCGGGACACCGGCTCCGCCAACGACTACCTGCCCCACAACTACGGGGAGAACTGCGTTGTCTACACCGGGACCCACGACAACGAGACCATCGCGGGCTGGCTGGGGAGCATCCGGCCGGAGGAGCTGGCGATGGCCCGGGACTACCTGTGCGACCACTTCACCCCCATGGACCGGCTCTACCGCTGCTTCGTCTGCCTGGCCATGCGCAGCAGGGCCAGGACGTGCATCATCCCCATGCAGGACCACTTGGGCCTGGGCAACGAATGCCGGATGAACCGGCCGTCCACGGTGGGGGAGAACTGGCGCTGGCGGCTGGAGGGCCGGGAGCTGACCCCGGCGCTCCGGGAGGACCTGCTCCGCATGACCAGGCTCTACGGGCGGATGAACCGGCAGAACGACACGTGAGGAAAACCGCCCCGGCGGCCGCAGGTACGGCCGCCGGGGCGGAGTGCATATCTATAAAAATAAGGCATTGAAATTTGCCGGGAAAAGTTGGATAATAGACGGGAGAGAAAGAGAGGCTGACCGATGGCCTGCGGCCGCACAGATACGGGGTGGACACGATGGAGAGGATCAACAGGATCGGGATAGAGGAAGTCATGTCGGGGATACCCGGCGGGTTCTTTATTTACCACGCGGACGGGGACGAGGAGATCATCTACGCCAACAACGAGGTCCTCTACCTGTACAAATGCGAGACCATGGAGCAGTTCCGCGAGCTAACAGGGAACTCCTTCCGCGGCATGGTGCACCCGGACGATCTGGACGAGGTGGAGCGCAGCATCGAGGAGCAGATCATGGGGAGCCAGCGGAACCTGGACTACGTGGAGTACCGGATCACTTGCCGGGACGGCGAGGTGCGCTGGGTGGAGGACTTCGGCCACTTCGTCAAGAGCGACGTCTACGGCGGCGTGTTCTACGTGTTCATCAGCGACGTCACCGCCAAGATGAACGACCACACCCGGCGGGAGAACGACTACCTCAACGACAAGCGGGACCAGGAGCTGTTGCGCACGGCCCTCCAGAGCACCGCCTCCTCCTACCGGGAGGTGTACATGGTGGACCTGACCAACAACTACTACCGCATGATCTACCCGGACAACCACAACGCCGCAGCCCGGGGGAACTACCGGGAGCTGCTGAAGCGGCGGGTGTCCGGCAGCCAGAGGGACGGGCAGGACGACATCCGCCTGGGCCTCCAGCCGGAGCGGCTCCAGGCGGCCCTGATGGACCAGAACGTGGTGGAGTTCCGGTACATCCGCAATATGCCGGAGGGGGGCGAGGAGTGGTGCGCTGCGTCCGTCACCGTCAACGAGCGGGCGGAGGGGGTGCCGGTGTCCGCGGTCATCGGGGTGCGCAGCATCGAGCAGCTCATCCGCAGCGAGGAGCGGCAGAACGCCATCCTCCGGGACGCGCTGCTCCAGGCGCAGCAGGCCAACGCGGCGAAGAATATGTTTCTGGCCAACATGTCCCACGACATCCGCACCCCTATGAACGCCATCGTGGGCTTCTCCACCCTGCTGGAGAACGAGGCGGAGAACCCGGAGAAGGTGCGCCAGTACGCCCAGAGGATCACCTCCTCCAGCCGCCACCTGCTGGGGCTGATCAACGACGTGCTGGACATGAGCCGGATCGAGAGCGGGAACATGGCCCTGAGCGTGGATCGGATGTCGATGCGGGAATTTCTCAAGGAGATCTCCACCATCATACTGCCCCAGGCGGGGAAAAAGGGCCAGCACTTTGAGATCAAGACGCACGGCAGGGTCCCGGACTGGATCCTGGGCGACCAGCTGCGCTTAGAGCAGGTGCTGATCAACCTGCTGACCAACGCGGTCAAATACACGCCGGAGGGCGGTCACATCGAACTGGACGTGCTGGACTGCGGGCAGAGGTCCCCCAGCTATGTCCATCTCCGGTTCATCGTCACCGATGACGGCATCGGCATGAGCGAGGAGTTCCAAAAGACGATCTTTGACCCGTTCACCCGGGAGGTCAGCTCTCTGACCAACAAGGTGCAGGGCACGGGCCTGGGCATGGCCATCACCCGGAACCTGGTGAACCTGATGAGCGGCACGATCTCGGTCAAGAGCAAAAAGGACGAGGGCAGCACGTTCACGGTGGACCTGGAGTTTGCCCTCCCCACCCAGACGGAGGAGCCCAGGCCGGATACCACCGTGGAGGACACGGAGCGGGTCCTGGTGGGGAAACGGATCCTGGCGGCGGAGGATAACGAGCTCAACGCGGAAATTCTGGGCGAGGTCCTGAAGCTGGAGGGGGTCAACTACGACATCGCCCAGGACGGGGCCAAGGCGGTGGAGCTGTTCTTGAACTCCCCGCCGGGGTGGTACGATATGATCCTGCTGGATATCCAGATGCCGCGGATGAACGGCTACGACGCCGCCGTGGCCATCCGGGCCAGCGGCCGCCCGGACGCGGGCACCGTGCCCATCGCGGCCATGACGGCCAACGCATTTACAGAGGACGTCCAGCGGGCCATCAACAGCGGCATGAACGAACATATCTCCAAGCCCATCGACATCGCCGCGCTCCATGAGACCTTCAAGCGCCTGATGATCGGCAGGAAGTAGCCTGCGCGGCGTCAGGGCCGGAACCGCCGCTTCTCCGGCAGACTGTCCAGACAGGGAGGCGGCTTGAGGAAAAACAGCCGCGTTTTGCGCGCAGAGGAGGATGATAGAGAGGGAGCTGTACATCGAACGCGCGAAATTGAGAGAGGGAGAGGACTTCATTGAAGAAATCAAGGAACAAAACGGACCTGATCGGCCTTGCGCTGGGCCTGTTTGTGGCAGTCGCCTTCTTCGGCAGCCTGATCAACCAGGCCACCTACGGCAGACTGTTTGCCCCCAAGGTGGAGGCCAGCGCCAGCGCCGTCACCCTGACCGGGACGGGGGCCGGCATGGACGGCGATGTGCTGGTGGAGGTGGTCGCCGACGCGGAGAAGATCTACTCTGTCCGGGTCCTGGACCACAACGAGACCCCCGGCATCGGAACCGTGGCGGTGGAGCAGATCCCCGACGCCATCGTCCAGGCCAACAGCATCCTGGTGGACGCCGTCACCGGCGCCACCGTCACCGCCGACGCCATCAAGGAGGCGGTGCGCAGCGCCCTGACTTCCGGCGGGTTCGACCCGGCGGTGTTCGAGGTGGAGGTACAGGACGAGGGACCTGTCCAACGCACCCCCGAGACACTGAAATGTGATGTGGTCATCGTCGGCGCCGGCGGCGCGGGCCTGACCGCGGCCATCCAGGCCAAGCAGGACGGGGCCGACGTCCTGGTCCTGGAGAAGATGCCCATGGTGGGCGGCAACAGCCTGAAAGCTACCGGCGGCATGAATGCCGCGGGCACGAAATTCCAGGAGGCCCTGGGCATCACCGACAGCGGCGTGCAGGAGTTTATTGAGGACACCATGAACGGCGGCCACCAGCTCAACGACATTGAACTGGTCACCGCTATGGCGGAGCAGAGCTCCGACGCGGTGGACTGGCTGGCCGAGCTGGGCGCCGCTCTGCCCAAGGTGGCGGCCACCGGCGGCACCGTCCACAAGTACCTCCACGAGCCCGAGGACGGCAGCGCCGTGGGCAGCTTCCTGGTGGAGAAGCTCAATGAGACCTGCGAGAAGATGGATATCCCTATCCTGCTCAACACCGAGGCCACCGAGCTCATCATGGACGGCGATGCGGCGGTGGGCGTGAAGGCCCAGGACAAGGAGCACGACTACACCATCCAAGCGAAGGCGGTCATTTTAGCCACCGGCGGCTTCGGCGCCAACTACGACATGATGACCCAGTACAACCCCGCCCTGGCCGGGGCGGTGACCACCAACCACGCAGGGGCCACCGGCGACGGCATCAACATGGCGGTGGCCGTGGGGGCCGACACGGTGGACATGGAGCAGATCCAGCTCCACCCCACCGTCTATCAAAAGACCGGCCTGCTGGTCTCCGAGAGCGTGCGGAGCATGGGCGGCATCCTGGTCAACGCCGAGGGCAAGCGGTTCACCAACGACATGTCCACCCGGGACGCGGTGTCCAACGCCGAGCTGGAGCAGACCGGCTCCTACGCCTACATCATCTTTGACCAGCGGATCGTGGACGACCTGTCCTCCACCCAGAAGTACATCAACAGCGGCCTCACCGTCCAGGCGGACACCTACGAGGACCTGGCCAAGGCTATGGGCCTGGAGGGGGACGCGGTCCAGAACTTCGTGGCCACCATGGACACCTGGAACGCGGCGGTGGCGTCCGGCGAGGACGCCGAGTTCGGGCGCAACAACGGCATGGATGAGGATTTGTCCACCGCGCCCTACTACGCCATCCAGATCGCCCCGGGCATCCACCACACCATGGGCGGCCTGAAGATCAACACCGACAGCGAGGTGCTGACCACCCAGGGCGCGGCCATCCCCGGCCTGTTCGCGGCGGGCGAGGTCACCGGCGGCGTCCACGGCGGGAACCGCATCGGCGGCAACGCGGTGTGCGACTTCGTGGTGTTCGGCCGGATCGCCGGCGCCGGCGCGGCGGCCTATGCCGCCGGGAAGTGACCCGGCAGGCGCTATCCCCTGTCAGCGATATGACGATCCCCCCGCGGGCCTCTCCACGGCCCGCGGGGGGATTTTTCGGCGATCTGGCGGCGCGGATTTATGGAAAATTAACTTGACTTTTGTTGATTCCTGTGATAATTTTAGCACCGGCTTGGCAGAGTGGACGAGCTTGCCGGGCCGGACAGCGCGAAAGGGTCCCGCACAATTTCATAGCACTCGCAGAAGAATGGTGGACGAGCCTTTCCTGTTCAGCCCCGCAGCGGGGCCCGGAGGGTCTTGCCCGCTGTTGCTTTTTTCGGGCGTTTTTCCGCTGTTCCAGACAATCGAATACACAGCTCCGAGCAAAAGCGGCTACCGGTCCCTCTTGGCCCACGCCGCTGCGCCGCGCGCGCCTCCCGGTGGGGCGCGCCTTTAGGGTTGGCCTGGAAACGGGTCCGCCTTCCGTGTTTGAAAAGGAGCTCTCAGAGAGAGGGCTGCTTTTTGCGCCCTTTTTTTGTTGGCATCCGCCTCCGGGCGGTTCCATAAATCCAAAAGAGAGGAAAGATCTACATGAAAAAGACCCTGTCCCTGTTGTTGTCCCTGGCCATGGTGTTCAGCCTGGCCGCCTGTTCCAATTCCCAGGGCGGCAGCTCCGCCGCTGCCTCCGCCTCCGCTTCCACCCCCGCGCCTGAGCAGAGCGCCGCGCCCGCCCAGAGCGAGAGCGCCCCTGAGGCCCCCGAGGAGCGGTCCGTCACCGTCACCGATATGGGCGGCAACGAGGTCACCATCACCGGCGAGGTGAATCATATCGTCAATCTGTGGCCCTCCGCCACTACTTCCTTTTATGTCATGGGCGCCGGCGACCTGATCAGCGGCCTGGCCACCATGGGCACCTCCGGCTGGTCCCCCTTCTTCTACCCCGGCTGCGCGGACATCCCCAGCCTGGGCGGCACCTCCCCCGCGGTGGAGGAGCTGGCGGCCCAGGACCCGGACCTGGTGATCCTGCACCCCACCAGCGACTGCGGCCCCCAGCTGGCGGAGATGGGCATCCCCTCCCTGAACATCAATTACAGCAACTATGAGGAGATGATCCAGGCCTACACCGCTCTGGGCCAGGTCCTGGGCGGTGAGTACCAGGAGAAGCTGGACACCTGGTGCAGCACCGTGCGGGAGAAGCTGGACAGCCACCGGGAGCTGGTGGCCGGTCTGGCCGATGAGGACAAGCCCGTGGTCTACTACATCGCCGGTCAGGCGGACGACCTGCTGACCACCATGCCCGCCGGCCAGATCATGCAGGACTGGATCGAGTCCAACGGCGGCATCTTCGCCTCCACCCAGATGGAGGTCACCGGCAACGGTCTGAAGGGCAGCAACGTCACCGCCGAGGAGGTGTTCCGCCTTGATCCGGACATCATCATCGTGGGCGGCGCCTACCAGCACACCCTGATGGACCAGCTCCAGAGCACCGAGGGCTGGAAGGACCTGGACGCCGTGAAGAACGGCAAGGTGTTCAACAACCCCTATGGCTGCTGGAACTGGGACCGCTTCGGCCTGGAGAGCCTGCTGCAGATGGACTACGCCCTGCTGCGCATCCAGCCCGAGCTGGCCGCGGAAAACGGCATCACCGAGGAGTCCATGACCCAGGAGATCATCAACTTCTACGCCTACTACAACGGCGCTGAGCTGACCGAGGAGCAGGCGGGCTACATGATGGCTGGCCTGCTGTGGGACGGCACCGCCGAGGTCGCCGCCCAGTGAGCAAGGGGGACGCTGAAAACCGGAAGGTCCGGGAACACAGGGCCAACATCACTGCGGCGGGCTACGCCGCGGTGGTGCTGGCCGCCCTGGCCCTGCTGGTGCTGACCTTCGCCGCCGCCCTGTCCGTGGGGCGCTACCACATCCCGGTGGGGGACTGCTTCGGCATCCTGGCCAGCAAGCTCCTCCCCATCGCCCACACCTGGGACGACATGTCCGACGCGGTGGTGATGACCCTGCGCCTGCCCCGCAGTCTGGCCGCGGCGCTGGTGGGGGCCGCCCTGGCCCTGTCCGGCGCGTGCTACCAGAGCATCTTCAAAAACCCCATGGTCTCCCCCGACCTGCTGGGGGTGTCCTCCGGGGCCTGTGTGGGGGCGGCAACGGCCATCCTGCTGGATGGGAACAGCGTGATGATCCAGCTGGGGGCCTTTGTGATGGGTGTGGTCACGGTGGCCGTCACCACCATGATCCCCAAGCTGGTGCGGAACCAGTCCACCACGGTGCTGGTGCTCTCCGGCGTGGTGGTGGGCAGCCTCATGTCCTCCATCATGAACATCATCAAGTCCATCGCGGACACGGACACCCAGCTGGCGGAGATCACCTACTGGACTATGGGCTCTTTCGCCTCCATCGACAAGCTGTCGGAGCTGGTGCCGGTGCTGCCCACCATCCTGGTCCCCATGGTGGTGATCCTGCTCTCCCGCTACCGGCTGAACGTGCTGTCCCTGGGGGACAGCGAGGCCCGCACCCTGGGGATCAACCTGGGTGCCACCCGGGGGCTGTTCGTGCTGTGCTCCACCCTCATCACCGCCAGCTGCGTCTGCCTGGCCGGCACCATCGGCTGGGTGGGCCTGGTCATCCCCCACACCGCCCGGATGATCGTGGGGGCGGACAACAAGCAGATGCTGCCGGTGGCCCTGCTGTTCGGCGGCGTGTTCATGCTGTTCATCGACATCCTGTGCCGCACCCTCACCGCCGCGGAGCTGCGCATCGGCATCCTCACCGGCCTGATCGGCGCGCCATTCTTCATTTTCCTCCTGGTGAGGCAGAACAGGAGCCTGCAATGATACTGGAAGTGAACGATCTCTCCTTCCGCTACGGCGGAGGGCGCACCATTTTCCGCGGTGTGAACTTCTCCCTGGACAAGGGGGAGGTGCTGTCCATCCTGGGGGCCAACGGCGCGGGCAAGTCCACCCTGCTCAACTGTGTGGCAAACCTGCTCCGCCCCGCCTCCGGCCAGATCCTGCTCAACGGCCGGCCCATGTCCGCCATGAGCGTGTCGGAGGTGGCCCGGGTGGTGGGCTACGTGCCCCAGATCCACGTCCCCTCCTACGCCTACACGGTGCGGGAGTTCACCGTTATGGGCCGCACCCCCTACATCGGCGCCTTCTCCACCCCCTCCGCGGAGGACTACCGCATCGCGGACGAGGCGCTGGAGCGCCTGGGCATCTCCCACCTGCGGGACAAGGCCTACACGGAGATCTCCGGCGGCGAGCGCCAGCAGGTCACCATCGCCCGGGTCCTCACCCAGCAGCCCCAGATCATCCTGCTGGACGAGCCCACCGCCCACCTGGACTACGGCAACCAGTACCGGGTGGTGCGGATGGTCAAGGAGCTGGCCCGGGAGGGCTACGCCCTGCTGATGACCACCCACAACCCGGACCACGCCATCATCCTGGACGGGAAGGCGGCCATCCTGGACCGGGACGGCGGGCTGACGGTTGGGAGGGCGGCGGAGATCCTGACCTCGGACGCACTGACCGGGCTCTACGGCCTGCCGGTCAAGACCGTCTACGACGAGGACGCCGGCCGGAAGGTCTGCGTCGTCTGCTGACCCCCGGGCGGGAGCATAAAAATCAGATTTGGAGGGAACCAAATGCAGCCGAAAAAAGAGACACCGGCCCCCAAGTCCCCCAATATGTGGGACAGCGAGGCCAAATATTACAGCCTGATGACCCTGATGGAGGTGGACGGCACCAACAAGCAGCTGGACTGCATCCCCCTGGAGCCGGATTTCGTGGTGCTGGACTGCGGCTGCGGCCCCGGCCGGGTGGCCATCCAGGCGGCTAAGCGGGTCAGGCACGTGATCTGCCTGGACTCCTCGGAGCGGATGCTGGAGGAGTGCAGAAAGAACTGCGCGGCGGCCGGGGTGGAGAACGTCTCCTTTGTGCTGGCCGACTGGCAGGAGACGGAGATCGGCAGGACCATCCCCGAGGTGGACGTGGTGATCCAGTCCCGGGGCGGCGGCGGGCCCAGCACCCTGGATATGCTTAGAAAGGCGGCCCGGCGCTACGCCGCCACGGTGATGTGGTCGGACGGAGCCCCCTGCCTGCCCGAGTCCCGGAGCAAGATCTTCGTGGGCTGCTACTCGGAGGAGGACATGGAGCGCTACCCGGAGCTGCGGCCCTTCGACCGGAAGCGGCGCCCCCCCAGGGGCCCGGGCGGTCCCGGCATGGGGCCCAGGCCGGACGCGCTGCCCATGGGCGGCAGGGCGCTGACCGAGGCGCTGGAGGCCCACGGGATCGAGGCCCACGTGACCACCGTGGACGAGGGCTGGAACCGGCGCTTTGCCACGAAGGAGGAGGCCTATGAGTGGCTGCTCCAGCTCTCCCGGCACCCGGAGCTGGTGGATCTGGAGCGGTTCCGGGCAAATGTGGACACCTATCTCACCCCTCGGGAGGGGGGCTATGAGTTCTTCCTGCCCACCCAGTCGGACGTCACCTGGTTCGCCACCCGGTGAGCGGAGAAATCAAAAACAGGGAGCCGCCCTGCGCGCAAGCGCGGGGCGGCTCCCTGCTGATATGGGGATATGTGTTGAGAGGCGGAGAGGACTTAGAATTTGTATGTTTTGCAGACGGGGGCGCAGGCGTCGGCGGACTCCTTGTCGTACCAGACCAGGTTGTTGCCGGTGGCCTTGTCAAACAGCTGGATCAGCTTGGGCTGGGTGGTGAACTTCACCTTGGCGCCCATGGACACATCGGTTTTCAGGTCCACAGTGGGGATCACCATGACCACCTCGTCCTTGTCGCTGCGGGCGTGGAGGTTGACCTCGCTGCCCAGCATCTCGTTGACCTCGATGGTGGCCTCCAGCTCACCCTCGCCAACAGAGATGTGCTGGGGACGGATGCCCGCCACGATGTCGCAGGGCTGCTGGCCGTTCTGCTTGAGAGCCTTCTGCTGGAACTCATCCAGCTTGAACTTAGCGTTCCGGATCTGGGCGTAGTAGGTGTCGCCCTCTTTGAGCAGCTTGCAGCCGTCGAAGAAGTTCATGACGGGCAT
>CANQHN010000043.1 GCA_947623745.1 uncultured Oscillospiraceae bacterium
ATCTGGATTCCCCGCGCGCGACGTGCCGACGGCATCGGCCATCGATTGCCACATGGGGGACAGAGGATTCAACGCAGTTTCTTGACTGCACCCGAAAACGCGCCTTGCATCTCCCATCTACCGATGGGTCGATGCACCAGAGAGGGTTACTGCTAGAGCGCTTTAGAGCGCCCCCCCCCCCCGCAGGTTTTGCTGGTTTCTCCCGGATTTAGCCACATTAGATTTCCTCCTTTACCGGCTGGTAACGCCGCAGCTGCTTGTCCCACTTTGCGCGCATCATGGTCCCGCAGGCGATGCACGTACAGAACACCTCCGCGTCCGTCGTGTTGGTCTGGTATCTCCATGTCTTTTTGCAGGTCGGGCAGTACAGGTCCGCCTGTACCATGTCCTTCAGCACGGTCACATAGCCGCACTCTCTGCACGTCCGCTCTGTGATTGGCTCCCTGGCGCTAAAGCCCCGCAGTTTGCCGCATTGGCTGCACTGTACCAGCAGAAACCCCCGGTAGCCTGGTTTCCGCTCTTCCTTTTCTGTCGGCACCGGCGCCGCCGGCTCCCGCTGCTGTGCGGCCGTCTCCGGCTTGTCCGGCGTCTCCGGCTTGTCCGGCGTCTCCGGCTTGTCCGGCGTCTCCGGCTTGTCCGCCGGCACCGCCTGGTCCTGCGTCTCCGCCTCGGCTCTGTACCGCTTCACGGTCCGCAGCAGGGCCTTCATCAGCCCCTCGTCGTCCCGCACTCTCGTCTCCCACCTGGTCGCCCAGCCGTCCTTCTCCGTCTCGATTCGGATATACAACCGCTATCACTCCTCTTTTTCCCCGGGCCCCGCGTCGTCCCTGTCTCTTTTTACTCGCTGCAGCTGGACGACGTTCACTCCTTCATCTGTCACAAACTCCAGCAAATCATAGTCCTTTGTGTAGCCTATGGTCGTCTTGATCTCCTTCCCGGCGGCCTCGGCGGCTTTCTCGATCCCTTCCGTGATAAGGATCTCGTTCCGGCCTGTGTACCCGATGTTCAGCGCCGCGGCGCCCACGTCCGCCGGCATCAGCTCCAGCGCCCGCAGCGCCGCCCGCGTCCTTCTGATTGCCTCGTCTCTGTTCACGGTTCGTCCTCCTGTTCCTCCGCCTTCTGGCCCAGCCACCACAGCGGGTTCACTCGGTACTCCTCTTCCGGGCATTGGTCGCAGTTCTGGTTCTGGCACTCCGCGCAGAACACCCTGTCGAATGCCCGCTCCCACGGCGTATTCACCGCCCGCAGATTCTCCAGCCACGCCGCCAGCGCTTCCGGGCTCTGCGTCAGCCTCTCAAAGTTCGTCACGCCTTCCTCTTCCCGCGGTCCTGGCTCCCCGTCCATCTTGGCGCCGCAGTTGTGGCAGAACTTCGTCATTTTCCGCCCTTCCGGCTCCCGCTTGCACTCGGAACAGTATGGATAGTATCCGTCAGAGCTAATGATCCACCGCCCATGCCTCACTGGGTCGATGGTGGGGGCGCAATCTATTGCCTCCTTTGGAACTGCAAGGATCGGGTGTTGTATTCTGCTCGGGTCTATTGACCAAACGTGCAACGAATCCGCGTCTATAGGTCTCATTTCTGCCCCTCCTTATTTGATTTGATAGCTCAAAAACCGCCGTAAAATTCCGGAAACCATTGCCGTGCAACGGTTTCCTTGCTTGACTGTCATTTGCTTAGTCTCGCTGCTCATATCTTCATTTGCTCGTACTCCACAGCCGTTTCCGCGATCCGATCCACAGCCATTTGGTAGTAATCCGGGTTTATCTCGATCCCGCAGAAATTTCTGCGCAGGCGTTTGGCCACCACTCCAGTTGTCCCGCTCCCCATAAATGGGTCCAGGACGATCCCTCCCTCCGGGCAGCCTGCCAGGATGCACGGCTCGATCAGCTTTTCCGGGAATGTTGCAAAATGGGCGCCCTTAATTCCGCTGGTGCTGACGGTCCACACGTCCCGCTTGTTTTTCCCTTTTGGGTTTAGCGGCAACCCTGCAAAATTCCCTTTCTGTTCAACGTGCCCGCCCTCCATGCTATAACTGCTGGCTGTTCCCGGTGTGTAACTTCTCCTGGTCCCTTTTCTCCCCGCTGTTATGTTTGGCTCTCTTATTTCGTCCGCGTCAAAGTAGTATTTTGGGGATTTGGACAGGAGAAAAACATATTCGTGGCTCTTTGTGCAGCGGTCCCGGACGCTCTCCGGCATACAGTTGGGTTTGTACCACACAATATCCTGGCGCAAATACCACCCATCTGCGCGGAGGGCAAAGGCCAGCATCCAGGGAATCCCCATCAGGTCCTTGCACTTGTATCCGCTCGGTGGTCGCTTCTCGGTGTGTCCACACTTATTCCTTGTGTTTGTGGGCGGTTGCGCTCCTGACCTGGTGGTATAGCTGTCCCCGATATTCACCCACACGGTCCCGTCTGGCCGCAGAATCCGCCGCACCTCATGGAAAACCTCCACCAGCTTCTCGATGTACTCCTCCGGCGTGGCCTCCAACCCGATTTGTCCCGGCGTGCCGTAGTCCCGCAGGTTGTAATAGGGAGGGGAGGTTACACAGGTATATGTGCTTTCGGCCTCCAGGCTCCGCAGCTGCTCCAGGGCGTCTCCCAAATACAGCACACTCTCACGCCTCCTCCCACAGCTCCTGGTTATCCCACCGGTTTCCCACGATCTCACCGTCCGCGGTCACAAGCGCCCACGTCATAGGCCTCCGGTTCCGTTTCTGTGCGATGAACCCGGCCCCTCTCCAGACCACGCGCAGGATCTCCTTCTTGTACCGGATCAGGTCCCCCTCGAAAATCTTTCCGTCTTTGCAGGCCTTCCCGGTGTACTGGCTCACGGTTTCTGGTTCGACCGTCAGGCAGCCTCCTGTCACCTTGTCGGATATGCAGTTGCTGCTTCCGAAGTGCGACGTGCGAACGAAGTCTCCATAGACCCACTCTCCGGTTGCGGTCTGTTTCCCCCTGTAAAGGATTTCACGCATCAGGACCTTCCGCACCGTCTCCCACCTCCTTGAACAGCAGCTCCGGGTTATCCCACCGGTTGCCGATCTTCTCAAATGACGCGGCCCTGGAGATGCAGAAATCGTCCGGTCCCTGGCTGGTGGATATAATAAAGCTCGCGCTCTCGTTGTCCCACTCAACAAGTCCTTTTACGTCCCTTCCGTCCTCTGTGTGGATTTTCTGAACAATATCCCCATCAAAAAGCCGCTTTCCGTTCTTGTCCTTCTGGCCCGTGTACTGCCCGGCAGTGGCCGGATCAACGGCATAATTTACGTCTCCCTGATTGACGATGTAGTGGACGTCCTCAGCTTGTCCTCTTGTTTTCCCGGTCCAGTCGCAGTCCGGCAAACGGAGGATCAGGTACGAGCCGTAATACCACTCTCCGTTGTCCAGCCGCTTGCCGCGGAAAAGGATCTCACGCACCGCCACCCGCCTCCTTCATGAACTCAGTCTTTTTTATCATGCAGGGGAAAAAGGCGGCCGGTTTGAAATTGCTGTTGGTGCTACATTGTGCCAGGGCCCCGCACTTATCGCAGGCCCCACTCAAAACAGCCCAGTTGACCGCCCTCGCCTCCGCCATCTTATCGGGCGGATATGGCTTATCGACTATGTGGATGTTCGTGTACCCCAACGAGAAATAGTCAGGCATCGCCGCTCGCCTCTCTTTTTAGCTCCGCCCTGGCTTTGTTGAGCAGCCAGTTTCTGATGCACTTTTCGCAGGTTCCGGGATACACGAAAATCTTCCTGCATTTTTCGTAGCTGTCGTACCGGCACAGTCCGGCGCGCTGCATAACCGCGGCCGCGATTTTCAGCGCCCTTTTCTCCACGCTATCGACCATCTCCGCCCGCCTCCTCAACTTCAATGCAGTCGCCGGGGCGGACGCTTTGGAAAAGTGAATCGTCAAAAATAGCTGCAATCAAGCCGCCTTTATTTGCCTGTGAATAATAGATTCCGTTCTTATATTCCGGCTTTGTTCTCCACAGTTCAAAGCGAGCCATGTAATTATCCCGGCTCACCCACTTAGCCCCGTACACCCGGCACCGCTCCAGCTCCGCCTCCGTCAGTCGTTTGGTGCGTATAATGCTCTCCGGGTGGTTGATGGCTTCCAGGATAGCGGCAACCCATGAAGAACTACCCTCTATTGCCATTGGTAGTCCGTCAGGGTCGACCCAAAATTCCCCTACGTACCCTTTTACCTCGATGTGCTCCCCCGTCTCAATGCCCAGCACCTCGGCCAGGCGGGGCTTGTCCTTCGTCCCCATCTTGGCGCCGCAGTTGTAGCATTTCCCAGCGCCGCACGGCTGTTTGTTTGGATTGTTGACCTCGTGCCCGCAGGCCGAACAAATATAACTGTCGGCGTTATCTATCCAGCGTGCCATCACGTTTCCCTCCTCTTGACCAGCTCCAGCACATAGCTGTCCCCGTCCAGATACGCGCACAGGTTGTATTCCTCCAGCGCGTCCCGCACCTGCCGGATATCCAGGCGCATCAGCTTGCCGCCGCCCTTGGTGTCGCTCCCATGCCCAAGGACCACCGCGGCCAGCACCCTGTCCGTGGTCTGCCGCAGCTCCTCGATCCCGGCCCGGGTCTGCCGCTCCCTGCGGGCGATATCCCGGTTCAGCCGTGCGATCTCCTTGACCTGCGCCGCGCTCCGCTCTCTCCAGTGCTCCAGCTCTGCGCGCGCTCTGTCTGTTTTACTGTCCATCCGTGTCCTCCCCGCCCTGGCTCCAGCCTTCCGCAGCGCGCAGCACCGCCTTGGCATACCTGCGGTTTCCCGTGTCATGCCCGGCGTTGTATGCTGTCAGGGCGGCGCCGGCATCTCTGTATCGGTCCAGCAGCTCCCCCAGGAATTTCACGCCGGCCCGGATATTGTCCCCCGGCTCCAGCCCGGCGGGGAAAAATCCCGTGTTCAGCTGCATCAGCCCGTAGCATGATCCGCCGTCTGCGTCCGCGCAGAAGTTGCTCTCCACCTGGATCACGCCCAATGCCAGCTCATACGGCACGCCGTACTCCTCGCAGGCGTCGTGTAGTACGGCCTGGAGCTCGTAGCTCATGGGCACATCGTCCCGCAGATAGTCGCTGGCCTTCAGCTGCTCAACGACAAGATCATCTTCCGCCGGGTCCTCCGCCGGCTCCGGCTGTGGCGGCACCACCACCACCGCGTAGGCCGGCACGGGCTCGACCGTCACAGCCTGGACAGCCCGCTCTTCTGCGGCGTCCATGCCGGTACAGATCAGGCCGGCGGCCAGCATCGCCGCCGCCGCCGCGGCCAAATAGCGTTTGTCCCGCTCCTTCATGGTTTCATCTCCTTACCTTCCGCCCGCGGCCGCTCTCCGGCTCGATGCCGTCAGCAGGGCGGCCAGCACGGCCAGCACGTGAGTCACCGGCGCATTGGTCAGCATCGCGTACTCCCGGACCAGCACGGCCAGGCCGTTCATGGCCGCGCCGGTGCTGGATGCCTCAATGGTCCTTCGGTAGCTGTCACTCCCCGGGTCCTTCTCCAGGACGATCCTCACCCTCGCGGTGATTGCCTCCCGGATCGCGGCGTCCTCCGCCCGGTGTTCGATCCGGTCCTGACAGTCGCAGCGCTCCCCGGGGTCCAGGTGCGCTCCGCATTCCGGGCACTTTCGATAGAACTTCTCCATAGTCAGCCCTCCCTGGCTTCTTCCACGGCCGCCTTCCGGCGCCCCTTGTTGCGCATGTTGACCTGGTACACTTCCTGGCCCCGCTCCGGGTCATACTTTGGCCGCTTGTTCGCGTCCAGCTCGCCCGTGTCTCCGCGCTTCAGCTCCGTGTAAATGGCCGCGGGAGACCGCCCCAGCTCCACCGCAATTTCAACGGCCGATTGTCCGTCTCTCCACTTGTCCGCAAGGATCTTCCTCTCCTGCATCGTCAGGCCCTTCAGCTTCTCGCTCACCGCCCGTCACCTCCCGTCCGTGCATAAAAAAATAGTGCGGAAAAAGGCATTTCGCCTTTTTCTGCACTTATCTTACAACCTCAGCCCCGTCGGCGAGCGTTGACAAAATTTTCTCATACTACTATAATATTTTTGCAAGTCATATTCTGCCGGAAACGAAGGAGGTCCCTCCCATGGAAAATCAGACTCCGCGCAAGAGCAACCCCCTGGCCCTGCTGCCCATCGGCGTGTTCCTGGTCATCTACCTGGGCTTCGGCCTGATCTTTGAGTATGTCCTGCACATCAACATGGGGTTTTACAACGTCCAGGCCATCGTGGTGTTCCTCATCGCCCTGCTGGCCGCTATGCTCCAGGTGGGCGGGCTGTCCTTCGACGAGAAGGTGCGCATCATGGCCCGGGGCGTGGCCGACGAGAACGTGCTGACCATGTGCCTGATCTTCCTCACCGCCGGCGCCTTCTCCGGGGCGGTGGGAGCCGCCGGGGGCGTGGACAGCACAGTGAACCTGTTTTTGACCTTCCTGCCCGCCCGGTTCGCGGTGGCAGGGCTGTTCCTCATCTCCTGCTTCATCTCCCTGTCCATGGGCTCCTCCTGCGCCACCATCGCCGCCCTGGCCCCCATCGCTGTGGGGTTCAGCCAGACCACCGGCTTCGCTCTGGCCCTGTGCCTGGGGGCGGTGGTCTGCGGGGCCATGTTCGGGGACAACCTGTCCATGATCTCCGACACCACCATCGCCGCCGTGCGCACCCAGGGCTGCGAGATGCGGGACAAGTTCCGCATGAACTTCCTCATCGTCCTCCCCGCCGCCCTGCTCACCCTGGTCATCCTGCTGGTGGTCACCCCCGGCGCCTCCGCCCAGCCGGAGGTGGGGGCATTCAGTGTGTGGAAGGTGCTGCCCTACCTGGTGGTGCTGGTGGGCGCCCTCATCGGCCTGAACGTGTTCGGTGTGCTGCTGGCGGGCATCCTCCTCTCCCTGGTCGTGGGCATCGCCACGGGGGCCTTCCCCTGGACGGATATCTTCAACGTCACCTTCAGCGGCGTGTCCAACATGTATGACATCACCGTCATCTCCATCATCGTGGCCTGCATCGGCGCCCTGGTGGACTACGGCGGCGGGCTCCAGGCCATCATCGACTTCATCCGCGCCCGCATCCACTCCCGGAAGGGGGCTCAGCTGGGCATCGCCGCCCTGGTGGCCGGGGTGGACATCGCCACCGCCAACAACACCATCGCCATCGTCATGGCCGGCCCCATCGCCAAGGACATCAGCCAGGAGTTCGACATCGACCCCCGCCGGACCGCCTCCCTGCTGGACATCTTCGCCTCGGTGATCCAGGGCGTGCTGCCCTACGGCGCCCAGCTGCTCTACGCCGTGTCCGGCGCGGCGGTGATGGGCTACACCATCAGCAGCGTACAGCTCCTGCCCTACCTCTACTACCCGCTGCTCATGGCCGTGTGCGCCCTGGTGTTCATCCTCTTCATCCCCCAGCGCCAGGGGAAGAAATAAGCGAGAAAGGCCCCCTGTCCCTCCTGTCAGGACGGACCGGGGGTCTTTGCAAAAAGAAATCCCGCGCCTCAACAGGCACGGGACATTCTTTTTTCTGTGCGTGGGATCACACCGCGCGGGTGACCTTACCGGAACGGAGGCATCTGGTGCAGACGTACACGTGGGTGGGGGTACCATTGACGATCGCCTTGACCCGCTTCACATTGGGCATCCAGGTGCGGTTGGAGCGGCGGTGGGAGTGGGACACCTTGATACCGAAGGTGACGCCCTTGTCGCAGAATTCACATTTGGCCATGTTGCTTACCTCCTTGCTATCACGAAGTAACGGCGGCGGGACGACCGGGCCGCCCGAACAGCTTTCATAAAGCATCGAATGCTATGATAGCAGAAATTTTCCCCGATTGCAAGTATTTTTTTCAAAAAGGCAGTATTTTTCCGTCCGCTGAAAAAAACCGCCTCCCTCTGGTGCAAAAGCGACAAAAGCGCTTGCGCCCGAGCCGGTTTTGAGCTATACTATTGACGATTCATCCACAGGGAGAGGAGCGATTTCGGTGCCGCAGAAGCCAAAAAGCGTAAAGCTGGGCAGCGTGATCCGGGAGTTTGGGCTGGAGGTGCTCCACGCGGGGCCGGACTACGAGAACCTCCCCCTGCACACTCTGGACGTCAACCGCCCCGGTCTGCCTCTGGCCGGCTTTTTTGAGTATTTCGACACGGAGCGCCTGCTCATCATCGGACTGACCGAGGCCACCTACACCGCCCAGATGACCCCCGCCCAGCGGCGGGAGAGCTTCGAGCGCCTGCTGTCCTACCCGGTGCCGGCGCTGATCTACACCCGGGGGATCGAGCCCAGCCCGGAGTGCATGGAGATGGCCCGGAAGTTCGGCCGCACCGTGCTGCGCACCCCCGCTCAGACCTCCTCCTTCATCAGCGCCCTCATCAGCAGCCTGGCCAACCAGCTGGCCCCCTGCATCACCCGCTCCGGGGTCATGATGGAGATCTACGGCGAGGGCGTGCTGCTCCAGGGCGAGTCCGGCGTGGGCAAGAGCGAGGTGGCCATCGGCCTGATCAAGCGGGGCCACCGCCTCATCGCCGACGACGCGGTGGAGCTGCGCCAGTCCAGCCGGGGCACCCTGCTGGCCAACGCGCCGGAGCTCATCGCCCACTACATGGAGCTGCGGGGCATCGGGGTCATCGACATCAGCCAGCTCTACGGCATCGCCGCCATCAAGCCCTACCAGCAGGTGGATATGGTCGTCACCCTGGAGCCCTGGAAGGAGGGGGCGGTGTACGACCGCATGGGCCTGGAGGTCAGTTACACCCATATCCTGGGGGTCAAGATCCCCGCCACCACCATTCCGGTCAAGCCCGGGCGCGACCTGGCCAGCATCATCGAGGTCGCGGCCATGAACAACCGCAACCGGAAAATGGGCCACAACGCCGCGCTGGAGCTCACCCACCGCATGGACGAGCTCTTCGCGCGCAAAAACACAGGGGAGGAATAAATCATGTATATCGGAATCGACATTGGGGGCACCAACCTGGTGGCCGGAGTGACCAACGGCAAGGGGCAGATCATCGACAAGGTCACCCGCCCTGTGAATAAAGACTGGGACGTGGACGAGCTGTGCCGCCAGATCGGCCAGCTGGCCCTGCAGGCCACCGAGGTGGGCGGCTTCAAGCCCGAGGAGGTCCACGCCGTGGGCGTCGGCCTGCCCGGCCTGGTGGACAACAAGACCGGCACGGTCATCCAGACCCCCAATATGCCCTTCGACCACACCCCCTTCCGCAAGCTGTTCCAGGAGAAGTGGGACGTGCCCGTTTTTCTGGGCAACGACGCCAACTGCGCCGCCATCGGCGAGTACTGGGCCGGCGCGGCCAAGGGCTGCGACCCGGCGGTGGTCATCACCCTGGGCACCGGCATCGGCGGCGGCATGGTGGTCAACGGCAAGCTGTTCACCGGCTTTGCCAACTCCGGCATGGAGGTGGGCCATATGTGCATCCACCCCAACGGCATCCGCTGCAACTGCGGCAACCGGGGCTGCTGGGAGCAGTACGGCTCCGCCACCGCCCTGATTCGCATCACCCAGGAGGAGATGCACTACAACCCCAAGAGCGCCCTGTGGGAGTTCGCGGAGGGCGACCTGAACAAGGTCAGCGGCCGCACCGCCTTCCAGGCCGCCCGGGTGGGCGACGCCTCGGGGCGCAAGGTGCTCTTCCGGTACTTACAGGGGCTGTCCATCGGCCTGATCAGCCTGGTGAACATCCTCCAGCCCGAGATCATCTGTCTGGGCGGCGGCGTGAGCAACGCCGAGGACGACCTGCTGCTGGACCCCCTGCGGGAGCTGATGGCCCAGGGCTCCTACGACCGCACCTGCCCCACCCGTCTGGAGAAAGCCTCCCTGGGCAACGACGCGGGCATCGTGGGCGCGGCCATGCTGTGCCACATGTTCTGAGCCCCTTAAAATGCAAAAGCGCCTGCCGGCCGGCAGGCGCTTTTTTGAGGCCTGAACTGCTTATTTCGTCCCGAAGATGCGGTCCCCCGCGTCGCCCAGGCCGGGGACGATATAGGCGTGCTCGTTGAGCCCCTCGTCCACCGCCGCCACGTAGATGTCCACGTCGGGGTGGGCCTTGCGCACGGTCTCCACCCCCTGGGGGGCCGCCAGGATGTTCATCAGCTTGATGTGCTTGCAGCCGTAGCCCTTGAGGAAGGTGATGGCGGCCGCGGCGGAACCGCCGGTGGCCAGCATGGGGTCCAGCACGATCACGTCCCGGTCGGCGATATCGGGGGGCATTTTGCAGTAGTACTCCACCGGCTCGTGGGTCTCCGGGTCGCGGTACAGGCCGATGTGGCCCACCTTGGCCGAGGGGATCAGGGTCAGGATGCCGTCCACCATCCCCAGGCCGGCCCGCAGGATGGGCACGATGGCCAGCTTCTTGCCGGTGAGGGCCTTGAAGGTGCCCTTGGTGATGGGGGTCTCGATCTCCACGTCCTCCAGGGGCAGGTCCCGGGTGGCCTCGTAGCACTCCAGGGCGGCGACCTCGGAGACGATCTCCCGGAACTCCTTCACGCCGGTGTTCTTGTCCCGGAGGATGCTCAGCTTGTGCTGGAGCAGGGGGTGGTCCAGTACGTGTACTTTGCTGTCGAACATAAGTAAGCGCTCCTTCCTTCTATTTCAATTTTGTTTGTTCTGCCGTTCCAGCCGCTCCCGCTCCGCCTGGGACAGGCGGTGGTAGGCGGGGGCCAGCTGCCCGCCGGAGACCAGCTTTCCGGCCCGGATGAGCTCCACCGCCGCGCGGGCCACACCCCAGGCGCTCTGCAGCCGCAGGTGCTCCGGGGCCAGCTCCATACCGGACACCTGGCCGTTTAAGGTATTATAGCACAACTCGGCCCCGTCTCCAACCACAATTTTGGGCTTTTCGCACTTTTTCAGCTCCTCCCCCAGCTCCTCCAGGGAGACGGCCCGGTCCGGGCACAGCCGCTCCAGCCGATCCCCCCCGGCCAGGAACAGGGCGTTGTACACCTGGGCGCGCCGGGCGTCCATGGCGCACACGATGACCCTCCCCTCCAGGTGGGCCAGGGGCCAGGCCATGGACTCCAGGGTGGAGCAGGGGGCGCAGGGCTTGTCCCCCGGCCAGGCCAGCCCCTTGGCGGTGGCCACGCCGATGCGCAGGCCCGTGAAGGACCCGGGCCCCGCCGCCACGGCGACCACCTCCACGTCCTCCAGCCGCTCCCCGCAGTTGGCCAGCATCCCCTCCACCATGGGCAGCAGGGTGCGGCTGTGGGTGAGGGCACTGTTCTGCCAGACCTGGGCGATGGGCCGCCCGTCCTCACACAGCGCCGCGGAGCAGGCCGCGGCGGAGGTCTCCAGCGCCAGTATCTTCACAGCTTCGCCCCCTCGATGATGATGCGCCGGCGGTTTTCGTCCAGGCGCTGGATGTCCACCCGGACGGTATCCCCGTCAAAGGCGCCGGGCACGTTCTCGCTCCACTCCACGGCGCACACGCCGCCCCGGGCCAGGTAGTCCTCCCAGCCGATGTCGAACAGCTCGTCCTCGCCCCCCAGGCGGTACATGTCGAAGTGGAACAGGGGCAGCCGCCCCCCCTCGTACTCGTTGACGATGGTGAAGGTGGGGCTGGTCACCCGCTCCGCGATCCCCAGGCCCCGGGCCAGCCCCCGGGTGAAGGCGGTCTTTCCCGCCCCCAGGTCCCCGGTGTAGGCCACCACGGCCCCGGCGCCCAGGGCGCGGCCCAGCCGCTCTCCCAGCGCCTCCGTCTCAAATTCGCTGCCGGTGATCTGCTCCATGGGGTCCCGCTCCTTGTTCACACAAAGTTTTCCGATTCTTAAAAAGATTATAGCACACTTGCCGTTTACCTTTCCACAAAAAAGTGCTAAAATATAGAACTGACTTTGACAAGGCGGGAGGTGGCCGGGGTGCGGCAGCTCAACCCTATCAATATCCTGCGGGAGTTCTGGCACAAGGGCGACCCGATCCTGCTGGGGCTGTGCCTGCTGGCCAGCGGCTACGGCATGGTGCTGGTGTTCACCGCCACCCGGTGGATGGGCACCAACCGGCTGCTCATCGTCCAGGGGGCCGCCGTCCTGCTGGGGGTGGTGGCCTACGTGATGATCACCTTCGTGGACCTGCACCTGTTCGTGGACAGGTGCTGGAAGATGATCCTCTGCTTCGACGTAGGCTTTATCCTGCTGGTGCTCACCCCCATCGGCGTGACCGCAGGGGGCAACCGCAACTGGATCCAGATCGCCAAGCTGCTGCCCGGCGCCCTGCAGGAGCGCATCGGCAGCTTCATCCCCCAGATGCAGCCCGACGAGATCGTCAAGCTGCCCTTCATCCTCCTGCTGGCCTGGCAGATCAGCCGCATTCTGGAGAAGGAGCAGGACATCAGCTCCTTCCCCTCCATCCTCCAGCTGGGGGGACACACCCTGTTCATGGCGGGGTTCATCTTCGCCGTTTGCAGCGATCTGGGAATGAGCGTCATCTACATCTCCATCTTCGCCGTGATGACGTGGGCCGCGGGGGTCAAGCTGCGCTGGTTCGCGGTCGTAGGCGGGGCGGCGGCGGCCGTCGCGGTCATCCTCTGGGTGTTCATCCTGCCCCGCACCAAATACTGGACCGACTACCGCATCATGCGGTTCCGGGTGGTCTTTGACCACGACCTGGACCCCCTGGGCCGGGGGTTCCAGCAGAGCCGGTCCCTGCTGGCCATCGGCTCCGGCCAGCTGTTCGGACAGGGCTTCCTCCACGGGGCCCAGACCCAGGCCAATTACAGCGACGCCCTGCCCGAGCGGCAGACCGACTTCATCTTCTCCGTGTGCGGCGAGGAGTTCGGGATGGTGGGCTGCCTGCTCCTTCTGTTCCTGCTCTCCCTCATTATCCTGCGGTGCATCTGGAACGCCCGGCACGCCGACTCCTCCTTCTCCGCCTGCGTGGCCATGGGGGCGGCGGGGATGCTCATCGCCCAGATCTTCTTCAACGTGGGCATGTGCCTGTTCGTGGCCCCCGTCATGGGCCTGACCCTCCCCTTCATCAGCTACGGCGGCTCCTCCGTCATCACCATGTACGCCGCCATGGGCATGGTATCCAGCGTGAAGGCCAAGGCCCTGCCCAGCTGGCTCCAGGACCGTGCCGCCTGACCCTCCTTTCTCCTCCCCCGCCCCCGGCTTTCGTTCCGAAGCCGGGGGCGTTTTTCGTCCTCCCCACTGGGGGCGCTCACCGTGTTCCCGCTCCGGCATATACTGGGGAGGAACAAGGGCGTTCCCGCTCCGCGCCGGAGGGGAGCGCCGTTTTGCCGCCCGGAGCGGCGGATGAAAAGGAGGATGTGTGATGTGCGGCATCGCGGGACAGATCGATTTTCACCAAAGCTGCCAGGCCAGGCCCGAGGTCTACCAGGCCATGCAGGCGGCCCTGCGGCGGCGGGGGCCGGACCAGGAGGGGCTCTACCTCACCCCCAGCGCCGCCCTGGTCCATACCAGGCTGAGCGTGGTGGACCTGACCCGCGGCCGGCAGCCCATGCTGCTGCGCCAGGGGGATCGGGAGCTGGCCCTGGTGTATAACGGGGAGCTCTACAACACCCCGGAGCTGCGCGCCGAGCTGGAGGCGCTGGGCCACGTGTTCGCCGGCCACTCGGACACCGAGGTGCTCCTCCACGCCTTTGCCCAGTGGGGAGAGGGGTGCGTGGAGCGGTTCAACGGCATCTTCGCCTTCGCCGTCTGGGACGCGAGGGCGCAGCGGCTGTTCCTGGCCCGGGACAGGATCGGGGTCAAGCCCCTGTTCTTCACCGTCCTGCCTGGCGGGAGCCTGCTGTTCGCCTCGGAGCTGAAGGCCCTGCTGGCCCACCCGGACGTGGAGCCCCGGCTGGACCGGGACGGGCTGGCCCAGGTCCTGCTGCTGGGGCCCGGCCGGGCCCCGGGCAGCGGGGTGTTCCAGGATTTGCGGGAGGTGCCCCCCGCCTACTGCGGGTATTACGACCGGGGCGGGCTGATCCTGCACCGGTACTGGCGCCTCACCGACCGGGAGCACACCGAGTCCTTCCCCGAGACGGTGGAGCATGTCCGCGCCCTGGTGCTGGACGCCATCCGCCGGCAGCTGGTGTCCGACGTGCCGGTGGGCACCTTCCTGTCCGGCGGGCTGGACTCCAGCCTCATCTCCTCGGTGGCCGCCGCCCACTTCCGGGAGCAGGGGGTGCGGCTCCAGACCTTCTCCGTGGACTACAAGGACAACAAAAAATACTTCACCGCCGGCAAGTTCCAGCCCAACACCGACAGCGACTTCATCGGCCCCATGGCCGACTACCTGGGCAGTGACCACCACCTGGTGGTGCTGGACAGCGAGGAGCTGGCCGACGCCCTGTACGAGGCGGTGGACGCCCGGGACCTGCCCGGCATGGCCGACGTGGACTCCTCCCTGCTGGCCTTCTGCAAGCGCATCAAGCCCCACGTCACCGTGGCCCTGTCCGGGGAGTGCGCCGACGAGATCTTCGGCGGCTACCCCTGGTACCGGGACCCCACCGTGCGGGAGGCCTACGGGTTCCCCTGGGCCCAGTCCACCGCCTGGCGGGCCGGATTCCTGAAGCCCGGCGTCCTGGACGGTATCGACCCGGCGGAGTTCGTGGACCGGCACTACCGGGCCACCCTGGCCGACACCCATCTGCTGCCCGGCCTGTCCCCCCTGGAGAAGCGGATGCGGCAGATGGTCAACCTGAACTTCCAGTGGTTCATGCAGACCCTGCTGGACCGGAAGGACCGAATGAGCATGTACTCCTCCCTGGAGGTGCGGGTGCCCTTCTGCGACTACCGCATCGCTGAGTACCTGTACAGCGTCCCCTGGGAGTTCAAGGACTACCAGGGCAAGGAGAAGGGCCTGCTGCGCCACGCCATGGAGGGCTGGCTGCCCGAGCAGGTGCTCTGGCGGAAGAAGAGCCCCTACCCCAAGACCCACAACCCCACCTACCTCCAGGCCGTGTCCAGGCGGCTGCGGGAGGTGATGGACTCCCCCAGCGCCCCCATCTTCCAGCTGGTGCGGCGGGAGGCTTTGGAGGAGCTGCTCACCTCCAACGTCTCCAACCCCTGGTACGGCCAGCTGATGACCACCCCCCAGACCATCGCCTATTTCCTCCAGGTCAACTACTGGCTGGAGAAGTACAAGGTCCGGCTGGTATAAATTTCCCGTCAAGGCCGCTTCGCCCCTGTTGCTTTTTCCCAAAAGATGCTGTATACTTTCCTCCGGCGCGGACCGGGCCGCTTTTCACGGTCCGGCCGCTCCAAAAATATGCGCTGCATCCGCGTTTCGGCGGAGCGGCAGCAGGAGGAATTGAATATGGAACGCAAAACCAACGTACGCTATCTGACCGAACTGGCGCTGCTGGTGGCTGTGGAGCTGGTCATGTACTACACCCCCCTGGGGATGCTCCCCCTGCCGGGACAGTACGCCTCCCTGCTCACCGTGCCGGTGGCCGTGGGCGCCATGCTGCTGGGACCGGCGGCGGGCGGTGTGCTGGGCTTTCTGTTCGGCGCGCTGAGCTTCTGGAAGGCGCTGCAGACGGGCACCCTGGTGGGCGCCGGTGTGCCGCTGTACCAGATCCTCATCCTGTGCGTGGTCACCCGCACCGCCATGGGCCTGCTGTGCGCCCTGGTGTTCAAGCTGGCCGACCACTTTGACAAGAGCAAGACCGTCAGCTGCTTCGTGGGCGGCCTGGCCGCCCCGGTGATCAACACTGTGCTGTACATGGGGGTGTATGTGGTCATCGTGCTTAACAACCCGTTACTCCAGAACGTGCTCGCCTCCACCCTTGGGGAGGACGTGGTGGCCTATCTGAGCAGCAACATCATCCTGTTCGTGGCGGCCATGGTGGGCATCCAGGCGGTCATCGAGTGGATCGTGGGCTGCGTGGTCGGCGGCGGCGTGTGCAAGGCCCTGCGTGTCATTTTGAAGCGGTGAGAGGTCCGGAGCGATGAGAGAGATCGGCATCATGGAGGTGGGCGGTTTCCGCCTGGGCCACGCCCAGGACGCGGAGGCCGCCACCGGCTGCACGGTGATCCTGTGCGACAAGATGAGCCCCGCCGGGCTGGACGTCCGGGGGGGCGGCCCCGCCTCCCGGGAGTCCCAGATCCTGGCCCCCCTGGCCAACGCCGACAGCATCAACGCGGTGCTCCTGTCCGGCGGCAGCGCCTTCGGCCTGGACGCGGCGGGGGGCGTGCAGCGCTACCTGGAGGAGCGGGACATCGGCTTCGACGTGGGGGTGACCAAGGTGCCCTTGGTCAGCCAGTCCTGCCTGTTCGACCTGGGGGTGGGCCGGGTGGATGTGCGCCCCGGCCCTGAGATGGCCTACGCCGCCTGCGAGAACGCCTCCTATGACGCCCCCGCCGAGGGGAATGTGGGGGCGGGCACCGGCTGCACCGTGGGCAAGTACCGGGGCATGGGCCGGGCCATGAAGTCCGGCTTCGGCACCTATGCCCTCCAGGCCGGGGCCCTGAAGGTGGGCGTCCTCGTGGCGGTGAACGCCCTGGGGGACGTGTACGGCCCCGACGGCAAACCCGTGGCCGGACTGCTGAACGAGGCGCGGACGGGCCTGTCCAGCACCCTGGAGGAGCTGCTCCGGGACGTGGACATCGCCTCCAACCTCTTTACCGGCAATACCACCCTGGGCCTGGTAGTGACCAACGCCGGATTCCAAAAGACCCAGCTGTGCAAGATCGCCGGCATGACCCACAACGGCTACGCCCGGGCCATCCGCCCGGTACACACCACCGCCGACGGCGACAGCATCTACGCCCTCTCCCTGGGGGATGTGCCCGGGGACGTGAACGTGGTGGGGGCCATGGCGGCCCTGGCCATGGAGCGGGCCATCCTCCGGGCGGTGAAGGCCGCCAAGGGGGCCTACGGCCTGCCCAGTTGGTCCGACCTCCAGCGCGCTTGAGAGTACGCAAAATCTCCCGCCGCCTGCGGGATCAGAAAACGCGAAAAAGGCCTCCCGCCGTCAGGCGGGAGGCCTTTCATTTTTTATTGCTTGCTCTTGATATACGTGTCCATGGACCTGGCGGCGTTCTTGCCCGCGCCCATGGCCAGGATAACCGTGGCGGCGCCGGTGGCGGCGTCACCGCCGGCGAAGATGTTGGGGCAGGAGGTGCAGCCGTGCTCGTCGGCGGCCACGCAGCCCTTGCGGGTCTTTTCCAGGCCGGGGGTGCCGTCGTAGCTCATGGGGTTGGGGCTGGTGCCCAGGGCCATGATGACGGCGTCCACCTCCATCTTGAACTCGCTGCCCTGGATGGGCACCGGGCGGCGGCGGCCGGAGGCGTCGGGCTCGCCCAGCTCCATGCGGATACAGGTGACGGACTGCACGTTGTTGTGCTCGTCGCCCTCGATGGACACCGGGTTGGTGAGCAGGTCAAAGACGATGCCCTCCTCCTTGGCGTGGTGGACCTCCTCGGCCCGGGCGGGCAGCTCGGCCTCGGAGCGGCGGTAGACGATGTGCACGTCGGCGCCCAGGCGCTTGGCGCACCGGGCGGCGTCCATGGCCACGTTGCCGCCGCCCACCACGGCCACCTTCTTGTTGTGGAGGATGGGGGTGGGGGCGTCCTCCTTGTAGGCCTTCATCAGGTTGATGCGGGTCAGGTACTCGTTGGCGGAGTAGACGCCCACCAGGGACTCGCCGGGGATCTTCATGAACATGGGCAGGCCGGCGCCGGAGGCGATGAACACGGCCTCGTAGCCCATCTCAAAGATCTCGGTGATGGTCAGCACCTTGCCGATGACCATGTTCAGCTCCACGTCCACGCCCATCTTCTCCAGGTTGGCCACCTCGCGCTTGACGATGGCCTTGGGGAGGCGGAACTCGGGGATGCCGTAGCTGAGCACGCCGCCGGGGGTGTGGAATGCCTCGAACACGGTGACGTCGTAGCCCATCCGGGCCAGCTCGCCGGCGCAGGTCAGGCCGGCGGGGCCGGAACCGATGACGGCGCACTTGTGGCCGTTCTTGGGGGCGGTCTCCACGTTGGTCACGCCGTTCTCCGCGGCCCAGTCGGCCACGAAGCGCTCCAGGCGGCCGATGGACACCGGCTCGCCCTTGATGCCCCGGACGCACTTGCCCTCGCACTGGGTCTCCTGGGGACAGACCCGGCCGGAGATGGCGGGCAGGGCGTTGGCGTCGGACAGCAGCTTATAGGCGGCGGCCAGGTCGCCCTCGGCCACCTTCTCGATAAATCCGGGGATGGGGATGCCCACGGGGCAGCCGGACACGCATGGCTTGTTCTTGCAGTTCAGGCACCGCCTGGCCTCGTTCTGGGCCTGCTCCAGGGTGTAGCCCAGGGCCACCTCCTTGAAGTTCTTGTTGCGCACGTCGGCGGCCTGCTCAGGCATGGGGGTCTTCTGCATCTGCATATTGGGCATCAGTTAGCGCCTCCCTTCAGGCGGCAGAGATGCTTCTCCTTCGCCTTGGCTTCAAAGTCTTTGTAAGTGGCGTTGCGGGCGATGACCTCGTCGAAGTCCACCTTGTGGCCGTCGAAGTCGGGGCCGTCCACGCAGGCGAACTTCACCTCACCGCCCACGGTGAGGCGGCAGCAGCCGCACATACCGGTGCCGTCGATCATGATGGGGTTCATGCTGACGGTGGTGGGGATATCGTACTTCTCGGTGAGCTTACAGGCGAACTTCATCATCAGCAGGGGGCCGATGGCGAACACCCGGTCGTACTTCACGCCGCTCTGGATGAGCTCCTCCAGCTTGCCGGTGACGAAGCCGTGGTAGCCGTAGGTGCCGTCGTCCGTGCACACGTGCAGGTCGGTGCAGGCGCTGGACATCTCCTCCTCCAGGATGACGATGTCCTTGGTCTTGAAGCCGGCGATCAGGTCCACCTGGTTGCCGGCCTGGTGCAGGGCCCGGGCCACCGGCAGGGCGATGGCGCAGCCCAGGCCGCCGCCCAGCACGGCCACGCGGCCCACGTTCTCCACCGCGGTGGGGATGCCCAGGGGGCCCACGAAATCGTGCAGGCAGTCGCCCTGGCCCAGCTCGTCCAGGGCCATGGTGCTGGCGCCGATCTTCTGGTAGATGACGGTGACCAGACCGTCGGGGGAAGTGCTGGACACGGTCAGGGGGATGCGCTCCCCCTCCTCGTCCACGCGCAGGATGATGAACTGGCCCGCCTTGGCTTTGGCGGCCACCAGCGGCGCATACACCGAGATTTGCCCGATCTCCGGTGTCAGCGTCTTTTTGACAGCGATCTCATATTTTTTCACAGACGCTCCTCCTTTTTCCCATTCCGGGCTGCGCCCGGACTGCCCCGCGGGCAGATTGGTTCAGCGTTTAGAGTAGTCCCGCGGGCGGGATTGGTCAAGGGCAAATCTGCACAAAATGCCGGCCCGTCCGAAAGTTTGTTAAAAAGTTCACAATGTGTCCCCGCCCGCTGTCGTTTTTCGTCAGACTGTCGAACCCCGCAAAATCAAAGGGACCCGGTACGGCGAAACGCCGTACCGGGTCCCAGTTTTTCCAGAATGCTCCGATCCTATCCGCGGTAGTTGGCGGTGCCCTCCCCGTACCGCCTGCGGCGCTTCACCCGCAGCACGGTCCGGACCACCGCCACTACGATGAGCGCCGCTATTATGACGACGGCAGCTGCGGCCAGAGTGATCCAGTTGGGGCTGCGCAGCAGGGTGATGGGGTTCCAGCTCCGGCTGACCGTCTTGCGCCCGTCAGGCCGGGCGTACCACTCCGGCACCCCGTTCTCCCCGAAGGAGGCCAGGTAGGCCGCCAGGGCGTACCACTCCTTGATCTCGTTGCCGAACTGGTCCCGCAGGATGCAGGTCTCAAAGTCGGTGACCGGGGTGCCGTCGGCGTTTTTGGGCTCCAGGGACAGCAGGCCCATGGACTTCCCCTTCACCGTGCCCAGCATCTCCGCGATGTACCGCCCGGCCACCACCCGGTAGAGCTTGCCGTCCTCGATGCGGGCCAGGCCGGAGCCCTGGAAGTTGAGCACGAAGGGCGCCTCGCACAGATTGGCCTGGTACACCCGGTTGAAGAACATCCGGTGGGTGTTGAAGGCGTAGCTCATGCCGGAGATGTACAGCTGGGCGGCGGGCATGATGGGGGTCACCGAGGCGTCCACCTCGGCGGCGGCCTTCAGCTCCTTCCCCGTCAGGTACACCGCCACCAGGGGGTAGCCGGAGGTGCCGTCGGCCCCCACCCCCATGGACAGCACGTCGAAGGCCATGGAGGTGGTCAGGTCCCCGGCGTACAGGGGAGCGCGCAGCACCCCGTCGGCGGTGACGGCCACTGTATCCACATCGGGGGCATCCGCCTCCAGGTGCTCCACCGTCCACAGGATGGAGTCGGCCGCCAGCTCGCCCAGGCTGTTCCCCTCCTGGACCCCGGAGGTGGGGGTGAGCAGGTCGAACTCAGAGGTGGTCAGCACCTGGTCGTACTCCAGGCCGTACCGGCCCAGATACTCCCCGCTCACCTGTTCCTTCCACTCCTCCACCAGCGCGGCGATCTGGGGGTCGTCGGGCAGGGTCTCGTCGATGGGGGTCAGGTGGTAGTCCGCCAGGGTCCTGGTCCCCTTGTCGTCCCACTGGATGGTGACGCTGCCCAGGTTCTGGCAGTAGGGCCCGGCGGAGACGATGTAGGTGTTCCCTACCCGGATGGGCTCGGTCAGGGTAGTGTGGGTGTGGCCGGAGATGATCAGGTCGATGCCCTCCACCGCCTGGGCCAGCTGTTCGTCCTCCGAGGTCTTTTTGTCCTCCGACGTGCCGCTGTGGGACAGGCAGATGATGAACTGGGCCCCCTGCTCCTTCAGCGCGGCCACGCACCGGGCCGCGGCGGCGGCCGGCTCCTCCAGGGCGAAGCCGGAGGTGGGGGCGCAGTCGTCGGAGTCCAGGCCCATCAGGCCGAAAATGCCGTAGGTGATGCCGCCCCGCTCCAGGAGCATGGACTCCTGTACGCCGTAGACGGACATGGCCCGCTGGATCTCCAGCTGGTCCGGGTTGCTGTCCGCCGGCCTGCAGTTGGCCATCAGCAGGGCCGGGACCCGCTCCCCGCTGGCAAAGGCGGCCTGGAGCATACTGGCAAAGCCCGTCCCCTCGTGGTCGAACTCGTGGTTGCCGGCGGTGGCGGCGTCATACCCCATGGCCCCCATGGTGCGCAGCTCGGCGGCCTGGGTGGTGTAGAGGGTCTGGATCAGCGAGCCGATGGAGAAGTCCCCCCCGTCCAGGGTCAGCGCGTCGGGGTGGGCGGCCCGCTCCCGGGCCAGAGCGGAGGCCAGCCGGGCGTAGCCCCCCGACTCCCCGCCGTCCGACCCCCGCTGGGGCAGGAAGTGGGAGTGCAGGTCGTGGGTGAACAGCACCGTGGTCTCGTTGGGCTCCTTCTCCTTATAGGTAAACGCCCCCAGGCAGGGCAGCGCCATACCGGCCAGCAGCAGCAGACACAGCGCCGCCGCGCCCAATCGCCTCAAAAGTTTCACCTGACGTCCCCCCTTACCGTTCTTATCCCTATTTTGCCACAAAACCGCCCCAATGGCAACAAAAAAAGCGCCGCGGCGGCGGGCGGGGCGCCCCGGCGGAGCGCGGGGAATTGGCCTATCTTGACCTGGTCTTGAAGAATGTGGGCAAATTTCCGCAGAAACACTTGCGCCCGGAGGAAAAATATAATAAAATGACCATAAGCAGATTCAGCCCGCCGCTCCCCCGCCGGGGAGGGCGGGCCTGTCCCCGCACCAATACAAGCTCAATGAGCAACCGGAGGTCGTTCAAAATGAGAAAAGTACAGTTTACTGAGACCGTGCTGCGTGACGCCAACCAGTCGCTGATCGCCACCCGCCTTCCCTACAGCAAGTTTGAGCCCATCTTGGAGACCCTGGACAAGGCCGGCTACTACTCCGCAGAGGTGTGGGGCGGCGCCACCTTCGACGTGTGCCTGCGCTACCTGCAGGAGGACCCCTGGGAGCGCCTGCGCAAGATCCGCGCCAAGATGCCCAACACCAAGCTCCAGATGCTGCTGCGCGGCCAGAACATCCTGGGCTATAAGCACTATCCCGACGACGTGGTGCGCAAGTTCGTGGAGCACTCCGTGAAGAACGGCATCGACATCATCCGTATCTTCGACGCCCTCAACGACGTGCGCAACCTCCAGGTCGCCATCGAGGAGACCGTCAAACGCGGGGCCCACGCCTCCGGCACCATCTGCTTCACCACCAGCCCGGTGCACACCCTGGAGAAGAACGTGCAGATGGTCAAGGAGCTCAAGCAGATGGGTGTCTCCTCCATCGCCATCAAGGACATGGCCGGCATCATGGGCCCCAAGGAGGCCTACGACCTGGTCTCCGCCATCAAGGACGCCGTCCCCGAGCTGCCCGTAGTGGTCCACACCCACTCCACCACCGGCCTGGCCTTCATGACCGACCTGAAGGCCGTGGAGGCGGGCGCCGACGTCATCGACACCGCCATCTCCCCCTTCTCCGGCGGCACCTCTCAGCCCGCCACCGAGACCCTGGCCTACGCCCTGCGCCACCTGGGCTATCAGGTGGACCTGGACGACAAGGCCCTCATCAAGATCGCCGACTTCTTCAAGGGCGTCCGGGCCGACTTCCTCAAGGACGGCACCCTGGACCCCATCTCCATGGCCACCGACACCCAGTGCCTCAACTACCAGATCCCCGGCGGTATGCTGTCCAACCTGATCTCCCAGCTGAAGATGATGAACGCCATCGACAAGCTGGACGAGGCCCTGGCCGAGACCCCCAAGGTCCGCGCCGACATGGGCTATCCCCCGCTGGTCACCCCCACCAGCCAGATGGTGGGCTCCCAGGCCGTGCAGAACGTGCTGGCCGGCGAGCGCTACAAGGTGGTGGGCAAGGAGATCAAGGCCTACTGCCGCGGCGAGTACGGCCGCACCCCCGCCCCCATCGACCCCGAGATCCAGAAGAAGATCCTGGGCAACACCCCCGTGGTGGAGGGCCGCTACGCCGACTCCCTGGAGCCCGAGTTCGAGAAGGCCAAGAAGGAGCTGGGCACCACCGCCAAGAGCGACGAGGACGTGCTGAGCTATATCGCCTTCCCCCAGGTCGCCATGGCCTTCTTCAAGGACCGCGAGGCCGGCTTCCCCAAGAAGGAGGCCCCCGCTCCCAAGCCCGCCGCCCCCGCCAAGAAGCCCGAGGTGGCCCCCATCCCCGCCTGGCAGGGCCATGTGTACTACCCCAACGTGGCCGCTCCCGTGATCAGCGGCTACACCAGCCGGGCCATCCAGCCCTTCGCCGCCACCTATCAGCCGCCTCACCTGGCCATGCCTGGCCGTGAGCCCGACTGCTCCGGCACCTTCACCGTCACCATTGACGGCAAGCCCTTCCAGGTCATGGTGGAGAAGGCGGCTCCCGCCGCCCCCGCCGCCGCTGCCCCTGTGGCGGCCGCGCCTGTGGCCGCCCCTGTCGCCGCTCCCGCCCCGGCCCCGGCGGCCGCCC
>CANQHN010000044.1 GCA_947623745.1 uncultured Oscillospiraceae bacterium
TTTTTGCTGTTTTTCGCCTCTTTTTCAGCCAAAATAGGGGCAGAACGACCCTTGCACGCTGAAAAACGTTGCAAAAAGGAGGGAAACGGCATGAAAAAAGGCCGCTTTTCCGCTGGAAAAGTGACCTTGGTAGACGCCTGGTAGACGTCCTAAAATATGGTAAATTTGAAGTGCCCACATCTCTAAGATTCCCGGCGTTTTTTGGTAGACATTTGGTAGACATTTTTCAAAAACACCGCTGGAGCCGCTGGGAGGGCGAAAACGGGGTGCAGACCGGGTCTGGGAATAAAAACAGGCCGCCCATCGGGCGGCCTGTTATCCGTTATGCCGGGCACTGGCGCCCGGTGTGGTCAATGGAGCAGTCCCCCCGCAGGATGATCTCCGAGATAGGCACGAAGGTATATCCCTCCTGGAGCAGGGTCTCGATAATGGTGGGCAGGGCCTCCGGGGTGTGGAGGGCGGCGTTGTGGAACAGTACGATAGACCCGGGGCACACCTTACTGGTGACCCGCCGGATGATCTCATCGGCGGACAGGTCCTTCCAGTCCAGGCTGTCCACGTCCCACTGGATGGGCTCCATCCCGATGGAGCGCACCGCGTTGATGGAGCAGTCGTTATAGTCGCCGTAGGGCAGGCGGACCAGGGTGGGCCGCACGCCGGTGATAGCCTCGATTTTGTCGTTGCAGGCGTTCAAGTCGGCCACCACTTCGTCGGCGGACATCTGGGGGTAGTGGGCGTGAGTGTTGGAGTGGTTCATCACCTCGTGGCCCGCGTCGGCCAGGGCCTTCACCGACTCGGGGTACTTATCCACCCACGCCCCCACCACGAAAAAGGTGGCCCGCACCTTGTACTTGCCCAAAATGTCGATGAGCTGCTGGGTGTCCTCGTTGCCCCAGGCGGCGTCAAAGCTGATGGCCACTAGCTTCTGGTCCCGCTGGACGCAGTAGATGGGCAGCTGGCGGCTGGCGGCGGTAACCGCGGGGTAATTGACCAGGTAGAAGATCCCCGCTGCCGCCAGCAGGCAGGCGATGCCGGCGAACATCTTCCGCTTGAGCAGGATCACTTTTACTTTCATACGCTTCCCTCCCTTTCCGGATATGGAATATATATGAGAGTCCCCGCCCCCGCATTCAGCCGGAACAGCCCGTTTTCCGGGCAGAAAAAGGGCCCGCCCCGGCGGGCAGGCCCTCTTGCAATATTCAAATCACTTGTACCGCACCGCGGTGCCGTAGGCGATGACCTCGGCTGCCCCTTGCATCACAGAGGAGGAGCCGTAGCGCATGTTGATGACCGCGTCGGCCTGGAGGGCCTCCGCCTCGTCCACCATGCGCTTGGTGGCGATCTGCCGGGCCTCGGTGAGCATCTCGGTGTAGCCGGTGATCTCGCCGCCCACCAGGGTTTTCATACCGGCCATGAAGTCCTTGCCGAAGTTTTTGGACTGGACCACCGTGCCCTTCACGATGCCCAGCACCTCGAATTCCCGCCCGGGAAGATAGTCAATATTTACCAGCAGCATCCAGTTCTCCTCCTTCAATTTCATCAAAGCGTCTTTTCAATGCCCACAGCGCGGGCAGGATCAACAGCAGACAGAACACGGCCAGGGCCGCCAGCAGGACAAACGCCCACCGGGGCAGGCCGGGGATGAGGCACATGGCCCCGAAGCCGGCCGTGCAGCTGACCTGGAGCAGGACAAACAGGGCGGCGCCCACAGCGGCCTCCCGCTTTTTCCTGCGGTGCTTCTCCTCAATACTTTCTCGCTTCATCCTCTTCCCCGCTTTCGATTTCTTTTATCCGCTGGCGCAGCGCGGCCAGGGCGAAGGGGATGGAGAGAAGGTCGTACCCCGCCGCGGCCAGGAACAGCAGCCGGACCAGCGGCCCGTGCTCCCACTGCACCAGCAGCCACACCAGCAGCGCCGCGGCGGCACCGCGCAGCAGGATGGTGGACACAGCTCCCCGGACGGTGTCCCGTCTCCGGGCCTCAATACTTTCGGGCCTCGTCCTCCTCCCCTCCTCTCACCTCCCGCCACCGCTGGACCAGGGCGGCGATCACGCCGGCGGCGATGGCCAGGAACATCAGGGCGTACAGCACAAGCAGGGCCAGGGCCAGGCCGTCCCCGTCCGCCCCGCCCAGGCAGACCTCCAGCACCCACAGGCCAAGAGCGCCGCAGAGCACCGCGGTCACGATGGCCGCAATGAGCCCGCCCAGCAGACCGTGGCCCTTTTTAGAACCGTTTCGCATCGTCCTCTTCTCCTTTCTGGATCTCTCCGATCCGCTGGTACAGGGCCAGCAGCACGCCCAGCATCACCAGGACGGGGACGGCGGCCAGCGCCGCCGCCAAAAGCAGCGGAACCCCCGGCTCCCGGGCAAAGCTCCAGAACATGAACCCCGTCAGCGCGGCCATCAACAGGGCCATCACCACTGCGGCGATGACGGGCCCGGCATACCGGACAGGGGGGATGTCCCGGCGCTGCTTGTCCTGGAAGGCGGTCCCCTCCCGCTCCAGCCGCTCCATCTCCGCCAGAATCTCCCCGGCGTCCAGGTCGTCCAGCCGGACCTCCTCGCCTTTGAGGCGGGCGCACAGGGCGGCCGCCTGGTCCAGGTCCTTCCGCTCCCGCTCCAGGGTGACCAGGTGGCGGCGCATGGCGTCGGCCACGGTCTGCTGGCCCTCCTGCATCCGCCGGATCTCCGAGATGGGCACGCCCAGCTTCCGCAGCAGCTTGATCCGGCGCAGCGCCTCCACCTCGGCCTCGCCGTAATCCCGGTAGCCGTTGTCGCTGTTGCGCCGGGGAGACAGCAGCCCTTGCTCCTCGTAGAAGCGGATGTTCTTTTTGGTGACCCCCACCTGGGCCTCCACCTCGTTGATCTTCACCGCCGCGCCCCCTCTCTCTTTGAAAATATTCTACACCTTCCACCAGGGGAAAGGTCAAGGCTCCCGGGAGATTTTCTCCAGCCCTTTGTACTCCGCCGCCGCCCAGCAGGCCGTCAGGGCGGTAAAGCCCAGGGACGCCAGCTCCGAGGCGGCCACTCCCACATACCGGGCGGTCAGCACGCTGATCAGGTTGAGGGCCGTGTGGGTGAGGATGGCCGCCGGATACAGCCAGCGCCGCTCCCGCCGCCGGGCGGCGGAGAACACCAGCACCGAGTTGCAGATGTGGAAGGCGATGGCCGTGGTGCGCTCCAGGGCCGACCACAGGTAGGCGGAGGCCGGGGTGGTCAGCAGGGCCGGCCCGATGCCGGACAGCTCCGCCGGCAGCTCCCCGCCCAGGGCCAGCAGGGCCATGAGGACCAGGTTGTTCACCATGGTGGTCCCCACCAGCAGCACCGCCTCCGCGCCGCCGTGGCCCGCGCCGTAGGCCAGGGCGGCGGCCGGGCTGTCATATTTTTTCAGGAATGTCTGGAAGGTGAACAGCCGCCCCGTCTCCTCAAACACCCCCGCCGTCAGGGACAGGAACAGGACGTAGGGCACCACCCGCTCGGCGAACCCCGTCCCCAGCACCCCCAGGACCAGCGTCCGAAAGACCTGCTCCAGCACGAACGCCGACACCACCACGGTGACCGCCCCCGCGGCGAACTGGGACCACCGGGCGCCCCGCCTCCGGTAGAGGCACATCAGCCCCAGGGGCAGCAGGACGGTGAGCAGCATGGTAAAGAGCATGGCCAGGACCGACAAAACGGGCATCGGAGCGCCCCCCTTTCTAACTCTGTCCCCACCCTACACCCTCCACCAGGGGGAAGGTCAAGAGGATTTTTCATATTTTTTCAAATCGGCGGGAAAAAATCCCGCTCCTGTGCTATAATGTCCCAGTGAATCCACTGTGAATGCGGGGTCCTGCTATGATCGCCTATCTGAAAAAGGAAAAAGTGCTCACCATCTCCCTGGTCCTGGCCGTGCTGTCCATGTTCCTGACCCCGCCGGACGCCGGCTACGCGGACTATGTGGATGTGCGGGTGCTGGCGCTGCTGTTCTGCCTGATGCTGCTGGTGAAGGGGTTCCAGGACATCGGGCTGTTCGACGTGCTCATCGCCCGGGTGTTCTCCGGGGTGCACAGCAGCCGGCGGCTGTGCCGGATGCTGATCCTGCTGTGCTTCTTCACCAGTATGCTCATCACCAACGACGTGGCCCTCATCACCTTCGTTCCCTTCGCCCTGATGGCCCTGGGCCTGTGCGGCCAGCAGAAGCTGGCCATCCGGGTGGTAGTGCTCCAGACCATCGCCGCCAACCTGGGCAGCATGGCCACCCCCGTCGGCAACCCCCAGAACCTGTACCTCTTCTCCGCCTCCGGCATGGGCGCGGGGGAGTTCTTCGCCGTGATGCTGCCCCTGTCCGCCCTGTCCCTGGCGCTGCTGCTGGCGGCCACCCTCCTGCTGCCCGACGAGGATATCCGCCTGGACGTGAGCTGGGCGGAGCTGTCCCTGCCCCGGCGGGAGCTCCTCGTCTACGGCGCCCTGTTCGCCCTCAACCTGCTGGTGGTGCTGCGGGTGCTGACCTGGCCGCTGGCGCTGGTTATCACCGCCGGTGGCGTGCTGCTGCTGGGGAAGAAGGAGCTGTTCCGGCAGGTGGACTACGCTCTGCTGCTCACCTTTGTGGGCTTTTTCGTATTCGTGGGCAACCTGGGGCGGCTGGAGGCGGTCAGCGCGTGGCTCAGCTCGGCCCTGGTGGGGCGGGAGATCCTGCTGTCCGCCCTGCTCAGCCAGGCGCTGAGCAACGTCCCCGCCGCCATCCTGCTCTCCGGCTTTACGGACAACTTCCCCGGCCTGCTGGTGGGCACCAACGTGGGCGGCCTGGGCACCCTCATCGCCTCCATGGCCAGCCTCATCTCCTACAAGCTCTACGCCGCCCGCCCGGAGGCCCAGACGGGGAAGTATATGCTCACCTTCACCCTGTACAATGTGGCCGGCCTTGCGGTCCTGCTGGCCTTCTCCCGCCTGTTTTACTAAAAAAGCGCCCCCGCGCTGTGCGCGGGGGCATTTTCACCTTGTCAAAAGGCCTCGCAGAGTTCGCGCCCGCAGGCGCGAATCAAATGTGATCCATTTTTCCCGGCGGCGCGCCCCAGGGCGGCCTCTCTTGCCCCTGCGGGGCAATTCACCTTCTGTACGTCGGGAAAAATTCCTCTCGGCCCGCAAACGTGCGAGCGCAGCGAGTGCGCTGCAGCGGGCCGTGCCCCTCTGTCGGAAAAGGCAAAGGCCTTTTTCGACAGTATCAAGACGCCCCCGCGCTGTGCGCGGGGGCGTCTTGATGATTCAGCTTTTTTCCTGGAAACTGGCTCCGCAGCTGCGGCAGGTGACGTTGATCTTCCCCTTGCCCCGGGGGACCCGCAGGTACTGCCCGCAGCTGGGGCACTTGAAGTAGATGTGCTCCTTGTCCCGGGAGATGGTGCGGCGCATCCGCAGCCAGTTCAGGAAGGGGCCGGCCAGCTTCATGAATTTGGCGTTCTCCGCCCGGCGGTTCTCAAAATTCCGGGACATGGCCCGCACGAGCGTCAAAATAATGGCGGCCATAGCCAGCCAGGACAGCGCCGCCCACCGGGTCACCAGGGACAGCACCTCCAGCACGGCATACAGCACCAGCAGGAAGATACTCAGTTGATCGTAGCCGTAGCGCCCATACATCAGGCGCTGGAGCGCGTTGCGGATCATGGGAAGGGCCTCCTCCAAAACAGGAAGATGGGACAGGACTTTGTAATCTTTATCATACCCCGCAGCCCGCGCCCGGTCAAGGAACCAAACGTAAATAAAATGTAAATTGTGTGCCGGGACGCCGGTTTTTGGCCGATTCCATTGGAATTCCCTTGCCTTTCTCCGGCGCAGGCGGTATACTGGACAAAAAAGAGAGGGGCGTGGACCATGAGCCGCATCGACAAGGAGAACTACTACCTGGACATCGCCGAGACCGTCCTGGAGCGCTCCACCTGCCTGCGCCGCTGCTACGGCGCCATCATCGTGCAGAACGACGAGATCATCTCCACCGGCTACAACGGCGCGCCCCGGGGGCGGAAGAACTGCGCCGACCTGGGCCGCTGCACCCGGGAGGAGCTGAAGATCCCCTCCGGGGAGCGGTACGAGCTGTGCCGGTCCGTCCACGCGGAGGCCAACTGCATCATCTCCGCCTCCCGCAGCGAGACCCTGGGGGCCACGCTGTATATGACCTGCCGGGACCCCAAGACCGGGGAGCTGATCCCCGGTTCCTCCTCCTGCTCCATGTGCCGCCGGCTGATCATCAACGCCGGCATTCGGCGGGTGGTCATCCGGGACACCAGGACCCAGTACCGGGTGGTGAATGTGGAGAAGGAGTGGATTGAGGAGGACGACTCCCTGCCCTCTATTGGCGAATGAACCAAGATTTTCCGTCCCGCGCCGCCGGGACGGAAAATTTTTTTATGAGGAATCCTGTCACAGCGGTGAATAATTCTTGACAGAAAAGCGCGTTGCCTTTACAATAGACCGTAGGACAAAATGAAAAACTTTGGGGATGTTTTTCAGTTGTCGCAAGGCGCCGTTCCGCAGCCAACGGAGCGGGGACTTGCGGCTGATTTTTGTCGCGGCGCTTCCGCGTGCGCCGCGGCCCCACGCGGCCTCCGCCGCGTTCTTTGTGGGACTGTTGGATAGTTGTGCCGGCGGCCTGGCCGCCGTTGCGTGATATGCCCGGAAAAACCGGCAATGCCTGGCATTGCCGCAGTTTCGTGCGGCGCGGCCCGGAGGGCCGGCGCACCTGTTCAGCATCCCCAAAAATCTTTTCTGGAATTTTGGAGGTGTAAAAGACCAAATGTATCTCATCATCGGATTGATCATCGGGATCGTGATCGGCTGTGTGGTGGGTGCCCTGATCGGCTGGAACCAGCGGAAGAAGTCCGCGGAGCGGGAGATCGGCTCCGCGGAGGAGGAGGCCAAGCGCATCGTCAACGAGGCGTACAAGAGCGCCGAGAGCAAGAAGCGCGAGGCCCTGGTAGAGGCCAAGGAGGAGATCCTCAAGGCCAAGAACGAGCACGAGCGTGAGGTCAAGGACCGCCGCGCCGAGCTGCAGCGCCAGGAGCACCGGCTCCAGCAGAAAGAGGAGGGCCTGGACCGCAAGACCGAGAACATCGAGAAGAAAGAGGAGCAGCTGTCCAACAAGATCGCCAAGCTGGACCAGACCCAGGCCGAGGCCGAGCGCATCAAGGACAGCCAGCTGGAGACCCTGGAGCGCATCTCCGGCTTCACCGCCGAGGAGGCCAAGAACTACCTGCTCAGCCAGCTGGAGGCCGAAGTGACCCACGAGTCGGCCATGAAGATCAAGGAGATCGAGGCCCGCTGCAAGGACGAGGCCGACACCAAGGCCCGGGAGATCATCTCGCTGGCCATCCAGCGCTGCGCCGCCGACCACGTGGCCGAGGCCACCGTGTCCGTGGTGCCCCTGCCCAACGACGAGATGAAGGGCCGCATCATCGGCCGCGAGGGCCGCAACATCCGCACCCTGGAGACCCTGACCGGGGTGGACCTGATCATCGACGACACGCCGGAGGCTATCACCGTCTCCTGCTTCGACCCCGTCCGCCGGGAGATCGCCCGGCTGGCCCTGGAAAAGCTGATCCTGGACGGCCGCATCCACCCCGCCCGCATCGAGGAGATGGTGGAGAAGGCCAAGCGCGAGGTGGACGCCACCATCAAGGCCGAGGGCGAGCGGGCCATCTTCGAGACCAACGTCCACGGCCTGCACCCGGAGCTAGTCAAGCTGCTGGGCCGGATGCGCTACCGCACCAGCTACGGGCAGAACGTGCTCAACCACTCCATCGAGGTGTCCCACGTGGCCGGGCTGCTGGCCGCCGAGATCGGCGCCAATGTGGCCGAGGCCAAGCGGGCCGGACTGCTCCACGACCTGGGCAAGTCCATCGACCACGAGGTGGAGGGCTCCCACGTCACCATCGGCGTGGAGCTGGCCCGGAAGTACCGGGAGAGCGAGGCCGTCATCCACGCCATCCAGGCCCACCACAACGACGTGGAGCCCAAGACCGTGGTGGCCTGTCTGGTCCAGGCGGCCGACGCCATCTCCGCCGCCCGCCCCGGCGCCCGGCGGGAGAACCTGGAGAACTATATCAAGCGCCTGGAGATGCTGGAGGAGATCACCTCCTCCTTCGAGGGCGTGGAGAAGTCCTTCGCCATCCAGGCCGGCCGTGAGGTGCGCATCATGGTCAAGCCCGAGGTCATCAGCGAGGACCAGATGGTCCTGCTGGCCCGGGAGATCGCCAAGAAGATCGAGGACGAGCTGGAGTACCCCGGCCAGATCAAGGTCAACCTGCTGCGGGAGACCAAGGCCGTCGAGTACGCGAAATGATTTTTTGATCCAGACCCAGCGCCCCGGGACACCGGGGCGCTGGTTTTTTTGTTCTGTTCCCCGCCCCGGATGAATATAGTGGCAGAAACGGGACAAGAGGGGGAAGGGCCATGCCCAGATCAAGAAACGCAGGCCGCCGGGAGCAGCTGCCGGCGAGGGGCGGCCCGGACCGGGCCGCCGTGGCGGGGCTGCTGCTGGCGGTGGTGCTGTTTTTCCTCCCGGGGGCCGTGGTGGGCCGGATGCCGGCGGAGGACACCGCCCCGGAGCCCACCCTGCCCATCGACCGCGCCCCCGCCGTGCCCACGAGAGGGGCCCGGGACAGGGGACGGGTGGTGCGCCTGGCCCGGCAGGACGGGAGCGTGGAGGAGCTGACCATGGAGGACTACCTGTGGGGGGTGGTGGCGGCGGAGATGCCCGCCTCCTTCGAGCCGGAGGCCCTCAAGGCCCAGGCCGCCGCCGCCCGGACCTACACCGTCACCCTGCAGAACGCCGCCGAGCCCAAGCACGGGGACGCCCAGGTCTGCGACGACAGCGCCTGCTGCCAAGCCTATGTGGACCGCTCCACCGCCGAGGCCCGCTGGGGCCTCCAGGCCGGGGAGTTCGGGGACAAGATCACCCGGGCAGTCTCCGAGACCGACGGGCTGGGGGTGCTCTACCGGGGGCAGCCCATCCAGGCGGTGTTCTTCTCCTCGGCGGCGGGCCGGACGGTGGACGCGGTGGAGGTGTGGGGCAGCTCGGTGGACTACCTGAAGGGGGTGGACAGCCCCGAGGGGGACGAGGTGCCCAACTACCGCAGTCAGGCCGTCCTCACTGCCGACCAGGTGCGCGCCGCCGTGCTGGACGCCTGCCCCGGCGCCGACCTGTCCGGGGACCCGGAGGGGTGGATCACCGGCCTTGCGGCCAACAGCGCCGGGAACGTGTCCCAGGTGACGGTGGGGGGCGTGGAGCTGACCGGGGCCCAGGCGCGGACCATCCTGGGCCTGCGCTCGGCCAGCTTCACCGTGTCCTATGCGGACGGGGCGTTCACCTTCGACGTCACCGGCTACGGCCACGGGGTGGGCATGAGCCAGTACGGCGCCAACGCCATGGCCAAAGACGGGGCGGACTTCCAGGAGATTCTGACCTGGTACTACACCGGCACGGAAGTCGGGCCGCTCTGGGAATAAGAAACGGCCGCCCATTCGGCTGAATGGGCGGCCGTTTGATTTTTGTGGTCACTCCGCGGAGATCATGTAGTAGTAGACGGGCTGTCCGCCGGGGAGGACGCTGATCTCGGCGTTGGGGCAGGCGGCGGCAAAGACCGCCTCGGCCTGCTTGGCCTGTTCCTCGGATACGTCCTCGCCGTAGAACAGGGAGATGAACTCGGCCTTCTGGTGCGCTTCGGACCGGGCCAGACGGTCCAGCAGGGTGTACAGGTTCTGGTCGGTGCCGAAGAGCTGGTGCTCCTCCAGGGCCAGGTAGTCCCCCTGGTGGATGGCGAACCCGCCGAAGTCGGAGTCCCGGGCGGCGTAGGTGATCTCACTGGTGCGCACCCGGTCGATGGCGGCGGCCATAGCGGCGGTGTTGTCCGCCTCGCTGGCGTCGGGGTCGGCGCAGAGCATGGCGGAGATGCCCTGGGGGACGGTCTTGGTGGGCAGGACCACCACCTTCTTGTCCTCGCACAGGGGGATGCACTGCTGGGCGGCCATGATGATGTTCTTGTTGTTGGGCAGGATATAGACGATCTCCGCTGGGGTGGCATCCACCGCCTTCAAAATGTCCTGGGTGGAGGGGTTCATGGTCTGTCCGCCCCCCACCAGGCCGTCCACGCCCAGGTCCCGGAACACGGCCTCCAGCCCGGCGCCGGCGCACACCGCCACGTAGCCGAACCGCTTTTCCGGCGCGGCCTTCACCGGGGCGGCGGGGGCGGTCTCCATGGCCTCCAGTTCGGCCTCCACGGCCTCCAGGTCGTCGGTGGACTGGGCCTTGCGCCCGGCGGCCAGGTCCATGGCCTGGGTGACCATATTCTCGATCTTGGCCAGCTCCAGGACGCCGTACTTCTGGGCCTCGTTCAGCGCGTCGCCGGGGGTGTTGGTGTGGACGTGGACCTTGAAGGCCTCGTCGTCCTCACCGATGACCAGGCTGTCGCCGATGCTGTTCAGGTAGGCGCGGTAGGGCTCCAGGTCCACCTCGGCCTCCCGCTTGCGCACGATGAACACCGTGTCGAAGGCGAAGGTGATCTCCTCCTGGGACATGGCCTGGAAGTCGGCCTTGTCCGCCGTGGCGGGCCGCTCCTCCGCGGCCTCCTCGGGCATGGGCACGCCCCGCAGCTCATCCAGCATCCCCTGCAGGATGATGAGAAACCCCTTGCCGCCGGCGTCCACCACTCCGGCCTTCTTCAGCACCGGGTTCTGGTTCACGGTGTCGGCCAGGGCGGCCTGGCCCTCCTGGATGGCGGCCTCCAGCACGGCCTCCACGCTGTTGTTCTCCCGGGCCATGCCTGCGGCCCGGGCGGCGGCCATGCGGGAGACAGTGAGGATGGTGCCCTCGGCGGGCTTCATCACCGCCTTGTAGGCGGCGGCCACGCCGAAGTCCAGAGCGATGGCCAGGTCCCGGCCGTCGATGCTCTCCCGGTCCTTGATGGCCTTGGCAAAGCCCCGGAACAGCAGGGACAGGATGACGCCGGAGTTCCCCCGGGCCCCCCGCAGCAGGGCGGAGGCGGCGGCCTGGGCGGCCTGGCCCACGGTGGAGCACTGCTTTTTGCGCAGCTCCGCGGAGGCGGAGGCGATGGTCAGGGACATATTGGTGCCCGTGTCCCCGTCGGGGACGGGGAAGACATTCAGGTCGTTGACGGGCTGCTTTTGGGCGTTGATGGCGGCGGCGGCGTGGATGACCATCCTCTGGAATGCCGCGGCGTCGATTTTCTGTATCATGTCGGCGTTTTCCTTTCCTGTGGCGTTTAGAAGCGCATGGAGTCCACACAGACATCCACGGACTTGACCTCGACGCCGGTGGTCTTGCTGACTACATAGCGCACCTCGCTCATGATGGAGCGGCACACGGCCATGAGGTTGACGCCGTTTTCCACAATGATATGCAGCTCTATGGACACGGTCCCGTCCTCGTTATAGTACACCTTCACGCCCTTGGCCATGGACTCCCGCTTGAGGAGATGGACCAGACCGTCGGTCTTGGAGCGCACGGCCATACCCTTGACCCCGTAGCAGTTGGTGGCGGCGCTGCCGGTGACGTTGGTGAATACCTCGCTGCTGATGCGGATCTCGCCCAGCTCGTTTTGCAGTTTCATGCAGGTTCGCACCTTCCTTTCCGTGAGGAATCGCATCGATATCAATACAGGTTATATTGTATTCTATTTCGCAGGAAAATACAAGTAGAAAACGCGCGCTTTCCGGGAATCTGCGCCCCCGGCCGCTCTTGCCCCCGCCGCCGGGATGTGATAAAATATATTCTCACATCTGATGAAACACCAAGGGAGCGCATCATGAGGACATACGACGCCGGACAATTCGACCTGGCCGTGGTGGGCGCGGGCCACGCGGGCATCGAGGCCGCCCTGGCCGCCGCCCGGATGGGGGTGCGAACGGTGTGCTTCACCGTCAACCTGGACGCGGTGGGCAACATGCCCTGCAACCCCGCCATCGGCGGCACCGGCAAGGGCCACCTGGTCCGGGAGCTGGACGCCCTGGGGGGCGAGATGGGGCGGGCCGCCGACCGGGCCTGCATCCAGTACCGCATCCTCAACCGGGGCAAGGGCCCCGCCGTCTGGTCCCTCCGGGCCCAGGCGGACCGGCGGGAGTACCAGAAGATCATGAAGCACACCCTGGAGCGCCAGGGGAACCTGTGGGTCAAGCAGGCCGAGGTGGTGGAGGTCCGCACGGAGAACGGCGCCGTCTCCGGCGTGGTGACCCACACCGGGGCGGTCTACGCCGTGAAGGCGGTGGTCATCGCCACCGGAACCTACCTGGGGGGCCGCACCATCGTGGGCGAGGTGGTCCGCACCTCCGGCCCCGACGGCCTGGCCGCCGCCCTGCCCCTGACCCAGAGCCTCCTGAAGCTGGGCCTCTCCCTGCGCCGGTTCAAGACGGGCACGCCCCCCCGGGTCAACGCCCGGAGCGTGGACTTCTCCAAAATGGAGCTCCAGCCGGGGGACGCGGATGCGCTGCCCTTCTCCTTCTCCACCGGGACGCCCCCGGAAAACCGGGCGGTGTGCTGGCTCACCGCCACCACCCAGGCCACCCACGACATCATCCGGGCCAACCTGGACCGCTCTCCCCTGTTCTCCGGGGTCATCGAGGGGGTGGGGCCCCGGTACTGCCCCTCCATTGAGGACAAGGTGGTGCGCTTCGCGGACAAGCCCCGGCACCTGCTGTTCATCGAGCCCATGGGCCTGGACACCGAGGAGCTATACATCCAGGGCTTCTCCTCCTCCCTGCCCGAGGAGGTGCAGGTGCAGATGCTCCACACCATCCCCGGCCTGGAGCGCGCGGAGATGACCCGCTGCGCCTACGCCATCGAGTACGACTGCGCCGACCCCACCCAACTGCTGCCCACCCTGGAGTGCAAAGCGGTCCCCGGCCTGTACGGGGCGGGGCAGTTCAACGGCTCCTCCGGCTATGAGGAGGCCGCCGCCCAGGGCTTTGTGGCCGGGGTGAACGCGGCGCTGAAGATTCTGGGGAGGGAGCCGCTGATTTTGCGCCGGGACCAGGGCTACATCGGTGTGCTCATCGACGACCTGGTCACCAAGGGCACCAACGAACCCTACCGCATGATGACCTCCCGCACCGAGTACCGCCTGCTCCACCGCCAGGACAACGCCGACCAGCGGCTCACCGCCGTGGGATACCGCCTGGGGCTGGTGAGTGAGGCGCAGTACCGGGCGGTGGAGGAGAAGTACGCCACCGTAGAGCGGGAGGTGAGGCGCCTGGAGCACACCGGGGCCGCCCCCGGCCCGGCGCTGGAGGAGCTGCTCGCCGCTCACGGGGAGCCCCCGGCCCCCAACGGAGCCCGGCTGGGGGACCTGCTGCGCCGCCCCTCCATCCGCTACGGAGAGCTGGCCCCCCTGGACCCGGACCGGCCGGACCTGCCGGCGGCGGTGGCGGAGTCCGTGGAGATCTCCGTCAAGTACCAGGGCTACATCGACCGCCAGCTTCGCCAGGTGGCGGAGATGAAGAAGCTGGAGGACCGCCCCCTGCCCGCCGATATGGACTACCAGGCCATCACCGGCCTGCGGCTGGAGGCCCGGCAGAAGCTCAGCCAGATCAGGCCCCTGAATTTGGGGCAGGCCAGCCGGGTATCCGGCGTGTCCCCGGCGGACGTGGCGGTGCTGATGGTCTATCTGAAGAAATAGAAAAACCGGGAGGCTGTCCCATGAATCTGACCCAAGTGAAGGGCAATACCTATGTTCTGGAGGGGATCGAGCTCATCCCCCTGTACGTCCTGCCCGAGGGCGGGCACTGTATCCTGCTGGACACCGGCCTGCTGGAGGAGCGGGAGGACATCGAGGCCGCCCTGGAGGACGCGAATCTGGTCCCGGCGGGCATCCTGTGCTCCCACTCCCACGTGGACCACGCCGGGAACAACAAATACTTCCAGGAGAAGTTCCGCATCCCCGTGGCCCTCACCGCCCAGGAGGCGGGGATGTGCAGCAGCGTGCTCACCCTGAAGTGCTACTTCCTCACCCTCCCCCTGGGCACGGTGGAGCGGGACTCGGGCCACCTGGTCCACACCCCGGACGTGATCATCCCCGCCGGCGACGGTCCATTCCCCTTCGCGGGGGCGCAGTTCCAGATCATCCACACCCCGGGGCACTCCTCCGGCCAGGTGGCCGCGGTCACCCCGGACAACGTGTGCTACGCCGCCGACGCCCTGCTCAGCGCGGAGATGCTCAACGCCAAGCTACCCTACGAGCTCAACCACCAGATCGCCATGGAGAGCCGGGAGAAGCTGCGGGCGCTGGACTGCGACGCCTACATCATGGCCCACCGGGGGATCTGCGGTCCCCGGGAGATCGGCGAGCTGGTCCGGGCCAACCAGGTGCTGGTGCGCCGCCGGGCCCGGGAGGTGCTGGAGGTGATCCGCCGGCCCATGACCGCCAGCGAGATCAACATCGCCGTGACGGAGCGCTACGAGCTGTTCACCAGCCGCCCCAGCCGGGCCCTGCGGTTCCAGCGCAACATCTCCTTCCTGGTGGAGTACCTGGTGGACAGCGGCCTGCTGGAGCTGGAGAGCCGCCGGGGCGTGGTGTACTACCGGCCCCGGGGGATGCGGTAAAGGGGGGCCGGCGGTGTATCAGACCATTGTTCTGCCCAACGGGGCGCGGATCCTGACGGAGGAGATCCCCGGGGTGCGCACGGCGGCCCTGGGCTTTTTCGTGGGCACCGGCTCCCGCCACGAGAGGGCGGCGGAGAACGGTGCGGCCCACTTCATCGAACATATGACCTTCAAGGGCACCGCCCGCCGGGACGCCGGGGCCCTGGCCCGGGAGATGGACGCCATCGGCGGGCAGGTGAACGCCTACACCACCAAGGAGATGACCAGTTACTACCTCCGCTGCCTGGACAGCCACCTGGACCTGGGGATGGACCTGCTGTGCGACATGTTCTTCCACTCCCGGTTCGCCCAGGAGGACGTGGAGCTGGAGCGGGGGGTCATCCTGGAGGAGATCGGCATGTACGAGGACGCGCCGGAGGACCTGGTGGCCGAGCGCCTGGCGGCGGCGGTGTATAAAAGCGCCCCGCTGGGCCGCCCCATCCTGGGCCGGGCCTCCACCCTGGCCAGGATGACGGGGGACTGGCTGCGGGAGTACCGGCGCACCCACTACGCCCCCAGCCGCATCGTGGCCAGCCTGGCTGGCAGCTTTCCCCAGCGGGCGGTGGATGAACTGGCCGCCCGCCTGTCCGAGCTGGAGCCCGTCCCGGCGGTCCGGGAGAAGCCGGCGGTCTACCGGCCGGCCCTCACCGTGCGGCGCAAGGCCGTCGAGCAGGTCAACCTGCTGCTGGTCTTCCCCGCCCTGGGCTACCTGGACCCCCGGCGGTACCAGCTGCAGGTGCTCAGCAGCATTTTGGGCGGCGGGGTGTCCTCCCGGCTGTTCCAGCAGCTGCGGGAGCAGCAGGGGCTGTGCTACTCGGTGTACTCCTACATCGCCGACCACGCCGAGACCGGCCTGCTGGGCATCTACACCGCTCTGAACCGGGAGCAGGAGGAGGCGGCCGTGGCCGCCATCCGCGCCCAGGTGCTGGACCTGGCTGAGCACGGCCCCGCCGCGGAGGAGCTGGACCGGGCCCGGGAGCAGGCCAAGGCCAACGTGCTCATGGGGCTGGAGTCCGTCCAGGCCCGGATGAGCCACATGGGCACCAGCGCGGTGCTCTACGGCGCCGTCCGCACCCCAGACGAGATCATCGCCGAGTACGACGGTGTCACCCGGGAGCAGCTCCGGACGCTGGCCGGGGAGGTGTTCCAGTTCTCCCAGGCATCCCTGTCCGCCGTGGGGCGGGGGGTGCGCCCGGAGGACTACGCCCATATGATCTCGGAGGCGTAAAGGATAAAAAAACCGGGGCCGTGAGCATCGCTCACGGCCCCGGTTTTGTATTTCTTACTCTTTCACGCTCAAAACGTCCTTGTAGAACCTGTTCAGCTCCCGTTTGCCGGGGAAGGTGGCCATATACATCTGGTTGCCCATGGCCCCGGACAGGGCGTCGGGGATGCGCTCCACCATCTTCATGCTGCCGCCGTACATCGCCATGATCTCCTCGTGGCTGTACACGAAGTTCTTGCCGTCCCGCCGGCCGGCGAAGGCGCAGAAGGCGTGCTCGCCCACGGGCACGGTGGACTTGTCGAAGGCGATCATGTCCGCCCAGATCTTGTACACGTTGGTGGAGTGGGCGAAGTTGATCATGTCAGGGGTGAAGCCGCCGCAGGGGCGCATGTTGACCTCCAGGGCCACCACGTCGCCCTTCTTGCCCAGGCCCTCCTGGTCCTGGGTCAGACGGAAGAACTCGAAGTGGATGAAGCGGCTCTTGACGCCGAAGGACTTCACCGCCGCCCGGCCCGCCCTCCGGGTGTCGGCGGGCAGGTCCTTGAGGATGTAGTAGATGGAGTTGTCGTTGTCGTTGACGATGTCCATGATGGACATGGGGGTGATGTTGCCCGTCTCGAACATGGGCTTCCCCTGGGAGTCGATGATGGCGTCGTAGGAGTTGACCTCGGCGTAGACGAACTCCTCCATGATGTAGGTCACGCCGGGGAGCTTCGTCTCCATGAACCGGTGCAGGTCCTCCTCGCTGGACAGCTTGTGGGTGTCGGAGGCGCCCACGCCGTTGTCCGGCTTGACCACCACGGGCCAGCCCACCTTCTTGATGAAGGCCAGGCAGCCCTTCTCGGTATCCACCAGGTGGTAGCGGGCGGTGGGGATGCCCACGGCCTGGTAGTACTCCTTCATCTTGGACTTGTACTTGATGCGGGGCATGTCCTCCACCTGGAAGCCGGAGGTGATGTGGAAGTCGGTGCGCAGCTGGGCGTCCCGCTCCAGCCAGTACTCGTTGTTGGACTCCAGCCAGTCGATGCGGCCGTACTTGTGGATGAAGAAGGCCACGGCGCGGTACACCTCGTCGTAGTTCTCCAGGGAGGAGACCTTGTAGTACTCGTTGAGGCTGTTCTTCAAGTCGGCGGTGAGCTGGTCATAGGGGCAGTCGCCGATGCCCAGCACGTTCAGGCCGTTGTTTTTCAGCTCCCGGCAGAACTGCCAGTAGTTGGTGGGGAAGTTGGGGGAGATGAAGATCACATTTTTCATGTCAGTTCCAGCTTTCTTACGTTTATTTGTCCCAGTTTGGGGCAGTGTGCCGATTTAACGCGGTAAAGTATCGAGACGGACGAAACCGCCCTGCGCGGGCGGTTCGGCCGGGTCAACCCAGCAAGTAAGGAACAAAGTACGCCACCTGTTTGTACCACCAGGGCCAGTCGTGGTTCACGTCGTAGCCCCAGTAGTCCACCCACAGGTCGATGCCCTTCTCCCGGCAGATCTCGTCCACGCGGCGGGTGGTCTCCGGGATCTCCCAGGCACCCAGGCCCACGCAGATGACCCCCTTGTGCTGGTTGTACAGGTCGATGTAGGGGTGATCCTCGGGCATGTTGGGCAGGTAGTGGACGGGGGAGTTGAGGTATACCACCTCGTCCATATAGCCGTCAAAGCCGTAGTCGGCGGTGTAGATGCCGCTCAGGGCCAGCAGGCCGTCGAACAGGTCGGGGCGGCGGAAATACAGGTTGGCGGCGTGGGTGGCGCCCAGACTGCACCCGAACGCCAGCACCCCGGGGGCGGAGTCCCAGCCGTTGCAGTCGCAGGCCACGGCCTGCATGAAGGGGACCATCTCATTGAAGATGTAGTTCATCCACTGCTCGTGCCGGCGGGCCCGCCAGTAGGGGTCGCCCCCCTTGTTGGACCAGGTCTCGGCGTCCATGGTGTCGATGGAGAACACCATCACCTGACCGGACTCGATCCAGGGGGCCCACACGTCGGCCATCTTGAAGTTCTCAAAGTCGAAAAAGCGCCCGTTCTGGCAGGGGATGAACAGCACCGGCCGGCCGGCGTGGCCGTAGAGCTTGCACTCCATGTCCCGGCCCAGGGCGGGGCTGTAGTCCTTAAAGTACTGTGTTTCCATCATGTCGCCTCCGTCAGTCTAATTCATAGAGCAGGGTCTCCATAAAGAAGGGCAGCTGGCGCTCCCAGCTCTCCTCGGAGTGGGTGCCGCCGGGGACGATGCGGCAGGTGAGCTTCACCCCCCGCTCCATGAGCAGGGCGGCGGCGTCCCCGAACCGGCGGCGCATATCGCTGTGGTTCCCAAATTCCCGGGAGCCGTAGTCCATGTAGAGCACGGTGTCCGAGCGGATGCGGGCGGTGCGGATCATCTGCTCCACCTTCTCCTCGGCGACCCACAGGGAGGGGGAGAGGGCCGCGGCCCGGGAGAACCAGCGGTTGTAGCGCATCAGCGCATACAGGCTCATCAGGCCGCCCATGGAGCTGCCGGCGATGAAGGTGTGCTTCCGGTCGGGCAGCGTGGGGTAGTTCTCGTCGATCTCGGGCTTGAAGGTGTGGACGAACCAATCCATGGTCTTTTTGCCCTGGCCCCGGACATAGCCGGTCTCCCGGGTGTTGAAGCTGAAGGGGGAGTACTCCGACAGCCGGCCGTTGTCCGGGTCGTGGTTGCACTCCACCGCGGCCACAATGATCTGGGTCTGGGTGTAGTCCAGGTACTCCAGCATCCCCCAGCTCTTGCCGTAGGTGGCGTCCTCGTCGTAAAAGACGTTGTGGCCGTCGAACATATACAGCACCGGGTAGCGCAGGTCCGGGTCGGCCAGGATGGAGTCGGGCAGGTACACATACGCCCGGCGGGGTTCGTCCCCCGTCAGCTCGGGGATGGCGAGCTTCCAGGTATTGAGCATAGCGCAGTTCCTTTCCGCGGGGCGTCCCGCAAGCAAGGCCAGTTTAACACATCAGAGCGATAAATGCAATGGAATAACCCACCGCATCGCCCCGCCTTTTTGGAAAAAAACGGTCAAAATCGCCAATTTCCAGAGAAAACCGGGCGGGGGCCCCTCCTGGGTGCTCCCCCGCCCGCCGCTTATTTTTCCTCTGCCAGCTGCTTGAGCGCCCGCATCAGGGCGGGGATCATCTGTTTTTTCCGGCTGACCACGCCGGGCAGCACGGCCCGGCCGTTCTCCAGTCCGGTGCCGAAGGCCAGCTCCACCACCTGGTCCGCCCCCTCGCCGGCCATGAGCAGCTCGGTGCTGGAGGTGCGCACGTCGGTGAACATATAGAACACGTAGTCCAGGTTCTGCTTGCGCAGGGCGGTGGGCAGATAGGGCCCCACCAGCGCCTCGCTGGCCTGGCGGTTCTTGTCGGACATGTAGCTGCCCTGGCCCACGCCGAAGCGGGTCTCGCCGCTGGTGAAGATCTTATAGTCGCCGCTGAAGATCTCCTCGGCGGTCTTGCCGGTGACGTCGCCCCCCGCCTCGAACATGGCGTCGGCGTACTGCTCCAGGTCCACCCCGGCGATCTTGGCCAGATCCCGGGCCGTGTGCTGGTCCACGGGGGTGCAGGTGGGGCTGCGGAACATGAGGGTGTCGGACAGGATGGCCGAGAGCATCAGCCCGGCGGTGGGCGGGTCGATGTCCACCCCGTTCTCCTGGTACATCTGGTAGACGATGGTGCAGGTACAGCCCACGGGGACGTTGCGGAAGTAGACCGGCCCGTCGGTCTCCAGGGAGCCGATGCGGTGGTGGTCAATGATCTCCAGCACCTCGGCCTCCTCCAGGCCCTCGGCGGCCTGTGACTTCTCGTTGTGGTCCACCAGGATGAGCTGCTTTTTGTGCAGGTTCATCAGGTTCCGGCGGGAAATGACGCCCAGGTAGCCGCCCTCCCGGTCCAGCACGGGGAAATAGCGGTGGCGCACCGTGGCCATGACCTTGGTGGCGTCCTCCACCGGGCTGTCCAAGGTGAACGTGAGCAGGCCCTCGGTGATCATGTAGTGGCGGATGGGGGCGGCCTGGGTGATCATCTGGCCGGAGACATAGGTGTTGAAATTGGTGCTCAGGATGATGCAGCCCTTCTCCTCCGCCAGCAGGCAGATGGCCCGGGACACCTTGGAGCCGGCGCACACCACGATGCACCCGGCCTCCATCTCAATGGCGGCCAGCTGGCCCTCAGCCCGGTTGCTGACGATAACGATATCGCCCTTGGAGATCGCCCGCTCCATCTGCTCCGCGCTGCCCGAGCCCACTACAATGCGGCCCTCTACCACCTTGCCCTCGATGTCGCCCACCAGCACGGTGGCGTTCAGGGTCTCCACGATGTTCTTGTAGCTGGTCTTGGCCTCGGCCAGGACGCGGGCGTCCAGCATGTCCATGTTGGCCGTGGCGATGTCCTTCACCGTGATCAGGCCCTTCAGAGCGCTGCCCTCCACGATGCACAGGGTGTCGATCTGCTCGTCCCGCATGGTCATCCAGGCCCGGCGCAGGCTCATCTCCCCGTCCACCCCGGGCATGGGGCGCAGGTCCACATCCCGGATCTGAGGGCTGACGTCGGCATAGAGCTGGGGGGCGGGGACGTCGAAGTGCTTGAGCACAAACTCGGTCTCCCGGTTCAGGGCCCCCGCCCGGCAGGGCTTGCAGGGGTGCTCCGGATCCAGCTTGTTTTTCAGACGGCTGTAGGAGATCGCTGCGCAGATGGAGTCGGTGTCCGGGTTGCGGTGGCCAATGACCTTGATGGAGTGTCTGACGGCTGCCTGATCCTTCATATACGATTCCCTCTCTTCTCTGTTCGGTGCGGGGAACATGACGGCGCCGCTTCTTCCTGTGGAGTTGAGAAAAGCGAGCGCTTTTATGCCCGGCACCGGACCAAATATTATCCTGTGTCCATTATAGCACAACAGGGTCGAAGTGGGTATCCCTATTTTTGGCCTGCGCAGCGGTTCCTCACAAAAAACAGGCCATCCACGGTCCACCATCCGATCTCCGCCCTATTTTCGCCCCTCCCAGCGGCTCCAGCGGTGTTTTTGAAAAATGTCTACCAAATGTCTACCAAAAAAACGCCGGGAACAGTTGGGGCGCGGACGGTTCAAATTTACCAGATTTTAGGACGTCTACCAGGCGTCTACCAAGGTCACTTTTTCACCGAAAAAGCGGCCTTTTTTCTTTCCTTTTCCTCTACTTTTGCAACGTTTTTCAGCATGCAAGGGTCGTTCTGCCCCTATTTTGGCGGAAAAAGAGGCGAAAAACAGCAAAAAACGCCGCTTTTCACCTCAAAA
>CANQHN010000045.1 GCA_947623745.1 uncultured Oscillospiraceae bacterium
GACAAAATTACCGCGATCTACTGCCGGCTCAGCCGTGACGATGAGCTTGCAGGTGAGAGCAACAGCATAACCAATCAAAAGGCACAGTTGACCCGGTACGCACATGACCAAGGCTTCAGGAATATCGAATACTTTGTGGATGACGGATACTCCGGGGCGAATTTTCAGAGACCCGACTGGCAGCGAATGATGGAACTGGTCGAGGCTGACAAGGTGGGAGTCCTGCTTGTCAAGGACATGTCGAGGGCAGGAAGGAACTATCTGGAGGTTGGCTTCTATACGGAAATCCTACTGCCGAAGCACAATGTCCGCTTCATCGCCGTAAACAGCGGCGTGGACAGCGCCAACCAGCAGGAGAATGACTTTACGCCGTTTCTCAACGTAATCAACGAGTTTTACGTCAGAGATTCCAGCCGTAAAGTCACAGCGTCCATGAAACAGAAGGGCGAGTCCGGCGAATACCTGACCACCAATCCGCCCTACGGCTACATGAAGGACCCGGAAAATCCAAAGAAGCATTGGATCGTAGACCCAGAAGCCGCCGCAGTTGTCCGGCAAATCTTCGCATGGTGTATGGAGGGTTACGGCCCCTCTCAGATTGCAAAGAAGCTGAGAGATGCTAAGGTAGACTGTCCTACCGTACACTGGATGAAGCAGGGCAGGAACGCTCCCGCCAAAACACCCGACGATCCATATCACTGGGCGCCGCGCACCGTCTCCGGCATACTTGACAAGCAGGAGTACCTCGGACGGATGGTGAACTTCAAGACCCACCGGCAATCGTATAAAAACAAGCGCAAAATCGAGAACCCGCCGGAGCAATGGGTCGTATTTGAAAACACGCATGAAGCCATCATAGACGAGGATACCTTTGCCCGTGTGCAGGAGTTACGCCGGAACAAACGCCGCCCGACGAGAACGGGAAAAAGCAATATGTTCTCCGGCATCGTTCGGTGTGCCGACTGCGGGGAAAAGCTGTACTACTGCACAAGCAAAAACTTTGAGGCAAGGCAGGATCACTTTATCTGTTCCACGTCGAGGCTCAAAGGAAACGAGGTCTGTGGTTCACATTTCATCCGCGCTGTTGTCCTCGAAGAAGGCGTACTGAAGCATTTGCAGCTTGTGGCGTTCTGTATCTCCAACTATGAAGATGCGTTTCGGAAGGCTCTGGGCGCAAAGCGGGATGCCGAGGCAAGAAAAGAACTGTCTGGCAAGCGGCGGATGCTCCAGAAATCCGAAAACCGTATCGCTGAGCTTGACAGGCTTTTCAAGCGAATCTATGAGGATATGGTAGCGGGACGGCTGAGCGAGGCGAGGTTTCAGATGCTTTCCGACGACTACGAAAAGGAACAAATGGAGCTACGGGAAAAGATTGTTGTCCTGACCAAGGAAATTTCCGAGCAGGAGGATCAGGCGGACAATGTAGACCGTTTCATCCGCACGGTGAAAAAGTACCTCTACCTGACGGAACTGACGCCCGCGATCCTGAACGATCTAGTCAAGGCAGTTTACGTCCACGCGCCGGACAAGTCCAGCGGACATCGGGTGCAAGACGTGGACATCAGCTACAACTACATCGGGATACTCCCTGCATCACTTTTGAACGACCTCATAAACGAAACTGCGGCATGACCGAAATCATGCCGCACTCCGAAAACAATCTGAACTTGTTTTATTGGATGCCGCCTCATGGCAGCTCCTTTTTCCTGCTTTCAAGCCTGCGGCTGGTCCTCCACATCCCGCAGTTCAAACAAGGTCCACTCATTGTCAACCGTAACGAGGAGCCCATCGGAAGTGACCGCGTAGGGGTGACCCAGCCCGTCAAAATTCGCCTGCCCCTCCTCTGTCGGCCACTGGGAGAGGGGGACGGTGGAGGTGATCTCCCCGACGATCGCCTCCGGGGCCACTTCGCCGGCCAGCTGCCTCCCCGTGCTGCAGTAGATCTCGCCGTTATACATTACGGCCGGCACGAGGACGTCAGGCGTGGACGGCGCCGGTTCCTCCCGGCACCCGGACAGCCCCAGGACGAGGAGCGCCAGGAGAAGGGCGGCCCGCTGTTTCATCCGGTTCATTCCAGTTTCCTCCATTTTCTGTGTGAAAAAGCTCCGGCCGCCTGTGGGCAGCCGGACTTTTTGCCTCGGTCAGAGGTACTTCACCAGGTTGTCCAGAGGCACACGGTCTGTGTGCTTGTGGGACGGGTGGGCATCCGGGGCGGGATAGCCCACGGGCAGCAGAGCGATGGGCACCAGGCCGTCCAGCTCCGGGAAGGCGGCGTGGAGCTTTTCCGCGTCAAACATGCCGATGTAGGTGGTGCCCAGGCCCAGGTCGGCGGCCTGGAGCATCATCTGGGTGACGGCGATGGCGGCGTCCACCTCGCCGTAGTTCTTCCCATCGGTGGGCCGCACCCACGCCTGGGCCGGGTCGTAGGCGACGATCAGGCTCACCGTCTCGCCGAAGCGGAAGGGGTGGCTCTCCCCCGCCCTGGCCAGGGCCTCGGGGCTGCGGAGCACAAAGATGCGCTGGGGCTGGTTGTTGTGGGCGGTGGGCGCGTTCCGGCCCGCCTCCAGGATGGCCGCAAGCTTCTCCGGCTCCACGGGGGCCGGGCTCATTTTGCGCAGGGAGTAGCGCGCGGCGGCCAGCTGTTGAAAGTCCATAAAGGTCCCTCCTGTGATGATATTTTCTGTATTTTACCACACTTTTCCGCCCCGCGCAACGGGAGCGCTACGTCACGTCGAACTCCGCGGCGATGTAGTCCGCGCTCCCCCACGCCCCGAACACCGCCCGGTAGTGCCCGGGGGTCAGCTTGTCGTACCGGCCCGTCCACAGCGGAAACTCTCCGACTGTCCCCGGCGCGATACTGTAGAGGTCAGCTGTCTCCGCCCCCTCCTCGCGGTACAGGTAATACCAGACGCCGTCCTGCTGGATCTCCAGGCGGGGATGGTCAAATTCGTGGAAAAGCTCCCTGTCGTTGCGCACGGAAACCGTAAGCTTTGTGGCCCCGGCGCGGTACTCCTCCCGGTCTGTCCAGGCGGTGTAGCCCTCCAGCGGCAGGCCGGTGTGGGAGGATCGCCCGGCCGTGCGGATCCCATCCGGCCCCCGGTTTGCAAAATACCAGCCCAGGGCCAGTAACGCGAGGGCGCACACGGCCAGCGCCAGTGGGAACCACTTCTTTTTCACCAGGTTTTTCATGCTTTGCCCCTTTTCTCACGGCTGGACCAGCTCGGCCAGGATATAGCCCCCCTCGGGCTGGGCGATATAGAGGGTCACGCCGTCGGGGGCGGCCCACACCTCACAGCCCACGTACTCCGCCTTGTCGGTGCTGGGGGAGGGGGCCCCCGGTCCGGAGAGGGACAGCAGGCCCAGAAGCATACAGTCCTCGGGCCGGTCCTCCACCCTCCCCGTCACAGTGTAGCCGCCGCTGTCCGTCAGGATATTCCAGCCCAGGGCCGCCTCCGAGGAGGAAATGGACGCTCCCGGCGCCTCTGGCCGGCTGGTATCGCCTGATTCAGAGCCGCTCGGGGCGGGAGAGGCCGTCTCGGGGGACTGGAGGTCCTCCTGATCCGGCGCGCCGCTCCCACCGTTCATCTCTCCGCTGGCCGGTGACGAGGCCGCCGGCGCGGACGCGGCCGGTGCCGAAGCCGCCGGCGTACTGCTCCCCATCCGCCAGCTGCGGGGGAGCACGGCCACGGCCGCCAGGGCCAGCACCGCCGCCAGGGCAGCCCACCTTCGCCACTGGACCGCCGGAGCGGGCCGGTAGTCCTCCGCCTGCTGGAGGTAGCGGTCGCCCACCTCGGTGATGCAGTCGTACAATCTCTGCGCCCGCTCGGTCATAGGGCGACCCCCCTCTCCTCCAAAAATCCGCGCAGGCTCTCCCGCAGGCGGCCCAGCCGCCGGGTCACGGCGCTGGAGCTGCGGCCCCAGCGCCGGGCCAGCTCGCCCACGCCCTCGCCGTACCAGTACCGGCGCAGGAACATGGCCCGGTCACCGGCCTCCAGGCCGTCCAGCCAATCCTCAATGGCCCGGGTGATTTCCCGGTTCTCCAGCTCCTGCTGGGCGTCCTGTCCGCCCGGCAGGCAGCCCTCCAGCTCGGAGAGCATCACCTCCAGCCCGCCGCCCCGGCGCTGGGTGTTCTTCCTGCGCCAGCGGTCGATGGCCAGATTGCGCACGATCCGCCCCAGGTAGGCCCGCAGGCTCCCCGGCCGCTGGGGCGGCATGGTGTTCCACGCCCGGTGCCAAGTGTCGTTGACGCACTCCTCCGCGTCCTGGACGCTCCGCAGGATGTTGCTTGCCAGATTGGCGCAGAATCCGCCGTATTTCCGGTCGGACTCCACGATGGCCAGCTGGTCCCTGGCCCAGTACAGCTCGATAATGGCCGCGTCCTCCATTCTGCTCCCCTCTCTCTGTCTGTATTCGGGTTTTTTCCTCCTTTATTGTAGACGCATTTTCGGAGGAGTGTGTGCGAATGATCCACATTTTCCAAAAAATTTTTTGCCCGCAAAAAAAGGGGCCGCCTGGATCGCAGGCGGCCCCTCTGTGTGTGAGGCTAGTTCACTCCACCTTGGGCAGCTTGGCAAAGTAGCTTTGGAGCTCCTCGTCGGTGGGGATATAGTCGTCCATCTTGCCGTCGTGGTACTTCTCATAGGCCACCATGTCGAAGTAGCCGGTGCCGGTCAGGCCGAAGAGGATGGTCTTTTCCTCGCCGCTCTCCTTGCACTTGAGGGCCTCGTCGATGGCCACCCGGATGGCGTGGCTGGACTCGGGGGCGGGGAGGATGCCCTCGCAGCGGGCGAACAGCTCGGCGGCGTCGAACACCTTGGTCTGGGGCACGGAGACGGCCTCCATCAGCCCGTCGTGGTAGAGCTGGGACAGCACCGGGCTCATGCCGTGGTAGCGCAGGCCGCCGGCGTGGTTGGGGGCGGGGATGAAGTCGCTGCCCAGGGTGTACATCTTGGCCAGGGGGCAGACCATGCCGGTGTCGCAGAAGTCATAGGCGAACACGCCCCGGGTGAGGGAGGGGCAGGAGGCCGGCTCCACGGCGATGATGCGGTAGTCCTCCTCGCCCCGCAGCTTCTGGCCCATGAAGGGGGCGATCAGGCCGCCCAGGTTGGAGCCGCCGCCGGCGCAGCCGATGATCAGGTCGGGCTTGACGCCGTACTTGTCCATGGCGGCCTTGGTCTCCAGGCCGATGACGGACTGGTGGAGCAGCACCTGATTGAGCACCGAGCCCAGCACGTAGCGGTAGCCGGGGTTGGACACGGCCACCTCAACGGCCTCGGAGATGGCGCAGCCCAGGGAGCCGGTGGTGCCGGGGTGCTCGGCCAGGATCTTGCGGCCCACGTTGGTCTCCATGGAGGGGGACGGGGTGACGCTGGCGCCGTAGGTGCGCATGACCTCCCGGCGGAAGGGCTTCTGCTCGTAGCTGACCTTCACCATGTAGACCTTGCAGTCCAAGCCCAGGTAGGCGCAGGCCATGGACAGGGCGGTGCCCCACTGGCCGGCGCCGGTCTCGGTGGTGACGCCTTTCAGGCCCTGCTTCTTGGCGTAGTATGCCTGGGCGATGGCGGAGTTGAGCTTGTGGGAGCCGGAGGTGTTGTTGCCCTCGAACTTGTAGTAGATCTTGGCGGGGGTGCCCAGCTTCTCCTCCAGGCAGTAGGCCCGCACCAGAGGGGACGGGCGGTACATCTTATAGAACTTGCGGATCTCCTCGGGGATGGGGATATAGGGGGTGTCGTTGTCTAGCTCCTGGGCCACCAGGTCGGCGCAGAACACGCCGCCCAGCTCCTCGGCCGTCATGGGCTGGTGGGTGCCGGGGTTGAGCAGGGGCGCGGGCTTGTTCTTCATATCCGCCCGGACGTTGTACCAATTCAGGGGCATCTCGTTCTCTTCCAGATAGATCTTGTAGGGGATGTTCTTGTCAGCCATGGGGATTTCTCCTTTCTGATTTTGGGACAAGAAAAAACGATCCTGTCCCAGTTTTTTCGCTGGGACAGGATCGTGATGATCCTGCGGTGCCACCCGGCTTGACGCGCGATGCGCGCCCACTTAGCGCATACTAACATATGCCGGCCTTTGATGACGGAGGGCCGCTCCGACTCACATACTCCGGGAGACCCGTTTCTGCTCGCCCTCAGAAGTCCATTCAGTCCTGGTCCCTCCACCGCGTTCCCATCCCCGGCGGCTCTCTTGAGAAGGGGTGCTAAGACTTACTCACTCTTCCTCAACGGTTTGGATGTAGTTTACTCCCCCCGGGGGGAAATGTCAAGACCCCAGGTGAAATTTTCCTGTTTCCTCTTTTCCTGTTTCCTCTTTTCCTGTTTCCTCCAGGCCCGGCTCACTTCGCCTCGGACAGCACGTCCAGGTTCTTCATGAAGTACTCCACCCCGGAGTAGATGGTGGTCAGCACGATGACGGCCACGCAGATCAGGTTGACCTCCCGGCCCACGGGCAGGAGCATGACCACGATGCACACCATGGTGGAGGCGGTCTTTACCTTCCCCGACCAGCCCGCGGCGATGACCCGGCCCTTGTCCGCGGCCACCATCCGCAGCCCGCTGACGGCGAATTCCCGCACGATGACGATGAGCAACGCCCAGGCGGGCATCTGTCCCACCTCCACGAACCACAGCATGGCGGCCACCACCAGGCACTTGTCCGCCAGGGGGTCCATGAACTTGCCGAAGTCGGTGATCTGGTTGTAGTGGCGGGCGATATAGCCGTCCAGGGTGTCGGTGAGGCTGGCCGCCGCAAAGATGGCCAGGGCCCAATAGTTGGCCCCGGGCACCCCCAGGTAGAGCACCAGCAGGAAGGCCGGGATCATCACGACCCGCAGCAGGGTCAGCTTGTTGGCGGTGTTCATTTTCATGACAGTCACTCCTCGATCTCTCCGGTCAGGTCCCCGTCGGACACGCCGGTGATACGCACGTTGACGAACTCCCCCGGGGGGATGGCCCCCGCGGCGGTGAACAGCACCCGGCCGTCGATCTCAACCGAGTCGGCATAGGTGCGGCCCACAAAGCAGCCCTCCGCGCTGTCAAAGCCCTCGCAAAGGACCTCCATGACGGTGCCCTGGCGCTGCTCGTTGTACTCATCCATGATGCGCGACTGCAGGTCCACCACCAGCTCCACCCGCCGGGCGGCCACCTCCGGGTCCACCTGGTCCTCCATGGCGGCGGCCAGGGTGCCCTCCTCCGGGGAGAACTGAAAGACCCCGGCCCGCTGGATGCGCTGCTCCCGGAGGAACTGACACAGCTCCTCGAACTCCGCCTCCCCCTCCCCGGGCAGGCCGCAGATCAGGGAGGTGCGCAGCACCACGTCGGGCATGGCGGCGCGGAGCTTGGCGAACAGCGCCTCGATCTCGGCGCGGGTGTTCCGGCGGCGCATGGCCTTCAAAATGGCGTCGTTTGCGTGCTGGATGGGGATGTCCAGGTAGTGGACGATCTTGGGCTGGGAGGCGATGGTCTCGATCAGCTCGTCGGTCACCGCCTCGGGGTACAGATAGTGGAGGCGGATCCAGTGGAACGGAAGTTTACATAATTCATTCAGCAGCCCCGCCAGGGTGGTCCCGTCCTTCCGGTCCAGGCCGTAGCGGGTGATGTCCTGGGCGATAACGATGAGCTCCTTCACCCCGGAACCGGCCAGCTTATCCGCCTCGGCCAGCAGGGCCTCCATGGACCGGCTGCGGTAGCGGCCCCGGAGCCTGGGGATCACACAGAAGGCGCAGCCGTTGCTGCACCCCTCGGCGATCTTCAGGTAGGCGGTGTAGGACGGGGTGGTCACCCAGCGCTCCCCGTCCTCATAGGTGCGGTGGATGTCGCCGAACCGCTCCGGCCGCTCCCCCGCCATCAGTTCCTCAACGGCGTCCACCACGTCGGTGTAGCTGCCGGTGCCCAGCATCCCGTCCACCTCGGGCAGCTCGGTGCGGATATCGTCGGGGTAGCGCTGGGACAGGCAGCCGGCCACCAGCAGTTTTTTCAGCTTGCCCGCCTGCTTGAGCTGGCCCAGCTCCAAAATGTTGTCGATGGCCTCGCTCTTGGCGCTCTCGATGAACCCGCAGGTGTTGAGCACCGCCACGTCGGCCCCCTCGGGCTCGCCGGTGACGGTGTGGCCGGCGGCGCGGCACAGGGCCATCATCTGCTCGGTGTTCACCAGGTTCTTGGCGCAGCCCAGGGAGATGAATGCTACTTTATACGGCATGGTATCGCTCCTAAATCTAGTCCTCGATGTCCGCCCCGTAGCGGCGCAGGGCGTCGCTCACGTCGCTCCAGCGGTAGCCCCGGCGGGCCAGGGCGGCGGAGAGCCTGGACAGCTCCTGCCGGTCGGGGATGCGGCCGGCCAACTTTTTAGCCAGAAAGGCGTCCAGATCCCCGGCGGGGTCCGGGACCTGCTCCAGCGCCTCGTCCCACAGCTCCCGGGGGACGCCCCGGCGGTACAGCTCGTCCCGCAGCTTTTTCACGCCGAAGCCCTTGGCGGCGTAGTGTTGGGCCACCTGGGCGGCGTAACGGGCATCGTCCAGATAGCCCAGCTCCTCCAGCCGATCGCAGAGCTGGGCCGTCTCGTCCTCCCCGGCCCCCCACTGCCTCAGCTTCCGCTCCAGCTCCCGGCGGGACAGGGGTTTCCCCGCCAGCAGCTCCAGGGCCTTCTCCCGGCGCTCGCTCCGCTTTGCCTGGGCCTGGAGGGCGGCGGCCTCCTCACTGGAGAGCTCCCGCCCGGCGTACAGGGCAAAGTCCGCCACCTCGCCCTCCCCCAGGCGCAGAATCTCCCCGCTGTCCAGCACGGCCAGCCAGCGGCCCTTGACGCGCTGGGAGGGCTTGAGGGCCTGGATCACCATAAATCAGTCCTCGCCGCCGTCTTCAAAGTCGTCGGCGGACACATCCACGGCCCGGCCGGCGGCCCGGGCGGCGATCTGGGACTGCCTGCTCATCAGCTTGTAGGCGTTGGCCCGGATCTTGGCCTCCACGTCGGCGGCCACCTCCGGGTTATCCTTCAGGTACTGCTTGGCGGCGTCCTTGCCCTGGCCGATGCGCATGTCCCCCATAGCGAACCAGGAGCCGGACTTCTGGATGATATCCAGCCTCACGCCCAGGTCCACCAGCTCGCCCCACTTGGAGATGCCCTCACCGTACATGATATCGAACTCCGCCTCCCGGAAGGGGGGCGCCACCTTGTTTTTCACGATCTTGGCCCGGGTGTGGTTGCCCACCACCTCGCCGCCGTTCTTGATGGCCTCGATCCGGCGCACGTCGATGCGCACGGAGGAGTAGAATTTCAGCGCCCGGCCGCCGGTGGTGACCTCCGGGTTGCCGTACATGACGCCCACCTTTTCCCGCAGCTGGTTGATGAAGATGACGATGCAGTTGGTCTTGGAGATGGAGCCGGCCAGCTTGCGCAGGGCCTGACTCATCAGCCGGGCCAGCAGGCCCACGTGGGAGTCGCCCATGTCACCCTCGATCTCCGCCCGGGGGGTCAGCGCGGCCACAGAGTCCACCACCACCACGTCGATGGCGCCGGAGCGCACCAGGGCCTCACAGATCTCCAGGCCCTGCTCGCCGGTGTCCGGCTGGGAGATGAGCATGGAGTCAATATCCACCCCCAGGGCCCGGGCGTAGGTGGGGTCCAGGGCGTGCTCGGCGTCGATAAAGGCGGCCTCTCCCCCCCGCTTCTGCACCTCGGCCACGATATGCAGGGCCAGGGTGGTCTTGCCGGAGGACTCGGGGCCGTAGATCTCGATGATGCGGCCCTTGGGCACGCCGCCGATCCCCAGGGCGATGTCCAGGGACAGGGAGCCGGTGGGGACGGAGTCCACCACGATGCCGGTGTTCTCCCCCAGGCGCATGATGGAGCCCTTGCCGTAGGCCCGCTCGATCTGGGCGATGGCGGTGTCCAGGGCCTTCTTCTTGTCGGCGGCGGGGGAGGCGGACTCGACGGGGGGTTTCTTTGTGGCCATAGCGCATCTTCTCCTTTGTCTCGGCCCGCGCTCAGGCGGGCCGCTTGTGATCTTGAACTGATCCTATCTCGATCTGTGTACGATAAACCGGACTTTCCAGCGGCCGTCAGCCGTTGGCGGTGCCCTCTACCACCCGCCAGATGCCCCTGGCGTCGGCGCTGGTCTGGATGTTCTCATAGCCGTTGAGGGCCAAAATCTCCTCCACCTGGGGGGCCTGTCCCATCCCCACCTCGAAGAGGAGCGCGCCGCCCAGGCGCAGGGCGCTCTTCCACTTGGCGGCAATGGTGCGGAAGAAGTCCAGGCCGTCCTCCCCGCCGTCCAGGGCCATATGGGGCTCGTAGTCCCGGACGGACGCGTCCAGCCCGGGGATGTCGCCGGTGGGGATGTAGGGCGGGTTGCAGGCGATGACGTCGAAATCCCACAGGGCGGAGGAGGGTGTCTCCAAAGCGTCCACGCTCAGGCAGGTGACCCTGGCGTTGAGCCCGTTGCGGCGCACATTCTGCTTGCACACCCGCAGCGCCCCCTCGGACAGCTCGCCCAACACCACCCGGCAGGTGGGGACGTACTTGGCCACGACCAGCCCCACGCAGCCGCTGCCCGCGCACAGGTCCAGCACCCGGGCGCTCTGTCCGGCGCCCTGGGCCCGCTGGATGGCCCGCTCGGCCAGCACCTCGGTGTCGGACCGGGGCACCAGCACGTCGGGGGAGATGTCCAGCGGGAGGCCGTAGAACTCCCACTCCCCCACGATGTAGGCCACCGGCTCGCCGGCCAGGCGGCGCTGCACCAGCTCCTCCACCCGGCGCTCCATGGCGGAGGAGGCGTACAGGCGCATGTCCCGGTAGAGCTGCTCCCGGGTCTTGTCCACGGCGTAGCAGATGAGCTCCCGGGCCTCCAGCTCGGCCATCTCCACCCCGGCCTTCCGCAGCCGGGCACGGGTGTCCAGGAACAGGTTGTTGTAGGTGGTCGCCATTGAAATCACCTCATCATAGATCGTCTGCCCCGCCCCGGCGGGGGGAAAGCCGTTTCTTTCGCGCCGTTACCAGGCGTCTGAACCCTTCTCCTCGGGCAGCACCAGCTCCAGGGCCCTGATCCCCACCTCGATCATGGAGTCGTCCGGCTCGAAGGTGGTGAAGTTCTGCAGCCAAAGCCCCGGCGCCACCAGCACCCGGGTGACCGGGTTGTCGTGGCGGCCCACATAGCGGTTGAACTCGTAGCTGACCCCCACGATGGCCGGCAGCATCACCAGGTGGGCCAGGAACCGCAGCAGCACGTTGTACACCGGCCAGATGGCGAACACCACCGTAGACACCAGGATGGACACAAAGATGACCACGAACAGAAAGCTGGTGCCGCAGCGGGGGTGGTGGCGGGGCTGCCTGCGGACGTTCTCCACGGTGAGGGGCAACCCCGCCTCGTAGCAGAAAATGGTCTTGTGCTCCGCCCCGTGGTACTCGAACACCCGGTGGATATCCTTCATGTGGGAGCACAGGGCCAGGTAGGCCACAAAAATGGCGATCTTCAGCAGGCTCTCCGACACGTTGCGGATGAGCATATTTCCCGGGAAAATCAGGCTGACCAGCCCGCCCAGGGCGGTGGGCAGCAGGAAAAACAGGCCGATGGACATGCCCAGGCCCAGCACCACCGCCAGGGTGGTGATGACGGAGGCGGCCTTCTCGCTGCCGAAGGTCTTTTCCAGCCAGAGGTCGAACTTGTCCGGCTCCTCCTCCCCGTCCTCGGGGTAGAACTCCGCCGACCACATCAGGGCTTTCACGCCGTTGATGTTGGCGTCCAGGAAGTTGACCACCCCCCGGACGATGGGCAGGGTGCTGATGGGGCTGCGCTCCTGGGGGGACTTGAGGGCCTTCTCCTGGATCTCCAGCTCCCCGTCAGGCCTGCGCACCACGATGGCCTGCTTTTTCGGGCCGCGCATCATGATGCCCTCGATGAGGGCCTGCCCGCCGCACATGGTCTTGAAGCCCTTGGGGCAGGACCCCTCCGGGCAGGCGCCGCTGTTTTTTTCTTCCATGGGTGTCTCCTTTGCGCGCCGGCGCGTTTGGGGCGCCGGTCACGGATATTTTACCAAATCCCGCCGCATATTGCAAGGGGGTAAATCGAACTTATGTTTCAACCGGCAGGCGGATGGTGACGATGCACCCGCCGCCCTCGGCGTTGCCCACGTCCAGCGTCCCCGCGTGGCGGGTGACGATCTCCTCGCACACCGCCAGGCCGATGCCGCTGCCACGAGCCTTGGAGGAGCCCTTGTAAAACTTGTTCTTCACGAAGGGCAGCTCCGCCTCGGGGATGCCGGGGCCGTAGTCCCGGATGCGGACCACCGCCCGCTCCCCCTCCACGGCCACGGACACGTCGATGCGCCGGCCGGAGCCGCCGTGCTTGGCGGCGTTGTCCAGCAGGTTGCAGAACACCTGCCGCAGCCGGTCCGGGTCGCCGTTGACGGGGAGCTCCTCCTCCTGGCAGTCGGTGTAGTTGAGCTGGATGCCGTCCTGCCGGAAGAACTCCCGGTAGGTGTACACCGCGTCCTCCAGCTCCGCCTTCAGATCCAGCCGCTCCACCGCCAGGGTGAACCGCCCGTCGGACAGCCGGGAGAACTCCAGCAGCTCCTCCACCATGTTGGTCAGCCGCCGGGCCTCGGACATGATGATGTCCAGCCCCTTCTTCACGTCCGCCGGGTCGGTGAGCTCCCCGCTCTGGATGGTCTCCACCCAGCCGTTGATGGCGGTGAGGGGGGTGCGCAGCTCGTGGGAGACGGAGGAGAGGAACTCCGACTGGGTCTTTTCCGCCTGCATGATCTTGACGGACATGTGGTTGATGGTGTCGGTCAGCTCGCCGATCTCGTCGTCGAAGGTCTTTTCGATCTGGACGCCGTAGCTGCCGTCGGCGATCATCCGGGCGGCCTCGCTGATGTCGGTGAGGGGCTCCACGATGGAGCGGACAAAAGACAGGTTGGAGAAATACACCAGGGCCAGGATCGCCAGCCCGATGAGGATGATGATGAACACGGCCAGGGCCAGCTGCCGGTACATGGCCTCCATGGAGGTGACGAAGCGCACGATGCCCACCAGCATACTGCCCTGGTAGACGATGGGGGCGGACACGGCCAGGATGTGCTCCCCGGTGTCGGGGTCCCGGCCCTTCCAGGTGTACGGGACGCCGTAGTCCCTGGCGTAAGCGATGTCGTCCGTGCTGGGGGCGGTGCCGGCAGCCAGCCCCTGGCTGGTGTACATCACCCGGCCGCCACTGTCCAGGAACTGCACCTCGATGCGGTTCTTGTCCTCAAAGCCGTCGATAAAGTCCTGGGCGGCGGTGAAAAACTCGCTGCGGGTGGCGTTGCGGAAGTAGGAGGACACATTCCCGGCCTGGGCCTCCAGGCCGGCGGTCATGGTGCTGTCGTAGTAGCTCCACAGGGCCACGATCAGGCTGCCCATGGCCAGGCAGAGGATTCCCGCCACCACGCCCAGGCTGTTCACCAGCCAGCGCTGGCGGATGCCCCGGATGGTCTTTCTGCCCCTGTTTTCGCCGGCTTTCTCCACGGCCGCTCCCCCCTTCCCCGACGCTTTTCCCGGTCCGGACTACTTCTTCTCCTTCTCCCCCTCCGCGGGCTCTGCGCCCCCGGTCTCCCGGTCGATGACCCACTTGTAGCCGAAGCCCCAGACGGTGATGATGTAGGCCGGGTTGGTGGGGTCGTCCTCGATCTTGATGCGCAGGCGGCGGATGTTCACATCCACGATCTTCAGCTCGCCGAAGTAGTCCCGGCCCCACACACTGTCCAGAATCTCCTCCCGGGACAGGGCCTTGCCCGGGTTCTCCATGAACAGGCGGATGATGCCGTACTCCACCTGGGTCAGCTTGATGCGCCTCCCGTCCTTCTCCAGGGTGCGGTTGCGCAGGTTGAGCAGGAAGGGCCCCTGCCACAGCTCGTCCAGGGTGCGGGGCGCCTGGGCGTCCCCGGTGCGGCGGAACAGGGCGTCCACCCGGGCGGTGAGCTCCGCCGGGGAGAAGGGCTTGGTGACGTAGTCGTCCGCCCCGGTCATCAGCCCGGTGACCTTGTCCATCTCCTGGGTGCGGGCGGTGAGCATGATGATGCCGATCTTGCTGTCCATGGCCCGGATGCGGCGGCACACCTCGAACCCGTCTATCCCGGGCAGCATGATATCCAGCAGGGCCACCTTCACCTCGGGGTTCTGGCGCAGCAGGGCCAGGGCCTCCTCCCCCGTGCCGGCCTCCACGGTCTCGTAGCCGGCGCGCTTGAGGTTGATGACCACAAAGCTGCGGATATTCTCCTCGTCCTCCAGGACCAAAACCTTTCTCATCGCGGTATTTCCTCCAGCTATTCGTTGGTCCAGCCGCTGAGGATGCGGTGGAACCGGTCTAAAACGTCGTTCTCCTCCAGCCCGCAGTCCCAGAGGCTGTCGTAGAAGGTGGCGGCGTAAATGGTGCTGTCGTCCTCGCTCAGGATGAACCGGTTGCCCCGGGCGGCCCGGATGTTGCGGTTGACCCCGGTGAGCTTATAGATGGCCAGGAAGGGGGTGGGCTCCTCCTCCGTGCCGTTCCAGTGGGAGAAGATGACCGCCCGCTCCTCGCTGACCGAGTCGTTGCGGCCGATGGTGATCTGGTCCACCCAGGACTCCGGGATCTCCAGATACCAGCCGTCCTCGTAGTTGTGGTAGGTGGTGGCCACCTGGACGGAGCTGCCGTCGGCGGCGTACTGGCTCCAGTCGATGAGGTTGAAGTCGGCGGACACCCCCTCGGTGAAGGATGGGATCAGCCGGGGGCGGGGCATCTCCAGGGTGGCGTCGCTGTTCACATCGGCGGGGACGATGTTGTTGTACCCCCGCAGGGTCTCCCGGCTCACGCCGGTCTCCGGGTTCATGGTCAGGTTCACCAGTTCCCCGTTGCGCCAGATCACGATGTCGGTGGCCTGGCTGGAGTCCATCAGGGTGCCTGTGATATACAGCGCCCGGACGGAGTTGGCCACATAGTTGGCCCGCACCCGGTTCAGGGAGGTGACCCCCGTGGAGAGCCGGACGGCGCCCAGGGAGACGAACGCCCCGCTGCGCCAGCCGTACAGCTCCACCGCGCTGTTGGCCCCCTCCCGGTCGATGCGCACCACCGCCAGCTCGGTGCGCAGGTCCTGGTCGATATCCTGAAGGCTGTAGCCGGAGTAGTTGGTGGTCATCAGCTCGGTGGCCTCCGGGTACTGGACCGCGGCGCTGGGGGACTGCCCCTGCTGGGCGTCCGGCTCGGGCAGGGAGGCGCCCTCCAGGGAGTAGACGCCCAGCTGGTAGACGTTGGTGCTGATCTGCCAGCTGACCACCAGCTCCTTCAAGCCGCCCTCGCTCAGCTCCACGTAGTCCACTGCGTAGATTGCGGAGCCCATGCCCTCCACCATGCAGGTGACCTCGTAGCTGTCGTCGGGCTGGATGGTAAAGAAGTAGATGCGCAGGGGGAACTCCGCCCCGGGGATGCGCAGGAAGGTCACCGCCGTCTCCTGGCGGCCGTCGTCGTCCAGGTCCTGGAGCTGGATGGTGGAGGTGTTGTCGCCGGAGTAGATGACGGCGGCCTCTACCGTGGTGGAGAACTCCAGTTCCAGCGCCCGCTCCACCTCGGCGATCTTGGCGGTGAGGCGCTCGTAGCCGGGGGAACGCTCGGGGAGCTGATAGAGCTCATCCGGGCTGTGGAAAACGCAGCCGGTGAGCGTTCCCAGCAGCAGGGCACACACCAGCGCGGCGGAAACGGCGCGTCTCATCTTCCTCTCCCCCCTCCAAAAGCGATATCCATACAAATTCAAGTTTTATCATACCATAAAAAGATGGGGTTGGGTATGGGTTTTTCAAATTTTTCAGCGCCGGTTTTTCCAGAAACAGGAGGAGCCCCCGGCCGCTTGAGCGCGCGGCCGGGGGCTGTGTTTCCGAGGCGTTTCGGAAGTTCTGGCAATCAGAGGGAGCTTTCACCGGGAGGGAGGAAGTAGTAGGGAGGTGTGAGGAGTAAGGCCCATGGGTTAGCTCTCTCTAACCAAGCACAATGTTAGCATAAACTAACCCACTTGTCAACCCCTTTTCAAAAAATTTTATCGCTCCATTTTTCTGATTTATGTAAACTGCATCGCCGCCCCAGCGCGAAAAAAAGTCCTGTTCAAATCCCCCGGAAGGGAGTATAATGAAAGCCTGAAATCCTGATCCCCGGAAGGAGGACCGCCCCATGCCCCAGCAGACAAAACGTTTCCTCGCCTACCTCTGTCCCCGCTGCCGCCAGTCGGTGATCGTGGAAAAGGACCTGTTCGCCCTGGCCGCCGGCCCGGTGCGCATCCAGTGCCCCTGCGGCAAGTCGGAGCTGAAAATCGACATGATGGGCCCCCGGGTGGACCTGCTGGTGCCCTGCGCCTTCTGCGGCCGGGAGCACGCGGTGAGCTGCCCCTCCGACGCCTTCCTGTACCGGAAAGCCCTGGCCTTCTCCTGCTCCGCCTCCGGCCTGGACTGCTGCTACGTGGGCGAGGAGGGCCCGGTCTACGCCGCCACTGCCCGTCTGGAGCAGGCGGTGGACAAGCTGGACGCCCAGGGGGAGAAGGGCGTATTTCTGGACGAGATCGTGATGCACGAGGTGCTCTCTGAATTGAAGGACATCGCCGCCCGGGGGGGCATCTCCTGCGCCTGCGGGAGCAAACAGTGGAGCATGAGGGTCAATTACAGCTCCGTGGACCTGGTGTGCGCCCAGTGCGGCGCCCAGCTGCGCATCCCCGCCGCCACCGCTGACGATATCGACGACATCTGCTGCAAGCAGACCCTGCGTATCCGGGGCAGGGCCTGAACAGGGAGGGAATCCTATGTCTGGAATATATTACGACCACCACGTGGTCATCGACAGCCGGGACGCCGACGGCCAGGGGCACTGCCGCCCCTCCGCCCTGCTGGGCCACCTCCAGGAGGCCGCCACCCTGGCCGCCGAGGACGCCGGCTTCGGCCGCGCCAAAATGGTGGAGGAGACCGGCGCGTTCTGGATGCTGGCCCGGATGTGGTTCGAGCTCAAGCGGCCGCTCCAGTGGCCGGAGGAGCTCACTGTGCGCACCTGGCACCGGGGCGGCAAGGCCGCGCTGATGTACCGGGACTTCGACCTGTACGCCGGGGATGAGCCGGTGGGCCAGGCGGTGTCCGCCTGGGTGCTGGCCGACCTGAATACCCACAGGCTGCTGCGCCTGGGGGACGTCCACGCCCTGGACGGCACGGACGGCGGAGAGCTGTGCAAGACCAGGACCCTGTCCAAGCTCCGCCTGCCCAAAGAGATGGCCCTGGCGGAGACGCGGAAGCTGCATTACAGCGACACCGACATCAACGGCCACGTGAACAACACCCGCTACGCCGACTTCGCCTGCGACGCGCTGGAGATGCATCGGCGGGAGCCGGGGGTGTTCCTGTCCAGTATGCAGCTGGGCTACACCGCCGAGTGCCGCCCCGGGGAGACCATCTCCCTGCTCACCGGCCGGGACGGGGAGGCCTTCTGCGTCAAGGGCGTTGACGCCGCGGGGAAGGCCCGTTTTGAGGCAGAATTGATTTTCGGCAAAGTGTGTCCTTGACAAGTGGACATCGGCGTGGTAGAGTAGATAAAATCTTTTCATAAATTTCACACCAAATGAAGAAGGAGCTGTGAACTATGGTCAATCAGGACGCCTCCCAGAAGTTCGTCAAGCAGGGCCTCACCTTCGACGACGTGCTGCTCATCCCCGCCGAGAGCGACGTGCTGCCCGCGGACATCGACCTGCACACCCGGCTGACCCGGAAGATCCGGTTGAACATCCCCCTCATCAGCGCCGCTATGGACACCGTCACCGAGTACCGCATGGCCATCGCCGTGGCCCGGGAGGGCGGCATCGGCATCATCCACAAAAATATGTCCATCAGCCAGCAGGCCGAGCAGGTGGATATGGTGAAGCGCTCTGAAAACGGCGTCATCACCAACCCCTTCTGGCTGGGTCCGGGCCACACTCTGGCCGAAGCCGACGAGCTGTGCGCCAAGTACAAGATCTCCGGTGTGCCCATCTGCGACAACGGCAGGCTCATCGGCATCATCACCAACCGGGACATGAAGTTCGAGACCGATATGAACCAGCTCATCGACCACGTGATGACCAAGGACAACCTGGTCACCGCCCCCGAGGGCACCACCCTGGCCCAGGCCAAGGAGATCCTGCGCAGGCACAAGATCGAGAAGCTGCCCATCGTGGACGAAAACTTCCACCTGAAGGGCCTGATCACCATCAAGGACATCGAGAAGGCCGAGGTCTACCCCAACTCCGCCCGGGACGAGAAGGGCCGGCTGCTGGTGGGCGCCGCCATCGGCGCCACCGCCGACGTGCTGGACCGGGTGGCCGCCCTGGTGGAGGCCGGCGCCGACGTGCTGTGTCTGGACTCCGCCCACGGCCACAGCAGGAACATCCTGGAGTCCGTCAAGCGCATCAAATCCCTCTACCCCGACGTTCAGCTCATCGCCGGCAACGTGGCCACCGCCGAGGGCACCCGCGCCCTCATTGATGCGGGCGCCGACTGCGTGAAGATCGGCATCGGCCCCGGCTCCATCTGCACCACCCGCGTGGTGGCCGGCATCGGCGTGCCCCAGATCACCGCCGTGTACGACGCGGCCCGGGTGGCGGCGGAGTACGACATCCCCATCATCGCCGACGGCGGCGTGAAGTACTCCGGCGACATCGCCAAGGCCATCGCCGCCGGCGGCAGCGTAGTCATGCTGGGCTCCCTGCTGGCGGGCTGCGAGGAGTCCCCCGGCGAGACTGAGATCTACCAGGGCCGCCAGTTCAAGGTCTACCGGGGCATGGGCTCCCTGGCCGCCATGAACAAGGGCTCCAAGGACCGCTACTTCCAGCAGAACAACAAGAAGCTGGTCCCCGAGGGCGTGGAGGGCCGCGTCCCCTACAAGGGAGCTGTGGGCGAGACCATCTACCAGCTCATGGGCGGCCTGCGGGCCGGCATGGGCTACACCGGCTGCCACAACATCGAGGAGCTGCAGTCCAAGGCGCAGTTCATCCAGATCACCGCCGCCGGTCTGCGGGAGTCCCACCCCCACGATATCTACATCACCAAGGAGGCCCCCAACTACACCGTCAGCCCCGACTGAATCTGATCGAAAAAAGCAGGCCGCGTATGCGGCCTGCTTTTTTTGCTGCAAAATGGGAGGGCCGTGCCGCGGCCCTCCCATAAAAGTCTGGAAATCGGATCAGATCAGTACATCCTCGCTGCCGTCGGTCTGGGCGGCGGCCTCCACCTCGGCCTCGTCGGCCAGGAGGGGCTCCTCCTCCGCCCCGGCCTGCTCCCCCTCCGGGGCCGGCGCGGAGCTGACCAGGTTGCCGTCCTCGTCGATGAGGTCAGAGCGGCGGTACTGGGCCAGGCCAGAGCCGGCGGGAATCAGCTTGCCGATGATCACGTTCTCCTTCAGGCCCAGCAGGCGGTCCACCTTGCCCTTGATGGCGGCTTCAGTGAGGACCTTGGTAGTCTCCTGGAAGGAGGCGGCGGACAGGAAGGACTCGGTGGCCAGGGACGCCTTGGTGATGCCCATAAGGATGCGGGTGCAGGTGGGCAGGCGCAGGTCCTCGCCAAACTCGTTCTTCTCCCCGGCGTCGATGCGCTTCTGCACGGCCTCCTCGGCGTCCAGGAATTCCACGATGTCGATGGTGGAGCCGGACAGCAGCGTAGAGTCGCCGGCGTCCTCCACACGGACCTTGCGCATCATCTGGCGCACGATGACCTCGATGTGCTTGTCGTTGGTATCAACGCCCTGCTGGCGGTACACCTTCTGCACCTCACGGATGAGGTAGTTGTGGCACTCGGACAGGCCGCGGATGCGCAGCACGTCGTGGGGCGACAGGGCGCCCTCGGTGAGCTGCTCGCCCTTGACCACCACATCGCCGTCCTTGACCTTGATGCCGGCGGCGTAGGGCAGGGCGTAGGTGACCACCTGGCCGTCGTCGGCGGTGATGGTCACGTTGCACATGACGTTGCGCTTGGTCTCCTCGGTGGTGACCCGGCCGCCGATCTCGGCCAGCTGGGCCATCTTCTTGGGCTTGCGGGCCTCGAACAGCTCCTCGACACGGGGAAGGCCCTGGGTGATGTCGCCGCCGGCCACGCCGCCGGTGTGGAAGGTACGCATGGTCAGCTGGGTGCCCGGCTCGCCGATGGACTGGGCGGCGATGATGCCCACCGCCTCACCGGCACCCACGGGCTCGCCGATGGCCAGGTTGATGCCGTAGCACTTGGCGCACACGCCGCTGCGGGCCCGGCAGGTGAGCACGGAGCGGATCTTCACGGCGTTGATGCCGTGCTTGATAAGGGTCTCCGCGTCGTTCTTGCGCATCATGGTGTCCCGGGTGAAGAGCACCTCGCCGGTGGCGGGGTCCACCACGTCCTCGGCGGGGAACCGGCCGTGGACGCGCTCGGCGAAGGTCTCGATGACCTGGCCGTGCTCCTCGATCTCGCTGACCACGATGCCGTCAGAGGTGCCGCAGTCGTCCTCGCGGATGATGACCTCCTGAGACACGTCCACCAGGCGGCGGGTCAGGTAACCGGAGTCGGCGGTACGCAGGGCGGTGTCGGCCATGCCCTTCCGGGCGCCTCTGGAGGAGATGAAGTACTCCAGCACGGACAGGCCCTCGCGGAAGTTGGCCTTGATGGGGATCTC
>CANQHN010000046.1 GCA_947623745.1 uncultured Oscillospiraceae bacterium
AATTGGCGATTTTCGTCCGGCCGAAATTGGCTGTTTTCTCCCGGCAGAAAATGGCTAATTTCTCCCGACTCTAACAGTATTCGAGTATAATAAAATTGTGGAATTATGGAAAAAAGGGGCAAAATAAATGGAAAAAGCCAAAATAGAATACTCGATAAAAAGGGCGCATGATATTGCAAATCTGCAAAATCAAATAGCCGAGCGGCAGGCTATTATCAACAACTATATTAGTTTTGGCGTTCTGGTTCGCGGCGACGCTATACGCAAGATAACAGACCTGCGTAAAACCGATGACACGGTCGGCGTGGTGTATGTAGCTCAAGTGACTGCTGCCCCTTCAATGCCGCTTGATAACTGTCCCGACCATCAACTTATCAATGAACTGCAAGCGCAAATCGACATTCTGCAAACGGAACTAACCCAAAAGCTGAACGAGGAGGCCGAATCCCATGCCCACCCTTGAATGGATCGGAAAAGATAAAGTGATCAACCACCACCAGGAGGTGCCCTATCGGGTGTTGGAACGGCAGTACAGCTTTGACGCGGACGGGCAGCATGACACCGACAACGGCAGCGAGAACATGATCATCCGAGGCGACAATCTTGAGGCGCTGAAAGCGCTGCTGCCCCGGTACGAGGGGCGCGTCAAGTGCATCTACATTGATCCGCCATACAACACAGGCAACGAGGGCTGGGTCTACAACGACAACGTGAACGACCCGAAAATCAAAAAATGGCTCGGTGAAGTCGTCGGCAAAGAGGGCGAGGACTTGACCCGACACGACAAGTGGCTGTGCATGATGTACCCACGGCTCAAGCTGCTGCAAAAGCTGCTAGCGGACGACGGGGTTATCTTCATCAGCATTGACGATACGGAATGTGCGAATTTGAAATTAGTATGTGATGAGATATTCGGCAGTAGCAATTTTGTTTCAGATGTTATTTGGCAACACAGTTTACAAGCTAATGGCTATGGCGGAAAATTTGTTTCTCAATTCAATCACACGATAGTGTATTCCAAATCGTCTTTATTTGTGTTGGGTAATTTGCCTCGGTCTAAGGAAGATGATAAGCTATATAAGAATCCCGATAACGACCCCAGAGGGCCGTGGAGAACAGGGTATTGTGTAAATGGATTATATCGGCCTAATTTGAAATATGAGATTATCACGCCTCGCGGAAATCGAATTGAGCCACCAGATAAAGGGTGGCGGTGGAGTCAAGAGACATTACAATCAAAAATAGATTCTGGGGAGATTATATTTAATTCTGATGAAACAGCAATAATTCACAAGTTATATCTTGCTGATTTGCAAGGTAAAGTTCCCGAAAATATATGGGTTGGTGGAGTTGCAGGTACAACTAGACAAGCTACTGCCGAATTAAAAGCTATTTTTGACGGGACAGCTCCGTTTGACACGCCAAAACCGACCAAGCTAATTGAGCGAATTATTCAAATTGCAACAGATGCAGATTCCATCACCGCCGAGCGTGTGAAGCGCGTCATCCGCGGCTACGGAGAGGGCAAAAACGCCGTTGAGGGCACAGGCGGCGATTTCAGCTTCTACGACCTCGGCGAGCCGCTTCTGATCGGTGAAAATCTCAACGAAACCGTGGGAACGGAGAAGATACGGGAGTATGTGTGGTTCATGGAGACAAAATCTCCGTATGCCCCCGCCGGGGACGATAATCCCTATTTTCTTGGATGTCACAACGACACGAGCTACTATTTCTACTACGAGCCGGAACGGATCACAGTTCTCAATTATGCGTTTCTCTCCGGCGTCACGGAGAGATCCGGCGGAACCGTTATCTACGCCGACCGCTGCGCCCTCGGCGAGGACAAGCTCGCGCAGATGGGGATCGTGTTCAAAAAGATCCCCCGCGATATCAGCAGACTGTAAAGGAGGCGGCACAGCATGGAGATGAAAAGCTATCAGAAGAAGGTCATTGCTGACCTTGTGCGCTATATGGAACTGCTGAACGAGACGCAGGACAGCGGCACGGCTTTCTATCACTTCTGGTACGAAAGCAGTGCGCCGTCGCTTGGCATCTATCAGGACCTCCTGCCGGGTGTGCCGAATCTGTGCTTCAAAGTTCCCACTGGCGGTGGAAAGACGTTTATCGCCTGTAACGCTGTGCGCCCGATTTTTGATGCGCTGCCTGTGACAAAGACAAAAGCCGTCGTGTGGCTGGTGCCGTCCGATGCAATTCTCACGCAGACGGTCAAGGCACTGCAAGACGTTCGTCACCCCTACCGGCAGAAGATCGACGTGGATTTCGGCGGGCGTGTTGAGGTTTATACGAAAGAGGAGCTTCTGAACGGACAGAATTTCAACCCCACCGCCGTCACGGAGCAGCTTTCGATCATGGTACTGTCGTATGACTCGTTCCGCGGGCGCGGCAAAGAGGGACTGAAAGCCTATCAGGAGAACAGCAATCTCGCTAACTTTGCGAAATTGCTTGGCAAGCCGGAAAATCCCATCGAGAAAGCGGACGAGTCCGCGCTGTTTCAAATTATCAATCAGTTGTCGCCCCTCGTGATAGTGGACGAGAGCCACCACGCACGGTCTGAACTGAGTATCGAGATGCTGGCAAATTTCAATCCCTGCTTTGTACTGGATTTGACGGCTACGCCGAAAAAGGAGAGCAATATCATCTCCTATGTGGACGCTGTGCAGCTCAAGAACGAGAACATGGTGAAACTGCCCGTGATCGTCTATAACCGGGACAGTCAGACGGAGGTTCTGACCGACGCCATCGATCTGCGGAACAAGTTAGAGGAAATCGCCGTCGCGGAACAGAAAAAGACGGGACGGTACATCCGCCCCATCGCATTGTTTCAGGCTCAGCCAAAAGGCAAAGAGGACGCGACGACATTTGAAAAGCTGCGGGGAAAGTTGATTGGCGCCGGAATCCCGGCGGAGCAGATCGCTATCCGCACCGCCGATGTGAACGAGCTGAAAAATGTTGATTTGATGTCGCCGGACTGCTCGGTGCGGTACATTATTACCGTTAATGCGCTCAAAGAGGGCTGGGACTGCCCGTTTGCGTACATACTGGCATCCCTCGCCAACAAGACGAGCCAAGTGGACGTGGCGCAGATTTTGGGGCGTATCCTCCGGCTGCCGCATACCGTTCAGCACAGCCAGCCAGCGTTGAATATGTCATATGTGCTGACATCCTCCAACGATTTTGACGAAACCGTTCGCCGCATCATCCGTGGGCTCAACTGCGCCGGATTCAGCGATAAGGACTACCGTCTTTCCACTCCTATTGCCCCAAAGCCAGTCATTCCCCATGAACCGGAACAACTTGAAATCCAGCAGCCGGAAGCAACTGATGAAGATAGTTTCGATGATGTAGACGGCGAGGCGATTGGAAAAGAGCTGGAGCGGCGTCGTGCGCAGGGCGAGACACCCGATGTACCCCAGAAAGCAGTGAATATGCTGACAGAAGCGGAAAAAGCGGGGCAGGACTACGACGAAGCGCGTAATGGTGCGGAGAATGATCCTTACACAAATGTCCTTCCGTGGGAGGTGCGTGACAAGGTGACGACTTTCTATGTTCATCCGCAGTTTCGAGACGATGTAGAGAATTTGATGATTCCACAGTTTTTCCAAGTGGTGCCGGAGTCTCTTTTTACCGAAGGAACGCTGGAGCTGTTGGAAAAGGAACAGCTTGCGGAGGGCTTTACGCTGAAGGGCAAGGCATATGATATTGACTTCGGTTCTGCGGACGATGAGATAGCCAAGGTCGATGTCCGGCAAAGCGAGGGCGGTCTGCCGAAGGTGTTCAAGATGTCCGGCGCCGACCAACGGTATTTTAAAGAGTATTTCAACAGCCTGCCGCCAGAGAGCCGTGTACGGCAGTGCAAGGATATGATGTTCTCGCAGCTCAACGAAATGAACACGGTGGACGCCGCCGAGCTGAGGACCTATATCGACTTGATTGTTGGAGCGATGGACAAAGCCCAGCTTGCCGCTATGGAGAAAGCGCCGCTCGGCTACGCCGCGAAGATCAAGACAAAGATTGAATCACTGTTGACGGATCATTACAAGGAAACTTTTGCCCGCTGGCTGGAGACGGAACGCATCGTCTGCCGTCCGTCATACCGTCTGCCAGTGTGCATCCATCCGATGGACAATACGGACATGATCGGTGGGTCGCTCTATCAGGCAGAAGAAGATATGAATCAGCTTGAGCAGGACTTGGTGATGGAGCTGACCGCCCTGCCCAACGTCCGCTGGTGGCATCGAAACATTGCAAGGCACGGCTTCTGTATCAACGGATTTATCAATCACTACCCGGATATTATGCTGATGACGAACAGCGGGAAGATCATTCTTGTCGAGATAAAGGGCGAGCATCTGAAAAACGATGACAGCCGCGAGAAAATCGCCCTCGGCCAAGCATGGCGCAATGCGGCGGGCAGTCAGTTCAGGTATTACATGGTATTCGCCGACGGTGCTGAACCGCTGCCGGGAGCGGTGGGGATGAAGCAGTTTGTGGAAATCGTGAAAGAGCTATAAAGAACAACAATGTTATTATTGAGGGATTAGTAATGAGTGATACTAGATCAAAAGATTTTAATATTTATTATCTGAATTTCAGTAAAGTATATGAAATTGCCATGATGATAAATAATGTTATTTTGACAAAAATAGATCGTGATAACACATCGGAATATAGCAAAGCAATTGGCTATACAGCATCTTTGTCTGCACAGGGTACAAAAAATTTTTTGGAAGGAATAAAATCATCTATCTCATCAGATACCAAAGAGACTTCATACTCATCAATGAAAGTTGTTGAATCGCTTGATGTAAAAACTACCAAATCAATTCTGCTGCGGCGTGTTATAGAAAAGTGTGCAACGATTACGACTTTCGAAAAAACAACTGAGGGTGATTTAATCAAAATTGATGGTATAAAGCTTGAACTTCTTGATGAAGAGAGCCTTCGCCAGTTTTTAATTTTAAGGAGAGATGCACTTAAAGGTATGCGGGTCGAGGGGATGGAGGTTAATAATTTAATAACCTCAATGTTACAAGACTATGCATATATTCTCAAAGGAACATTCTCTACAACAGACAGGAGTGAAAACCATACAGAAATCATAATAAAAATCCCAATGGATGTAAAGTCAGAATTTGAAAGCCAGTATAGCATTGATGATTTATTGATTGGACATGTGTCTGTTGTTGGAATTTATAAGGGAATCACAGAGAAAAACTTTATTTCGTCCAATACTTTCTCTTATTTACAAGAAGCAGGAACAAAGCAGAAAAGAAGTGAAATGGAAACATCAAAAATAATTAAAAGCAATACCCTAGCAGAAACAGATGATTCGTATTCTGAAAATGACCATACTAAATACCATTTTGTCGATACGCTGGCAATAATTCAAGATGTAGCTTTTAACTATGTAAAACCTTTGGAAAAGAAACTTCATTGGTGGAATAAGATAGGGTTATGGTTAAGCCAACTGGGGAGAAAATGATATTATGAAATATATTTTGTATACATATAGTGGCCTTGCTGATTTGCGAAAAATTGAAGAATCCCTTGAAGTTGTTCCATTTGTTTTCCAGGAAACGTTTGAGATGTTACAAAATGATCCTCACATTTGCATTGAAATAACTGCATTAGTACATTATCTGCTTTCTTCTCCAAGAGATCGGTATTCGGCATATATTAATTTGAGGGCTATGACAGAGGAAACCATCGTTATTGTTGATGAATCTGCAGCAGACAATGCTATTGCTTTGTTTCCGCTTCTTTTTTCTGAAACTTCCAGATATAATGAACCTATGGTTTTTCCCGAAGATTGTTCTAAGGAAAAAGATTTTTCTTTGGTGCGTAAACCTATATATACATATAAGAGCAATGAGGAATTTGATAATATCATAGAATATACTAAGGAAAAATTTATTCCAATTGCGACATTTTCTCAGGCTTCAGGAACTGCAAAGACAGAATTTGAACAGTTCAATCGTTCTGCAAAATTGGCTCTTCTTGATTTAACCTCGGTTTCATTTGCGATTGAAAGTAACAAGAATTTAATCTATCTAGTAGAATCTATTTTAAATATTTATCCAAATATCAATGTTATTGTAAAGACGGCACAGATTGACAATTTGCTGGATTATTTCCCTTTGTATTTCGAAGGGCAAAAATCTGTATATGAACTCCTTCCTGATTTGAAAAACGTAGAAGAAGGAGTACAAGTTTCAGATAGTATTGTACATATAACTGATTTTAGCAAAGAACGTTTTGAATCATTCTTCTCTTGGTTTAACCGCAACTTAGTAGGTCATAGGCATTTTAAGGAAAAGTTGAAACATGCATTAAAGAATTTTGTTGCGCTATGCAAGGCAAAAGAGCAGAAAGTTTTTTCAATCTTTTTATTTGGCGTCTCTGGGATAGGAAAAACAGAAGTTGCACGCTTAATAGCAAACGGTCTTTGTAAAGGATGTTATTTGGCAAAAATAAATTTTCAGAACTATAGCAGTCAAGATGCCCTTAACAGTCTGATTGGCAGTCCAGCAGGCTATATTGGTTGCGATCACGGTGAATTAAGCGATAAGATTGGAAAAACTAAAGTGGGAGTTCTCCTTTGTGACGAATTTGAAAAAACAACTCGCCCGGTGTTTTTATTCTTTTTGGAGTTGCTTGAAGAAGGACACTTTACGGATTCTATGGCAAGAGAATACGATCTTGAAGGTTTTATAATTGTTTTTACTTCCAATATTAGAACCCAAAAAGAATATGAAGAAAAAATCCCGTCGGAGTTGCAGACAAGATTTGATCTAGTTTGCGAATTTGAAAAGCCAACTATGAATGATAAAAAGGATTTTTTGGGGTTGTTATTAGAAAAAGCAAAGCAAAAATATGCAGATTTATTTTCCCAATTTACCATGACTGAAGAAGATGAAAAATACCTACTGGGATTTGACTATTCAAATATAGATGCCCTTAGAGATATCAAAAGACTATTCAACAATCGTCTTATGGATTTGTTTGAAACTAAGGGCCTATAATGAGCATCTTCAGATAAAGCACAAGAACAGCCATATCTAGATTGGTTTCCAGATATGGCTGTTCTCTTTGTTGCACCCCTGTTTGGCAGCTGCCCAATGTCAGTACTGTTTCGATACTGTTTTATTGGAAGCTACCGTGCGGCAGCTCCTTTTTTAGTTAGAGGGTGAAGTCCTCGTCCTTCAGTTTGGAGAAATCCGGCTTCACCGGGCGGGGCGGTACCCGCTTGAGGGGATCGTATTTGAAGGCGCGGCAGGACGAGCCGGCGTTGACGACCCCCTTTTTGGCGCAGGCCACCTGGTCGTTGTCGAGGGTATACCCCCGGGCGCAGTAGGCGCAGCGGGGTTCGATATCTTTTTGGAACAGGCTCAAAGGGATGCACCTCCAAAACAGCAGAAGATGTTCACCCCTATTATAACGGATGCGGCCGCCGATTTCCACCCCTTTTTTTCACCGCCCTTACCGCCAGGGCAAAAAATCCCAGCCACGTCCCCCAGGCGGCGGTGCAGGAGATGGACAGGGCCCGGCCGAAGTCCAGGGCGGCCAGGGTCTCCACCTGCTGGGCCAGGAAGGCGGACACCGTCTCCTCCGGGGCCAGCCGGGCCATGACCAGAGCGGTGAGGCCGGCGGCCAGGACGGCGTGGAGCAGCTTGCCTGTCAGGTAGGTGCGCAGGGACAGGCCGCTGTCCCCCAGGAAGGCCATCACCTGGCAGTGGACCGACAGCCCGGCCCAGCCCAGGATGAAGGCGGCCATGGCCATCCGGCCGTGCAGCCCGCCCTCCCCCATAAGGGAGGACACGCCGGAGGAAACCTCCAGCAGCCCGGTGAGCAGCCGCTGGGCCCAGGGCCGGGTCAGGCCCAGGGGGGAGAGCAGGGCGGCGGCCAGGGCCGACAGGGCGGGGAGGACCCCGGACAGGGTCAGACAGCGCAGCACCACCGTGAAAAACAGCACGAAGGCGCAGATGTTCAGCGTGGAGGTCACGGCCCCCGTGACCGAGCGGGTGAAGGCCGGGGCGAAGGGGGCGGAGTGGAAGCTCCACCGGGAGCGGCCCCTGGCCGGGCCCTCGGCGGGCTTGTAGAACCGGAACAGGATGCCCACCAGCAGGGAGGCGGCGATGTGGGTCAGGTAGAGCACCAGCCCCGCCCGGCCGCTGCCGAACACCCCGGCGCCCACCACGCCCAGGATGAAGGCCGGGCCGGAGTTGTTGCAGAAGGCCAGCAGACGCTCAGCCTCCGCGCGGGAGCACTGGCCGTTCTGGTACAGGCTGATGGCCGTGCGGGCCCCCACCGGGTAGCCCCCCACGAACCCCAGGGCCAGGGCGCTGGCACAGGCCCCGCTGACCCGGAACAGGGGGGCCATCACCGGCTCCAGCAGCCAGCCCAGATACTGGGACATGCCCAGCTCCACCACCAGGGAGGACAGCACGAAGAAGGGGAACAGGGAGGGGACGATCACGTTGCCGCACAGCGCCAGCCCCTCCCGGGCCGCCGCCATGCTCTCCTGGGGCCAGACCAGCAGGGCGGCCGTGGCGCACAGCAGCGCCGCCCCGGCCAGAAATTCCCGGGTGTGTGGTTTGGAAAACAGCCGGCTCACGCCGTCACCTCCGATCCCCTTCGGGCAGGAGCCCGAAGGTGCAGTACCCGCCCTCCGCCGCAGCGGCAGAGATCCCGCCCCCGCGCCTGCGGGGCGCGGACCCGTTTGCTTTCCTGGAACTGTATGCGCCCGGCGGTCCCCGCTTGCCTGTCCAAAAAAATTTTGGCCCGGCGGGGGAGCGCCCCTTGTCAGAAATGGGGCGATTTGGTATAGTTAAAGCAGAATAGCACCGGCTCGTCCGGGAGCATCGAAGAAAGAAGGAGGGAGCTCTATGAGCCAGTTTGAGATCACCGCCCCCATCCCCCTGCTGGACGGGGACGGCAACCTGACCCAGCCGGGCTGGGCCCGCAAACTCTATCCCATCTACGACAAGTCCGCCGTGAAGGGGTTCCCCCTGCGGCTGAAGGAGTGGGACTACTACCTGGTGACCAACGGCCGGTTCGCCCTGGCTCTGACCATCGCGGACAACAGCTATATGGGCCTGGACTCCATCTCCCTCCTGGACTTCGAGGAGGGCTGGCAGGTCACGAAAAGCCCCATGCGGGCCCTGACCCTGGGGGGCACCGCCCTGCCTAAGACCTCCCAGAGCGGGGTGAGCGCCAGCTCCGGGCGGGGGTACGCCATCCTGTTCGTCAACGACGGGGACAAGCGCACCCTCATCGCCCACATGGACAACTACAAAGACGGCCAGCCCCTGGACGCCAACATCGTCCTCACCGACGAGCCGGAGGAGTCCATGGTGATCTGCACTCCCTTTGACAAGCCGGGGCACTTCTACTTCAACCAGAAGATCAACTGCCTCCGGGCCCGGGGCGCGGTGACCCTGGGGGACCGGACCTACCGCTTTGACCGGGAGGACTCCTTCGCCGTGCTGGACTGGGGCCGGGGGGTGTGGACCTACCACAACACCTGGTACTGGGGCTCCGCCTCTGGGCTGGTGGAGGGGGTGCCCTTCGGGTTCAACCTGGGCTATGGCTTTGGGGACACCCGGGCGGCCACGGAGAACGTGCTGTTTTACGGCGGGAAGGCCCACAAGCTGGGGTACGTGATCTTCCACATCCCCCTGGACAGGGGCAAACCGGATTTCCTCGCCCCCTGGACCATCCACGACGACGAGGGGCGGCTGGAGCTCACCTTCCAGCCGGTGATGGACCGGGCCTCCTGCACCGACGCGAAGGTCATCAAGTCCGACCAGCACCAGATCTTCGGCCGGTTCACCGGCACCGCTGTGCTGGACGACGGGCGCACGGTGGAGCTGGAGAACTTCTTCGGCTTCGCGGAGAAAGTGGAGAACAAGTGGTGAATCCAGATGATTTGATCGGGCGCGGCGGATGCCGCGCCCGATTTTTTGCGCCCGGGGAGTAGGAACGGCAAAAATCGGGGAAAATTCCTCTTGCAATCGGGGAGCCGGCGTGGTATGATACAGACACCCCCACCCAGGGGGGGTGTCTAGGAAAAGAGTGTGCTGTTCCATGAAGCAGAAGTTCAATATCACCGGCATGTCCTGCGCCGCCTGCTCGGCCCACGTGGAGAAGGCCGTGCGCAAGCTGGAGGGCATCAAGTCCGCCGACGTGAGCCTGATGACCAACTCCATGGTGGCCGTGTTCGACGAGAGCGTGCTGACGCCCCAGGCCATCATCCAGGCCGTGGTGGACTCCGGCTACGGCGCGTCCCTGCCCCAGAAGGGGAGCCAGGCCGCCGCCCCCGCCGCCGCGGCCGACACGATGGAGGCGGAGCTGGCCGCCATGAAGCGCCGGCTCATCCTCTCCTTCGTCTTTTTCATCCCGCTGTTCTACATCTCCATGGGCCACATGATGGGTTGGCCCCTGCCGGAGGCGCTGCTGGGCCACGAGAACATCCTGTGCTTCGCCCTGCTCCAGCTGCTGCTGGTGCTGCCCATCATGTACCTCAACGACAAATATTACAAGGTGGGGTTCAAGACCCTGTGGCACCGGGCGCCCAACATGGACTCCCTCATCGCCGTGGGCTCCGCCGCCGCCTTCTTGTACAGCGTCTACGTCATGTTCCAGCTGGCCTACGGCCTGGGCCACGGGGACATGGAGCTGGTGGAGCGCTACCACATGGACCTGTACTTCGAGTCCGCCGGGACCATTTTGACCCTCATCACCCTGGGCAAGTTCCTGGAGACCCGCTCCAAGGGCAAGACCTCCCAGGCCATCACCCGCCTGATGGACCTGGCCCCCAAGACGGCCAGCGTCCTGCGGGGCGGCACGGAGGTGGAGATCCCCGTGGAGGAGGTCCAGGTGGGGGACAAGGTGGTGGTCCGGCCCGGGCAGTCCATCCCGGTGGACGGGGTCATCGTGGAGGGCAGCTCCGCCGTGGACGAGTCCGCCCTCACCGGCGAGTCCCTGCCTGTGGACAAATCCGTGGGTGACAAGGTGGCCGCCGCCTCCATCAACAAGTCCGGCGCCTTCACCTTTGAGGCCAGCCGGGTGGGGGAGGACACCACCCTGGCCCAGATGATCCGTCTGGTGGAGGAGGCCAGCGCCTCCAAGGCCCCCATCGCCAAGCTGGCCGACCGGGTGGCCGGGGTGTTCGTGCCGGTGGTCATGGGCATCGCCGCCGTCACCGCCGCGGTGTGGTTTATCACCACCGGCAGCGCCGCCTCCGCCCTCACCAGCGGTGTGGCGGTGCTGGTCATCTCATGCCCCTGCGCCCTGGGGCTGGCCACGCCGGTGGCCATCATGGTGGGCACCGGCAAGGGGGCCGAGAACGGCATCCTCATCAAGTCCGCCGAGGCCCTGGAGGCCCTGCACACCATTAACACCGTAGTCCTGGACAAGACCGGTACCCTGACCCAAGGCAGGCCGGTGGTCACCGACCTGATCCCCGCCGGCGGGGCCAGCGAGGAGGGCCTGCTCCTGCTGGCCGCCTGTCTGGAGGGGCCGTCGGAGCACCCTCTGGCCGCCGCCATCGTGGAGGAGGGGGCCCGCCGGAAGGTATCCGCCGTCCCGGTGGAGGGCTTTGAGGCCGTCCACGGCCGGGGCGTGAGGGGCGTCGTCGGCGGCAGGCCCTGTCTGGGCGGCAACCGGGCCATGCTGGAGGAGGCGGGCGTCCCCCTGGAGGACCTGCCCCAGCGGGCCGGGGAGCTGGCCGCCCAGGGCAAGACGCCGCTGTACTTCGCCGCCGGCGGCCGGGCGGTGGGCGTCATCGCCGTGGCCGACACCCCCAAGCCCACCAGCGCCGCCGCCGTGGCCGCCTTCCGCAGCCTGGGGCTGGACGTGGTGATGCTGACCGGCGACAACCGCCGCACCGCGGAGGCGATCGGAAAGGAGCTGGGCGTCACCCAGGTGGAGGCGGAGGTACTGCCCCAGGACAAGGAGCAGGTCATCTCCCGGCTCCAGAGCCAGGGCAAAAAGGTGGCCATGGTGGGCGACGGCATCAACGACGCCCCGGCCCTGGCCCGGGCCGACGTGGGCCTGGCCATCGGCGCGGGCACCGATGTGGCCATCGAGAGCGCGGACATCGTGCTGATGAAGTCCGACCTGCTGGACGCCGCCGCCGCGGTGGAGCTGTCCCGGGCCACCATCCGCAACATCAAGCAGAACCTGTTCTGGGCATTTTTCTACAACTCCCTGGGCATCCCACTGGCCGCCGGAGTGTTCTACGCCCTGGGGCTCACCGACGCCATGCTCAACCCCATGTTCGCCGCCGCGGCCATGAGCATGAGCTCGGTGTGCGTGGTGACCAACGCCCTGCGCCTGCGCTTCTTCAAGAGCAGATTCAAGACGGATATCCCCGGCGCCCCCGCCGGTGATACGGCCGGGGAGGTCCCGGCCCATATCGAGGAGAAAAAACAAGGAGGAAATGAAGCTATGAGCAAGACCATGATCATCGAGGGCATGATGTGCGCCCACTGCACCGGCCGGGTGCAGAAGGCTCTGGAGGCCGTGGACGGCGTGTCCGCCGTGGAGATGAGCCTGGAGGGCAAGTCCGCCAAGCTCGCCCTGTCCAAGGACGTGGACGACAAGGTCCTCACCGACGCGGTCACCGAGGCCGGCTATGAGGTGGTGTCCATCCAGTGAGGGCGGACCACACCCAGGTCACCCGCCTGCTCAAGACCGCCCGGGGCCAGATCGACGGCATTTTGAAGATGGTGGAGGAGGACCGCTACTGTCTGGACGTGTCCAGCCAGATCATGGCCGCCCAGTCCATCCTGAAAAAGGCCAACCGTATGGTGCTCAAGGGCCACATGGACTGCTGCGTCCGTGAGGCCGTGGAGAGCGGCGACGCGGAGGGCAAGCTGGATGAGCTGGCGCGCCTGCTGGACAAGCTGGCGGAGTAAACTGTACCGGGGAGACGGGCCGCTGAAAGGCGGCCCGTCCTTTTTTATAAAAAAGCCGGAGGACTGTCCGCCGCCCTTCCGGCGCGAAAAGTATATAGAATGTATGAAATGAGATAAAACCGGCGGATATATTGACAGAATGGGAAAAAGTGCTATATTAAAAGAGCGGGGGTATGCCCCGCGCACCGGACCGGATGCTGTCCGGCCCGGGCAAAATCGATGTAAGGAGGAACACACAGATGAAGAAGCGCATGATGGCCCTGGTTTTGGCTATGGCCATGTGTCTGGGGCTGACCGTCACCGTCAGCGCCGCCGAGACCACCGCCAAGGACAACGTGCTGGCGGTCATGGAGTACGAGGGCGCCACCTTTACCCTCACTGGCGCCAAGATCGCCAACGGCGAGGAGCTGACCATCACCGCCTCCGGCATGGACGCGGACTATACCCATTGGGAGGTTATGGTCCACCCCGTGAAACGGGAGGGCACCCAGGTGATGGAGTACTTCAGCGCCGTGCTGGAGGACGGACAGTCCGACTATATCATCCGCGACAAGGCAGTGGAGGTCGCGGCCCAGTGGAGGGAAAAGGGGTTCAGAATACAGCCCAACTCCTCCCGCACCTTTGTGCTGAAGCTCCCCGAGCAGTTCGCCGGCTGGACCGTGGACCTGCGCATCTCAGGAAAGAAGGAAGGCTCTTTTTCCAGCGACTCCGCCGAGCACCCCATCATTCTCCAGCAGGGCACGCAGCCCGAGACGGAGACCCCCGCTGAGCCCGTCGCTGTCACCTTCACCGACGTGCCCGAGGGCGAGTGGTACGCCGAGTACGTGCTGGCTGCCGCCGGCGCCCAGAAGATGTCCGGCAAGGGCGACGGCACCTTCGATCCCCTGGGCAGCCTGACGGTGGCCCAGGTGCTGGCCATGGCCGTCACCGTGGACGCCGAGGCCAAGGCTGTCACCCGTCCGTCCGACGTGGAGGGCGCCGCCTGGTGGCAGGACGAGTACGACTACTGTGTGGCCAACAAGATCATCGCCGCCGACGCCTTTACCGCTGCGGACATGGTCCGCCCCGCCACCCGCTTTGAGATGGTGGCCATCCTCGACGCCGTGGCCGGTCCCTCCGTCACCAGGCCCATCAATGTGGTGAACGACGGCTACATCCCCGATGTGGCTGAGGCTGACGAGTACGGCGCCATCGTCTACAAGTGGTACCGCGCCGGCCTGACCTCCGGCGACAGCGGCACCCACGCCTTCCGGGGCGGCGACTCCATCACCCGTGCCGAGGCCGCGGTCATCATGTGCCGCATCACCAACATGAAGCCCCACGCCGTCATCGCGTGACCGGGGGCAGCGGAAAAAACGTAATTTGATTTCCTGTCAGGAGGGCGGGCCCTGTGCCCGCCCTCCTTTTCTGCGGTCATTTTTGGGGGAAAGGGGGAAAATAGTGTGGACAGGCCGCCGGTTTTCGTGTATAGTTAGGAAAAACGGGGGAGACCCCGGCTTTTTCAAAAAAACAGACGAAGGGTGGTTGTGTGTATGAGTGAAAATGTGAACCGAACGGCCCAGACCGCCAAGGTAGACGCCGATTACTCCCTGGAGGCGGTGCCCGAGTCGGCGCGCAAGGGCTTTTGGAAGATGTTCTTCGTCATGCTGGGCTTTACCTTCTTCTCCGCCAGCATGAGCGTGGGCGCCAAGCTGGGCAACGGCCTGGACCTGAGCGGGTTCATCTGGGCCTGCCTCATCGGCGGGGCCATCCTGTCGGCCTACTGCGGCGTGCTGGCCTACATCGGCTCCGACACCGGTCTGAACATGGACCTGCTGTGCCGCAGGACCTTCGGGAGCAAGGGCTCCTACCTGTCCTCCGCCATCCTGGGCTTTACCCAGATCGGCTGGTTCGGCGTGGGCGTGGCCATGTTCTCTATCCCCGCCGCCGAGCTGCTGGGGATCAACGAGTGGGTCCTCACCATCGCCGCCGGCCTGCTGATGACCGCCACCGCCGCCACCGGCATGAAGGCCCTGGAGGTGGTCAGCTACATCTCCGTGCCCCTGATCGTGATGCTGGGCGTGTACTCCATGGTCACCGCCACCGGGGCCGGCGGCGGACTGGCCGCCGTTTTCTCCCAGTCGGTGGGCGGCATCACCCTGGTCACCGGCATCGGCTACGTCATCGGCTCTTTCATCTCCGGCGGCACCGCCACCCCCAACTTCATCCGCTTCGCCAGGACCAAGAGCATCGCCGTGTGGACCACGGTCATCGCCTTCTTCCTGGGCAACACCCTGATGTTCTGCTTCGGCGCGGTGGGCGGCGCCTTCACCGGCAAGGACGATATCTTCTACGTCATGATCGCCCAGGGCCTGGCCATCCCCGCCCTCATCGTGCTGGGGGCCAACATCTGGACCACCAACAACAACGCGCTGTACACCGGCGGCCTGGCCATCTCCAATATCTCCGGGGTGCGCATGAAGATCACCACCTGGATCTCCGGCATCATCGGCACCGCCCTGGCCATCTGGCTGTACTGGAACTTCGTGGGCTGGCTGAACATCCTCAACTGCGCCCTGCCCCCCATCGGCGTCATCGTGATCCTGGACTACTTCAAAAACCGGAAAAAATTCAGGGGCGAGTACCGGGAGGCCGCCGTCAACTGGTTCAACATCGCCGGCATCGTGGTGGGGGCCGCTGTGGCCAACCTGCTGCCCTGGGGCATCGCCGCCCTCAACGCCATGGCCGTGGCGGCGGTGTGCTTCCTGCTGGGCGAGCTGTTCAACAAGAAAAACTGAGGAAAGGGTGGAGGAATATGCTGTTTAAGGATCTGTATATCGGGAACGCCGAGGCGCCCATGGACATCCGTGTCACAGACGGGAAGTTCACGGACATCGCCCCCAACCTGACGCCCCTCCCCGGGGAGGGGACGGTCACCGACCTGGCGGGGAAGATGGCCCTGCCCCCCTTCGTGGAGTCCCACGTCCACCTGGATACCTGCCTGACGGCGGGCCGCCCCCGGTGGAATCTCAGCGGCACCCTGTTTGAGGGCATCCAGTGCTGGGAGGAGTACAAGCCCTTCCTCACCAAGCAGGAGGTCAAGGAGCGGGTCAACCGGGCCCTGCGGCTCCAGGCCTCCAACGGCATCCAGTACGTGCGCACCCACGTGGACATCAACGACCCCAAGCTCACCGCCCTGGAGGCCATCCTGGAGCTGCGGGAGGAGGTCCGGGACTTTATCGACGTGCAGATCGTGGCCTTCCCCCAGTACGGCATCCTGAGCTACCCCAAGGGGGCGGAGCTGCTGGAGAGGGCCCTGGAGCTGGGGGCCGACGCCGCCGGGGCCATCCCCCACTTCGAGTTCACACGGGAGTACTCCGTGGAGTCCCTGCACATCTGCTTCGACCTGGCCCAGAAGTACAACAAGCTCATCGACATCCACTGTGACGAGATCGACGACGAGGCATCCCGGGGCCTGGAGACGGTGGCCACGCTGGCCTACGAGACCGGCATGGGGGACAAAGTTACCGCCTCCCACACCACCGCCATGCACAGCTACAACAACGCATACGTCATCCGGCTCATGCGCATCCTGAAGATGTCGGGCATCAACTTCGTGGCCAACCCCTGCGTCAACGTCCATCTGGGCGGCCGGGCGGACACCTACCCCAAGCGCCGCAGCATGACCCGGGTGAAGGAGCTCACCGCCGAGGGGATTAACGTCTCCTTCGGCTCCGACGACCTGTTCGACCCCTGGAACCCCCTGGGCAACGCCAATATGCGGGACCAGGTGTTCATGGGCCTGTACACCGGCCACATGCTGGGGTATGAGGAGATCGTCAACTCCTACCGCTTTGTCACCGAGAACGCCGCCCGCACCCTCCACCTGGGGGACGCCTACGGCATCGCGGCGGGGCGGGACGCCAATTTCGTGGTGATGGACGCCAAAAACTGGTACGACGCCCTGAACTACAACGCCCCCGTCCTGCGCAGCTACCGCGCCGGAAAGCTCATCGCCAGCGCCGCGCCGGCGGAGAAGCAGGTTTATTTCTGATCTGGCACGAAAAAGCCGGGACCGGACAAGAACTGTCCGGCCCCGGTATTTTTTCGTTATTTCAGCGCCCCCGTACTCTCCGTTGGACACCGGCTCGCACCACTCGTTGGAGGTGTCCTCGACGGGGATCCTGAAGGTCAGGTTGAGCACCGCCCAGCCCATGGGCCAGCCAGCGTAGAAGGCGGCGCGGGTGATAATGGCGGCGGTCCCGGATCTGGTCACGCCGTTGTCTTTGACGGGATTCATCACTTCTGAGCCGCTTTGGCGCCCTCCAGCTTTTTCAGCCACCGCCGCAGCAGGAACAGGGCAAAGACGGCACCGCAGGTCTCCCCGGCGATGATGCCGCCCACCAGTGCGTAGACCCCGAAGAGGCGGTTCAGGATCACCATGAAGGGGATGTAGAACACCAGCTCCCGGGCCACGGCGTGGAGCAGGGTGTCCCGCCCGTTGCCCATGGCCTGGAGGCAGTAGGAGGTGTGGTAGTTCAGGAACTGGGAGGGGGAGGCCAGACAGCGGATGCGCAGGAAGGTGACGGCGAAGGCCAGGGTGGTCAGGGCGTCTGTGGTGTCCCCGGCGGAGGTGCTCAGGAAGATCCGCACCACCGGGGAGGCGAACAGCTCGAACAGCAGCAGGCTGCACACCGAGATGGCCAGGCCGGCCCGGCGGGCGCAGCGGATGACGCTGTCCATCCGCGCCCGGTCTCCGGAGGAGTAGTTGTAGGCCACGATGGGCAGCATGCCCTGGCAGATGCCGATGTTGATGGCGTTGGGGAGGCGCTCGGCCTTCATGACGATGCCCACAGCGGCCAGGGCCAGGTCCCCGTGGCCGGACATGAGGGCGTTGAGCACGATGTTGGCCACGTCGAACAGCCCGGTCAGAATGGCGGAGGGGACGCCCACCGAGAACACGCCCCGGATGTCCGCTCCCCCGATGCCCCGGATCCGGGCGGGGTTGATGCTCAAGGCCGCCCGGCGGGACACCCGGCCCAGCACGATGAGCATATAGACGCAGGCGGCCACGTTGGAGATCAGGGTGGCCAGGGCCGCGCCAAAGACCTCCCAGCCCTCCGGCAGCAGCACGAACATGAAGATGGGGTCCAGGACGATGTTCAGGATGCCGCCCCCCGACAGGCCGATGCTGGCCTGCTTGGAGTAGCCCACGTTGCGCAGCAGATGGGCGCCCGAGGCGGAGAGGATGACGGGCACGCTGCCCAGCACCACCACCAGCCAGACGTACTGCTTGGCGTAGCCAATGGTGGCGGCGGAGGCCCCCAGCAGCCGCAGCAGCGGGTCCATGGACACCCCCACCAGCAGGGAGTACAGCAGGGCGATGGCCAGCGAGCCGTAAAAGCTGAAAGCGCTGACCTTCCGGGCCCGCTCCTCCTGCCCCTGGCCCAGCAGCCGGGCCACCAGGCTCCCGCCGCCGATGCCGAACAGGTTGGAGAAGGCTACCGTCATCATGAACAGGGTGAAGGCCACGGTCACGGCGGCCACCATGTAGGAGTTCCCGGTGCGGCCGATGAAGAAGGTGTCCACCACGTTGTAGATTAAGTTGATGAGCTGGCTGATCACCGTGGGGATGGCCATGGTGGCGATGGCCTTCGGCACCGGCATGGATTCAAATAGTTCCTTCTTGCTGTCTACGCCCATAGATACCCTTCTTTTCCCTTGGGTGGTGCGCGGCCCGGCGCGGAGCGCGGGCGGCGTCCGCTGGTAATTCTAGCACACCCGCGGGCCCTGTGCAAGAATCCGGGACACTTTTTTGCCTTTGCGGCCGTTTTCTGGCGCCGGCACAGCCAAAACGGCCCCAGAAAGAGCGGCGGTTTTGCCGGATGTTCCGAAAAACTGCCATTTCGCCGGTTGGCGGCTTGCCAACCCGGGAGGAATCGTATATACTTGGAGTGAGCTGCGGCGGCCGTCCGCAGCGGGTTTGAAACAATATATGCCCCTGGATCCAGGGCATAGAAAAGGAGCGTTGTCTATGTCTATTCTTGTCTGCGGCGGCGCCGGCTATATCGGCAGCCACACCTGCGTGGAGCTCATCCAGGCGGGCTATGATATCGTTGTGGCGGACAATCTGTCCAACTCCTGCCAGGAGGCGGTGCGCCGGGTGGAACGCATCACCGGAAAAGCCGTCCCTTTCATTAAGGCGGAGCTGTGCGACCCGGCCCAGACCGAGGCCATCTTCGCCGCCCACCCCGACATCACCGCCGTTATCCACTTCGCCGGGCTCAAGTCGGTGGGGGAGAGCGTGGCAAAGCCCCTGGAGTACTACACCAACAACCTGGTGTCCACCCTGGTGCTGCTGAACGTCATGCGGGAGCACGGGGTGAAAAACTTCATCTTCTCCTCCTCCGCCACAGTGTACGGCGACCCCGCCAGTGTGCCCATCCGGGAGGACTTCCCCACCGGCGGCACCACCAACCCCTACGGGACCACCAAGCTGTTCCAGGAGAAGATCCTCATGGACTACTGCGCCGCCGCCCCGGAGCTGAACGTGGCCCTGCTGCGGTATTTCAACCCCATCGGCGCCCATGAGAGCGGCCTCATCGGGGAGGACCCCAACGGCATCCCCAACAACCTGGTGCCCTACATCGCCCAGGTGGCGGTGGG
>CANQHN010000047.1 GCA_947623745.1 uncultured Oscillospiraceae bacterium
CGGGAGAATCAACGCATGAAAAAGACGCCCAACCCGGCGTCATACCATACACTTTATCATACACAATTTATCTCCGCGCCGGGCGGGGCGTATTGCCAACATGGAACGGACAATTGCTGTGAGAGGGGCGGATATGCTGGATTACGTGTTCGAAACGGTGCTCCCGGTCGTCATCTCGATTCTGGAGCTGATGGGAATTTTTGTGGTGTCAATCAGCGCAACCCGAGGCTTTATTGAGTATCTACAGGAGGTTTTTCTGCACAAAAAGTTCAATTTGAAGTATGAACTGGCGAACGGTCTGGCCACCGCGCTCCAGTTCAAAATGGCGGCGGAAATCATCAAAACCGCGCTGGTCCACGACCTCACCGAACTGACCACGCTAGGCCTGGTCATTGTGTTGCGGGCGCTGATGAGCGTGCTGATCCACTTCGAGATGCGCAGCGAGAGCAAGACGCACGCTTAGGGCTTGTTTGAAAAATCAGTTATGTTCTAAAACAACAAAATGGCAATGGCGGCAAGGTAAACAGAGGCCAAAAAGGAAGCGTCCAGCTTGTCATATCTGGTAGCAATTCTGCGAAATCACTTGATTTTCTGGAAGAAACACTCGATCAAATGCCGCTCCTTGTACAGATACCAGTCTACCGGCCAGGGATTAGATACGTTGCTTTGGGGAGGAATCACATAATTACCAGACCACACCGTTCCAGCGTCCGTCGGTTCTTTTGAAGATGTTGCCGCTGGTCAGCAGTTTCTTCTGCATTCATGTCACTCTTTTCGCAGCGACACAACATACCACAGACCGGTAACAATAGCCAGGGGCAGCGGGCAGAATTATTAATTCAGACACAATTTCAGATGAGTGTTCTTCTTTGATGACACAGGTGCAATTCGCAGAGGGATTTTATTGTTCATGCGGCGCAGCTTTGAAGGATTCCCCTCTCCTGCAAGGTGTTCCAAACGGGGCGGATGCAGCAGTGAGATGGGTCCGGGCAACTGCCCGGAAAACAGCATTTGTCTGGGCAGGGGCGTCCGCCCCATGTCCAGACAAATGCGATGCTGGCTTTCTGCTCAAACTCAAACCGCGTCAATTCCACCCCCGTCCAAGCCCTCTAATTTGTGCATATTACGCGGCGGGAATTTTAACCCAAAACACCGTATTTTTTCCATCCTGTGACACCTGTGACGGCAGTGACAGCAAATCTAACCCCAGGTCTCTACCCCTGTTTTCCCGTCACTCCCGTCACTGCTGTCACACCAGATGCGAGCGGAATTTCCCGCGCCTGGCTGGGGGATACAGCTTTGAAAAACACCATTAGTGTGGATACTTCTGGTCAGTCTTGTCTTTCTTCTGCCCTAACCCTTTTGGGAGAAGGGTTGCGCTTTAAGAGCGGCTCTTCTCATTGTAAACACTGTATCGATTCGCAGCGTGTTTCAAGACCTAAGACCTGTGTGAAGGGGCTTTGAGGAAACCCTGCTTGTCCGCCCCAACACGGCGCTAGAAACTTCTTGGTGGGTACTTACTCTACCCAGGCCTACAAAGCCGCACACAGGGGTTGACAGGGGGCGACGTAGGGGAGACAGAAGTTCCATCGGACTTGAATAAGCTGCCCGCTGATGTTAAACTGGGCTTGCACTGTATCGGCCGACAACTCGGGATTTGATAGGGAGGGATACTGATGGAAAAAGAGTTGCTGAATATGCTGCATCTCCAATGGGAGCCGGTGGGTGTTTTTCTGGGGAATACCAGTGCTGTCTGCGACTTGGACGCGTCCCCGGATAAAAGGAACTGCGTTATCCCGCTTCTGATGGCCGCTGCAAAAGGGAAAGTCATTTCCATGAACGAGGAAAGCTGTAATTGTCCGGGCGGCGCGACCGGGTGCTGCTTTGGGGACGGATTTACCAGGAGAAACCCGAACATACATAAGATGCTCTCCCAGGGTTTTGGGGATAATGCGCCGCCGCAGATGCCGGAGCAAATGAAATATGGGGAGAGGTTTTTCTGTTCAGAGGAATTGGCTTTGAAGTGGCGCAACGCTGTGCCGTTTTCGGAGAAAGGGTACCCCCGCGTCGTATTTGCCCCTATAAGCAGATGGCACGAAGTGGGCAGTCCCGATGTTGTTTTCATCTTTGCTGAGCCGGACCAGATCTCCGCATTGGTCACCATGCTCGGCTCACACAATGGCGAGGCGCTCAATGCCATTGCCCCCTACGGCTCGGCTTGCCAGTCCATTGTGTATGCGGTGGATCAGATTGAAAAAGAGCGGCCAATGGCAGTCATGGGCCTATTCGATATTTCCCAGCGTCGGGAGGCATTGGCGAGCTGCCTCTCCCTGACGATGCCTTATGCCCTATGGGATGGACTGACGAAGGATCTTGACAAGAGCTGTCTCACCACCCATGCTTGGAAAGAAATTGAAAAAAGGTTATAAAGCGACAACTTCCCGGTTGCAAATGTGTCCGTTATCGGATATGATAGCGAAAACATGATAAATTGACCGGGTGAGTTCTGTGTTAGAAATATTCTGTTATATCGTCGCGGCTGCGTTTGCCGGGATCGGTACGGGGCTGGTGGGACTTTCGGCTGCCACAGTCATGGTGCCCATCCTCATTGTCTTATGCCCCTCGTTCTCTGGAGAAACGGGCGCTTATCAGGCTACAGCCATCGCATTGGCCTCAGACATTCTTGGCTCTGCGGTGACCGCCGCCACTTACATCAAGCATAAAAACATCGACCTGCGGCGTGGCTGGATCATGCTGACCTGTATTGTCAGCATGTGTACCCTGGGCAGCTTCGCGGCGTGGAAGGCCGGGAACGCGGTACTGGGTGGCTTCACCCTGTTCCTCACCTTTTGCATAGGCATCCGCTTTTTGGTGAAGCCAGACACGCAGCGGGCGGACACGGCGGGCAGAGGGACGCGGCTGGACTGGAGGGGCGTGGTCATCTCTCTGTTCTTCGGGCTTACCATCGGCTTTGGCACTGGATTTGTGGGCACCGGCGGCGGTATGATGATGCTGGTGGTGTTTACCGTATTCCTTGGGATGGACCTGCGCTCCGCCGTGGGCACCAGCACCTTCATTATGACCTTCACCGCCCTTATCGCCTCGATAAGCCATATCCTTATCCACCCGGCCATCGTACTGGACCGGTGGCCGGTGCTTATCCTGTGCATCGTGGTCGCGACGGCAGCCTCGCTGATCTCTGCCCGATTCGCCAACCGGGTGGACAGCCATATTGCGGGTCTGGTCACCGGCGTCATTCTGACTGTGATGGGTACGGTCCTGATCGTTCTGAACTACTGGGAACAGCTCCGCACGGTTCCCTATGTGGAGTCTACGCTTCTGTGCTTCCGTGATCTCCTGCTGTTCATCGTACCGGCCGCGCTGATCCTCATAATACTGAACTACACCCTGAAGATACCCCGCCCGGTATTTCGAAAGCTGCTGCATCTGGTGGCGTTCTCCTCCACTGCGGTGGCGATGGAGATCGCGGGAAACTGGAAGGCCGCCAGCCTGACGCTGGTGCTGTTTGCCGTCATCGTCTACCCCATCCTCCATTTGGCGCAGAGCTGGAGGGGGTATGACCAGTTATTTGTACAGAAGAAACCGGGAGAGATCAAGCGGAGCCTGATGCTTCTGTTCCTGACCGACGCCGCCTTGGCAGCGGTGTGCTGGGGTCTGTTTGATCTGCCCTATATCGCAGTGACCGCCATTCTCATGTGGGGGACCGGGGACGGGGCCGCCGGACTGGTAGGTCAGCGTTTTGGAAAGCACCATGTGGCGCTCCCCTTCGCCGACCGAAAAAAGACCTGGGAAGGTTCCGGCGCCATGATGGGGGTGTCCGCGGCGGTGGGTTTTGTTTCACTGCTGGTTCTGACGGAGATCCCCTGGTATCTGTGCCTGCTGTTTGCTCTTGTGACAGCTGTGTTCGGCGCATATACTGAACTTGTCTCCCGGGGAGGCGACGATACGCTGACGGTGCCGGTGGTCAATGCAATCGTGCTGCTGGCGCTTCATATTCTCTGCCCGTGAAACATGCTTTTCTGCATAGTCCATTGAAAGTCCCGAAACTGTTGTAGTTTCGGGACCTTTTTAAGTTCTACGCGAAGAGACCTTAGCAAGAACCCTGCATATCCGTCCCAACACGGTATCGGAAACTTCTTGGCGGGTACTTATCCCACTCGGGTCCGCAAACCCGCACATGGAGGCGGACAGGGGGCAACATGGGGGCGGCATGGGGGAATAGGCAATCGGACTTAAATAAGCCAGTCGCTGGTAGTTTGGATATCCCGCTAAACAAAACTGAAACAACGGCATGGAATTTCTGCGGCAAGCGAGTGGATATATTCCTGCTTTTGGAACAATTTCCTTTTCTTTTTTTGCGGATATATGGTATACTCTTTTCGGGAGGTGTTCGCATGGCAGCGTACAGCATTGAAGATATCCGCCGCATCATTACTCCGATTGCCCAGCAGCACGGGGTAGCGAGTGTATCCCTCTTTGGTTCCTACTCCAAAGGGACTGCGTCGCCAGCCAGCGACGTTGACCTCAAAATCGAGAAAGGGAGGCTCCAATCCCTTTTTCAGCTGTGCGGTTTCCGCCTGGCGGTCGAGGACGCTTTGAAGCTCCCTGTTGACCTGGTCACCAGCGAGTCGTCCGACCAGGATTTTTTGGACATGATCAAGGGCGAGGAGGTGCTGCTCTATCGAAACTCGTGATAGGATCATCCTCCAGAAAATTGACGCCTATTGTCAGCGGATTGCTGACAATTTGGCGCGCTACCAAAACGACTTCTCCGCTTTTGAGACGGACCATATGTTTCAGGACGCCTGCTGCATGTGCGTCGTGCAGATCGGAGAATTGGTATCTCAACTCTCTGATGAGGTCAAGGCACAGAACCGCGCGATTCCCTGGCGGATCATCAAGGACACCCGGAACTTCTATGTCCACGCGTATGGTTCAATCGATGTCCCATCTGTTTGGAACACGCTGATTCAGGATATTCCCGCGCTCCAAATTGCCTGTCGGGATATCTTGGGCCGTGATTCCAAGTCGTGATTCACCAGAGCGGGCAACAGCATCAAAAAAGCATCAAAGGCAGAGAGAAAAACCAGGGGAGACCCTGCAAGGGGCTGCAACAGGCGGGAAGTTTGCGGCGCAGCGGTTTTCCAACATCTCGCGTGCCGAGGGGCGTGGGTCTCCGGTGGAGACCTCTGGATCCCGAAGGGATTCAGAAGCGCCGACCGAGCCGGCAGGTGAGACCGTTTCCTTCTGCCCCTGCCGCGTCGTCGCGGACTTCGTATCGTTCGCGACGACATTTTTTGAAATGTCATCGCTCATTCACTTCGTCGCTCCTCCTTTTCCCACCGCGGCCGCTCCGCTGGGCCGCGGCGGGGGGCCCCGTTTTGTCATCCACGCAGCGATTACAGCATCAATAAATGCTCCCCAGTTCTGGCATGTCTGCCAGTCTGGGGAGCTTTCTTTTTATTCTGACGGAGTAATTTTTCCCGGGTCATAGCTCAAATCCTGCCGTGATTCCGGCCAGCCGGGCGGTGTCCTTCCTGACGTAATAGAGTTCTGTGATTTCAGAGGTGGAGTGCCCCAGCAGGTCGGCCACCTGCCTCGGAGAGAGGGCCTTGATGGTCCCGTCGGGCTGTTTTACCCCGTTTACCAGATTGGTGGCGAAGGTGTGACGGAGGCTGTGCAGGCCCTTCCGCTCCAGTCCTGCCGCCTCCAGGATGCGGTAGTACCGCTTGCGGAAGTTCACTGGGCGGGTGTAGCTGCCGCGCTCGTCGGGAATCAGGGGGCTGTTTTCGCCGAAGTACCGTTCTGCTCTCAGGTCCAGGATGGCGTCCACGGCGGCCTGGTTCAGGGGTACATCCCGTTTGCTGGAGGCGGTTTTCAGCTTACCTACCTTTACCTCCCGGCCGCTGGTGATTTCAGGTCCCTCTCTGCGACTGATTTCCTTCACGCCGCGCTGGAGGTGGAGCACCCGGCGCTCCAGGTCAATGTCGCTGTTCAGGAGGCCCAGAACCTCGCCGGTGCGCAGTCCCGTGTTCAGCATAAGGGTGTATGCGGCGGACTGCTGATAAATTCTCTGCCTGTTGCCCCAAGTGCGGAAGGCCTCGGCCTTGAATCGCTCGATTTCAGAAGGGGAGAAGGTTGTAACCAGCTCAAAGGTGGGGCGATTTTCCTTTCCCTGAGCGGCCAGGAAGTTGGCTTTCTTGATCATAGGCGCCGCCAGCATCGGGTTCTTTGGGATGAGTTCCTGCTGAGTCAGATAGCGGAAGTAGTCAGTCAGAATGTTATAGACTTTTTTAACCGTAGTGTAGGCGTAGCCCTCATTCATCCAGTGGTTGAGGACGGTTTTGATATCCGCCGGGGTGATATCACCAACGATTTTGTCCCCAATCAGCGGGTAGACCTGATGCTTGGCGGTGCACTCCAGCCGGTCGTAAGTGCCTCGTTCCACAGAGGGGAATTTGAACACCTTGAGCCAGTTGTCCATGCTGTCTTGCAGCTTTGCTTTGGATTCGTCTGTAATCGTGAGTTGCTGATTGAAGGCGGCGATGTACTCGGTGATCTTTTCTTTGACCTCCGGCTTGGAGGTCCCACAGAAAGACTTGCGCTTTCGTTGCCCTTGCTCGTCCAGATACCAGATTACACCGTTCCAACGTCCGTCGGTTCTTTTGAAAATGTTGCCGCTGGTCAGCAATTTTTTCTGCACCTATATCGCCCCCTTTGTTTTATGCGGCGCAGTTTTTGGTGCGGCACAGGCCGCGGCGGCCCAGCGTTCCTCCTCGCTGTCGAAGGAGTACAGTCCCTCCAAACTCAATTCTTTGGCCAGTCCCACGGCCAGTTTGAATCCTGCGGCGAAGGCAGCCAGGGTTTCCTCCTCCAGCAGCATACCCTGCTCGTCCACCAGGTGGAGGAGCAGCCGGCGGTTTCTCCTGCTCAGCCGCTGGCTGAGCAGATAATGGAGCCGCTCCGTCTCAGACTTGTGTCGGCTTTCTTCCTCCGGACAGAACTGCCGCTTCAGCGCTTTCATGTAGTCGTTCAAGGTGTATCCCCCCTTTGCAACGACACACGATACCACAAGGCCGCCGGGTAAAGGTGGACAAACTGATAACTTTGCGGTTTTTTGAGAGCCATATTACAGATAGGTTTTTGCCGTTTCTCATTGTATACACTGTACCGAAATACGAAAGCGGAAGGGCCGCACCCCGTGCGGCCCTCTTGCGTAAGAACTTCATCAAGGTGCCGGGATGCCCCAGGCATTCACGCTCTGGCCGGTGCCGGGGACGTTCTCCGGATACCGGGTCCACGCTTCAATGCGGTAGGTCTTGCCCTCGGCCCCGAAGCAGTCCAGGTTCTCCCGGCTGTATGGACTGTCCGGCTCCGGCCAGTAGACCTGCCCGCCGTTGTTGCCGTCGGCGCAGTGGAACGCATTCATCTCGTTGGGCGATTCCAGCGCTACCATGACGTGCCAGAGCCTGCCGCTGTCGTTGCGGATGAGGAACAGGATATCCCCGGGCCGAATCTGAGACAGGTCGGTCACCTGGCGGGCAGGGTTGGCGTCGTCGCCGAACACCAGCGAGCTGACCATGCTGGCGTAGCCTCCACAGGCGTAGGTCCCGCTGACCCGGTAGTGCTTCATGACCCGGTTGGCAGCAGTGCTGGGGATCTCGTTCTTGTGCGTACCGGGAGTGCTGTGGGTTCCCCAGACGGTGCCGGTGGGCCAGTCCTTTTCGATTTCATGCAGAAGCTCCGGCACATTTTCCTCTGTGATGGGTTTCCCGTTGGTGAGGTAGCCGTCCCCCTCATTCTGAGCACCGACTGTAATGCCCTGCTCCCGCACATCGTTCGCGGCATTTTCTAGTTCTGCTGCGTGAGTTGGGATGGCCAGCAGGCTTACCGCCAGCAGTCCCGCGGCCAAGGCCGCTGCTCTTTTTCTTCGGTTCATTTTGTGACCTCCTTGTATGTGATATGGGTTTTCGCAAACAACACAATATCGAAGGAGGAGGCACAAGTCCAGAAGAATCGGAGAGAGCACACGGAGAAAAAACAGCCTCGCAATGAAGCATATTGGATATGTCTGCCCACACACGTGGGGCAAGACCATTGAGCCAGATACACTTTTGGCGAAGTGTTCTTCTTTGATTACACTGGTGCATTTGACATAGACTTTCCTATTGTTTATGCGGCGCAGTTTTTGAGGATGTCCCGTTCTGGGAGTGGGTCCGGGCTGCTGCCCGGAGAGCGCCTGTGCCCGGACCGACAACGTCAGACGGGCGCTCTGCTTGCCTCACTCAAAGTGAGTGTCATTCGCGTATTCGCCCGGCCTTTATCCAGAAAATGCGATGCCTTGTGTTCTGCTCGAATGAGGAATTTCGCCGGGGTATCAGGTCGAATCACGAATCAGCGTCAGGGAAAACGGCCCGCTCTAAGGAAAGACAGAGAAATAGCATCAAGGGCCAGTTTTCCTTGACAAATAAGCGTTATCTTCGTTTCCTTGGAAACCCTCGCAAACTGCCCGCACTGCGGGCAGAAGTGATCGCCTTGGCGCAGAAAAGCGCCAAGGTTTTCTCCTGCTTCATTTTCGACCTACCGAAACTGAGCACTTTTTGGGCGAAAACGGTGATGGAGAGCGGTGGTGCTTCGGGCCGGTGATGAGGGCGGTAGAAGAACGGCGGGAGGGTGTAAAGGGTGGATGGTCAGAAAGGGGTTTCATTGTTTTCTTCTCGCAGCCTTCCTTATCGTTGCCTACCCATCTGCAAGGAGCTGCTCGTTTAGGATGCCGTCGAGGATCGCGTTGAGCTCCTCCAAAAAGCCGGTGATCTGCGGGGTGATGGCCTTCCCCCGGTGGAGGACCACCTGGATGTACTGCGTGCCCCGCCACTCGGGAACGGGGAGGCGGCAGAGCGTTCCCGCCTGTATCCCCGCCTGCACCGAGTAGAGCGGCAGCAGGGAGAGGAAGTCCCCCCGCTCCACCAGCCGGCGGGCGGAATCCGCGCTTTGCAGGCGCAGGAACGGCCGGCAGGTCAGCCCGCTTGCCGACAGCGTCTCCTCAAAGCGGCGGCTGTACGGGGCGGACTCCTCCATGAGGATGAGCTCCTGCTCCACGATCTGGGAGAGGGGGATCTGTTTGCGCTCGGCCAGGGGATGCTCCCGGTTGGACACCAGGACGATGGGGACCTGGATCTCCTTCCATATCCGCCACTCCGTCCGGGGGAGGGGGTCCCCGATCAGGCAGGCCGTGTCCAGCTTGCCGTGACGTAGCAGATTCTCCAGGGAGGCGGTGGCGTCCAGCATGAGCTCCACCTGCACCCAGGGGAACCTCTGGTGGTAGTTCAGCAGGACGGTCTCCGAGAGGAGCTCAAACAGGGAGTTCGTCATGCCGAAGCGAATGACCCCCTCGAGCAGCTCATCGGATTTCATGAAATTCTCCAGGGAGATGGCGGAGGAGACCACGCGCTGCGCGTATGGCACCAGGGCCTCCCCGTAGGAGGTCAGGTATACGCCGCGGCCGATGCGGTCGAAGAGGGCGATGCCCACCTCCTGCTCCAGCTGCTTGATCTGCGCGCTCACATTGGACTGGGAATACCCCAGCTCCTCCGCCGCCTTGGTGAAGTTTTGCAGGGCGGCCACCCGCAGGAAGGTGTTCAGGTTCCGGATCTCCAGCATAGCCCTCAGCTCCTTGCTTTTAGCATAGCGGAAAACCTGCCGGAAATCAATCATAAATTTTGATTGATACTATTAAATCTATTTGTTTTACAGTTTGATTCTCCCGTGCTATGATACCCCCAGAAAGCAAGATACCCTACGAAAACGCAAATCAAAAAAGCGAGGAGCGGTGAGCAATGAAAGGAACCCTGCACGACATGACCCTGGCCGTCCACGCCGGGGCGAGGAAGGACGACGCCTTCGGCGCCATCAACGAGCCCATCTATATGACCAGCAACTACCGGATCCCCACCGACGGGACCCCTGTGGACTGGAGCGGGATCCACAGCAACATCTACCAGCGCAACCGCAACGTGAACCAGATGGTGCTCCAGGACAGGCTCTGCGCCCTGACCGGGGCCGAGGATGCCGCCGTGTTCGCCAGCGGCGTGGCCGCTCTGGCCGCCGTGTTCACCACCTTCCTGAATTCCGGGGATCACGCCATCGTCTCCGAGGTGTGCTACAGCGCCACGAACCTCCTCTTCCGGGAGTACCTGCCCAAGAAGTACAACATCGAGGTGACTCTCCTGGACACCACGGACACCGAGGCGGTGCGCGCCGCCGTCCGGCCCAATACGAAGCTGATCCACGTGGAGACCCCGGGCAATCCCACCACCGGCATCAGCGACCTGGACGCCATCTCCCAGATCGCCCACGCCGCCGGGGCCCTGCTGAGCGTGGACGCCACCTTCGCCGGGCCGATCTGCAGCAAGCCCCTCTCCCACGGGGCCGACCTGGAGATCCACAGCATGACCAAGTACATCAACGGCCACGGCGACGCCCTGGGCGGCTGCGTCCTGGGCCGCACGGAGCTCATCGACCGGGTGAAGGAGCTGGCCCTGGTGAACTACGGCGGGATCCTCAGCCCCTTCAGCGCCTGGCTCATCGCCCGGGGCCTGTCCACCGCCCCCCTGCGGATGGCGCAGCACAGCAGCGTGGCCCTCAAGGTGGCCCAGTTCCTGGAGAGCTGCCCGGCGGTCCGCTTCGTGTGGTATCCCGGCCTGGAGAGCCATCCCCAGCACGAGCGGGCGGTCAAGTACATGAATGGGCAGTACTCCGGCATGGTCTCCTTTGACATCAAGGGGGATGAGAAGGCCCACCAGAAGTTCCTGGACAGCCTGCACCTGGTCACCCATGCCGTCTCCCTGGGCGACACCGAGAGCCTCATCGTCTACTACGACAAGAACAGCGACAAGCTCCCCCACTACCCCGCCATCTACCGGGAGGGCTTCTTCCGGTTCAGCGTGGGGCTGGAGGATGCGGAGGACATCATCGACGACCTGAAGCAGGCCATGCAGGCCTGCGGGGTCCTTTGAACAGGATTTGAAAGGAGGAGCAATCATGAACGACACGATCGAGATCCGTTGGCACGGCCGGGGCGGCCAGGGGGCGAAGACGGCCTCCCTGCTCCTGGCGGACGCCGCCTTTAACACCGGCAAGTACGTCCAGGGCTTCCCGGAATACGGCCCCGAGCGGATGGGCGCCCCCATCACGGCCTATAACCGCATCAGCACAAAGCGCAGCACGATCCATTCCAACATTTACGACCCGGACTACGTGGTGGTGGACGAGACGCTGCTGAACGCCGTGGACGTGACCGCCGGCCTGAAGCAGGACGGGGCCATCGTCATCAACTCCGGCAAGTCCCCCCAGGAGATCCGCCCCATGCTCAAGGGATACAAGGGCCGGGTCTGCACCATCGACGCGGGGAAGATCAGTGAGCAGGAACTGGGCAAGAACTTCCCCAACACCCCCATGCTGGCCGCCATCGTGAAGGTGAGCGGCGTGGTGCAGGCGGATGAGTTCGTCAAGGACATGGAGGCCTCCTTCCAGCACAAGTTCGCCTCCAAGCCCCAGGTCATCGAGGGCAATATGCGTGCCCTGAAACGCTCTATGGAGGAGGTACAGGAAGGATGAGCCATTTCGCGAAGGATATGACGCCCGACGTCACCTGGAAAGACATTACCCCCGGCTGCTGCATCTACGAGGGCGGCACCTCCCAGGTGGTGGAGACCGGCAACTGGCGAACCATGAAGCCCATTCTGGACATGGACAAGTGCAGGCAGTGCCTGCTGTGTGCGCCGGTGTGCCCGGATATGTCCATCCCCGTCGACAGCGAGGGCAAGCGGATGGATTTCAACTATTTCTTCTGCAAGGGCTGCGGCATCTGCGCCAATGTCTGCCCCTTCGGGGCCATCACAATGGTCAGAGACGAAAAGTAAGGAGGGGCGAAGATAAAATGAGTATCAGAGAACGACTTTCCGGCAACGAGGCCATCGCCTACGCCATGAAGCAGATCAACCCCGATGTAATGGGCGCGTATCCCATCACGCCCAGCACGGAGATCCCCCAGTATTTCTCCACCTACGTGGACAACGGAGAGGTGGACACCGAGTTCATCGCCGTGGAATCGGAGCACAGCGCCATGTCCACCTGCATCGGCGCCCAGGCCGCCGGTGCCCGGGCCATCAGCGCCACGTCCTCCTGCGGCCTGATCTACATGGCCGAGATGCTGTACGTGGCGGCGTCCAACCGCCTGCCCATCACCCTGGCGGTGTGCTGCCGGGCCCTGACCGGACCCATCAACATCCACAACGACCACTCCGATGCCATGAGCGTCGGGGACGCGGGCTGGGTGATGCTGTTCGCTGAGAACAACCAGGAGGCGTACGACAACTACCTCCAGGCCATGCGAATCGGCGAGGCGGTGAGCCTGCCGGTGATGATCTGCCAGGACGGCTTCATCACCTCCCACGCCATCGAGAACATCGAACTGGTGGAGACCGAGAAGGTCAAGGAGTTTGTCGGCACCTACAAGCCGGAACACTATCTGCTGAAAAAGGGAGAGCCCATGGCGGTGGGCGCTTTCGGAATGCCCGCGTATTCTATGGAGTCCAAGCGCCAGCAGGCCCAGGCCATGATCGATGCCAAGGACGTGATCCGCAAGGTCTCCGACGAGTTCGCCAGGATGACAGGCCGGCAGTACGGCCTGATCGAGAAGTACCGGATGGACGACGCCGAGGAGGCCATCGTCATCATCGGCTCCTCCGCCGGAACGGCCCGTGAGTGCATCGACGCCCTCCGGGCCCAGGGCAAGAAGGTGGGCATGGTGAAGGTCCGGTCCTTCCGTCCCTTCCCCGCAGAGGACCTGGTGGATGCGCTGAAGAACGTGAAGGTTTTCGCGGCCATGGACAAGGACGACAGCTGCAACGCCCACTGCGGCCCGCTGTACGCGGAGCTGTGCGCGGCGATGTACGCCGCCGGAGTGAACGGCCCCAAGGGCATCAACTACATCTACGGCCTGGGCGGACGCGACGTGACGGTGGACAGCATCGGCCGTGTGTTCGCGGGACTGGAAGAAATCGCGGCGACGGGAGAAGTGGGCGAGACCTACCGCTTCCTGGACGTGCGGGAATAAGGAGGGAGAAGCGTCATGAGCTACAATCTGAAGGAAAACCTGCAAAAGGAAGAGCGCTTCGCCGGCGGGCACCGGATGTGCGCGGGCTGCGGCTCCCCCATCGCCATCCGCACGGTGCTGCGGCAGCTGGATGAGGGCGACCGTGCCATCGTCACCGGCGCCACCAGCTGCATGGAGGTCTCCACCTTCATGTACCCCTACACCAGCTGGAAGGACAGCTTCATCCACAACGCATTCGAGAACGCGGCGGCCACCTGCTCCGGCGTGGAGACGGCGTACCGCTCTCTGAAGAAGCAGGGAAAAATTGACGAGAGCTGCAAGTTCATCGCCTTCGGCGGGGACGGCGGCACCTATGACATCGGGTTCCAGTCCCTGTCCGGCGCCATGGAGCGGGGGCACGACATGGTCTACGTGTGCTACGACAACGAGGCGTATATGAACACCGGCATCCAGCGCTCCTCCTCCACGCCCCGCTTTGCCGACACCACCACCTCCCCCGTGGGCAAAGTGGTCCCCGGCAAGAGCCAGCAGAAAAAGAACCTGACCAAGATCATGGTGGCCCACGGGATCCCCTACGCGGCCCAGACCACCTTCATCGGCAACTTCAAGGACATCTCCGAGAAGGCCCACAAGGCCATCTACACGCCGGGGGCGGCCTTCCTGAACATAATGGCGCCCTGCCCCCGCGGGTGGCGGTATCCCTCCGGGGATCTGATGGAGATCACCAAGCTGGCGGTGGAGACCTGCGTGTGGCCCCTCTATGAGGTCATCGAGGGGAAATATGTCCTGAACTACCGGCCGAAAAACAAGCTCCCCGTGACGGAGTACCTGAAGCGGCAGGGCCGCTTCTCCCACATGTTCAAGGCCGGGAACGAGTGGATGCTGGAGGCCGCCCAAAAAGAGGTGGACCGGAATTGGGAGGACCTGCAGAACCTTTGCGAGCAGCGGTAAGCACCCGGACCGGCTGAGCCCGGCCGGCGGACCAGAGAGGGAGGCGGACAGGGATGAATGGAGCGGAACTGTTGGTGGAGGCGTTGAAGCGGGAACACGTCACCCATATTTTCGGATATGCCGGCGCCACCATCTGCGCCATAGCGGAAGCGCTGAAGGCCGCCCCCGAGCTGGCGTACACTCTGGTCCGCACGGAGCAGAACGCGGGGCACATGGCCTCGGGCTACGCCCGGATGAGCGGTGAGGTGGGCGTGTGCATCGTGACCTCCGGACCGGGGGCCACCAACCTGATCACAGGGATCGCCACGGCGTACATGGACTCCATTCCCATGGTGGCCATCACCGGGCAGGTGCCCAGCTACCTGCTGGGCCGGGACATCTTCCAGGAGGTGGACATCACCGGGGCGGTGGCCCCCTTCTCCAAGCACAGCTACCTGGTGAAGAACGCCCGGGACCTGCCCCGGGTGGTGAAGGAGGCCTTCTACCTGGCGTCCACCGGGCGGCCGGGGCCCGTGCTCATCGACGTCCCCAGCGACGTGCAGAAGCAGGAGGTGGAGTCCCCCCAGTGGCCGGAGGCAGTCTCCATCCGGGGGTACCGCCCCAGCGTGCAGGGGAACGGGATGCAGATCCGCCGGGCGTGGGAGACCATCGCCAGATCCCGGCGGCCCGTCCTCTGCGCCGGCGGGGGGATCTTCCTGGCCGGGGCGGAGGCCGCCCTGGAGGAGTTCGCCACCCGAAACTCCATCCCGGTGGTGACCACCATGATGGGGCTCTCCCTGCTGCCTACGGACCACCCCCTGAACATCGGCATGGTGGGGAGCCACGGGAGCCCCGCCGCGAATCGGGCCCTGGCCCAGGCGGACCTGCTGATCTTCGCGGGGGCGCGGGTGGCGGATCGGGCCATCTGTGAGCCGGACCAGTTCCGCTCCCGCATCCCTATCATCCACATGGACGTGGACCCGGCGGAGATCGGGAAGAACGTGCAGGCCACCATCCCCATCGTGGGGGACGTGCGGCACATCCTGCGGCAGCTCCTGGAGCAGGGCGTCTGCCAGCCGGAGGAGGGCTGGCTCTCCGGGCTCCAGGCGCTCCGCCGGGCGGATCTGGACCATGCGCCCCGGGAGAGAGGGGGCGGCGTGACCCCCGGGCGCTTCCTGCGCCTGCTGGGGGAGCGGCTCCCCGCCGACACGGCCGTGTGCGCCGATGTGGGGCAGAACCTGATCTGGACCTGCCGGTACCTGCCGATGCAGGAGGGCACCCGCTTCCTGACCAGCGGCGGCCTGGGGACCATGGGCTACTCCCTGCCCGCCGCCGTGGGGGTGAAGGCGGCCCAGCCGGAGCGGAACACCGTCGTCATCTGCGGCGACGGCTCCTTCCAGATGTCCTTCCCCGAGCTGGCCACCATCCGGGCCGAGCAGATGAACATCAAGATCATCGTCTTCCAGAACCAGGTGCTGGGCCTGGTGCGGCAGTACCAGACCCAGCAGCCCTATACCGGCCCCTACGGCGTGGACCTGGACGGCTCGCCGGATTTCCAGACCATCGCCGCGGCCTACGGGATGGATTCCTACTGCCTGGGCAGCGACGAGAAGGCAGAGGCCGTCCTGGATGCCTTCCTCTCCAACGCCGGGAGCAGCCTGCTGATCGTGCGGGTCCATCCCGAGTGCTCCACGAATGACTGAAAGGAGGGAGAGAAGTTGCAGCAGACCCTATCTGTCCTGGTGGAGAACCAGGCCGGTATCCTGAACCGGGTGACCGGCCTCTTCTCCCGGCGGGCGTTCAACATCGAGTCCCTGGCGGTGGGCGTGACCGACGACCCCTCCATCTCCCGGATCACCATCCGGGTAGACAGCGGCAACAATGTTCTGGAGCAGGTGGAGAAGCAGCTCAACAAGCTGGTGGAGGTCATCAAGGTCCGGGCCCAGGAGGAGACCCGCTACATCGGGCGGGAGCTCATGCTCATCAAGGTGAACGCCAGCACGAAGACCCGCGGTGAGATCGCCGCCATCGCCGAGATCGTGGGGGCCAAGGTGGACGACCTCACCCCCACCTCCATGACGCTGGAGCTCTCCGATACGACCGAGCGGCTGGACGCGTTCCAGGCCATGATGCGGCCCTTCTCCATCCTGGAGGTGGCGCGGACCGGTCTCATCGCCCTACAGACGGGAGGAGGCAAACTATGATGCGTACCAATGATACGGAGCAGCAGCTCTTCCATTTCTCCATGCTGGTGGATGATGTCCCCGGCGTACTGTCCCAGGTGTCCCGCCTGTTCTCCCAAAAGGGCTACAACATCCAGTCCATCGTCTCGGGCCGCACCCAGGAGCCGGGCGTCACTCGGATCACGATCACCATGCTGGGCACCCAGCGGGAAGCCGACCAGGTGACGGCCCAGTGCTACAAGATCTTCCCCGTGCGGACCGTGAAGATCCTGGACGAGGGGACCTCCGTGGAGCGGGAGCTGGTGCTGGTGAAGGTCTGCGCCTCCGACCAGGGGACCCGGAACGAGATCATCCAGCTGTCCTCCATCTTCCGGGCCGACATCGTGGACGTGAGCCGGGAGACCCTCACGGTGGCCATCCTGGGGAACGACGGGAAGGTAAGCGCCTTCCTCGACCTGATGATGGGCTTCCAGGTGATGGAGGTGGTCCGCACGGGCACGCTGGCCATCGAGCGGGGGAAGCACACGATCTACGACAGGAACAAGCTCCAGAGCGAGTACGAGATGGCGAAGATCTGACGTTTTCAGGAGCATCAAAAAAGCATCAAAGGCGGAGGAAAGGGAAGGGCGAAATCTCGGAAAGGACTGGGATGAGCGAAAAGTCCCGTACCGCAGCGGGTTTCCGCCATTGCCTCCAAAACCGCGTGCCGAGGGTTCGATTCCTTCTGCCCCTGCCATTGGAAGTCCCGAAACTGTATGGTTTCGGGACTTTTTCATCACTTTTTTGAAGAGTTACTTTTTGCTGGACCGCGGGTGATGCCCTTTTGACGCTCAAATCGTCCTTTCCGCTGCCAACGATTCCGACCCGTTCCGTCCGGTACAGCATCAAAAAAGCATCATGAACAATCTCCCCAGACCCGGCATGTCTGCCAGTCTGGGGAGATTGTTCTTTGTTTAGTCGGAATAGTTTTTCCTGGGTCATAGCTCAAATCCTGCTGTGATTCCTGCCAGGCGGGAGGTATCCTTCCGCACATAGTATAGCTCGGTGATCTCGGAGGTGGAGTGCCCCAGCAGGTCGGCCACCTGCCTGGGGGAGAGGGCCTTAGTGCTGCCATCTGGCTGTCTCACTCCGTTGACCAGGCTGGTGGCGAAGGTGTGACGGAGACTGTGCAGACCCTTCCGTTCCAATCCAGCTGCCTCCAGGATCCGGTAGTACCGCTTGCGGAAGTTCACTGGGCGGGTGTAACCGCCGTGTTCGTCGGGGATAAGTGAACTGTTTTCGCCAAAGTACCGTTCTGCTCTCAGATCCAGGATGGCGTCCACGGCGGCCTGATTCAGCGGTACGTCCCGCTTGCTGGAGGCGGTTTTTAGTTTGCCCACCTTTACCTCCCGGCCACTGGTGGGTTCCAGGCCGTCCCGCCTGGCTACTTCTTTCACACCGCGCTGGAGGTGAATCCCCCTGCGTTCCAGGTCGATGTCGCTGTTCAGGAGACCCAGGATCTCGCCGGTCCGTAATCCGGTGTTCAGCATGAGGGTGTATGCGGCAGATTGTTGGTAGACCCTTTTCCCGTCGCTGAATGTCCTGGATGCTTCGGCCTTGAATCGCTCAATTTCAGAGGGGGAAAAGGTGGTGACCGTCTCGAAGGTGGGTTTGTTCTCCTTGCCCTGGCTGGCCAGGAAGTTAGCTTTCTTGATCATGGGTGCCGCCAACATCGGGTTCTTTGGAATGAGTTCCTGCTGGGTCAGATAGCGGAAGTAATCCGTCAGAATGTTGTAGACCTTCTTGACCGTAGTGTAGGCGTAGCCCTCATTCATCCAATGGTTCAGAATGGACTTGATGTCCGCAGGGGTGATATCTCCCACAACCTTTTCTCCCAGCAGGGGATAGATTTGGTGCTTTGCGGTACACTCCAGCCGGTCGTAAGTGCCTCGTTCCACGGAAGGGAATTTGAATACCCGGAGCCAGTTGTCCATACTGCCCTGAGCTGTTGGTTGAAGGCGGCGATGTATTCGGTGATTTTATCCTTGACCTCTGGCTTTAAGGTCCCGCAGAAGGATTTTCGTTTTCTTTGCCCTTGTTCATCCAAATACCAGACCACACCGTTCCAGCGCCCGTCGGTCCGCTTGAATACGTTGCCATTGGTCAGCAGTTTTTTCTGCATGTGTGTCACTCCCTTCGCAGCGACACAACATACCACAGACCGGCGGCAATAGCCAGGGGCAAAGCACAGAATTATCAATTCAGACACAATTTCGGGCGGCGTTCTTCTTTGATGACACAGGTGCAATTCACAGAGGGATTTTCTATTGTTTATGCGACGCAATTTTTGAGGTGGTACAGGCTGCGACAGCGTGTTGATCCTCATCTTGGTCGAAGGAGTACGGCTCCTCCAGGCTCAATTCTTTTGCCAGCCCTACAGCCAGTTTGAATCCTGTGATGAAGGCCGCCAGGGTTTTCTCCTCCAGCAGCATCCCCTGCTCGTCCACCAGGTGGAGGAGCAGGCGACGGTTCTGCCGGCTTAACCGTTGGCTGAGCAGATGGTGGAGCCGCTCCGTTTCGGACCTGTGTTTGCTTTCTGCCTTTGGGCAGAACTGCCGCTTCAGCGCCTTCATGTAGTCGTACATCATTGATTCCTCCTTGTCAGCGACACACAATACCACAAGGCCGCTGGGCAAAGGTGGACAAACTGATAACTTTGCGGATTTTTTGAGGGACTTATTACAGCTGGTTCCCTGCGGCTTTTCATTGTAGACACTGTACCGAATTACAACAGGCAAGAGGGCCGCATAAGGTGTGGCCCTTGTGTTCCATGGATTTCCTGTTGTTTATGCGGCGCAGTTTTTGAGGGGGTTTCCCCAGTGGGTCCGGGCTGCCGCCCGGAGAGTGCCTGTGCCCGGGCCGACAACGTCGGACGGGCGCTCTGCTTGTTGTCAACTGTCCTGCACCAGGCCAGTGTCTGCTGATTCAAGTCCTCCAGGTCCAGGAAGCGGCGGCCGGGAAAGAAGTTCTCTTTCACATACCGCACCAGCCGCTCCACTTTCCCTTTTGTCTGAGGCATCC
>CANQHN010000048.1 GCA_947623745.1 uncultured Oscillospiraceae bacterium
CCTTTTTAACTTTTTGAGGCGAAAAGCGGCGTTTTTGCTGTTTTTCGCCTCTTTTTCAGCCAAAATAGGGGCAGAACGACCCTTGCGCGCCGAAAAACATTGCAAAAAGGAGGGAGAAAGCAAGAAAAAAGGCCGCTTTTCCGCTGAAAAAGTGACCTTGGTAGACGCCTGGTAGACGTCCTAAAATATGGTAAATTTGAAGTGCCCGCGCCCCAGCCGTTCCCGCCGCTTTTTGGTAGACATTTGGTAGACATTTTTCAAAAACACCGCTGGAGCCGTTGGGAGGGGCCAAGTCCAAGATTTAATAGTGGGGTTTACCCCGTATCCGTCAGAGCCGTTTTTCGCAAAAATACGCCTCTTTCCCCAAAAGTCAAAAAAACTTTTCGCTCCCGTGAAACAAAACGCCCCTGAAATTCGTCTGGACGGGTGAAAGGGGGTGTTCCCGCCATGCCTCGTCGATCCAACCGGCCGGTGGATTGGGAAGCGCTGGTCACAGAGAATGAGAACCGCCTGTACCGGGCGGCCCTGGCCATCTTGGGCAGCCGCCAGGAGGCCGAGGACGCGGTGCAGGACGCCTTCCTGCGCTACCTGGAGCGGGCCCCGGAGGATTTGGAGGACCCCGCCGCCTGGCTCATGCGGGTGCTGGTGAACCGGTGCCGGGACCTGCTGCGGGCCCGGCAGACGCGCCAGACCCTGCCCCTGCCCGACGACCTGCCCGCCCCCGGCCCCGAGGAGCGGACCGAACTGGAGGAGCTGTACGCCCTCCCGCCCAAGGACCGGGCCCTAGTCCACCTGTTTTACTACGAGGGGTGGTCCACCGCACAGATCGCCCGGGGCCTGGGTGCCCCCGAGGCCACTGTTCGCACCCGGCTCTTCCGGGCCAGGGCGCGGCTGAAAAAGCTGCTCACCGATGGAGAATCTGATTTCAAATAGGAGTATAATTATGAAATATTACAATTCGTATATGGGCCGCCAGCAAATTTCCCCGGCGCTCCACGAAAAGCTGCTCTCCCTGGAGCCCCAGAGAAAGCCGGCGCGGCCCTGGGTGAAGTATGCCTCCCTGGCCGCCTGCTGCGCTCTGATCTTTGGGATGTGGCGGCTGGCCCCCCGGCCGGCCGGTCCCGCCTCCGGGCAGTTTGCCGCCTCGGCGGACGCCAGTGTCCCCGGCGCGCAGGACGCCCGCGGACCCGGGGAGGCGCCCCCCGCCCAGGAGGACCCCTGGTCCTTCACTGTGGAGAGCGGCGCGGAGGAGGGGGACAAGTTCGCCTTCCCCATGCTCCCCGCCGTAGTCTATGCCGACGTGGCCGGCTCCCCCCAGATGGACACCGCTCTGGCGGTGATGGAGGGGTCCTTCTCCGTGGACCTGACCAAAGAGCAGATCCAGGAAATGTTCTGGGGCCCCGACGGGAAGCCCACCCCGGAGCACCCTAAGGCGGAGCAGGGGGACCTGCCCTGGCTTTTGATGTGGGACGGCTACACCGTCTCCGGCAGCGCCCTGTACGACGGGGGCGGGACCCTCTATGGGGTCACCATCCGGGGCGAGCACCCCAACGGCGCCGCCTTCACCCTGTCCCTGGCCCCGGAGCGCCTGCCCCTCCAGTGCGGGCTCTACATGGATGCGGCGGTCACCGACGTGCGGGGGGTGGAGGTCACCGGCTGGTGTCTGGAAAACACCTGCGTCAGCGAGCTGATGTCCGGCGCGGTGGGGGCCCGGTTCCAGAACACCGGGGCACCCTTCCAGGTGGATAACGGGGCCGGCTGGGACGAGGCGTCCGCCGCCAAGCAGTTCAACGCCCTGTTCGTCAGCTGGGCCACCTATGCGGACTGCCCCCTTACCCTGGACCACCTGCTGAAAGCGGAACACGTGCCGGAGTGGCGCTCCGCCGATTTCGATTCCCTGGCCGATGCCCGGAAGGAGACTGCCTTTACCCCCTGGCTGCCCCAGGAGGCCCCCGCCGGATTCGGGGACTTCCGCGGCCGCCTGACCTATCAGGAGGGGAACGAGCACGTCCTGTGGGTCCGCTGGAGCCGGGGGTATGACGATGTGTCCGTCAACGTCTGCCTCCCCGAGGGGGACGAGACCTATGAGACGGTGGACGTGAGCGACCCCGCCGCCTACGATATGCGCCTGTACGACATCCCCTGGTTTGAGACGGTGCCCGAGGAGTACCGGGACAGCTTCTTCTCCGTGGCCTGCTTCCGGGCGGAGGATATGTCCCTGGAGGTGGTGAAGGCCCGGGGCAGCGAGAAGGACACCGGCGGCATGAACTACCGCTTCGGGGTCCTCCACCCCGACGGCACCCTGGTGGAGTACGACTGCTCCGGGGTGAGCGCGGAGTACGTGTGGGGGCTGGTGGAGGCCACACTGTAAGCAGAAAGGCGGCGGTCCCGGACGGGGGCCGCCGCCAATTCTTGAATTCATTTAAATTTCTTGAAATATTCTGCTGTTACGTTCCATATCATCTCGAATCTTTTAGAGCCAACTCGCATGACCGCACCAGTATCTCAATTACAGCCTCCGTATGCTCCCAATATCCATCAGCACAACACCCGTGGATGCCGCAAGTGTTCGCGCCTGCTCTGTGAAACCACTGTCTGAAACGACAGCAGCTATATCGCAATTATAATACACCTTGGCAGCGCTGACTTCTTGAACAGCTTTTACGCCAACCGGCCTGCTGTACTTCTTGCATTGAAAGCAGACTTTTTTCCCGCTTGGAGACCTCGCAATCACATCCGCCCCGTAGTCTCCGCTCTTTTGCGTTACGCTTACCGATGTATAACCAGCCTCTCTCAATTTCTGTGCAGTATATTTCTCAAACTCATAACCGCTCATTTCAGATACCGGCTTACTTTGTTGTACCGTTTTCTTTTTTCTAGAAAACAGCCTAGCAAAGAACCCCTTCGGAGGTATTTGGCCCGTCCACCACTTGACACGCTCCAAAATCTCATCGTCTGGTATCATCGGGATATCTGTGTAATGGGTCAATTCCATCCCTATGCCCCTATAATATCCCTCCCCAATTGCGATTCCATATGCGCTATCTAGATCAATGATTCTTTGGCTCTCTTTCCTGCTTCCGCAGCGTAAAGCGAGCCTAGACGGTATACAAGCAAGGAGTTCCTCTGGAAATATTCTCTTTCCGACATCCATTCTTGAGGACGCAATCAAATGCACATGGGATTGCTTTAATCGCAAGCACAAACGAAGAAGTATATCGCTTGCCTTTGATCTTTGTTCGGCAAGAATCCAGTGTAGATTATCTATGACGAGATATATGTCTCCTTTTTCTGCGCACCCTACGTTTCTATCTAGAGAGGTCTTTTCCAAACGTTGGTTTGCAATATCAAAGGCTAGTTGTATTGCATCCATCGCTTCATCCTGGTCACTTGCAAATTTTATGGTATGCGGGAGGTCCTTGAATTCCATTAAACCAGTTAGGCTTTCGTCAACTATAATTAGTTTTTCTCCATCCGCTTGTTCAACAGGCGCACGAAACAGTGAATTGTAAAGGAATGTACGGAGAACAGTTGTTTTCCCACTTTCCGCGCCTCCTCCAATCAAAAGGCTGGGTTGCTTCATTAGCTCGTCAAAAAATAGATAGGTCTTCCCTCCGGGGGTTGTCCAAACCACATCTATCACCTCTCTCTCAAAATTTCCGGTCTCTCCAGCAGTCTCGCGCTAAAAAAGCCCTCGACAGTTATTGAACTCCTTTACGTCCATTTTTTGTTACCCCCATTTCTTACATTTATAATACATTCACTTACATGCAAACATCAATACCCTTATGCAAAATCTTAAATTTTCTGTAAACCTCTCGTTTCCCCCTTGCCGAACGGTGTCGAAATTGCTATACTGGTACGGCATGATATCGCGAGGGGGGGATCTTCTTGCCCGCACAGCCCCAGCGCGGCGGCCGGGAGGCCCCGCATCCGAAAAAGAAAAAGCCGCTGCTCCTGCGGGTGGCCATCGTCCTGTATGCCTGCGTGGTGTGCGTCTCTGCCCTGATCGTGGGGGCCTACGCGGCGTTCACCCTGTTCATCAAGCCGCCGGAAATCCCCGCGGACAGCTCCCAGCCGGCCTCCAGCCAGCCCAACACCCCCGCCGTCAAGCCCGGCCGGCCGGACGCCAGCCAGGCCGGCGAGCCGGAGCCTATCGGGCGCCAGCGCCGGGAGGGCGTGTATAACGTGGTGCTGCTGGGCCGGGACAAGGAGAGCGGCAACACCGACACCATCATCCTGGTCAGCTACGACACGGTGCAGCAGAAGGTTGGCATGACCTCCATCCCCCGGGACACCGTGGTCAAGCGGGACTGGAGCAAAAACCTGAAGATCAACTACGCCTACCCCGCCAAGGGCCCGGAGACGCTGAAGCAGGAGATCAAGCAGACCTTCGGCATCCCCGTGGACTACTACGTCTACATCAACCTGAAGGGGTTTGTGGCCCTGGTGGACCAGCTGGGGGGCGTGGAGGTCAATATCCCGGAGGATATGAACTACGATGACCCTTACCAGGATCTGCACATCCACTACACCGCCGGCCACCACTACCTCAACGGCCAGCAGGCCATGGAGGTGGCCCGGTTCCGGGACAACAACGACGGCACCGGCTACACCGACCTGGGGCGGGGGGCCATGCAGCGGCAGATCCTGGTGAACCTGGCCAAAAAGGTTCTGTCCTGGCAGTCCCTGTCCAAGGTGCAGTCCTTCATCGACATCTTCCGCAAGTATGTGGAGACCGACATCAGCGCCAGCGACATGGTGTGGTTCGCCTCCAAGGCCATGGGCTTCGACATCTCCACCGGCCTGACCCAGCAGAACCTGGAGGGCCGGGGGGACGGCATCTACAAGGGCTACCAGTGGTGCTACGTCTACCAGGCGGAGGACATCCTGCCTACCCTGGAGCTGCTCAACCCCTACGACCAGCCCCTCACTGCCGACGACCTGGACCTGATCGTGCCGGACCGGTACTACTTCAAATCATAACGAAAAAGCCCGGAGCGCTGGAATGCTCCGGGCTTTTCTTTTTCGTCTGTCAGAATTTAGCGCCGCCGAACTCGGCCAGCTTGAGCTGCTTGTTGCGCTCCTGCACCCACTGGATGGACCAGCGGGAGGCGAACAGCAGCAGCTGGTTGCCCTTGTAGTCCTCCACCAGCTTGGCGTCGCCGGGCAGCAGCAGGTCCTCCTCCTTGAAGGGAATGGGGTCCTCCTCCTCTCGGACGATCCACCGCAGGAACTCATAGGGCAGGCCCTCCTTGTAGAGCTCCACGTTGTACTCGCTGCGCAGCCGGTACTCCAGCACGTCGAACTGGAGGGTGCCCACCACGCCCACGATGACCTCCTCCATGCCGGAGTAGGGGGTCTTGAAGATCTGGATGGCGCCCTCCTGGGCGATCTGCTCCACGCCCTTCAAAAACTGCTTGCGCTTCATGGTGTCCACCGAGCGGATGCGCTGGAAGTGCTCCGGGGCAAAGGTGGGGATGGGGTCGAACTGGAACTTCTTCCCCGGTACGCACAGGGTGTCGCCGATGGAGAAGATGCCCGGGTCGAACACGCCGATGATGTCCCCGGCGTAGGCCTCCTCGATGATCTCCCGCTCCGCGGCCATCAGCTGCTGGGGCCGGGACAGGCGCAGCTTCTTGCCCTGCTGGACGTGGTAGACCTCCTTCTCCGCGTCGAACCGGCCGGACACCACCCGCATGAAGGCGATGCGGTCCCGGTGGGCCTTGTTCATGTTGGCCTGGATCTTGAACACGAAGGCGGAGAAGTCGTCGTCAAAGCTGTCGATGAGCTCGTCCCCGGCTCTCCGGGGCAGGGGCGCGGTGGTCATGCGCAGGAACTCCTCCAGGAAGGGCTCCACGCCGAAGTTGGTCAGCGCCGAGCCGAAGAACACCGGGGACAGCTTGCCGTGACGCACCCGGTCCAGGTCGAAGTCGCAGGAGGCGCCGTCCAGCAGCTCGATCTCGTCGGTGAGCTGGTCCTTTTTGGCCTGGCCGATGAGGCCGGGCAGAGCGGGGTCGTCCAGCTCGATCTGGGTGGCGGTGGCGGCCCGGGCGTTGGTGTTGGAGGTGAAGTGGATGATCTTCCGCTCCCGGCGGTCGTAGACCCCCTGGAACTCCTTGCCGCAGCCGATGGGCCAGTTGACGGCGTAGGTGTCGATGCCCAGCTCGTGCTCCAGCTCCTCGCACAGCTCGAAGGGGTCCCGGGCCTCCCGGTCCATCTTGTTGATGAAGGTAAAGATGGGGATGTCCCGCAGGGCGCAAACCTTGAACAGCTTTCGGGTCTGGGCCTCCACGCCCTTGGCCGCGTCGATGACCATGACGGCGGAGTCGGCGGCCATGAGGGTGCGGTAGGTGTCCTCGGAGAAGTCCTGGTGGCCGGGGGTGTCCAGGATGTTGATGCAGAACCCCTCGTACTGGAACTGCATCACCGACGAGGTGACGGAGATGCCGCGCTGCTTCTCGATCTCCATCCAGTCGGAGGTGGCAGCCCGGGCGTTCTTCTTGCCCTTGACCTGCCCCGCCTGGGCGATGGCCCCGCCGTAGAGCAGGAACTTCTCGGTGAGGGTGGTCTTGCCGGCGTCGGGGTGGGAGATGATGGCAAAGGTGCGCCGGCGCTGGATCTCGGTCTGATATTTGGACAAAACGGTTCACTCCCGATGGTTCAAAAATAGCAAATCATTTTACCACAGGCGGTGCCTCTCCGCAAGCGGGCAGGGCCAAATCCGGGGGGATTTTTTCCGCCGGTTCAGGGCAGGGCGCACCACACCCGCATCTCGTTCTCGCCCCGGTTGGCCCAGGTGTAGTAGGGGACCCAGCTCAGCTCCACCGGCTGGAACTGCTGGGGGACATACTCCCGGTACAGCTCCCCCTCCGGGTCGGCCGGCTCCCGGGTCCCGGCGGTGACGACCCGCACCACCGGCTCGCCGCAGACGTCCCCGGCCACGGCCCTGGTCGGCCGGGAGGGGTCAACGTGGAGCAGGTGCAGGTCGGGGCCGTTGTCCGCCTCCTCCAGGCAGTAGACCACAGGTCCTCGGGCCACGGTCACCTGGCCGGCCGCCTCCCGCACCCGGCGGTCCGCCCGGAGGAACCGCACCGGCATGGAGAAGGAGAAGGGGAGCTCCCCGTCCCGGTCAAACTCCAAAATCAGGTAGCCGTGCTCCGCCCGGCCGCCTTTTTTCACCCAATCGTCCAGGTCCCGGTACTCCGCCCCGCCGACCTGGAACGCGCCGCTCCACTCCGGCAGCCGGAGCGCGGCCTGGAGCCGGGCGCCGGGGGCCAGCCCGGTCACCCGCAGCGTCCCGCCGCCGTCCCAGGGCATCCCGCAGGAGAGCTCCAGGCGCACCGGAGCGCCGTTCCCCTCCAACGACACCTGGGCGTCCATCAGCAGGTGGATATAGACCCGCTCCCCCGCCCAGGTGAAGGCGTACTGCCCCACGCTGCTGATGAGCCGGGCCAGGTTGGGCGGGCAGCAGGCGCAGCTGAACCACTTCTGCCGCACCGGCTGGACGTGCTCCTTCCGCTCATCCTTATGGCAGTCCTCCGGCCGGCACTCCAGGGGGTTGACGTAGAAAAAGCTTTTTCCGTCCAGAGACATGCCGCTGAGCGCCCCGTTATACAGCGCGCGCTCCATCACATCGGCGTAGACGCTCCTGGGCTGGTACTGGAGCATACGCCAAGCCCAGAACACCAGCCCCACGCTGGCGCAGGTCTCCGCGTAGGCCAGGTCCGGGGGCAGGTCGTAGGCGTGGCTGAACGCCTCGCCGTAATCGGTGGCGCCCACACCGCCGGTGACGTACATCTTCCGCCCGGTCACATCCCGCCACAGCCGCTGGCAGGCGCTGAACAGCTCCTCGTCCTCCTCCAGCCGGGCCACGTCGGCCATGCCGGAGTAGAGGTACATGGCCCGCACCGCGTGCCCCACCGCCTCGTCCTGCTCCCGGACGGGCCGGTGGGCCTGCTGGTCTCGGCCTGGGGGTCCCCAACCGCCTCGGGGTGCTCCTGGTCATAGAAATAGGGCCGCCTGCCCCGCTGGTCCAGGAAGTACCGGGCCAGCTCCAGGTAGGACCGCTCGCCGGTGACCCCGTACAGCCGCACCAGGGCCATCTCCGCGATCTCGTGGCCGGGGTAGCCGTGGAGCTGCCCCTCGCCGGGGCCGATGCGCCGGGCCACATAGCCGGCAAAGCGCCGGGCGGCGGTGAGCAGCTTGTCCTTGCCGGTGGCCTGATAATAGGCCACCGCGGCCTCCACCAGATGTCCGAAGCAGTACAGCTCGTGGCGGTCCCGCAGGTTGGTGAAAACTCCATCCGGGTCGCGGATGATGTAGTAGGTATCCAGATAGCCGTCCCCCCGCTGGGCCTGACACACCAGGTCGATGGCCCCGTCGGCCAGCCGCTCCAGCTCCTCGTCCGGGCGCTGGGTCAGGCAGTAGGCCACCGCCTCCACCCACTTGGAGAAATCGCTGTCCTGAAAGACAAAGCCGTGGAAGGTGGCCTCCGGGTGGGCCGGGTCCTCCGGGGAGACCAGTGAGCCCCGCTGGCTGGCCTGGGGGGCGCGGGGGAGCTCGCCCCGCAGGATCTGGCCGGCGATGCGGTAGTTGCGCATACACCAGCTGGGCTCCGCGCCCTCCACCTGGTCGTTGAGGGCCCGCCACTGGTAGGGGATGACCTCCCGGCGGATGAGCTCCATCTTGTCGCTCCAAAAACCGGGGAGCATCCGGATATGGTCCAGGGGCAGCGGGCTGCTGTGTTCGTTCATGGGACGGTGCCTCCTTCTCACGCTCCATTTTGCAGGCGTATTATATCAGCTGCGCCCGGAAAAGGCAAGCGCCGGGCGGTAGGCGGCCCTCTTTGGGAAAGGCGGGCTCTCCTGTCCCCGCCCCCTTGCGCCGCAGGGGGAAAAGGGGTAGAATGGAGTATCTAACTGCCTGAAATCCTGCACACTTTTTATACGTATAGTGTGCTAGAATACCGATAAGGGAGGTTGGAAAAGGGGGAATTTGGCCTATGTCTTTAATCTCCAGCTACACGGTACAGCGCTCGGATAAGGTCCGCACCCATGTCCATCCCCATGCCCATATCATTCTTCCCATCCAAAAGACCTTTTACATCCAGTTTTTGAACCGCGCCTACGAGCTGACCCCGGCGCAGATCGGATTCGTGCCCCCCGGCGTGCCCCACGATTACAGCTGCAAGGGCCTGTCCCTGACCCTGAACATCCCCGCGGAGATGGTCAAGCCGGTGGACCTGGTGCTGCTGACGGAGAACTGCGTGGTGGACATCGACGAGGAGCTGGAGCTGCTGGTGGACCTGATCAAGCGGGAGATCCGCAGCGAGAAGCACAGCCAGGAGTCGCTGCGCTACCTGTTCTACTACCTGTACGACCGCCTGGTGGAGCGCCACCAGACCCCCTCCCTGCGCTACCTGCACGCCAACTACGCCGGCCCGGTGAGCATCGCGGAGCTGGCCGCCATGGAGGGCTACAACACCGCCTACTACACCGAGTGGTTCAAGACGCGGGTGGGCTGCACCCCCAGCCAGTACCTGCAGGCCCTGCGCATCGAAAAGGCCAAGGAGATCCTGGCCACCACCCACTACCGAGTCCTGGACGTGGCCCTCCAGGTGGGCTACACCAACGGCTCGTCGTTCATCCGCGCGTTCAAGTCCGTGGTCGGGGTCACGCCACGGGAATATCGCGGTCAGATCGGGACGGATCAGGCCTGACCCGGGGGTTCCCCCGCCCGGGCGAGGCCGCGCCCTCCCGTGTATGATATTTGAGGCAAAAAGGAGGTACCCGCAATGAGAATCGAAGAGCATCCCGTACTGCAGTTTGACCGGGGGGAAAAGGTCACCTTTTTCTACAACGGTCAGGAGGTGGAGGCCTACTCGAATGAGACCATCGCCGCCGCTCTTCACGCCGCGGGCGTGCGCCGCCTGGGTCACAGCCCGGAGCTGCACCGGCCCCGCGGACTGTTCTGCGCCATCGGCAATTGCTCGTCCTGTTTCATGACGGTGAACGGGGAGCCCAACGTGCGCATCTGCGTCACCCGGGTGGAGCCCGGGATGCGCGTGGAGGAGCAGCAGGGGAAAGGAGTTGTGACGCCATGATCCGCAATGTGGAAGTTTTGGTGGTAGGCGGCGGCCCCGCCGGGCTGTGCGCCGCCCAGGCAGCCGCCTCCATGGGGGCGAAGGTGACCATGCTGGAGCGGGACTACGTCCCCGGCGGCCAGCTGGTCAAGCAGACCCACAAGTTCTTCGGCTCGGAGAAGCAGCACGCCGGCGAGCGGGGGTTCCAGATCGGCCGGATGCTGCTGGACGAGATCCAGGCCGACCCCAACATCGAGATCCTCCCCGAGACCACCGCCCTGGGCTGCTATGAGGACGGGGTCATCACCGCCCTGCAGGGGGACAAGCACCTGAAGTTCCGCCCGGAGCGGACCATCCTGGCCACCGGCGCGGCGGAGAAGTTCCTGGCCTTCCCCGGCAACGACCTGCCCGGCGTGTACGGCGCCGGCGCGGTGCAGACCCTGATGAACGTGGCCGGCGTCAAGCCCGCCCAGCGGGTGCTGATGGTGGGCTCCGGCAACATCGGCCTGATCGTCTCCTACCAGCTCAAGCAGGCCGGCGTGGAGGTGGCGGGCGTGGTGGAGGCCGCCCCGCGCATCGGCGGCTACCTGGTCCACGCGGCGAAGATCCGCCGGGCCGGCATCCCCATCCTCACCGGCTGGACCGTGAAGGAGGCCTTCGGCAAAGAGCAGGTGGAGGGCGCGGTGATCTGCCAGCTGGACGACAAGTTCCAGCAGATCCCCGGCACTGAAAAGACCATCGCGTGCGACGCCATCTGCCTGGCCGTGGGCCTGACCCCCCTGACCGAGCTGTGCTGGCAGGCCGGGTGTGAGATGAAGTACATCCGGGAGCTGTCCGGCCACGTGCCCGTGGTCAGCGACGACCTGGAGACCACCAAGGCCGGCATCTACGCCGCGGGCGACGTGACCGGCATTGAGGAGGCGTCCTCCGCCATGGTGGAGGGCAAGATCGCCGGCTATTCCGCCGCCGCGAGCCTGGGCCACTCCCCCGAGGAGGCCGCCCGGCTGCGCCAGGAGGCCATGGAGGAGCTGCGCCAGCTCCGCTCCGGCCCCACCGGCGGCAAGATCAACGCCGGCATCGAGAAAGTGAAACAGGACGGAGGTGTGGTACATGTTAATCTCTACCGGTATTCCCACTGAGGAGGACCTCCAGGGCGTCATGCCCCCCGCACAGCGCCGCAAGCTCGGCCCTGTGGCTATGGCGGAGTGCTTCCAGAAGATCCCCTGCAACCCCTGCGTGGCCGCCTGCCGCCAGAAGGCCATCACCATGGGGAACGATATCAACGAGTGCCCGAAGATCGACTTTGACCTGTGCACCGGCTGCGGCGTGTGCCTGACCAAGTGCCCCGGCCTGGCTATCTTCATCATCGACGAGACCTACGGCGCGGACACCGCCCTGGTGAAGCTCCCCTTCGAGTACCTGCCCCTGCCCCAGGCCGGCCAGTACGCCATGGGCCTGAACCGGGCCGGGGAGGAGCTGGGCTGGTTCAAGGTGGTCCAGGTCATCAAGGGCAGCGCCCGGAACCTGACCCACACCATCTGCCTGGAGGTACCCAAGGAGCTGTCCATGGAAGTGCGCAACATTCGGGAAGGGGGCTATCGGGATGAGTGACAGCAACACCATTCTCTGCCGCTGTGAGGATCTGACCCGGGAGCGCATCCTGGAGTGCATCCACCAGGGGTACTGCACCATCGACGAGATCAAGCGGGTCACCCGCGCCGGCATGGGCCCCTGCCAGGGGCGCACCTGCCGGATGCTCATCGCCCAGGAGCTGTCCAACTACTACCACATCCCCATGGAGGAGGTCATGATGTCCTCCTTCCGCCCGCCCATCAAGCCCATCCCCATGGGTGTGCTTGCCGACGCGTATGAGGAAGGGGGCGACCAGAAGTGAAGAAAAAGGCTTATGATGTAGTCATCATCGGCGGCGGCATCGTGGGCTGCGCCACGGCCTTCGAGCTGGCCAAGCGGGGCGTCACCGACGTGCTGCTGGTGGAGAAGGGCTTTCTGACCTCCGGCGCCACCGGCCGCTGCGGCGCGGGCATCCGCCAGCAGTGGGGCTCCGAGCTCAACGCCCAGATCGCCCTGGAGAGCACCCAGATCTTCGAGAACCTGGAGGAGTACACCGGCTATCAGCACAGCTGCGAGCTGCACCAGGGCGGCTACCTGCTGGTGGCCTACACCGAGAAGGAGTGGGCCCAGTTCCAGGAGAACCTGAAGGTCCAGCACGCCCTGGGCATCGACGCCAGAGCGGTGGACCTGAAGGAGGCCAAGGAGATCGTCCCCATCCTGAACACCGACGGGATGTTTGGCGCCACCTTCTGCCAGAAGGACGGCCACGCCAACCCCTTCCACTGCACCCAGGCCTACGCCCAGGGTGCCCAGCGCATGGGCGTGGAGATCGCCACCTACACCACCGTCACCGGCTTTCAGGTGAAGGGCGGCCACATCGCCGCCGTGGAGACCGACAAGGGCACGGTGGAGGCCCGGCTGGTCATCAACTGCGCCAACGTCCGCGCGCCGGGCCTGGCCAAGATGGTGGGCCAGGACGTGCCCGTCACCTCCGAGCGCCACCAGGCCCTGGTCACCGAGCCGGTGGCCCCCCTGATGGACTGCATGGTCATGTCCTTCGTCCGCTCCTACTACGTCCAGCAGGTGCCCCACGGCAGCTTCGTCATGGGCATCGGCCCCCAGGAGGAGCCCAGCTTCAACTTCCAGTCCAGCTGGCAGTTCCTGGAGAAGAACTGCGCCGTCATCTGCGAGGCCCTCCCCGCTCTGCGCAAGCTGCGGGTGGTGCGCCAGTGGGCCGGCCAGTACGACCTGAGCCCCGACCGCAACCCCGTCATCGACGAGGCGGAGCAGGCCAAGGGCTTCTACAGCGTGTGCGGCTTCTCCGGCCACGGGTTCATGGTGTCCCCCAGAGTGGCCATCCTGGTGGCCAACCACCTGACCGGCCAGGAGGACAGCCTGGACATCCGCCGCTTCAGCGCCAAGCGCTACGAGACCGGTGAGCTCCTGCTGGAGCCCGCTGTGGTGTAAGCAAAGTTCCAGTCATAAAAACAGCGTGCGGCCTGCGGGCCGCACGCTGTTTTCTTGCCCGGAAAACCCGGCGGAAATCCTACAGGCTCCATTGCATTTTCCCGCGATATCCGCTATAATAGCGTCGCACTGATGCTGTGCCGCCGGAGAGCGGGCATTCCCGCTGCATCGGACCGTTTTCCCGGCGTTCAGCCCCCGCGGCGGAGGGGGCCCGATATGTTCATTTTTGGGAGGCTATTCCATGATCAGCGAGACCCTGCAGAGAGCCCGCGACTTCGAGGCGCAGTACGTACCGAAGGTCCCGGAGAGCGGCCGCCCGGCCTTCCATGTCACCGGCGGCATCGGCTGGATCAACGACCCCAACGGGTTCTCCCGCTACAAGGGGGAGTACCACCTGTTTTACCAGTATCACCCCTACTCCACCCTGTGGGGCCCCATGCACTGGGGCCACGTGAAAACCAGGGATTTCATCCGCTGGGAGCGGCTGCCCGTGGCCCTGGCCCCGGACAGCCCGGCCGACCCGGACGGCTGCTTCTCCGGCAGCGCCCTGGAGCTGCCCGACGGGCGGCAGCTGCTGCTGTACACCGGCGTGCGCCGGGTGCGGCAGGAGGACGGCGCCCTGCTGGAGTACCAGGCCCAGTGCGTGGCCATCGGCGACGGGGCGGACTACGAGAAGTACCCCGGCAACCCGGTGATCTCCGCCGGGGACGTGCCCCAGGGGAACAGCGTGCTGGACTTCCGGGACCCCAAGATCTGGGAGGAGGACGGGACCTACTTCGCCGTGGTGGGCAACCGCACCGGCGACGGCAGCGGGGCGGTGCTGCTCTACCGCAGCGCCGACGCCCTGCGCTGGGAGTTCGTCACCGCGCTGGACGCCTCCAAAAACGAGTACGGCCGGATGTGGGAGTGCCCCGACTTCTTCCCCCTGGACGGGAAACAGGTGCTGCTGGTCAGCCCCCAGGAGATGACGCCCCGGGGCCTGGAGTTCCACGCCGGCTACGGCACCGCCTGCCTGCTGGGCTCCTACGACAAGGCGTCGTACCGCTTTACCCGGGAAACGGTCCAGGCGGTGGACTACGGCATCGACTTCTACGCCCCTCAGACGCTGGAGAGCTATGACGGGCGGCGGATCATGATCGCCTGGATGCAGAACTGGACCACCGCCTCCAGCCAGCCAGCCGGTGTCTACTGCTTCGGGGAGATGACTCTCCCCCGGGAGCTGTCCGTCCGGGACGGGCGGCTGGTGCAGAATCCGGTGCGGGAGCTGGAGAGCTACCGGACGGACCGGGTGTCCTATGAGGGCGTGGAGCTCTCCGACGGGGAGATGGAGCTGCCCGGCGTCCAGGGCAGGATTTTGGACCTGACCCTCACCATCCGCCCCGGAGCGGGGGGCTACCGGCGCTTCGCGGTGAAGCTGGCCGCCGGCGGGGAGCACTTCACCAGCGTGCGCTACCGCCCCGAGGCGGGCACCGTCCGGGTGGACCGCAGCCGGTGCGGTTTCCCCTACGACATCGTCCACGTCCGGGAATTTCAGGTCCGGCCCCGCGGCGGGGAGCTGAAGATCCGGGCCGTCCTGGACCGGTACAGCGCCGAGCTGTTCTTCAACGACGGCGAGCAGGCCGCCACCTTCATTCTGTATACCGACACCCAGGCCAGCGGCATCCGCTTCTCCGCGGAGGGGTCCGTGGTCCTGGATGTGGAGAAATACGACATCAAGATCCGCTGAGATCAGTAAGAAGGGAGATACGGAAATGGCAAAGAGATTTGACGTAGTGGCACTGGGCGAGCTGCTCATCGACTTCACCGACGGGGGCCTGAGCGCCCAGGGCAACCCCATGTTCGAGGCCAACCCCGGCGGCGCGCCCTGCAACGTGCTGGCCATGCTGCAAAAGCTGGGCAAGCGCACCGCCTTTGTCGGCAAGGTGGGGGACGACATCTTCGGCCGCCAGCTGCGCCAGGTGGCGGAGGAGGCCGGGATCGACCTGAGCGCCCTGCGGATGGACCGGGACGTGCGCACCACCCTGGCCATCGTCAAGACCTTCCCCAACGGGGACCGGGATTTCTCCTTCTACCGCAACCCCGGCGCGGACATGATGCTCTCCGCGGAGGAGCTGCCCGGGGAGATGCTCTCGGACTGCCGCATCTTCCACTTCGGCACCCTGTCCATGACCCACCCCGGTGTGCGGGAGGCCACCAAAAAGGCCGTGGAGCTGGCCAGAGCCGCCGGGGCACTGATCTCCTTCGACCCCAACCTGCGCCCGCCCCTGTGGGGGGACCTGGAGCAGGCCAGGGAGCAGATCGCCTGGGGCCTGGGGCACAGCGACGTGGTGAAGATCTCCGACAACGAGGTGGAGTTCATGACCGGGCAGACCGACTTCGACAAGGGGGCCGCCATCCTGCGGGAGCAGTTCCCGGGCATCCGCCTGCTCAACATCACCGCCGGCCCCGACGGCAGCTACGCCTACTATCAGGACAAGCGGGTGTTCGTGCCCAGCTTCCGCCTGGGGGGCACCATCGAGACCACCGGCGCCGGGGACACCTTCTGCGCCTGCGCCCAGAATTTTGTGCTGGAGCGCGGCCTGGAGGGGCTGACCGAGGCGGACCTGACCACCATGCTCCGCTTCGCCAACGCCGCGGCCTATCTGGTCACCACCAAGAAGGGGGCCATCCGCTCCATGCCGGAGCGGGCGCAGGTGGACGCCCTGCTGGCCGCCAATCCATAAATCAAACAGGACAAAATCAGGGCCGCCCGCATACCGCGGGCGGCCCTGATTTCATTCGCTATGGGGTCCAGAGGCGCCGCCGCCCGGAGGTCGGCCGCCTCACTGCCCGTCCTCCCCGCACAGGGTGAGGCGCACCTGCCAGACCTGGTACTCCCGCCGGGGCAGGGGGAGCGTCAGGCCGCCCCGCTCCAGAGCCGCGCCGGAGACCACACACTCCCGGGGGAACCAGAGCTTGGAGATCTTGCTGCCCTGGACGGGGTCGGGGTCCGTCACCCCCACCCGGTAGCGCCCCTCGGCCCGCAGGCCCTGGAGGTGGACGTGGAAGGGGACGGGGTTGCCCTCTACCCGGGTAAATACGGCCTGCACCAGGGCCTCACCGCCGTCCCGGGCGGCGAACTCCCACACGGCGCAGCCCTCGCCGGGGGCGGCCAAACGGTAGTAGTCCCCGTTCTGGATCAGGTCGTAGTGCTCCCGGAAGGTGGCGATCTGCCCCCGGATCTCCTCCTTCTCGGCGCTGGTCAGCTTGGTCACGTCCAGCTCAAAGCCGAAGGTGCCGGCCATGGCCGCGCACCCCCGCGCGGACAGGGGGGCGGAGCAGCCGGTCTGGTGGTTGGGCACCGCGGAGACGTGGGCGCCCACCGTGGAGATGGGATAGCCGAATGAGGTGCCGTACTGGATGTCCAGCCGGTTGATGGCATCGGTGTTGTCGCTGCACCAGATCTGAGGGGTGTAGTAGAGCATCCCGGCGTCGAACCGCCCGCCCCCGGCGGAGCAGCCCTCAAAGAGCACGTGGGGAAATGTCTGGGTGAGGGTCTCCAGCACCCGGTACAGGCCCAGCACGTAGCGGTGGCTGAACTCCCCCTGGTGCCGCGGGTCCAGGCTGTGGGTGAAGTTGTCGCTGATGCTCCGGTTGAAGTCCCATTTGACGTAGCTGATGGGGGCGCTGCTCAGGATGGCGCTGACCCGCTCGATGATATATTCCTGCACCTCCCGCCGGGAGAAGTCCAAAATCAGCTGGTTCCGGGCCAGGCAGGGCCTCCGCCCGGGGATCTGCACCACCCAGTCCGGGTGGGCCCGGTACAGGTCGCTGTCCTCAGAGACGGCCTCCGGCTCGACCCAGATGCCGAACTTCATCCCGGCGGCGTTGATGCGCTCCCCCAGCTCCCTCAGGGTGCAGCCCAGCTTTTTCTCGTTGGGGAACCAGTCCCCCAGGCCGGAGTTGTCGTCGTCCCGCTTGCCGAACCAGCCGTCGTCCATCACGAACAGCTCGACGCCCAGGCTGGCGGCCTCCCGGGCGATCTGGACCAGCTTGTCGCCGGTGAAGTCGAAATAGGTGGCCTCCCAGTTGTTGATGAGCACCGGACGGCGCTTGTGGGCCCACTCCCCCCGGCACACGTGCTCCCGGATGACCCGGTGGAGGGTGCGGCTGAGCTGGCCCAGCCCCCCGTCGGTGTAGGTGAAGAGCACCTCCGGCGTCTGGAAGCTCTCCCCGGGCTCCAGGGTCCAGGCGAAGCTGTCCGGGTGGATGCCGCAGACCAGCCGGGTCTGGTCCACCTGGTCCACCTCCGCCTCCATCAGAAAGTCGCCGCTGTACAGGAAGGAGAACCCGCAGCAGGCTCCAGCGGTCTCGGTGGCGGATGGCTCGCAGAGGATAGTGAAGGGGTTGTAGTTGTGGCTGCTGCCCCCCCGGGTGCTCCCCACGGACTGAACGCCGTGGCGCAGCGCCTGCCGGGTGGGGATGCGCTCCATGCAGTGCCGGCCGTGGAAGGTGATCCAGTCGTACCGCTCGAACTGCCAGTCGATGCACAGGCTGGCCGCCTTCTCCAGCACCACGGCGCAGCCACCCCGGTTGGTGATCTTCGCCGCGCGGGTGATGACGTCCAGTTCAGGCAGGACCCCGTACTGGAGCTCCACCTCCACGCCGGTGTAGCGGTCCGCCAGGCGCACGAACAGGCTCTGGGCCTCCCGTTCTTCGGCATATACGGCGGGCAGGCCGGGGAGGGTGTACTTCCCCTCCTCCACCCGGTAGTCCACCACCCGCAGCTCCACGGCCCGGCTGCCGTCGGCGTTGCGCACTTTGAGGGCACTGGGGCGGTAGTCCCCTGTGCCCCAGCAGCTGTACTCCTGGGGCAGCACGTCCAGGGAGTAGTCCCGCCGGGTCTTGCCGGCCTCGTAGGGGTTGCCGGACATGCCCCGGTCCAGGGTACAGATCTGGTAGGACATGTCGTCGGAGCCGATCCTGCCGCCGTAGTAGGTGTGCAGCAGGACGCCGAACTGGTCCACCTTCATCTGATATGTGGTGCGGCGGGTCTGGAGGGAGATCACGCCGTTTTCCCGGTCTGTCATGATTGCCATATCGCTGTGTCCCCTGCCTTTTTCATGAGATGGATGAGGCTGCAAGCTATTCTACCAAAACCGGCGGCGGAACGCAATACGGCCCGCAGAAGAACTTCGCGGGCCATTGGCAAAAGTGCCAAAATCGACATTAAAATTTTGGATATTTTGTACTCTAGAAGGGAGAAAAAATTTATGGTATCTTAACACCAGAGGGCGTCTCATTTGGGGCGGCCCCACTCAATCCATGGCGCCCGTCCACTCCACCTCATGGGCGGGACGCACATACAAAAAGGAGGAAAAAAGACCGCGCGGCTCGCGGTGCGGCAGTGTGGAGACCTGTCGTAAAGCGGC
>CANQHN010000049.1 GCA_947623745.1 uncultured Oscillospiraceae bacterium
TGAGGTTTTCCAGTTGGGTCTTGAAAATGTACTCGGAAGGCGACAGCCAGAGGATACGCTTATCAGGATTATCCTCAGACAGCTTGAAAGCGATAAAGGATTTCCCCGTCCCCGTGGGGTGGACGACCGCGGCCTTGCCGGTCCTCTGCAGCATATCCACCGCCGCCTCATACGCGATGCGGTTGTGCTCAAACAGCTCGATCACAGTCTGTCACCCCCCGCCGCGCATTTTCACGTTACGTCCCTGTGTTTCGAGGCTCAATAATATCCGCTGTATTTCGTCCCATAATATTTTCCATAGTACTTCCCGTAATATTTCCCGTTCTTCCTATGGTCCACTTTGTTCAGGACGACGCCCAAAACCGGGCACTTTGTATTTTCCATCTTGCGCACCACGTCCTGCGCCGCCCGGTAGCTCACGTCTCCGGCCGAAATCAGGATGATTGACCCGTCGCAGTGCTGCGCGATCACCGCGGCGTCCACCACCATACCCAGCGGCGGTGTGTCGATGATTACGTAGTCGTACTGCTGCCGCATGGTAGCCAGCAGCTGCTTCATCAGGTTGTTGCCCAGAAGCTCAGAGGGGTTGGGTGGGATTATCACGGTAAAAATCACATCCAAGCCGTTCTGGGTGGTCTTGCACACCGCCTGCTCCGCCGTACACTGACCGGTCAGGTAGTGGGACAGATCGTACTTAAATTTCCCCTTTGTGATTTTCTTCCGCAGGACAGATCGCCGAAGGTCCGCGTCGATCAGCAGCACTTTCTTTCCCAGCTCCGTGATGGACCGGCACAGGTTCAGCACTGTTGTACTTTTCCCTTCGCTGGCAACTGCGCTGGTCACGCAGATCACCTTTTTATCCATGCCACAGAACTGCAGATTGGTCCGCAGCACCTTCAATTCCTCGTTGATCTCGTATGGCAGCTCCGGCATATCCAGGCCGATACGCTCCACCAGATTCACTTCCACCTGTTCCAAGGCTCTCTCCTCCGTCTACAGCGATAATATCTGCAATGGGTTATCCCACAGCACCTTTTGGGCGCAGGCCTGTCCCATTTTGGTTTCGATTTTGCGTGCGCACTCCCCTAATATAGGGGGGCGGTATTTGGGGTCGTGGGCGTCAGAGGCGACCACATCCACCAGCCCCAGTTTCAACAGCTTCCAGCAGAACAGTTTCTGCCGAAGCCCCTCACGTCCCAGCAAACTGCCGGCGTTGATCTGTATCCTTGCACCTGCGTCGATCAGTCTCTTCACCTGGTCAACGCCAGCGCCAATGGCCGGATACCGCTCCACATGGGCTGCCAGCGGCAGATAGCCGGCTTGCTCAGTCCGCCGGATATACTCGCAAATGGTATCCGTATCGTAGCGGCTCGAAAACTCAATCAGGAGGGCGTCTCCACCTCCCAGAGTCAGGATGCCGCCAAACTCCAATCGCTTCAGAAAGCTCTCATCACAGTAGTATTCCCGGCCCACATACAGCCGGATGGGCAGCTGATTCCGACGAACGAATTCCTCTGCCTGAACAAACCGGCGGTAAATATCATCATCGCTGGAAGTAAACATCTTTGTGCGGAGATGGGGCGTAAAACAAATCACTTCCACATTCTGCTCCGCCTGGGACGTGAGCATCTCCTCCATCTCAGCCGTGTGTTCCGCCCCGTCATCCACATACGCGAGAAGATGACAGTGGATGTCCGCAATTGATTTCATGTCGTTTTCCCCCATGTTCCCTTCGTCAAAGGGGTCTCGCCTTCAAAGAAGCCGAGGCCCCTCTGACTTTGGGGTCTCTTTCGTTTAGGCGGATCTCTTCTTGCGTGCCACAAGAGCCACAGCGCCCGCGGCCACAAACACGGCAATACCAGCATAGAGCATCGTCATGTCCGCACCGGTCTGAGGCGCGGTGGGTGTGCTGCCGTCGGACTGAGTGCCGGTCGTACCGCCACTGGCACCAGTGCTAGGAGCAGAGGTGGTGGCCGGAGCAGCGGCCTGCAGCACCACCGCCACAGGGGACAGGCTCGTGAAAGTGGCATCAATGGTGCCGCCCTTGCCGTGGGCAACGACCTCCCACGCGCTGCCGTCGAAGTGCAGCACATAGACGTCGTCGGTAGCCTTCGCGCCATTCACCTTAAAGGTGATGGTCACAGGCAGGTCCTTAGCGGGAACGGACAGGTCCATAGAATACACTATGGACAGGTCCTCCGCCTTGGTCCCGGCGGGAGCCACATCCTTCAGGACCTCCACAGCCTCAGTGGCAGTGGGAGTCTCAGTAGGCGCGGATTCCGTCACGGCCACGGGACCGTTGGGCCCCACAGCTTCGCCTACGTCAGCAAGAGCTGTCATGGAGATGGCAAGAGCCGTGCTGGTCAGGCACGCGATCATGCTCAAAGCGAGCACGATCTTCAAGAACTTTCTCATTTCGGGTTCCTCCTTTCTTCAAAGATTTATCCAACAGCGCTTTCACGCTGGTGAATACTGTGTCATTCGGCGGGTGTATAGAACAGCTTTACGATCTGCGCTCTCAGCGCCAATTCATCCACATAGTATTCGTCGTGGAAGTTTCCCGCCTTGTTGGTCCCAGGGACCTTTTCTGTTTCGTCCAGCATCTGATAGTCTGCCAGCATCTTAATGGTCTCGGCGTCCACATCAGTCTCGATGTATTCCTCCGCCGTCTCCAGCATCCAGTCCAGCTGCTCCTCCAAATTTCCCTGCTCCTTCATCTGCCGAAACAGGGTGTGAACAAACCAGCTCTGCCGCTCCAGGCGGTCTTCGGCGCTGCCCGGGATGTTGATATCCCGGTACCGCACGAACCGTTCCGCCGCGGCGCCGTCCAGAGTCACAGTAGCACCGGCGGCATAGCTTTCATCGATATCCGTATAATCCTTGGGCAGGGTGATGGTGATCCCGCCCATTCCGTCCACGATGACCGCGATGCCCTCCATGGTCATGGACAGACAGCCGTCAATCCGGGTGTCGTATAGCAGCTCGGACACTGTGCGCTTCATCAGGAAATTGCCGCGGGCAGGACTGTCTCCAAAAGCGTACTGCATATTGATCTGCATCACGCCCGAGTAGGCCAAATCGCCGTTGCCCTTGTATATATCTACCTCAGTCATGGCGTTCCGGGAGATGGCCAGCGCCTGGGTGGTTTTCGCCGTCTTGTCCAGGATGAACAGCACCACAGCGTCCGCCCGGCCCTGGTTCCCCACCTGGATCCCTTCGGCTTCGACGGTGTGGGTGTTGTCTATCCCGAGAAACAGGACTGTTTTCAGGTCGGTGCGGCGACGGTATGCCTTCCCATCCAGGAGTACCGTACTCCCCCAATCCGGCTCGTCATCTGAACTCGCCGCAGCTGATTGCTCCGGTGGCGGCTGACTCTCATCTGCCCCTCCAAAGCACCCTGTGCAGGAAAGCAGCAACAGCAACATCAGAATAAGAGGTGCAATCGTTCTCTTCATCCTTATGTATCCCCCACCGCCGGCAGTTCATCCTCCAGCACAGCTGCCACCAGATATCTGTTGGTGATCCGGTTGGAGGAATTGCCTGTACAGGTACTCAGGGTGATGATGCGGCTCTCAGGCGTGACCTCTACATCATCCAGATAGTAGCTGTTCATATCTCTCACGTTGGCCAGCGCATCCAAGTAAAACTGTCGGCCCTCCGCGGTATCACAGGGATAGAAATAGGGAAGGTACTCATTGCCGAACAACTCAGCGGCGAAGATCTTATAGTGATACTCTTTCTCCGGCGTATAAATGATAATATCCCGGTTTTTTTCAAGGACGGATTGATCTCGGTAATCCACCAGATTGCTGAACATCAGGCCGCCGCCGGCATGGTGCCCGTATATGATGGTGTTAAAATCGGTGAAGTCCTTACTGTTAACGGATGGCTCCGTGTAAATCGAAGCGGGAAGCCCCTGTTCCCCTGTTATGGTGTAGTGCAGATAGTAATCATCGTCGGTAGGATGCTGGACAATAGGGTAGGAAATTGTCATTCCGGGGATCTCGATCCATGCGTAGATATCCTTGTTGACGCCCTGAAGCCAGTTGAAGTCTATGGGTGAAACATACGACTCTGACTCTGAATCCGCTGCGGGTTCTGTCGAAGGCTCTATTTCGGATGTACTCGGCGGTACCTCGGGGGTAGTCGCTCTTTCCTGCACTTCCTTGTAGGTCTGAGCGTTATATGCCAGCCTGCCAGCCTTGACCGCAAAAAAGGCTCCTGAGATCACCATGACCGCAACAGCACACCAGAATATGACCTTCCTGCCTCGACTCATCTGGAAACTCTCCTTCCAGCGCCTCCGCTGCTGTCAACGGAGATGGTGACCCGTTTTTGGGCCCTCTTGTTCGCTTTTTGGGCCTTCTTATTGTCTCCTGTATGCTCCAGGGGGATTGCAGCCAGGACATCCAAACCAAGATATTTCTTGACATCCTCTTCATCTTTGATGGTGTCATCCATGAAGTGACCCAACAAGATTACACCCGCAGCCACAACGAAAAAGAGCAGACCACCCACCGCTGTGTTGATGAGCAGGCTTGGGCTGGCAGGCTCCTTCGGTACTACTGCCCGCTCCACTGTGGAGGGTGAGTCCGTACTCATGACCTCCGCGATTTGGATCTTCAGCTGATTTGCGATGGCGTTACTGATCTGAGCAGATACATACGCGTCCGGATAGGTCACCGTGATCTGCAGCATATGGGAGTTAGTTGGGTTTGTTACATCAACACTCTCCACAAAATCCTCGTAGTCCTCAAATACGCCGCGGGTGTCATACTGCTCTCTGATCGGTTCCAGCACCTCCCGGGTAGTGGCGATGATCTGGAAGTCCGCCGCCATCTGGCTGCCGATCTGCAGATCCGCCAGAGAGGTAATGCTGGTAGTCTTAGAAAGGATGTATATAATTGACGTGGCCTCATATTGAGGCGTCATGAAGAATAATGTAATAAAACCCGCAGCCAGCGCGCCGAGAAATAAGGCCAGAACCAAGACCCACGCCTTACGCCACAGTACATAGAACACTTCCAGCAGGTCGATCTCCTGTTCATCGAGTTGCTGCATTTCCTGTTTTTCCATTGGTTTTTCTCCTCATGTCGGTATAAGTAAACTGAATGATTGTATTTTGAGCACACGCGCATCGACGCTCAGGTCAGGCAATTCAGGTTTCCGCCTGCCATCCGTCCGCGCTCATTTGCCGTTTTCGGATGAATACGCCTCTGTCATACGTCCCACCCCACGGTGAGTTCCTCCTGCTCCAGCTGGCGCTCCAGGGCCTGCTCCACCAAGAGATCCATATTCGCCTCGATATTGGCGCGGGTCTGGCGGCACAGTTTCCGCAGGGCGCGCGCCGTCACTTTTCCCTCCGGGATATGGGCCGCCTCCCCCAATTTCCGCAGGCTCACGGCTACCTCTGAGCGGTTGGCTGGCTGGCCGTTCCGCTGCACAAAAATCGGGCCGGATGAGACGCCGCTCCGCTTCGCGTAGTCCAGTAGCTCCTCCTGGCGGCATTTTGGGATTCGGACCGTCTGCCTCTGGTTTCCAACAACGGAGATCAGCTTTCCCTCCCGGACCGCCTCCACTGTCAGCAGAGGCAGGTCCTGGATGCGCAGGCCTACGGAGCCGAATACTTTTACCAGCATATAGACGCGCTCCTTTTCCAGCAGCTTTGCCGTCTGGAGCAGGCGCAGATACTCGCTTCTCGTCAGCTCTGGCTGGAGCTTGTCCCCAACGGGCAATTGGTCCGCCACCTGGCACTCCCTGTGGCCGGCAAAATCCAGAAACTTGTTGCACACCGTGAGAATCAAATTGACGCCGGAGGGAGCGACGCCGCTGTCCAGCAGCTCCTCCCTCCACTGGGCCAGGGTTCCCCTCTGAATGCGTTTTCCCTCCGCCAGATCCCGATAAAAGCGCTCCAGAACATTCTGATAGCGGCTCACCGTCTCGGCGGTGCGGCCTTTCCTCTTCATGGCATCCAGGAACCGCTCCACGTCCTCCAAGGTCATCTGGAACCCGGCCTCCTGCGCCTCGCTCCATCCGGTGGGCTCCAGGGCGTTTTGCTCTGTTTTAACTATTTCAGCCAGCACAACCCCTTACCCCTTCCTCATAACATTCCGGAGACTCCTTTTTCCATGATTTATTCGGTGACAGCGGTTTTCGTGGGGGTACCCCCACGAAGGGGGAGGCAGCGCCTCCCCCTTATTTCATTTCCGGACCGAACACAGGCCCCCGGAATAAAAGCGGGGAGTATCTCTGCCTGGGGTGCTGCTGCCTGACTGTCTTACCCGCAATCACATCCTCGCTCATTCCAGGGCTTCTTTTCAAACACGGCTTGTTTATTACCCTTGCTGCCGCGTAACAAGCGCAGGGCCAGCTTTGTGAATTGCCCAATCGACGATTCGCAGAGTTGGCCCATCAAAGAACACAAGTACCACCCCATAATTAGGTTCATTATACAACACGAAGCTCCTTTTTTCAACATCTATTTTCTGCAATTTTCACCGAAAATGGCTGGCGCGCAAGGTGTCTCGCCCCTGTTTAGCCTAAAAAATGCCGCATATGAGCGTTAACGCAGTCAACTGCGTGGTCAACGGCCCACACGAACCCGCTATAATGAAACGGACATAACCATATTGGAGGAATCTTAACCATGGCCAGAAAAGGCGAAAATATCTTCAAACGCAAGGACGGACGCTGGGAGGCCCGCTATATCAAGGGGTACGAGCTTTCCGGGAAAATCAAATACGGGTTCTGCTACGGCAGGACGTATAAGGAGGCAAAGGAAAAAGCGGCGCAATATAAGGCCGCTGTGCTGAACAACACACCTCTGCCTGCCGCGGGCAGCCGGCACAGACTTACTTTTTTCTGCGAGGAGTGGCTGCAGTTGGAGAAGGGGAAGGTCAAGGAGTCCACCTATGTCAAGTATGATTTCATTCTGAAAAAGCATATCCTTCCTAAACTGGGCGGCTGTTTCCCCCTGGGTATCAGTACACAGCTTGTGGAGCGATTCAAGCAGGAGCTTCTGGGTGAGGGCCTCGCCGCCAAAACCGTCCGGGACATTCTCATGGTACTGCACTCGATCCTGAAATATACCGCGAGGCAATACCCCGGAATTTTCCCGGCAGTCGAAGTCATATACCCAAAAGAGCAAAAAAAAGAAGTCCGTGTCCTCGACTTGGAAGAACAGCAACGATTTATTGACTATCTTCAGGAGGACACGGACACTTGTAAATTCGGAATCCTGCTGGCCCTGCTGACAGGGCTGCGAATTGGAGAACTCTGCGCATTGCGATGGGAAAACGTTTCTCTGCGGAATAAGACGATCCATGTGGCCGCCACTATGCAGCGGCTCCGGGATGTGGACTGTACCGGCGAGGGGAAAACGAAGGTCATCATCGGCAGGCCCAAAAGCGACACCTCGATTCGGACGATCCCTCTCACTGACGACGCGGCCAGGCTTTGCGGATGCTTTGATCCCCATCGCCCGGCCGCGTTTCTTTTGACTGGTACCGAACGGTTTATGGAGCCAAGGTTGGTGCAGATACGGTTGGCGAAATATACGAAGGAGTGCGGCCTGGAGGGAGTCCACTTCCACACGATCCGGCATACCTTCGCCACCCGCTGCGTGGAGGCGGGGTTTGAAATCAAAAGCCTGTCGGAAATTCTCGGCCACGCCAATACCTCCGTCACACTGGACCGTTATGTGCACTCCTCTATGGAGCTGAAACGGGCAAATATGGACAAGCTGTCGGCTATAGGACTCAATATTAGCAGTCAAGCTTTTTAGTCAAACTGGGATGTGCTTCGCAATTGTCATATGTGAAACCCCAGTCATTGCAAGGCAAACGCCAAGCGGGGCAGGAGCATTTCAGGGAAAATACGTTGATGGGCCAACTCTGCGAAAAAACTGAATGACAAGTGTGCCGCACATAGGAGCATGTTTTTCAAAACGCCAGCCATCGGCATTCAAAAAACATTGCATGGAAGAAGGGAAAAGGACAATACTTTCCCTGTTTTCAGCAAAAAAAGCTGCATAGCCCCGGTCGGTGTCCGATGGATGCAGGCCGGGGTTGATCTCAATGTGACGGCCTTAGTTGAACTCAAGTTCAGCCCGGACCTTTTCCTTCATTCGGGAGATCTCCAGCCGCTCTATCGTGGAGCCATCGATCTCCCTCCGGGGAATCTTGAAGTCCTCCAGTGTGCCCCCGGGAGGACCGTCTGAAGAGATGGCCTCCACGGCGGATGGTTTCGTCGATTTCAGTTTTTCTTCCATCTCATTACACTCCAATCATCATTCTTGAAATCACCGCGTCCGTCGTCAGGCCAAAGAACCTGGCCGCCTCCTGGACGCTGTCAAGTTCCCGCAGTTTCCAGTAGAACTGCTCTCCGGGCATCAGCACCCGCAGGGCGAACACGTTGGACACCTGTTCCCGCATCAGATAGTAGTCATTATCCAACTCCTTCTCAGAGATGGATGTGAGATCGTAGTTGATGTGGGTACACACATGGTAGCTCTGAGGGTCCACCGGGATATCCGGCGGCAGGGTCGCCAGATGGCCGATCTGCTGGAACAGGCAAAACCGCTGGTATGTGGCGGGCATATCGCTGTTCACCACGATGCAGGCCGACTTCGACGCTCCGTCAGCCTCGATCCGCATCATCGCGCCGCTGGCGCCCACCGAACCCGCGGGCACAGTGAGCCCAGCGAAGGAGCGGGAATACAGCTCGATTTTGGGGCAGTACCGTTTCTTCACGAACTCCAACACATCCGCCGTGGCGATTGCCCGGTTGGGAGAGCGAGGCACGTTCCGGATAACCTCCTCCGATGTCTCATAGGCGACGCGCAGATGCGCGTTACAGGCGAATTTCATCGTGCTCCCTCCCGGCGGCCACTGGAGCGGCCATGCTTTCTTCTTTTCTTGTCATGGTAATGGTCTCCTTGGTCATGTACAGTTTTATTTTGCTCGGCGAATTGGCCCGGGCCGGGCATCCAGGCTATGAATCGGATGCCCGACCCGGGCCTCTAAAACAGGGCTGCCGCTAAGTGGCTTTCTCAATCAGCGCATCCAGGCTGATGCTGCCCTTGAACCCCTGCTCAAAGGACACCGTAAATTTGCCGCCCTGCGCGCTCTGAACCTTGGCCGTATACCAGTTGTCCCCGTAGTAGTACAGCGCCGCAGTGGGTTTGCTGTTCCAGTCATAGAAGACGATCAGGGTGACCGGATCTTCCACGTCCTTCACCCGGACGATGACCGGCACCGCGCCGCTGATGACGTTCGGGTCCAAATTCTTGCCTGCCTCGGATGCCAGCGCCGCCGCCGTCGCCGTTTCCCCATTCCCAAGGGGACTCCACGGTTCCGCGGTGATGCCCCCGTTCGACGCTGTTTGACCCGTGCCGCTGACCGGCATATCCAGCACTGGGGGAAGCGTTCCCTCCCGGCCCGGGGAGGGCGTGCCGGTGTTGTCGCCTTGCGAGGGTTGCAGCGGGATCGGACGGGCAAGGATGTCAAGATCCTTGGCGTAAAGAATGTACGATTCGATCTCGACCTTGTCGTTTACCGCTCTTTTATATAGGGTCGTGATATGCGTCGCCTTGGCCCTGAGCGCATATTCCGAATAGGAGGAGGCGGGGTATATCGTAACGACCGTGATCCAGCTCCTGCGGGCTTTGTCCCAATGCGCTACAAATCTTATATTGTTCACTACGGTGGTTGTTTGATAAGGCGTGGTCGGCATACTGGTGGTCCCGTTCGGCAGGCGGGTGACGACAAAGTATCTGCCTCCCGGCGGCACACGGAACAGGATCTTCGAGCCGTCCGCCGGAGTGGCATAGAAGTTCGTATCATCCGCCATCACGTTGATACCGTACTCTGACTCCGCCGTGATCCCCCATTGCATCCGCTCATCATGGCTCAGAATGTGGCCGTCCTCGGCGGCGATCGCATAGGTCATCCCCGGCGTCGCCTCAAGAGTCAGTACGGCATTCCCGGTACGTTCGCTGAATCCCGCCCTTGTCCTGGCGGGGTCCGCTCCCGGGATCACCGGCGGGATGTACGGCACAATATACGGCAGCGCGCTTTCCGTTATCCGTGTCACCGCGACAACCGTATTGGCCGAAGTCGATTTCAGCAGGAAATGCACCTCGCCTCCGGTGCCCTTCTTCCATTCGGTGATCAGCTTGCCGCCCCTGTTGTCAAACAGCGCGTATTCCCGGGTGTCCTTTGTGTGGTAGATCACGATCTCGCTGCCGAACCTGATGACATCGCTGTCTTTGACCGTCTCCATGAGATTGTAGATGTTCTCTGTGGGAAGCACATACGGCCATCCCCTGGCGTTCGGGTCGGTTGTCATGTTGTAATACTCGGCGGGCGTGTGTTTCTCGGCATCCGCGCTTTTGGCGGACGTGAGAATGAAACTTGGTTCGCTGACCCCCTGGAACGTAATGCGGCCAGCACTGTCCGGCGTCATCCATTGGTACCGCTCTATATTCGAAGCTTTACCGGTCGCCCTGTCATACGCGGCGATCCCGTATTTCCATACGTTCCCTGATGTATCGGTCTTTTTCGCATCAAGGATGGTGACGACATAACCGTCGGCGTCGGCTTCCTTCACCACATATACATTGCGCAAATCGAATCCGAGCTTGCCGATCAGCGGATCGCCTACCAGCGTCTGATCCTCAGTGCTGTTGGCAGACATTAGATTCACCTGAGCGCCATCCGCGGACTGCATATTCTCCTCAGCCGTCTCCAAAGTCTCCATGTCCTCCCCAGGCTGGTCCTCCACTTTCGCTCGGTCTTCCATCTGGGCAGCGGCGCAGCCGGACAGGAGCAGAGACAGCGAAAGGGTCAGCGCCAGCAAAAAACTGATATACTTCCTCATTGGTGTTCTCCTCTCTTTGTAAATCTTGGATTTTGCTATCTATATGAAGATGCAGGGTGCCGCGTCTGCATCATTGGACCGGGAGACAGAACAGGTCGATCACCAGCTGCTGAAGCTTCTGCTCATCCGGGTAAAACTCCACCAGCTCGTTTCGCACATTCTGTCCTTCTGGGGAAACAAATCCCTCCAGGGTGTATGCCGACAGGTTTCTTCCCAAGCTGGCCAGCTTATCGAGGACACAGTTTGTGACCATATAGTTCTCGACCGCCCGGTACAGCTCCGCGGCAAAGGAATAATCTTTTTGTACCTTCTCCCGGAGCACCTCTGCCAGGGCCGTCACATAGGCGGCCTGCCGGCGCATACGGGAGGTGTTGGCGTCGTCGGCCATCTGCATACGGGCGTGAACAAAGTTGTAGGCGTGTTCCCCCATCAGATGCACCGTCTCCCCCTGAATCAGGGTATCGTCCACGCCGGTGAAGTCGTCCTCTATGGTGACCGTGACGCCGCCCGCCGTGTCGTTCAGGGAGACGATGGCCCCCATGGTCAGGGACACATAGTTTCGGATGGGGATCCCGTACAGCAGCTGGCTCACCGCGTCCATCACGTTCTCGCAGCTCAGCTGCAGGCCGTTGCCGTAGGCGTGGGCGTAACAGATCTGCTGGGTGGCCGTCCCGATCAGCTTCCCGCCCTCCCCCAGCACGGGGACCTTCGCCATGGTGTTCCGGTCGATTTGCAAAATCGTGCAGGTCTTTTCCACGTTGTTGAACACGACCAGGGCCAGGTAATCCGCCAGGGCCTGGTTCCGGTAACCCTCATGCTGCTCCAGCTCCATATCGTCCACACCGATCAGGAGCAGGGTAGAGATATCCGGGTTCAAAGGATATTCCCGGCCGCCGATGGTCACAGCCTGATATATGGCTCTGTTCCCTGTGGGGGCGGTGACGTCGCCGGACTCCGCGGCTGTTTTTGCGCGCATACGCGCCAGATGATTGACCAGCGGGAACCCGCCAGCCAGCAGCACGGCAGCGGCACAGACAATCAGGACTCCTCTCAATGTGGATCTCTTCATCCGCGTACCTCCCGCGAATCTTTGCTGCTGGTCCCGTCTCGCAAAGGGCGCCTGTCATAGGCGATTCTCATATGCCCGCCACCTCCTTCCGCTTTTCCCGATCATCGGAAATGATTCCGATCCACCTCTCATACACGCCATCCTGAAGCCGCAAATCCATCGAATAGGTGTGGGAGTTGGTCGCCTCCTGGATATCCGCGTAGTACCAAAGGCTCTGGTCCATATTGTCAGGCCAGGTGATCATATCCCCGAGCATCCCGTCCACGTGGGGCTTCCGGCCCAGGACGTTGTTGACGACGCTGATGGTCTCCGCCCGGGTGATCTTCCCGTCAGGCCGGAAGGTCCTGTCCGGATATCCGTGGATCAGTCCGTGGACCGACGCCGCGTTGATGTAGGTTCTGGCCCAGTGTCCCGCAATATCACTGAACTGGTCCGCCGCACCATCTTCCTGGAAGGAGAAGAAGCCAACCGCAATCGTCACGAATTCCGCACGTGTAATATCTGCACCCGGGCGGAACGTGCCGTCCGGGAAACCCTTAATGACACCCATATGACTCAATGTGGCTACGGCCTCACCGTACCAGGCGTCCTCCGGCACATCGGGATACGGGCTCTCCGTCGTTTGGTGCTCCAGGAGGGCTTCATCGGTCAGCAGACGGTAGAAGATCATCGCCGCCTGGGCGCGGGTGAGGTTGTCCAGCGGATGAACGAGCCCGTCGGGGAAACCGGCGATATAGGCTGTGTGGTCCAGGTAGTCCAGGCCCTCGGGCGGCTGCCACTGCCCGTCCGGATCTCTGTCAGGCCACCACGGGGACAGGTTTTTCGTATTGACGAACTCGGCTGCAGCGTCCCGGCCCGGCAGGATTAACCCCGTGGCGCCGGAGCTGGTGGTGGTATAGCCGTACCGGTCAGCCTCAGCCTCCGTTACTTCGTAGGAAACCTCCCGCTCGCTGGGGTGAAGGACCGCAACAGCCGTCTCCCCGTGCTTCAGGGTAAAACTGGCCACGCCGTCGGTGAATTCCATATCGCCCATGCGGCCATTGACAGAGGAATCGGAAAGGGTCACGGTGAAGTGGAATTCCCTCCCGGTGTCCCCAGCGTTGCCGGCCACGGTTTTGCTCACCGCAAGCGTGCCTGTGCAGGCGTTTGTGAACGTAGCAGAGTTTACCGTGTTGGCGGTGATAACGTCGCTCCGGCCCCTCCCGTCTTCTGTGCTGGTACCGGAACCGGTCACTCTCTCCAGCACATAGCAGGCCCCCGGCGCCTCTGTGACCGTATACGTTGTTCCGGCGGGAAGGGGGATGGATGCGGTCTGGCCGTGCTTCAGATGTAACTCTCCGGTATACGTTCCGTCTTCCAATGTGAGTTCAATGGAGCCGGCGGACTGTGCGCCTCCCGGACCGCGAATAATACAGTCTACCGTATAAGAGGAACCACCGCCGAAAAACTCTGTCTCATTGCCCACTGATTCCGGGATGTCTGCGCCGGGCAGTGTAAAGGATACATTAAACATATAGTCCTCTACGCCTTCCGCGAAAGCTGGATTGCTCAACGTTTTACTGATGTCCAGCTGCCCCAGCGTGGAGATCATCCACACCGCCACCTCGCCGCCGTTGCGGACCTTCTCCCAGTAATACTCCTCGCCGCTGCCGCTCCGGCCCGCATCAAACCTGTACCACAGGTATCGGTCACGCAGGATGACCGCTTCGGCCGAGTCCGGGTCAAACACCACGGAGAGGCCATCCATGGGTTCCAGCCGGTAGTAATTGGACTTCCTTTCCATGTAGTACTGGCCCGGCCTATAATCCGTCCCGCAGCCATCTACATTATTTTCTTCCGAAAATTCACTGGCAGCGATACCGCTGACGCCGGGATCTGCCCGCGAATGCGTTTCCCCGGCTTCGTCTATGTAGTTGAATGTCAAATAGTATCCATAATCCGGCGCCCCAGCCGACCACAGCGCGGTCAGATAGATCTTGTAGGTCTGCGTTGTGGAGTTCGTCTCCTCCGCGCATTGGCAGAGCTTTTCCAACTCAGCCAGGCTGTTGGGAGTGAAAATAGGATATTGGTCTGGAAGTTCATCCTGCGTTTCTGCGATAAATTTACCGTCCTCCCAGCCGTATGGCTGGCCGTTCCTATCGGTCAATACCCAGCCACGAAACTCAGCCGCGCTGGTGCCATTCTTCCAATCTGTGTTGACGGGTATCGTTCCATTGATCAGAACGGTATTGCTGCCCCCCGCGCCGGGGATGGCAGAATAATAAAGGCCGTTGTTGGCATCTTCGGTAGTGCCGGAATTGAAACGCGGCATATTGGTGACAGTTTCCACATTCGCTTCGCTGTTGATGTCTGCCGACGCTCCGTCCAGATAGACCACGGAATACTTCTTCGGCACAGCCTCGATGCTCAACAGGTATGTCATGTTTGTACGGTTGCCGGTCCAGTACGTTGACCCATTCAGCGTTGTATAGTAATATCCATTATCATCCGGACCCATTATGTTGCTTATTGTTCCCGCATAATATAGATTGTCAATCGAGGCGGCGACAGCTTTATTTGGGTCATCGCCGGGCCAGCCATAGCCCTCCAGGAGCTTGAAACGGAGGTTCGCATTGAAATTGCCCTCATCGACTTGACCGGAACTGATTTGGAACGAGCTTTTACTCACCGGCTTTGACTGAATCAGCGGGGCCCACCCTGTCCCATTCCAGTATTCCGCCGTGACGCCGGTGAGCTTCGTCGGAACTGACTCAAAAGTATTATCGTCTACCAGGCTGCCTCCGGTTATAACGATGTTGCAATAGATGTTTTCGATTTTGAGCGTGTATGAATAGGCCACTCCCACTTTTCTGTCATAGGAAAGGGTCACCTTCATACCGGAGGGGAGCAAAGTCACTTTTTCGCCCTCCCTCTTGCTGTTCTCGGTCAAGGGGATTGTAAGGCCATTACAATTGATCTCCAATGCGTCAACTCTCCATACGAACGGGAAAGGAGAGCTTGTGCCCACAAACGCCCACTGATAATTCAACAACCCGTTCGTCCCAATCCAGCCGCCGGACTCTCCTTTTGGCAGAGCTGTATAGGATAGATTGCTCCTATCCAGAATGACTTTTTTGTTGAGATTCTGTGTGTTATCGATTCGACTACTTATATTCGCAGAATTGAGCCAGAAGGTAGGGTCAAAGGTGATCTCCTCTTTCTGTCTCAAAATCACTCTGACGCGCTGATCTCCGGTCGCTTTCTCAGCCGCCGTCGGATGATAGGTGCCGTTCAAAGAAAAGAATGCTGGCGCGTCGGAGGCATCCGTGTCAATTTGCGCGCCAATCTGGCTGCTGCCGTCCGTCCGGGCCTTATACTTGACTTCTACGCCCAAGCTATAGTCGCCGTACCCGGACTTGCCATCACAGCTTTGGGGATAGATCGTTTCTTCTTCTGCTGTTGCATCATCGGATACCTTCACTTCCCCCTCAAACCCTGCCGGAACGGACACACGGAAGGAGTAGTCCCAATCAACGGTGGAACTTGGCCGGTCCCGGCCAAAAATTGCGTCAAGGCCATAGGTCTTATCGCCGGGATCTTGTTTATCGTCATCGATATAGACCTCATAGCTGACCTGATATTCCTCGGGAACGTAGCGCACCTCGATAGGATGTGGAGTACCCGCATAGCGGTCCGGGCCAGACAGTACGATATGGGCCATCCTGCCGGTTGTGGTCAGAGCAGAGAAATAGATGTATGTCTCACCGCTGACTATTACATTGCCCAGCAGCCTGATGATGGTATCCTCGATGCGAATCGTACTGAGCCGGTAGCCCGTGATCGTTGGGTAACTGCTCTCCGCTACACTGAGTTCACCGGACACCGGCCCCCGCCAGGGGCTCCCCGATGTCACTGTGACGTCAAGGGCACTTGCCATTTCGTCGAAATCGTCATACTCCCATTTCTTCTCTGCCTCATTGGCGCTCCAAACCGTGAAGTAGAAACACGCAGGGTCTACGTTCCCTTCCATAAGGGCCGTAGGCATGATGCCGTATTCGTCACCTATGGACGGGCCCTCAAAGCCGCTGTCCGACATAGGTGCTACACCGCTTTGATTTTGGAGCCAGACAAGCATTTCTTCCTCGGTATCAAAGGCAGCCAAAACGACCCCCTGGTCCTTGAGCGACTGAAGCTCTTCCTCGGAAATCGCGCCGTCTCCATCATCTGTAGAATTGGTATCCATTTCATTTTGGGCATCCTCCTCCCGGTCATCCGGAGCCGCCCTTGCCGTCAGAGAAAGACCCGGCAGAAGCTGAAGACAGAGTGACAGCGCCATGAGCGTGACCCACAGCCTTTTCCATACAGTACGCATTGAAATACCCCCTCATCGACCGACAGAGTGATTCTTGTCCGGTACAGCTTGCCTCTGCCTTCAAGGGCAAACGGCGGTCCATTGACCGGACAGAACACAAAAGATGATGCCGGCGTCCGCTGTTCTGCTGGCCGTCGGCGTGTGAGGGAAGGTAAAATAGCCGGGAAAAGGGCTCGTGAGAAGGCCGGGAGTGCCTATCAGGGCGCAATGAAATAAGGCTGCCCCAATATTTTCTGCGGCAGCCTTGGTTTTGTGCGCCTAAAAAGAACGTCCGTTTCCTGTGAGCAGAAAAAACCGCAAAAAAAGAACTGCTTTACTCTTGCAAAAGAGCTCACAGTATGTTATTATGTACCAAGCAAAAATACTTGTGTTTGTTCGGACGCCTACGGTTCAACGGCTTTGCGCACATCTTTTGTGTTCTGTTCGTTCTCTAACTGACCAGCCCCAGCTTGTCCATCTGCCGTGCGTGTTCTGCCCCGGTGGAGATGAGATAGACGCGGGTCGTTTCCATACAGGAATGGCCCATGATATCCGCCAGCTTCGCAATATCGTGGTAGACCCTATAATAAGATTGAGCAAACAGATGCCGCAGATTATGCGGAAACACCTTGGAAGGCTCCACCCCGGCGGCTTGGCAAAGCCGCTTCATTTTTTCCCAAATCAACCGCCTGGACATACCTTTTCCGCTTCTGGTGAGGAACACCTCGCCGGAGGCGATTTTGTTTTTGCGGATATACTTCTGTAGTTTTCTGCACAGCTTTCCCGGGATAATGATGGTCCGCACCTTCCCTTTGAGGGAGATGACTGCCTGCCTGTTGGCTACCGCCTCTACTGTGATATATTTGAGTTCCGATACTCTGATCCCGGTGGCGCAGAGGGTCTCCATAACCAGGGCCAACTGGTGATCCCCTTTGGCGGCTGCGGCGTCCACAAGGCATCTGTATTCCTCTACCGTGAGGTCCCTGTTCGTGTCCCGGAATACCCGGTGCTGAAGCCGGAGGGCTTTGATCTGACAGTCCTCCCAGCCGGCGAACTTGAAGAAAGCGTTGATGGACGCAATCTTGGCGTTGACCGTAGTGGCCGCATACTTTCCGCTGCTCTGCAGGGCATCCTTCCAGGCCATGGCGGCCGCCTTGGTTGCCGGGGCTCCGTTCAACCAAACAAGAAACTCGCGGGTGTACCGCACATATTTCTGTATCGTGTTGTCCCCCTTTTCCTCTTCGTGCAGGAACTCAAGAAAAGCTGGGAGCAAATCGGGGGTAATGATGTGATTTCTTGACATTTCAGCAGGCATAATAGGCCCTCCTTGTTGTAGAGTGCTTATTATTCTACCAATTTTCAGCGTGTTTATCTCAAGGTTTTTTCTCCAGAAGCTCACCACTGTTAGCGCCGGGCGAAAATCGCCATTCCGGGCCGGGCGAAAATCGCCAATTTTGGCCGGATGAAAATCGCCAATC
>CANQHN010000050.1 GCA_947623745.1 uncultured Oscillospiraceae bacterium
TCCACCACCTTGAAGGGGTGTTCCCGGAACGTGTGGAACGGGTGCAGCTCGGAGAGCTTCAGATAGACGATCTTCTGTTCCTCCACAGGCCGGGGAGGGGGCGCGGGTTCGGTGGGCTCGTCCACAACAGGAGTGGCAGGCTCGGTCTTGGCGGGAGCGGCAGGGCCCTCCTTGGCGGCGGGCTGCTCAGGGGCCGTCTTGCCCGCCTTACTTTGGGACACTTTGTCTCGCGGTGCCTTGCCCTTGGCCGGGGTGGTCTTATCCTTGGCCGGGCGGTCTTTCTTGGCCTTGTCCCCCTTACCAGCCTCCGGCCCCTCCTTACTCTTGGGGGGGCGGCCCCGGTGGAGCGGTTTCTGCTCTACGTTCTCCGGGCGGGTGTCCGCCCCCGGGGTGGTGGCCTCCGGCGCTTTTTCCTCCGTGCCGGGGATAGAAGTTTCCGGCTCTTTGGCCTCTTCGCCGGGAACGGCAGCCTCGGCCTCGTTGTTCAGCGCCACATCGCCAGTTTCCGGCTGGGCGGGACCGTCCTGCTCCGGCGCGGCGGGGGCCTCCTTGTCCGGGCCGGGTTCAGCGGGGGTAACGGCTTCATCCATCGTGATCTGCTCACCCTGGCCGGTGTTCAGTTTTTCTTCTTCCACTTTCAAGCCTCCTTCATTTTTGTTGTCTTGCACAAAGTTTGCAGTTTATTTTCTACAAATTGCCGATTTTCTCTGGAAATAAAAAAGCCGGGCATTTCAGCCCGGCAGGGGGATCGTACCGCCTCCTTTGAATTTGATATATGAAAACGCCGCCCGTAGTCTCCATAGGGCGGCGCTGCCAGCTACAAAAATGCAAACCCTCTTGAATTTTCGAGATAAAAATGGTAGACTAAAACAAAATTAGTGAGGGAGTGATTTGATGGGCGCTGAAAAACTCACACAAGATGAAGCGCAACGGCTATTAGATATGTTAAAACGCTCCCTGATAGATGCAATCAACTTTCCAGCGCGTGGAGCTACAAAAGAATTTGACGTAATTGGAGATACAAAAACCGATATTTTTTCAATCAATATATATCGAGCAAAAATCCAGCCATATAAATATAATATGGGTGCCCGAATAAAGAAAAATGGAATAATGTTATTAGAATTGCATATCAATCCAACAACAGTACATTATAATCCTGATGGGGAAAAAATCACTGGTAGCCATTGGCACATTTATAAAGAAGGCTTTGGGAGAACATTTGCTTTTCCTGCCGATGATATTGAGAAAGATAAATTTGTAGAAAACACTCTAAGTTTTTTAGAAAAATTTAATGTAGTTGAACCTCCAAATATTTCTTATCAACTTGAACTTTTATAATTTAGCACGGGGGTGATGTCGTGGATATTCAAAAGTTAGTCGATGAATACGCAGCATGGTTAAAAAGTGAAATTACATTTGAACGAGTTGGAGAATACTACGAGATTACCACCCCATATTTAGATAATGCCAATGATTATTTGCAAATTTATGTGCGGCAAGATGGGGATGATATATTCTTTACGGATGATAGTGCAACAATTCGTGCGCTAAAAATGAGCGGCTTTCAATTCACGCCAAATAGGAAGATATATCTCCAAAAGATATTAAATCAATACGGCGTCCGGCTAAATGGCGATGAGCTTACAGCCAAAGCTCCTACAAAAAGTTTTGCTCAAAAAAAGCATCTATTTATTCAAGCAATTCTGAGAATAGATGATATGTTTGCTATCACTAAGTCTAAAGTTGCATCGTTGTTCCTTGATGATATTCAAGCATTTTTTGAGGAACAAGAAATCTATTATTCCGATAATGTACAATTCACAGGAACCTCTGGCTTTACCCATAGTTACGATTTCTTATTACAACGGACAAAAACAAAGCCAGAAAGATTGTGTCAGGCTATCAACAATCCAAACAAATCCAGCATGGGAAATATTCTCTTTGCATGGAATGATACAAAACCGTCTCGAAAAAAAGATAGTCAGCTTATTGTCATTTTGAATGATCAAAATAGCATAGGTCGCGGCGTAGAAGATGCTTTCATCAATTATGATGCAAAGGTTATTCGTTGGAGTGAGAGAAACAGGAACGAAAACCTTTCCCTTATTTCAGCCTAACATAGTCTTAATTTTATGGAATAAAAACTCTTGTTGACAGCTTGCGAACCGTTGATATTCCTGGGTTTCTTTTAAATCCTATAATTACACTCGGGCCAAAAATAACAGGAAACGGTTTAAAATGACCGTTTCCTGTTACTTTGAACTTAAGAAGGATAGGAGTATAATAGTATGTGGCCCTGGCTTATCAATAATCTTGAAACTATCAAAGATATATTGTGGATAGTTTTCACTTTTGCTGCTACTGTGGTAGCCATATTAACTTACCGGCGTGCCCGCTTTACTTTGCTACAACCGTTGCACACGGAAGTAATAAAACGTCAAACAGATCTATTAGTAGAATTACTGGATTTTTTATATGACGATGGGGTTAACTTTTATTTCAAAATTGATTATATGGGAATTGTGGCATGCAACTCTTACCTACTCATGAAAGAATATGGGTTCATTTTAAAGGATGATGAGATAGGCAAAATCGTTGATGAAAATAAGGGTGGTATGCTTATTTTAAAGGAAAGTGGAACATTATCCTCTATTAAATTGCCAAGCGTATTTGAGAAAAAACCGGATGAACAGTCCGTTCAAAATGAGATTACGGCACACTCGAAGGAGAAATATGAGAAAGCTCAATCAGGGTTTGCAGATATTGAATGCTTATACTTAACTAAGCAATTTTCTGATTGTATGAAAACGCTCGATCATTTTATAGACAACCCATTTATACCATCTTCAATCCAGCAATTATTAGTGGAACTGCGTAATGATATCTTTTATAATCTTAAAGTAATTATGAAAACAACTTTAGAGCAATTTATTATTCAACTTTGCAATATTGGTAGCAAAGCAAGTGAAAATGATCCTTTGCCAATTCAACATCAGGCAATTTATAATAGTTTTCAACGGAAGAGCAGACACCATCAACCCAAAATCGATAGAATACGAAAGATTACAAGAGAATACTTAATGATAGACAAAAAATGGAACTAACATGAACCCTCTACGGGTATAAGAGTTTTCTCCTTGGATAGAAACCTCTTGCTGGCAACTTGCAAATTGTTGATATTACTGGTTTTCCTTCAAATCCTATGAGCACACTCGGACCCAAGATAAAAGGAAACGGTGTTTTACTGATGTAGTCAAGATTATTTTAGGCGGTTAAGATTATGAAATTATCCGAGAGAATTGAGAGAAAAACACGAACTACTACGCCTTCAAAAAATTTTTCTCCTCAAATCGTTCAAAACATTTCGAGTCCATATATAGAAAAAGTCGGAATGCACAAATTTGCAGAAAATCATGAGGTCTCAATTTTTGAGGTCTCGGATTATAGAGCGCTGAATCAACTGATCGGTTATGCAAAGTTTTTAAATACCGACTATGGTGATGTATTTTATCGTGGAGAGGTTCGTTTGCATTCATCTCTTTTACCAAGTATCTCTCGACGCCCAAATTGCTACAAGTATGAAGAAGCATTAAATACTGCTATTAATAACGCTATTGGTGATGAAAAGTTTTCCAAAGTAGCAAAACTGGCTGGTTTTAAGGGCATGAAGAATCCCTCGTTGATTGTTGAAGCCTTGCTTCAACATTATGGCTACTCTACTCATTTTGTCGATTTAGTGGACAACCACTGGATCGCGCTATGGTTTGGGCTCAACCAATTTAAGAAAATAAAAAATATGAATGAATATTTTTATTATCAAAGGCGGCAGGTCAATCCAATTGAGTTGGTTACTGCCAAAGACCCCAAAGAAAGCATTTATCAATATATGTTACTTGTTGCAGTTGATAATAATGCCGCTCCTGTCGAACGGGGAATTTATGTGGGCAACGATATTATCACTATTGATTTAAGATCTTCTCTGCCATCTATCTTTCTTCGCCCCCATGCTCAACATGGCTTAGTTGTACGACGCAATATACATAATTCCGGGGTGTCTTTTGATATTTCTTCGAATATAGTTGGAATTGTCCGTTTGCGGATTGATAATGTTATATCTTGGATTGGATGCGGAAATTTACTTGAAAGTTCTAATCTTTTCCCATCTCCTGCATATGACTATGGCTATGAGATTTTATTACAAAGAAAAGATTTATTTGAAAATGAATATCACAGGATTGCACAATACATAGAATAGATTAAGATTAAAACGTCTTGTTGACAGCTTGCAAACCGTTGATATTCCTGGGTTTCTTTTAAATCCTATAATTACACTCCGACCAGTTAGAGTGCTGCCTCCCCTGTGTATCAAAGCGCCCTCTCAATAGCGTGTGTTGAGGGGTGCGTACACGCTTGTATTGGGAGAGCGCTTGAATGGCATTCAAGAGGTCAGCGGTTCGATCCCGCTTATCTCCACCACAAGGAAACGGAAAAAACTCGTTTTAACTTTCGTTAAAACGAGTTTTTTCGTTTTCCCTTTGCAGATTGATATATCCGCTGATTGCCGTGCTTGCGCTATTCCCTAGTAAGGCTATAATGTGTCTCGAATCGAGATGCCTTATAGCCTTATTGCTTTTTATCTGGTTATCCCATTGCGATTAATGCTTGTTTTTGGTATTATTAAAATAGAAAAAGTACATTTGGGCAATTTTGCTACATTTACAATCCAAACACACTGTAATGGATTACTGTTATTTGAGGTAGAATATGAAAATTTCAAAGATGCAAGTTCATAATATACGTTCAATACTTGATTGCACCATTAATATGGCTGATTATTCTGTCCTCATTGGTCAAAACAATGTAGGGAAAAGTAATATTTTGGCTGCGTTGCGTTTATTTTATGACAAAATAAAGTTTAATGACGCAGAGGATTTTCCTAAAATACAGACTACTGATAACGAGTCATGGGTTGAAATAACGTTTTCTACGACGGAGAGTGAGCAAGCGCTTCTCAAAGAAGAATATAAAACAGCGGATGGGTTTCTTAAACTGCGAAGAATCTTTAAGACTGATAATAAAGATTTTCCAATCAAAGCATCAAATAGCAATATTTTTGCATATGAACATGGTGTCTTGTCCAACAGGAATTTTTATGGGGCAAAAAATGTATCGCTTGGGAAAATCGGTGATTTGATTTACATTCCCGCAGTAAATAAAATAGAGGACATTACCAAAACATCTGGAACATCTCCCTTGAAAAGTATTATTGAGTTTGTAGTTAAGAATATAGCAAAATCAAGCTCGGCTTTCACAAAATTGCAACAACAGTATTCAGACTTCTCGAGGGTAATCAAAGACGAAGTTACATCGAATGGCCTATCACTAAGCTCACTTACCAATGATATTAATAACGAAATCCAATCATGGGGAATCTCGTGCGATATTGATATTGCTTCTACCGATATTGATACGATTATCAAAAATCAGATACAATTTTCAATGATTGACAGGGTTATTGATAGTAAAGTCGAACTTTCAAATTATGGGCAGGGATTTCAACGGAACCTGATTTACACGCTTATAAAACTCTCCACTAAGTATATCGATCATACGCCCAATATCAGTGAAGAATTTGCTCCCAACTTGACTATTATCGCCTTTGAGGAACCAGAAGCGTTTTTACATATATCACAACAGGAAACGATGAATTATAATCTTGAGCAGCTTTCCCGTACTGATAATATGCAAGTGGTTGTTACATCCCACTCTACGACATTTGCCTCCCGAAATATAAAAGACTTTGATAAAATCATTAGACTCGATAAAAGCGAGGGCAAAACAACTGCATATCAATTAAGTCATACTGATGTCGAAGAACTTACTCACGAAAACTTGTCTCTTCTTGGTGAAATTAAACGACATGGAGAAACTGGTACTATCTCTGAACGAGCATATAGACCATATAAAGATAAAGATCCAGAGGCACCGGAATTATTGGAACAAGAAAGCTTTCGATATTTATCGTGGATTGATTCAGAAAGAGCCGGAATGTTTTTTGCAAATGTCGTTATTGTATGTGAAGGTGCCACAGAGAAGGCTGTTTTTGATTATCTGCTGTCAACAGAATGGGGCGATCTAAAAGAAAAAGGCATATATATTTTAGACGCAATGGGTAAGTTCAATATTAATAGATATATGAACCTATTTGGAAAACTTGGAATTGCTCACTCTGTTTTGTTTGACATGGATACTTCTGAAGTACAGCGTGTCATTAATCAGTTTATAGTAGAGTCAAGAAACAACTTCACAAGACAAATCTATCACTTTAATGTGGATTTTGAACATTTTCTTGGAATTGAAGCACCATCTGAAAAAGCAATAAAGCCACTGAATGCAATTAGAAAATTAGTAACAGGACAAGTGGCAGTAGAAAAAATACGAGAATTGCGAACGGTCATTGAATCTCTATTGCGTGAGGGAATTGTGCGCGAGATTCATGGAGAGATTGAATAGCCCAAATTATATGTCTTTCGTTTGCTCCTCACAGATTGATATATCCGAAGATTGCCATCCCCCTAATCCCCTAAGGGCGTTCCGAAAGGAACGCCCTTTTTTTATCCCCAAACGACAGGAGGCAGAACATGAACTTCGATTATTACTATGGCGATGAGAGCAATCAATTTGCTTTTTACCGGATTCCCCGACAACTCATTACCGGGGAGGCGTTCAAAAAGTTGTCCACAGACGCAAAACTCTTATACGGCCTCCTGCTGGACCGCATGGGCCTGTCCGCCAAAAACGGCTGGTATGACGATATGGGGCGTGTGTTCATCTATTACACCCTGGACGAGATACAAGAGGACCTGAACTGCGGCCATGAAAAGGCGGTCCGGCTCCTGGCAGAACTGGACACTGGCAAGAAAGGTTTCGGCCTCATTGAGCGGGTCAAGCAGGGGCAGGGCCGCCCCACCAAAATCTATGTTAAACGCTTCATCACCCGCACCATACCGTCCCAACCCGCTGTGCCGCAAGACATTCCCAGACTTCCGATTTTCGGAAGTCAAGACTTCGGAAAATCAGAAGTCAAGAGTTCCGAAAAACAGAAGTCAAGACTTCCGGTTATCGGAAGTGCAGACTTCCGAAAATCGGACGCAAGTTATATTGAATCTAATCAGACTGATCTCAGTCAGCTTTATCCATCTATCCATCCATCTGCCACAGTCCCGGAGAGCAGATGGATAGATCGAAGCGAGTGCCGGAGAGAAGTGCAAGAAGCAATCGAATTTCCCCTTCTCTGCCAGCAGTTTGGTTACGAGGACGTGGAAAGCGTGACAGAGCTGATCGTGGACACGCTATGCAGCCCCCGGCCTACCTTTCGCATTGGAGGGGCGGAAATGCCGGCCGAGCAGGTAAAAGGGCGGCTGCAAATGTTGGACAATGGCCATTTGGAATATGTGTTTGACTGCATGAGACGCAACACAACAGAGATACGTAATATCCGCGCCTATCTGTTGACCGCCCTATATAACGCGCCAGTCACAATGAGTCCCTATTATCAGGCGGCAGTCCAGCATGACTTTTCCTATCCACAGCGGGAATGAACAGGAGGAGTAGTCCCTATGAGCCGTTATGAAACAAAAGACTACTCCAACCGCCGGGAATACCTAGACTGGCTGGCGGAGAGGTACGGCGTGGACAGGGCCGATGTTGTGCTGCTGGCCTCAATCTTGGGGACCGACCAGGACTTTGACGGCCTCCCGTCCACACTGGCCGACCTGCCCGCCGCCAAGCACACCCAAAGGGCGGTTTTCCCACGGATCGTCCCAAACGAGTAAAACTCCCCTCAAATTGAGGGGAGTTTTTAATAAAACGCCACGACATAAAGGAGGAAAACGACTATGGCAGACCCCAAGAAAAACCCTTTGATCGGAGCGTTCCGCGCCCCGGTCCCCGGCGCGCCGCCGGACACATCTGCACCTCCAGGGACGGAAAAGCCGCCTGCCGCTGGAGCCACCAAGCCTATCGACGAGAAGAAAGGGCCGGAGGTGCCCAAGGCTCCCACAGATACCCCTGCCAAGCCCACCGATGGGAAGAAGGAGCCGGAGGCCCCCAAGACCCCCACAGACACCCCCGCCAAGCCCGCCGATGGGAAGAAGGAGCCGGAGGTCCCCAAGACCCCTGCGGACGCCCCCGCCAAGCCTGCCGATGGGAAGAAGGAGCCGGAGGCCCCCAAGACCCCTGCGGACGCTTCCGCCAAGCCTGCCGACGGGAAGAAGGGGCAGGAAGCCCCCAAAGCCCCCGCGGAGGAAAAGGAATCCGCCGGTCAACCTGATACAGCAAAATCCCAGAGTGATGGTGTCAACATCGTATTACAAATTCCTGTGGATGAAATCATGGAGAACAGCCTTTTTGTGGTAGCGGAAAATGACCCCACTTTCCAGATGCTAGTCGAGGATATTCGCAAAAATGGGTTGAAAAAGCCCATTAACATCAACCGGACCGCAGATGGCAAATATGAAGTCATTGACGGCAACCGGCGTCTTGCCGCGGCGAAAAAACTGGGTATCAAGACGATAAACGCCACAGTGATGAATCTCCCGGACAAACTCAAGGAAAAGGGGCAGCTCCACAGCAATCTGGACACCTTCGTTAATATTGATGCCCATAAAAAAATAGACGGCAGTGGCGGCCCACGCCCGTCTGGGCCCGCAGAGCCTGTCGAGGGGAAGAAGTCTCCTGTGTCTGATCCTGGTAAGCCCAAGGATGGGAAAAAACAAGAGGCGTCCAAGGCCCCCGCAGACACTTCGGCCAAACCAAAGGAGCAGGAGCCGCAATCCCCCGACCTGCGTTTCGTTGCCCTCTCCAAAATCAAACCTTTGCCCGGCACCTATGTCAAGGACGAGCCCCGCAAGGATTACAGCGGCCTGATCGCGGACATTAAGAAAAACGGCCTGCAAAAGCCCGTCATTCTCCGCAAGAGCGAGAAGGAGGACGAATTTCAACTGGTAGACGGTTTCCACCGCTGCAAGGCGCTGGAGCAGGCGGGGATGCTGGAGGTCCGGGCAGATGTGTATGAAATGTCCCTTGCCCAAGCCAGTGAGTACCGTAAGGGGCACCGGGATAAGCCGCTCATGCCGATCCCCGGCAAGCTGGTCCCTTATCCCCCGGAGGAGCCCGCCAAGGCAGACAAGACCTCGGAGCCCCCTGCTGGGAAGGAGCCGGAGGATGAGGAACTGCCCAAAGACCTGAAAATCCCCCTGACCAAGGAGGGCCAGCCGGAGACGGTCACGACCATGAAGGTGGCGAATATCCGGCCCTTTGAGGGGCACCCCTTCGCGGTCCGCGACAACAAGGATATGTGGGACCTGGTGGACAGCATCAAGAAATTCGGCGTGCTGGAGCCGGTCATGGTCATCCCCCATAAGGACGGCGGCTATGAGATGGTCTCCGGCCACCGCCGTATGCGCGCCTGCCAGTTGGCCGGAATCGAGAATATTCCTGTTATCGTCCGCAATCTGGACCGGGACGAGGCCATCATTTCCATGGTGGACTCCAACCTCAAGCGGGAGGAGATCAGTCCCATGGAGAAGGCCCGCGCCTATCAGATGAAAACCGACGCCATGAAACGGAAGATGGGCCGCCGGACCAAGGAGGAGATCGCACAGGACGAGGCCCTGGGGATCAAGCGCATGAACGCCGACGAGGAACTGGCCCAGCAGATGGGCGAGAGCCCCGCCACCATCCAGCGGTACAAGACTTTGAATAAACTGGTCCCGGAACTCCAGGATATGGTAGACGTGGGGAAGATCCCGGTCAACACCGGCGCAGATATTGCCCAAATGAAGCCCAAGGAGCAGAAGGTATTGGCGGACGCCATCCAGAAGGAGGATAAAGTTCCTTCCGGCACCAAGGCCAAGGAGTTGAAGAAGGAGAGCCAGGCCGGCAGTCTGACCACGGAGAAGATCGTGCAGGCCGTGGCCCCCACCAAGCGGGAGGAGACACCTCCGCTGAAGGTCACAATGCTGGAGGAGGACCTGCGGCCCTTCTTCCCTGATAAGCGCACCACCATCCCCGACGTGAAGCAGGGCATCCTGGAGGGCTTGAAACTGCGTCAGACGGTCATGGAGCGCCAAAAGGCCAAGGCCGCGGCGGGAAAAAACGTAAAGAAGGTTGAGGCGCCGGTGAGGTGAACAGGATGAGCGGGAAACGAATGTGCCAGAGCTATGAGATCATCGACAGCCGCCGGGTGGGAGATACCGAGGTAGTGCTGGGGTACAGCCCCACGGAGGTCTCCCCCTACGTCACCTGGAAGAGTTATGCCCACGACAATTTCCAGGGGTACAACTTTGGCCGTTACTTCGGAGACGAGCAGGCCGCCCGGAAGAATATGATGCAGCGGGTGGATGAACTCAGGGAGGAGCTTCCGCCCGGACACCCGGACTGGAAGCCCCGGCGTCACAGGAAAGACCCCGGCATGGAGCGGTAACGTACCATGTCCGGGGCTTTTTTCCTATTCAAAAGTCCCCTCAATTTGATGGGACTTTCCGGGGAGGTGTGAAAAATCGACTTTCAAGAGCGTATGGAGCGTGTGCGGGCGCTGACGGATCAACTAGAGGCTGGCATCACCGACCTGTTCCAGAGCGGCCAGTACGCGGCCTATCTGCAATCCCTCTCCAAACTGCACCATTACAGTTACGGCAATATTTTTCTCATTAAACTCCAATGTCCGCACGCCTCCATGGTGGCGGGGTATGGGGACTGGAAACGGAAATTCGGCCGTCATGTCAAGGCGGGCGAGACCGGCATCACCATCCTGGCCCCCTGCCCTTACTGGGCGCGGGATGAGGTGGAGGAGATCGGCCCGGACGGGCAGACCATCAGGGAGCAGAAGTGGGTGAAAAAAACTGGTTCCACCACGGCTACTGTGTTTGATGTCAGCCAGACCGAGGGGCGGGAAATCCCCAGCCTGGGTGTGGAAGTCCTGACGGGCAGCGTGGAGGACTATGAAAAACTGCTGTCCGCCTTAAAATCCATCTCCCCCGTCCCCATCAGCGAGGGCCCCCTGCCGCCGGGCGTCCATGGGGCGTACCACCACGCGGAACAGAGGATCACCCTCAGCCCCGGCATGAGCGAGGCCCAGACCATTAAAACGCTGGTCCATGAGATCGCCCACGCCAAGCTGCACGCCCTCCCGGTGGAGGGTGGGATCATTGTGGGGGCTCATGAGAAGGACCGGCGCACCCGCGAGGTGGAGGCGGAGAGCGTGGCCTATACCGTTTGCCAGTACCTGGGCCTGGACACCAGCGAATACTCCTTCGGCTACATTACCGGGTGGAGCAGCGGCAGAGAGCAAAAGGAGCTGCGCGCCTCCCTGGAGTGTATTCGCAATACCGCCGCAGAACTGATCGACGGCGTTGAGAGCCGCTGCCTGGACCGTCCGCCCCCGGAGCCTGTGCCGCAGAGCCAAAAGAGGCGTACCAAGGGCAGGAAGAAGCAGGCCCGGACCTCAAAAGTCCCCTCAATTTGAGGGGAGATTTCCAAAACCATTCGATAGGAGTGTGAAGCAGCATGGAACATAACAGCCGGATGAAGGAGATCACCGGCAATCTGAAACAGGATGTAAAGGACCTGCTGGGCGAGAGCGCCAGCCTGTTCACCGGCTTTTTCAAACGAGGAGCTTGTACGGTCCGGGCGGTGGCGGACAAATGGAAAGCCTTTGCCCACGATATTTCCGCCGCTGTGGACGACCTGATGAAGCCGCCCTTCGCAGAAGGCGGCCCGGAGGCCCCAGACGCCAGCCTGGACCCGGAGGGCGAGCCCATTGTGACCGTCACGGAAAGCATGGATGAGCGTTTCCCCATCGGCAAACAGATGCCTCTCTCCCAAGCAGAGGAGTATGTACGCCAGGTGGATCAGGAGTGCCGGGAGGCTGAACGGACGCCGCAGGCGGTCAAGGTGAAGATCGACTATGTGAAAGACGGCCGGACAGACCGCTACTGGCTCCCTCTGGAAATCGGGGCGGGCGGCTCCCTTCTGGAACAGATGCGGACCCATATCGGTGCATACCAGGATGGGCAGGCACGAGTAAACCAGTTATTTCAGAGTGTGCCGCAGGAATACCGCACAGTTTTACAGGAAGAATTGACGCCTTTTATCCATCAAAGTGTCGATGAAGTATCCCGCGGCCTTCTGCCCTGTTTCCAGCGCCATTGTCAGGCGGCGGACCTGGGAAAGCAGATGGAGGAGCAGGCGGCCCTTCTGCCGGAGGGGGAGCAGGAGGCATTTTGCTCCGCTGTTCAGCAGATCATGAAACGCCTGCATGAGTCCATCAATATGGGAAAAACGCAGGAACAGCCCGCAGTCCAGCGGGAGGCCCCTTCTGTGGAGAGCCCATCGTCTCCGCAGAAGGACATGGCGCAACTGCCCCAGGAGAGGGAGGCGGAACCCGCCCCGCGCAGCCCGTCCGTAAAGGTCCGTCTGCAACAGTTTAGAAAAGACAGGAGGCCGGAAACCTCTGCCCAGCAAACTCAAATGGCTCCTCCTGAGCCTGGCAGACCTGCCAAAAGCGAGTATGACGCCAGACGGATGCAGTGGGAGGCTCAGGAGCGCGCCATCCCAAAGCCAAAGGCCAGACGGCCCAAACCGCGAAAAGGCCCGGAGCGTTGAGGGTGGAGCGATGGAACAGCAGGAACTTTACCGCTATTACTCCACCCAGCGGCCCGTGGACATAGGGACCTATCCCAAGGACCCGGATAACCCCCTGACGGGCTTTCTCAATTACGATGAGCGTACCAGCGTGGAGCACGGCGCGTTCCGGGCCTGGGGGGAGGTCATTTACCGCTCCCCCCTTACCCCGGATCAAATATATCAGTATGAACTGCGGCCATCCAGGGATAACCCCGATGTGCGCCGGATCATGGCGGAGCAGGCCCAGGTGGTGGGCACCTGGGAGGTGCGGAATCATATCCCGGAGAGCAGACGCCTGACCCAGTATGTCCATCCCGGTAAGTTTGTCGCGGGCAAGCGCGTCACCCCGGAGGCGCTTGCCAGACAATACCGGCTGGCCCAAGACTATCCCTTTGTTTACACCCGCGGCCTGCGGCCTAAAAAGTCCCCTCAAATTGAGGGAAGATAACAGGAGGAAGTTATGTATCACATCAACGCAAGCAAGGAACGGCTCAAAGCCGTGGAAATTCTGACGGTGCCCGGCCTGTTCACAATCCATCGGGTGGACCGTACCACACTTCCCCCGTGGATGCACCTCTATGAAATGCAGAGCGACCCCAGCGACTGGAGCCAGCCCTGCCTGCTGGGCCGGCATATCACGGTGGAGCACTTCGGCACCGTGCTCACCGCCAGTCCTCTCCCCCTGCCGCCCAGCGGCTATTTGGACCTGGTCCCCGGAGACTTTGATGACCGCCATGGCGAGGAATACCTGACAGCGTGGGAGTTTGAAGCCAAGTATCTGGACCCGGACTACCAGCCGCCCCCGGCCGTGCGCCCGGAACAGCGGCGGCACAGCCGGGCAAGGATGGTGCAGCCGGTAAGATGAAAGAGGCAAATATTAAATTGTTTCCTGTTTTGGACAGGTTGTGCGGCCAGACCACCCCCTCCACCCCCGCCAGTTTCCGCCCGGACCTCTGGACACTCCAGGCGGCTGTGTCGGAATACGAGATGGAGGAGCGGACCTTCTACTGGCTCCCCCGTTCCGGCGGAGGGCTGTGTGTCCGGGAACGGGATGTGTTCCTTCGCGGCTCCCACGGCCACCGGGTATGGACCAGCCAGCGCCCGGAGGCCGGAGAGGAGGCATACTGTGTCGTCCTCAAGGGCAGGGACCGGGACAGCCCCACGGGGGATATACGCTCCTTCGATTTTTCCGCGCACCTCCGCCGATTAAAAAACACGGCGATGGAGGCCAAAGCCGTGGAACTGGTCTTTTATTCCGGGAGGCGGTTTTCCATGGAGCCGGAACGGTACAGGGCGGCCATGGAAACTTTGTTTTGGGAGTATGGGACGCTCCGGCACATTCGGTATCTGCCCGAAAATGAGGAAGCTCTGGCCCGCACGATCATGCTGGAGCATCGGTATCAAAAGGGCTGGACGCCGAAAAAGGACCGGGCGCCGCCCAGCGGCCCGGTCAGATAGGGAGGTGAATGTGCAGTATGGCAAAAAAATCATTTTATGAGATCGGCCCCAGCGAAGGCTATCTCCGGGAGGGCTCTTACCTGGAGGTCAGACGGCAGATCAACTACCGGGGCGACAGGGCTGACTTCAAGCCGTTCCTGAATGTCCCGGTCAAGGACCTGGAAAAGCGGTTGAAGGAAAGCCAGGCGGAGGAAAAGAAAGTCTTTGAGGAGATGAAGAAGGCCGTTACCGCCTGGGATGAGCATGGGGCGCAGACCCTTCTCCTGCAAAAAGCGATAGAGTACATGAGAACGCCGGAGGTGACACACACGGGAAATGAGTGGAAGCGTCACAAGGACGGCTCCTGGGAGATCAGCAACCTGGTCTATAAAATGAAGTTCCATATCAACAAAGATGTGGATGAATGGAAACTGACCTGGGAATTGTCGTATATGGCCCCCGGCCTGTCTCAGGGGCACTGGAGTTATACCCGATCCCCCAGAGAGCGCATTGAGTACGAGGGCAGCAAGAAGTACAAGACCATGGAAGGGGCTCAGAGATACATCCAGAGCAAGTTTGACCAGTATGCACCGTGCTTTGAATCCTTATCCCCGCCCATCCCGGCGGAGGCAAAAGAACTGTTCTGCGTCAATGGCCAGCTTTTGCAGGGCTATTCCCTCGCACGTCCGGTTCCGAAAAGAGAAAGGGTGACGCTGGACGACCTTTTGGAGTGTCTGGAGGATGGGGACCTGGTTGAAGCGGCTCCCATGGCTGTGGAGGCCCCGCCCCCGGCTGCCACCAAAGAGCAGATGCCTAAGACGGTCCAGGCACAGCCAGCAGCCCCCAAGCCATCTCCGACCAAAGCCACCCGCCCAACCGACAGGAAAAAGCCGCTTCATAAAAAGCGGCTGGCTATGGCGCGATAGGGGGCGGACATGGCATATACGCATATCACCCCTGGATGGGAGATCGAAGTGTCCGCCCATTACTATCCTGATAAAAAGGCAGACCGTGTTGCGGAATTGATCCAACTGCCGCGGGAGGAATTAGCCGGTCTGGAGAAGGATAGCGTGCAGCAGGAGGAAGCCATTTTTGCTAAGTTTTCCAGTATAGAGGCCGAATGGCGGAAGCAGGCGGCGGAGACCATAGCCATCCGCAAGGCCAGGGAGTATCTGCGGGCCTTGCCGGTGGAGCACACGTCCAACCAGTGGAAGGTCAATCAATTCGGCTGGAACGTATTGAGCAACATGGTCTACAAAATGTCGTATCGCGTGTCCGAAAATAAAACACCGGCTGGAACTCTTATTAACTGCGCTTTGTCCTGGGATATTCATTATAACACGCTCCAACATCCTACTCCAGACTACACCGGCGATGGCTGGAAGATCGCCGGGCAGAGCGATAAGCGGTTTGCCACAAAAGAGGAGATGGAGCGTTACCTGCAAGGCAGGATCAAAGCCTACTCCCACCTGTTCACGGAGGTGTCCCCGCCCATCCCCAAGGGAGAGGAGAGACGCTTTTCCGTCAACGGCATTCTTCTCCCCGGCTATACCGTGGAGGCTTCCCTGGAAGAACGGGTGGAGGAAATGCTTTCCTTTCTGGAGGACGACCCGGCCCTGCTAGAGGAGCCGCTGTCCTCCGCCCATCAAGACACACCACAAGAGGAGGAGCCGACTATGGCACAGAAGTTACATACCACGCCCCTAAATCAGCACAGAAACCGGGAGAGCGTTCAAAAGCCGGAGACCGCCCGGAAAGGGTCCAAGAAACCGCCCCGCCGGAAAACGGCCCCGGTACGGTGACAGCGGCGCTTGCGCCGCTGTCCGCGCCAGCATGGCATTTTGACAGCAAAATGCCGCTGGTCAGGGGCTCCGCCCCTGATACCCCCGCGCCGCCGAAAGTCCCCTCAATTTGAGGGGACTTTTTTCGGGGCACAGTCCCATCCCCCCGCACAACACTAACGCATATCCATTTGATATGCGCTTTTTTGTGCCTAAACAGGAGGTGAACAGATGATTGACAAAAAAATGTACGAGACCCGGCTTCTGGAGTGGACCCTGCAACGCCTGTTTGGTGAAACATCCTATCATGTGGAGAGAAGCCCGTGCCGGGGAAAATTCCGGGGCCATAACGATTATTCCATCGTGTTCGGGAGCGGACGAAAACTGTTTATCGGCCAGGACCAGCGGAACTACCTGAACGGCCTGCGGAAACAGGTTGGCCTGATCCAGCATTTCCGGGACCACCAGGCCGAGAACACCGAGAAGATCAAAGCCGCCCTTGCCGCCCACGACACCCCCTTCTGTGACGCTGCGGTGGAGATCGTTCCATACAACGGCTCGACCGATTTGGTGGTTTATGGCGTCGTGATCCTCACCCACCAGAGCGGCGCCCAACTTCTTTACCGGGAGACTGCGATGCACTTCTATCTGGTGGATGGAGAAAAGCACGGATATTCCTTTGACAAGTGTATGGCCCACCTGCTGAAAGACGCCTGTGGAGAGCGGGCTTATTGCAAGGAGTTTCCCTTGAAAACTCCACCGCCGGAACCGGAAAAGAGGCCGCCGCATCGGAAAGGAGGCCCGGTCCGATGAGGGCCTATAAGACCATCACCCTGCGGCTGGACGCCGCCCACTACGCCCGGCTGACAGAGACCGCCCGGACCGCCGGGCTCAAAATCGAGCCCATGCTCCGGCGGCTCATTATGGGCGTCAATCTCCGGCCCCGGCCCCCCGATACCTACGCCGCCCTGCTCCGGGAACTGAACGCCATCGGCAATAATGTGAATCAACTGGCTTATCAAGCCAACGCTAGAGGCGCGGCCACCCAGGACGAGATACGGGAGGCGGCGCGGCTGGTCCGTCAGGCGGTCCGTCTGG
>CANQHN010000051.1 GCA_947623745.1 uncultured Oscillospiraceae bacterium
GGAACAGGGTGACGAAGGGGGACTGGCCGTTGGTGGTCATCAGGGTGTTGATCTGATACTGGATGGTCTGCACGCCGCTGCGCAGCTCGTCCTGGAGCCGGTCGTTGACCAGGCGCTCCATGGTGGCCTCATCCACCTGACCGGCGGACTCGTAAGCGATGTGCTTGCGGAACTTCTCCTTGCTGCGGCGCAGGTACTTGCCCAGGTGCCGCAGGTCCACGCTCTGGCCGCCGTACTGGTTGGAGGCCACGCAGGCGATGATCTGAGTGACCACGGTGCAGGCCACCTGGAAGCTCTTGGGGGACTCGATGAGCTTGCCGTTCATCACGGTGCCGTTGTCCAGCATGTCGCCGATGTTGATCAGGCAGCAGTTGAAGATGGGCTGGATGAAGTAGTCGGCGTCGTGGAAGTGGATGGCGCCCTCGTCGTGGGCCTTGGAGATATGTTCAGGCAGGAGGATGCGCCGGGTCAGGTCGCGGCTGACCTCGCCGGCGATGTAGTCCCGCTGGGTGGCGGCGATCATGGTGTTCTTGTTGGAGTTCTCCTCGGCCAGCTCTTTGTTCTCGTTGCGCAGCAGGGAGAGGATGGACTCGTCGGTGGTGTTGGCCTTGCGCACCAGGGCGCGGGTGTAGCGGTAGATGATATAGGCCTTGGCCAGCTCGAACTTGCCCGCCTCCATCAGCTGCTTTTCCACCATATCCTGAACGTCCTCCACCAGCAGGCGGGGGCGGTCCTTGGCGCTGACGTAGTCGGCGATGGCCTCGATCTGCTCCTGGCTGATGCGGTACTCCTCGTCCACCGCGGCGTTGGCCTTTTGGATGGCGATCACGATCTTGGAACGGTCAAAATCCACCGTCGCGCCGTCCCGCTTGATGATTTTCATGAGAAACTCCTCCCTTTCCTGATACGGCTCCGGCCCGCTTGGATGCATGGATACCCTTTAAGCCGGGCTTAAAAAATATCCACGCACCCACAAACGATTGCCTACCAGCTGTAAATTATAGCACAAGCCCTTGAGCTTGTCCACTATATCTTGTGGAAAAATTTTAATAAGACACAAGATAGCCAGAAAAATGTGACAAAGGAGGGAAAGGGTCAAAAAAGCCCGTCCTGCGGGACGATTTGTGATTCTCCCGTTGCCTGAGAGGGAAAATCGTGGTATAATACCTTAAAAATTTCGTCATTTTGACGGTCGGCGGGGTGAGGGCGGTTGCGTGAGCGGGTGGCGGTGGCCATGAGCGGCGGCGTGGACAGCTCGGCGGCGGCGCTGCTGCTCCAGCGGCAGGGTTGTGAGCTGATCGGGGTGACCATGCGCCTGTTCTCCAACGAGGACGCCGGGATCATAGGGGAGAGCACCTGCTGCTCCCTGGACGACGCCCAGGACGCCCGGGAGGTGGCCCGGCAGCTGGGCTTTCCCCACTATGTGTTCAACTTCTCCTCCTGCTTCCGGGAGCAGGTGATGGACCGGTTCGCCGCGTCCTACGAGCGGGGGGAGACCCCCAACCCCTGCATCGACTGCAACCGCTGCCTCAAATTCGGCGCCCTGCTCCAGCGCGCCCGGGAGCTGCGGTGCGGTGCGGTGGCCACCGGGCACTACGCCCGGGTGGAGTACGACCCGGGCTCCGGCCGGTTCCTGCTGAAAAAAGCCGTCCACCTGGAGAAGGATCAGAGCTACGTGCTGTGTGTCCTCACCCAGGAGCAGCTCGCCGCCAGCCGCTTCCCCCTGGGCGGACTGAGCAAGGGGGAGGTGCGGGAGCTGGCCGCGGCGGCGGGGTTCGGCAACGCGGAGAAGCGGGAGAGCCAGGACATCTGCTTCGTCCCCGACGGGGACTACGCCGCCTTTATCCGCCGGCACACTGGGCGGAAGTATCCCCCCGGGCCCTTTGTGGACAGGAGCGGCGCGGTGCTGGGGACCCACGGGGGCATCGTGGGCTACACCGTGGGACAGCGCCGAGGACTGGGGGTGTCCTCCAGCCAGGGCCGGCTGTATGTCCAGCAGGTACGCCCGGCGGACAACACCGTGGTCCTGGGCCCCAATGAGGACCTGTACGCCTCCACCCTGTACGCCCGGGACCTGAATCTCATCGCCGCGCCCCGGCTGGACGCCCCGGTGCGCCTGCGGGCCAAGGTCCGCTACCGCATGGCCGAGCAGCCCTGCGTCGCCCAGCAGACCGGGGAGGACACCCTGCGCGTCACCTTCGACGAGCCCCAGCGGGCCATCACCCCCGGCCAGGCCGTGGTCCTCTACGACGGGGACACCGTAGTGGCCGGGGCCACCATCACGAGAAGAGAGGGAGACTGACATGAGCCAGAAGAAGCGGAAAAAGAGCAGGCCCCAGGGCGCCCGGGGGACCGGGACCCCCGCTGAGACCCCCTCCGCCGGGGGCGGGAAACGGTTCAAGCCCCTGGCCTACGGCCTGCTGTGGGGCGATCTGGTGTTCCTGGCGGCCTGCCAGCTGATGGTCCGGGCCGGGGTCCTGAACGAGACCAACGCCACCATCGCCACCGTGCTGGGTGTGATCCTGCTGCTGGCGGCGCTGGTGATGCAGTTTGGCCCCAGCGACAGGACCCCCAAGCCGCCCAGGCTCTGACCGGCGGGGCGAAAATCCCCGGGAGAAGGGCGGCAAAAGCCAGGGACCCCTTGCTTTTTCTGCCCGTTTGGTATATGATTACAAATCACGAACCAATGGAAGGGAGCGTACGGGATGCGCAGAGATATCCTCCTGCCCCTGCTGGCCGTGGCCGGCGGCGGGGCGGGCTTCGCGCTGCGGTACTGGCAGCGGCTGGCCTACTTTGACGGGGAGACCATGCTCTTCGTCTCCGGCGCGCCGGCCATGCTGGCGGTGATGCTGGTGCTGGCCGCGCTGGCCCTGGATATAGGGCTGCTGTGCTGGGGCGGACAGAGGCCGCTGGACTACCAGAACGCGTTCCTCTGTCCCGGCACGGGCTATATGCTGCTGATGGCCGCGGGCAGCTTCCTGATGTTGGGCGCCGGAGGGCTGGGCATTTTACAGACGCTGGAGCAGCTGCGGCTATGGCGCGCCGGGCTGGTGCCCTTCCCCATCATGACCGCCATGACGTCGGTGCTGTGCATCCCTGGGGCTGCAGCCAGCATGGTGCTGGGTCAGGGGAACTACCGGGGAATTTTACCTAAACCGGCGCCCCTGCTGGCCACCATCCCGGCCTACGCGCTGCTGCCTTGGCTGGTGGCGGTGTACCAGGACAACTCCCGGCAGCCGGACCTGGCCAGCTTCGCCCTGTTCCTGCTGGGCGTGGTGTGCGCCGAGGTGGGGTTCTACGCCGCGGCTGCCTTCGCCTTCGACCGGCCCAGGCCGTGGATGTGCGCCTTTTTCTCCCTGGTGGGGGCGATGCTGCTGCTGACCTCCCTGGCCGACCGGCCGGGCCGGTTTTACGCGGCCATGAGCCTAGCGGTGGTCCTGCTGCTGCTGGGCCAGAGCTGCGCCCTGCTGCGCAGCTGCTTCGGCCCCCCCTGGCCCAAGCGAATCCACCGCGGCCGCGTCCCGGACCCGGAGCGGGACGAGGACGACTCGGAAGAATAAACCCATGTAAGGAGAGTTTGAGAATATGGAAAAGAAGCGCTTTTATATCACCACGCCCATCTACTACCCCAGCGACAAGCTCCACATCGGCCACACCTACTGCACCGTGGCCACCGACGCCATGGCCCGCTACAAGCGGCTCACCGGCTGCGACGTGCTCTTCCTCACCGGCACCGACGAGCACGGCCAGAAGATCGAGGACAAGGCCAAAGAGGCCGGCGTCACCCCCCAGGAGTTCGTGGACCGCATCGTCACCGGCCCCAAGGGGGTGCTGGACCTGTGGAAGCTGATGGACATCAGCAACGACCGCTTCATCCGCACCACGGACAGCTACCACGTCACCGCCATCCAGCGGATCTTCCGGAAGATGTACGACAACGGGGACATCTACAAGGGCAAGTACGTGGGCAAGTACTGCAAGCCCTGCGAGTCCTTCTGGACCGAGTCCCAGCTGGTGGACGGCAAGTGCCCCGACTGCGGCCGGGAGGTGGTGGACGCGGAGGAGGAGGCCTACTTCTTCCGCCTGTCCAAGTACGCCGACCGGGTCCAGCACCTGCTGGAGGACACCGACTTCCTGGAGCCCCGCTCCCGGGTCAACGAGATGGTGAACAACTTCATCAAGCCCGGCCTGGAGGACCTGTGCGTCTCCCGCACCTCCTTCACCTGGGGCATCCCCGTGGACTTCGACCCGGGCCACGTGGTCTACGTGTGGGTGGACGCCCTGAGCAACTATATCACCGCTCTGGGCTTTATGAACAATCAGTACGACGACTATGAGAAGTTCTGGCCCGCCGATGTCCACTTCGTGGGCAAGGAGATCGTGCGCTTCCACTCCATCATCTGGCCCGCCATGCTCATGAGCCTGGGGGAGCCCCTGCCCAAGAAGGTCTACGGCCACGGCTGGCTGCTGCTGGACGGCGGCAAGATGTCCAAGTCCAAGGGCAACGTGGTGGACCCCTATATCCTGGCCGAGATGTTCGGGGTGGACGCCCTGCGGTTCTTCCTGCTGCGCACCTTCCCCTTTGGCTCCGACGGCAACTTCTCCAACGAGCTGCTCATCAACACCATCAACGTGGACCTGGCCAACGACCTGGGCAACCTGCTCAGCCGCACCGTGTCCATGGTGGGCAAGTACTTCGGCGGCACTCTGCCGGAGGACCAGGCCGAGGACCCGGAGAAGGACGCCGAGCTGGTGGCCATGGCCTCCGCCCTGCGGGGGCGCTATGAGGAGCAGATGGAGAAGTTCCAGTTCCAGAACGCCCTGGCGGAGATTTTCAAGGTCATCGACCGGGCCAACAAGTATATCGACGAGAACGCCCCCTGGGTGCTGGCCCGTGACATGGAGGCCAACGGCCCCCGGCTGGCCCGGGTCATGTACAACCTGCTGGAGACCCTGCGGATCAGCGCCGTGCTGCTGACCCCCTTCATCCCCGGCTCCGCCGCCAAGGTGCTGGACCAGGTCGGCGCCTGCCAGGGCTGCCGCACCTGGGAGAGCGTGGGGGAGTGGGGCGCCCTGTCCCGCACCGTCACCGTCAGCCGTGGGGAGAACCTGTTCCCCCGGGTGGATATGGAAAAGGCACTGGCCGCGCTGGAGGCCAAGGCGGAGGAGGCCAAGAGGGCCGCCCTGCCCGACCTGGAGCTGGAGCCCCAGCTGACCGAGAAGGTGGACTTCGACACCTTCTGCAAGTCCGACTTCCGGGCCGTGAAGGTGAAGGCCTGCGAGAACGTGAAGAAGTCGGCCAAGCTGCTCAAGTTCACCCTGGACGACGGCACCGGCGCGGACCGGCAGATCCTCTCCGGCATCGCCATGTGGTATAAGCCGGAGGAGCTGGTGGGCAAGACCCTGATGGCCATCGTCAACCTGCCCCCCCGGAAGATGATGGGGCTGGAGTCCAACGGGATGCTCATCTCCGCCGTCCACACCGAGAAGGGGGAGGAGAAGCTCAACCTCCTGATGCTGGATGACAAGATTCCCGCCGGCGCGAAAATGTGCTGACCGGCCGATCAGATAAAACGGGCGGCCCCATCCGGGGCCGCCCTGAGACTGTCAAAAAAGGCCAAAGGCCTTTTTTGACAAGGGGCTGCGGCCCGCGGCAGCGCACTCGCTGTCCGCTGAAGACGGACAACTCGCACGTTTGCGGGCCGAGAGGTATTTTTCCCGACGTACGTGCCGCCGGGAAAAATAGATTTATATGTGATTCGCGCCTGCGGGCGCGAACTCTGCGAGGCTTTTTTGACAAACTGAGGGCGGCCCCATCCGGGGCCGCCCTTTTTCCTCTCTATTTTTTCCGCGCCTTTGTCTCCCGCCTGGCCTGCTCCAGCACCTTGCGGTAGGGCATCAGCATCCCGTCGGTCATCTTGCTCCCGGCCTTGGCGGCCAGCTTGGGGTTGGAGATCATCGCGCCCACCAGGTACATCATCGCCAGCCGGCCCTTCTGCTTCTGGGGGAAGTCGTACTGCCCGTGAGCCTTGTAGAACTGGTGGTCGGCCTTCATCATCCCCTGCATCAGATAGATCAGGTCCCGGAAGATCTTCATGCCGCCCACGCCGTAGAAATTGCGGGGCGGAACGTACTGGTGCTCCAGCGCGTAGGCCAGGGTGGAGGCCATGCGGTCCACACTGGCGTCGGTGTTCCCCTCGTCTGTGGCCACCCCGGCCAGGAAGTTACCCCCCACCTGGGCGCGGCCCTCAATGACCATCTGCAGGTTGAACTCCCGGCTGTAGTCCCCGCTGACCAGATAGCCCATAGGCATCCCCATGGTGACGGTGCGGTGGCCGTTGCAGAACTGCCGGTCGTCATACATCTTGAACCGGGCGCCCATGGAGTGGTCCCGGATGGAGAAGGCGTACACGATGGCCTGGGCGGTCTGGATATTGCCGCGCAGGAAGTCGTCAAAGCCGTCGGTGTAGACGCACTTGCCGTCCACGGCGCAGTGGAAGCAGCCCAGGCAGCCCCCCTTGAAGGGATACTCCCGCAGGTTGACCACCCGGGTATTCAGCGGCAGGACCGCGCGGAACCGGTCAACCATCCCGGCCAGCTGGGCGTCCTCCGGCGCCAGGTCGGTCACGATCACCACGTCCCCGGGCTTGTAGCCCGCCCCCGCCGGGGGCACGTGCACCGGCGTGTGGGCCGGGGCGGGGGAGGGGGCGGGCAGCGGCTCATAGCTGTCCTGGGACACGCACCACAGCGCGTAGTCGAAGAAGTCCCGGGCCTCCTTCTGGCCCTGCTTCGCGGTCAGGTCGTCCATGTCGGCGGACAGGCCGGGGATGAACTTCATCCCCAGGTCCTGGCAGTTGTCCTGGATGTAGCGGTGGGCGGTGATATCGTAGAAGTGCTTGGAGGTGGTGACCTGGGTGGCGAACTTCCCGGACACGTCCGCCCCGCTGGCCTTGAGCAGCTCGATGAAGCGGTGGAGCTGGCTGGGGGCGATAAAGGTGTACACCGGGTAGGAGAATACCACCAGCTCCGCCCACTCCAGCGCCTGGAGCGCTGGGGCGAAGTCCCGCTCCAACGCCCTGATCTGGGCACCCACGTGGAGGGTCTTGAAGGTGTGCTCCGGGTGCTTGAGCTCCAGGTATAGCATGGTCTGCAGCGTCACGCTGTTCTGACCCTTGGGGCTGCCGTTCAAAATCAAAATGTTCATCACGTTCACACTCCAATCAGTTCCTGACTATCCTAACCCGTTTCGGCCCCGATGTCAAGGTGCCTAAAAGGGGAGGGGAGAGAGGACAAAAGATTGGAGGAGCTGAAAAAATCAGAAACAAACGGCATAAAAACATGAAAAAACGCCATGAAATGAACCAAAACCCCGGCAAAAAGGGGAGTGATCCGCGCAGAGCGGGGGGAGAAGGCTCTCTTGCATTTTTGGATTTGCGTGCTATAATGTCACCGACATTGTTAAAGAAATAACAATGTACTTGAGAAGATTTTAGGAGGCACATCAAAATGGCACGTTTTACTCTTCCCCGCGACGTATATCACGGCAAGGGCTCCCTGGAGATGCTCAAGACCCTGGATGGCAAGCGGGCTGTCATCTGCGTGGGCGGCGGTTCCATGAAGCGCTTTGGGTTCCTGGACCGGGCCATCGGCTACCTGCAGGAGGCCGGCATGGAGGTCAAGACCATCGAGGGCATCGAGCCCGACCCCTCTGTTGAGACTGTGATGAAGGGCGCCGCCGCGATGCAGGAGTTCCAGCCCGACTGGATCGTGGCCATGGGCGGCGGCTCCCCCATCGACGCGGCCAAGGCCATGTGGATCAAGTACGAGTACCCCGAGACCACCTTCGAAGATATGTGCAAGGTCTTTGGCCTGCCCAAGCTGCGCACCAAGGCCCACTTCTGCGCCATCCCCTCCACCTCCGGCACCGCCACCGAGGTCACTGCCTTCTCCATCATCACCGACTACGCCAAGGGCATCAAGTACCCCATCGCCGACTTTGAGATCACCCCCGACGTGGCCATCGTGGACCCCGACCTGGCCGAGACCATGCCCAAGAAGCTCACCGCCCACACCGGTATGGACGCCATCACCCACGCCATCGAGGCCTATGTGTCCACCGCCAACTGTGACTACACCGATCCCCTGGCCATCCACGCCATCGAGATGATCATGAACGAGCTGATCCCCTCCTACAACGGAGACATGGCCGCCCGGGACAAGATGCACAACGCCCAGTGCCTGGCCGGCATGGCCTTCTCCAACGCCCTGCTGGGCATCGTCCACTCCATGGCCCACAAGACCGGCGCCGCCTTCGCCGACTACGGCGCACACATCATCCACGGCGCCGCCAACGCCATGTACCTGCCCAAGGTCATCGCCTTCAACGCCAAGGATGAGACCGCCAAGAAGCGCTACGGCGTCATCGTGGACTACATGGGCATCGCCCCCAAGGACGCCTCCGACGACGAGAAGGTGGCCGAGCTCATCAAGTACCTGCGCGGCATGAACGACGCGCTGAACATCCCCCACTGCATCAAGAACTACGGCGCCGACAGCTACCCCGTGGAGCAGGGCTTTGTCCCCGAGGACGTGTTCCTCGCCCGCCTGCACGACATCGCCGTCAACGCCATCGGCGACGCCTGCACCGGCTCCAATCCCCGCCAGCCCTCTGTGGAGGAGATGGAGAAGCTGCTCAAGTGCTGCTACTACGACACCGAGGTCGATTTCTGATCCAGACGTACATCCCCGTCCCGTCCAGGGGCCGCCGCAAACGCGGCGGCCCCTTTTTTGCATCCATGAAACTTCTTCCGAAAGATGTTAAATAAATATGAAAAGTCTGGATAAAAGGGGAGGGGTGTGATATAATGACCCCGGCTGATGCGCAGAGTGCGCCGGCCTGTCATGGACCGATACCGCTTTGCTTCACAGAGGGGCCGACGCGAGAGCGGCGCCGCGGAGCGGAAGTTATACGTTTGCTGGGAGAAGAAAATGGATATATTCGACCTGATAACGCTTTTGGGCGGTCTGGCCATGTTCCTGTACGGGATGCGGATCATGGGTGACGGACTGAAGGAGAGCTCCTCCGGCCCGCTGAAGACCGCGCTGGAGAAGCTGACCAGCACCCAGGTGCGGGCCTTCCTCCTGGGGCTGTGCATGACCGCGGTGATCCAGTCCTCCACCGCCACCATCGTGATCACCTCCGGCCTGGTAGGCGCGGGGATCATCTCTCTGCGCCAGTCCCTGGGCATCATCGTGGGCGCCAACGTGGGCACCACCGTCACCGGGCAGATCATCCGGCTGCTGGACCTGGACGCCTCGGGCACCTCCATCCTCCAGCTCTTCCGGCCCTCCACCCTGGCGCCCCTGGCCCTGATCATCGGCATCATCATCATTATGGGCTTCAAGCCCAAGGGCCCGGTGAAGGTGGGGCAGATCGTCATCGGGTTCGGCATCCTGTTCTCCGGGCTGCTGAACATGACGGACGCGGTGAGCGCCCTGACGGAGAGCGGCATCATCGAGCGGCTGTTCTCCCGGCTGGGGGAGAGCCCCCTGCTGGCCTACACCATCGGCGCCGGGGTGGCCTTCGTGCTCCAGAGCTCCTCGGCCTCCATCGGCATCCTCCAGGCGTTCTCCACCTCCGGGCAGCTGACATTCAGCGCCATTTACGCGGTGCTGGTGGGCATCTACCTGGGCGACTGCGTCACCACCGCCATCGTGTGCAACATCGGCGCCCGGCCGGACGCCAAGCGGGTGGGCATCGTCAACATCCTGTACAACCTGAGCAAGTCCGCTATGATCCTGATCGCGGTCACGGCGGCCCACCGGCTGGGCCTGCTGGACGGCCTGTGGAGCAGGGTGATCGACTCGGGCGGCATCGCCAACACCAACACCATCTTTAACCTGTCCTGCGCCCTACTCCACTTCCCGCTGCTGGGCCTGTATGAGAAGTTCAGCTACCGGCTGGTGAAGGACGAGCCCGCCCCCAGCGGGAAGAACGACGAGCTGCTGGACGCCCTCAGCCCGGTGTTTTTCAGCACCCCGGCCCTGGCCCTGGGCCGCTGCTACGACGCGCTGGTGGCCATGTACAACATAGCCCGCGGCAGCATCGACCTCTCCTTCGATGTGATCGCCCGCTACGACCAGGGGGAGATCGACCAGATCACCCAGGACGAGGACTATGTGGACCTGATGGCCGACCGGATCAGCAACTACCTGGTCCAGCTCTCCGCCCACATCACCGCCCCCAACCACGTGGAGATTTTGAACCACTACTACTCGGTGGTGGGGGAGTTTGAGCGCCTGAGCGACCACGCCATGAACATCGCGGACATGGCGGTCTCCCTGCGGGAGCACAATGCGTCCCTCCCGGAGGCGGCTCTGTCCGAGCTGACCGTTTTGAAAAAGCTGCTGGACCGCATCATGGACCTGGGCGAGCAGACCTTCGCCAGGCGGGACGCGGCTGCGGCCCGGCACATTGAGCCCCTGGAGCAGGTGGTGGACGACATGGTCAGCGCCATGAAGGTCAACCACCTGGATCGGATGCGCAACAAGGTGTGCTCCACCTTTGCCGGCACAGAGTTTTTGAATCTGCTGTCCGAGGCGGAGCGGATCTCCGACGCCTGCTCCAACATCGGCGTGGCCACCATCGCCCGCGTCTACCCCGAGATCAAGCACCAGGTCCACGACTACGTCTCCATCCTCCACTCCGGCCGGGACGAGAGCTTCAACCGGGAGTACCAGGAGGCCCACGACGAGTACTTCAAGCTCCTGTGACCGGGGGATAATACAAGCCTCAGAAAGCAAGAAAAGAGCCGCCACAAGGCGGCTCTTTCGCGTTTTACAGCGGGCTTTTTTCCTTCTGCCTGCGGAGTACGACGGCGAAGTAGGCCCCGCACAGGATGATCTGCACCACGGTGGAACAGGGGGTGGCCAGGCCGATGTGGAACAGGGAGGGCGGGACCTGACGGCTCATCCACCAGGACACGGGGATGCGCACCAGGAAGGCCCCCAGGATGCCCTGGAGCATGACGAACACGGTATTCCCGCAGCCGTTGAAAAAACCAATGAAGCAGAACAGAAAGGAGGTCAGCAGGCAGTCCAGGGCGTAGGCCTTCAGATAGTCCGCCGCCGCCAGGATCACGTCCGTCTCCCGGGCGAACAGGCCGGCCAGCAGCTCCCCGTGGAAGAAGGTGAAGTAGCCCATCACCGCCCCCACCACCAGGGAGGAGGCGATGCCGCAGAACAGGGCCCGGCGGGCCCGCTCCGGCTTCTCCGCGCCGATGTTCTGGGCCACGAAAGCGGACATGGACTGCATGAAGGCGGAGGCCACCAGCATCAAAAAGCCGCACAGCTTCTCCGCCACCCCCACGCCGGCGGAGGCGGTCAGCCCCAGGCCGTTGACGATGGCGATGATGACCAGGAAGGAGATGCTCACCAGCAGGTCCTGCAGGGCGATGGGAGTGCCCAGGCGGAGGATCTCCCGGATGTAGGGCCACCGGGGCCGGAGGTCCCGGCGGGAGAAGGAGAAGGGCAGGCCCCGCCGGCGGATCAGCAGCAGGGAGAGCAGCACGCTCACCGCCTGGGCGAACACCGTGGCGAGCGCGGCCCCGGCGGCGCCCAGGTGGAACCCGGCCACCAGCAGCAGGTCCCCGGCGATGTTCAGTACGCAGGCGATGAACACTGTCATCAGGGGGACCTTGGAGTCGCCGATCCCCCGGAACACGCTGCCCACCAGGTTGTAGGCCACGATAAAGACCGCCCCGGCGGAGCAGATGGTGATGTAGGAGACGGTCTGGGAGAAGGCCTCCTCCGGGGCCTGCATCACCTCCGCCAGGGCGGAGGAACCGCAGATGGCCAAAACGGAGATCACCAGCGCCAGCGCGCCGAACAGGCAGATCCCGCTGCCGATGATGGCGCCGGCCTCCTGCCGCTGCCCCGCGCCGATGCGGATGCCCACCATGACCGTCAGGCCCATGGCCAGCCCCGTGATGATGACGGTGATGGTCTGCATCAGCTGACTGCCGGTGGAGACGGCGGACACGTCCGCCGAGGCGGCGAACTTGCCCACCACCAGCAGGTCCACCGCGCCATACATGGTCTGCAAAAACAGCGCCAGCAGCACCGGCAGGGCGAAGCGGACCAGCAGCGGGAAGATGGGCCCGGCAGTAAAATCCTCTGTCTTTCTCATGAAACGCTCCATTTTCGCCCGGAGGGCGGAGATGATATCAGGAGTTGGGCGCCCCGTCCCCGGGCGCGGGCCGGGGGCGCGGGCCGGGGATGGGGGGACAGTCCGGCTCCTGCTCCAAGTGGAGCTTGGTGCCCACGCAGCGGTTGATGGGGGTGCCCAGCTCGTAGAATTTGGCCTCGTAGTCGGTCATGACGCCGCAGGGGCCGTTTTGGTGCAGGTCTCTGGTCACCTCGGACAGGGCGTAGCCCGCCTTGGGGAATTGGAACAGGGACCACTCGAACAGGTCGCGGTTGTCGGTCTTGAAGTGGATCTCTCCGCCCTCCCGGAGCACCTGGCGGTAGAGGAGCAGGAAGTTCTCACTGGTTAGGCGGCGCCGGGCGTGGTGCTGGCCGGGCCAGGGGTCGCAGAAATTGATGTAGATGCGGTCGGCCTCCCCCGGGGCGAACAGCTCCGTCAGGCCGGCGGCGTCGGTGTCCAGGAAAAACACGTTGGTCAGCCCCCGCTCTACGCACCGCTCCATGGCGATGACCATGGCGTCGGGCACCCGCTCAACGGCGATGAACAGCACGTCCGGGTTTTGGGCCGCCGTCTCGGCGGTGAACCGGCCCTTGCCGCAGCCCAGCTCCAGGTGCAGCGGCCGGGCCTGGGGCATCAGCTCCCGCCACCGGCCCCGCAGCTCCCGGGCCCGTTCGCCGGGGATCAGCACCCGGGCACAGCGCTCCATCCGAGGGATCAGATTGGGCTTTTTCCGCATTCTCACAAAAATTCCACCTTTGCGCCGAAGTGGGATTATCTTATCACAGCTTTCCGCCGGGGGCAAGCACTTTGTGCGTCCCCTCGACAAAAGGCGGCGGGCAAGAAAAACTTGCTTTTTCTCCGCTTTGCTGGTAGAATAGGCCATGGTCATATTTCCGGGTGTAGCTCAATTGGTAGGGCGCGACATTTGGGAGCGTGTAACATCCTCGGCGTTTCGGAAAAATCCAAAATCCCCAGAGGCCTTGAAAACGCTGGCGTTCTGGCTCTTTATCCCTTCCGAAAGAACTCCGAGAACCGCCGTTTGACCACAACGGCAGGAAATGAAAACGAAATATCCGGGTGTAGCTCAGAAGGTAGAGCGCGTGGTTTGGGACCACGAGGCCGCTGGTTCGAAACCAGTCACTCGGACCAAAAATCCCCTGAAATCGGCGATTTCAGGGGATTTTTCCTATTTCTCTGTTTATTTGAATCCGCCGCCCGCAACCATACACTTTGACCGTCGAAGTCCTACACCTTGACCGCGCAAATCCTACACCCATTCCGGAAGTCCTACACCTCCTCTATAATGGGTTCGCATCGGAAGATGCAATTCATTGAAGGAGGTCTGTATATGACCAATTACAAAGAGATCCTGAGGCTTCATGGCCTGGGACTCAACAACACGCGCATTGCGGAGAGCTGCGGCTGTGCCAGAAGCACGGTCATCTCCACACTGCAGCGTGCTGGGGCGCAGGGAATAGCCTGGGACGATGTAAGAGGACTCAGCGAGATAGACGTCACCGCAAAGCTGTTCCCCGCCGTCTCGTCCGGACGCCAATACAAGATGCCAGACTATGAGAAGGTCCACCGTGAGCTGCAGCGGCCCGGTGTCACGCTGAGTCTGCTGTGGGTGGAGTACTGCGAGGAGTGCCGCGCCGCCGGGGAACTGTCGTACCAGTCCACGCAGTTCAACAAATACTACGCGGACTACGTCCACAGAACGAAGGCCACCATGCACTTGGAGCACCGGCCAGGTGAGACGATGCAGGTGGACTGGGCGGGCCAGACGGCCTCCATCCTGGACACAGACACCGGAGAACTCATCCCGGCCTATCTCTTCATTGCCGTCCTGCCGTACAGCGGTTACGCCTACACGGAGGCCTTCCTGGACATGAAGCAGGAGGCCTGGATCACTGCCCACGTCAACGCCTACCGCTTCTTTGGCGGCGTGACGCGTATTCTGACCCCGGACAACCTCAAAACCGGTGTACTGAAGAACAGCCGGGATGAGACTGTATTGAACAAGTCCTACCAGGAGATGGCCGAACATTACGGCACGGCCATAGTACCTGCCCGTGTAGCTCATCCTAAAGACAAATCCGCTGCGGAAGGGACAGTGCGGTACGCATCCACCTGGATCCTCGCCGCTCTGCGTGACCGCCAGTTCTTCTCCGTACAAGAGGCCCAGGCCGCGGCGGAGGAGAAGCTGGAAGAGCTGAACGGCAGGCCTTTCAAGAAGCGGGAAGGGACCCGCCGGGAGGCTTATCTGGCTGAGGAACTGGAGTATATGCGGCCCCTTGTGACCGCCGAAGTATAATGGACCCATAGCGCCGAGCGAAAATTGCCCCACGCCTAAAGACCGGCTATCCTAAAAGTGTGTCGAATACTTTTAGGGAGGATGGCCGAATGATTAGGAGTGGGCTAATACTCATGATAAAGGAATCTGCAGCAAAAGGCAAGAGCGCATATGCCATAAGCCGAGAAATCGGTGTATCGAAGAACACCGCTCGAAAGTACATGAGCCAGCCAGCAACCCCTCATGGTCTCAAGGGTGTGAAGAAAGGGTCCAAACTGGATGCCTATAAGCCTCTGCTGGACGAGAAGATGAGGCAAGGGATCTATAACTGTGTGGTACTGTTGGAGCAGCTGAGAGAGGCCGGCTACACCGGCGGGATGAGTATTCTGAAGGACTACGTACACCAGTTCCGGTCGGCAAAATCTGCTCCGGCGGTGCGGTGCTATGAGACGCCAAGTGGGAAGCAGGCCCAAATGGACTGGGGGATCTGCCAGTATGAGGACCAGGAGGGGAGGCTGCACAAGGTGGCAGCCTTCGTGATGATCCTCGGATACTCCAGAGCCAAATATGCTGAATTTGTGAGCCGGTGCGATCTGCATAGTTTGGAACGCTGTATGATAAATGCCTTTCGCTACTTCGGCGGGGTTCCCAATGAGGTGCTCACGGACAATATGAAAACGGTTGTTGTGAGCCGGGAAGCGGGAAGAGTGAACTGGAACACGCAGTTTACAGACTTTGCCGTGGAGATGGGGTTCATCCCCAAGGTTTGCCGGGTGAGGATGCCTCAGACAAAAGGGAAAGTGGAGCGGCTGGTGCGGTATGTGAAAGAGAACTTCTTTCCCGGCCGCCGCTTCATAGACCTGGAGGACTTGAATCAGCAGACACTGGCCTGGTGCAGGACAGTTGACAGCAAGCAGCACGGAACCACCGGAAAGATCCCATTACATGAGCTGGCAAACGAGAGCCTCTTACCACTGCCGCCGCCAGAGGTCCAGGACCGCTACCGCTGGGAGATCCGTACCGTGACACGGGAGGGCCTGGTGAGCTTTGACGGTATCCGCTACGGGGTTCCCTGGCAATACAGCGGGAAAGAGGTCCAGGTGCGGCTGTGTAATGGCGACATTGAAATCTATTACGGCGAGACACTTTTGGCAAAACATAAGGCCCAGTACCATTCCGGCAAAATTATCTGGCTGCCTGGACAATATAGAGGCCTGGCAGAGTGCGGCGGTATCGCGCTCCCCCGTCCTGTGGCTCAGCAGCAGGGGATGCAGGTGGAGGTTCGTTCTTTGAGCTTCTATGACCATCTGCTGGGAGGTATGGCTCATGGTTGAGTTAGAACATGCCAGAGATCTACTGACCCGGATGGGGCTTGATACAGCTGCTCAGCTCTTGGATGCCCATCTGGAGCGTTCTCTGCACGACCAGCACACCTATGTGCAGTTTCTTGCTGAATTGCTTTCCTCAGAACAGATGGAACGGGAGCGCAGGAGCAGGGAGACCCGTCTGAAGCTGGCTAAATTACCTCATCGCAAGGGGTTGGAGGATTTTGATTTCTCTTTCCAGCCCAGTATTGATAAGCGGCAGATAGAGGAACTGGCCACGCTCTCTTTTGTGGGCAGAAACGAAAATGTGATCCTGCTTGGACCACCTGGAGTGGGCAAGACCCACCTGGCTGTTGGGTTGGCCCTTGAGGCATTGAATGCCGGCTTGGTGGTTTACTACACAACGCTCTCAAGTCTGATATCTGATCTACTGACGGCGCAAACTCAAGGACGATTGAACCGCCGATGGCGCGTCTATCTGAGGCCGGCGCTCCTGGTAATCGATGAAGTTGGGTATATGCAGCTCAGCCGCCAGGAGGCGGAGCTGTTGTTTCGACTGATTTCCGAGCGCTATGAACAGGGCAGCGTAATACTTACCAGCAACAAATATTTCAGCGATTGGGGCGAACTGTTGAGCGACACAGTATTAGCAACCGCCTTGCTGGATCGCTTGCTGCATCACGCCCATGTGGTGAATATCCGCGGCCAGACCTACCGGTTGCGCGACCGTGTGAAGGCTGGTGTCCAAACGGTACCGCCAGCGGAAATTCCAGCGGCACCTTAACCGGCGATAAGGTTTCCGGCGTTTACAATTCCGGCGATTGGGTCATTTTTTGACCGGCGTTTTAGGCCTTTTTCATTTCGGCGTTGACACCCTGCCCTCTGTGCCTTATGAGCCAGCTGTGTGGACCCCTGAACTGCGGGTGGGACAGGATTACCTGGTCTCAGACGGCAGGAATAAGTATTCCGTCCCTTTTGATCTGATTGGGGAAAAAGTAGTGCTGCGGCTGACGGGGCAGACGGTGGAGGCGTTCTACCGCGGGACCCGTGTAGCTATGCACCGGCGCAGCTGCACCGCTCAGC
>CANQHN010000052.1 GCA_947623745.1 uncultured Oscillospiraceae bacterium
CAACGGCTGGTGGACACGCTGATTGAGCGGGTGTATGTCTATCCGGGGGATAAAGTGGAGATCGTTTGGGGGACGAGCGACTTCTGCGCGGGGGCGCTTTGAGGACACCACGAGCTGATTTTTCGCAAAAAAATTTGAAAAAGTTTGTGTCAGACCATTGACATTATAGTGGCGCAGATCATGGAAGCGGATATTCTTGCACTGTGCCCGTGCCAGCACTTTTTTCATCTTTCGATAAACGCTCTGCGGATCCAGCGGAGCGTCTTCTTTTACTGGCGACGGGAACATCCAGCGCGAGTCCGTCTGCGCCTTCAGCTCCCGCAGCACAGCCAGCACCGCGGGAGGCAGGATCACGATCCGGTCAGAGCTTTTCGTTTTCGGCGCTGACTCGTGCAGCGCGCCTGCCACGTGAATGACCTGCCGTTGGATGTGCAGCTTCCCGGTACGCAAATTCAGATCGTTCCACTGCAGCGCACAAATCTCGCCCCGCCGCATACCGGTGGCCAGCTCTAAGAGCATCATCTCGTAGAAGCCGTCCTCCCTCGCCTGGATCAGAAAGTGCTGCATCTCCTCATGGGAGGGCACTGCATCTCTCGGGCCTTTTTCGGCGGCAGCTTGCAGCCAATGGCAGGATTCACGCGGATCAGCCCCTCGGTCTTCGCCTTTTCCAGTGCAATCCTGCAGGTGGTATGGCAGGAGCGCACCATGCGATCCGACGGACCCGGGCCGTACAAATCACGGCGGATGCGCCGCCCGTTTCGTTTCAGCTCTGCGTAGAACTGCTGGAGATCGCTCTGCGTCAGCTTGTTTAGAGGGATCACTCCAACGTGTGGAATGATGTGATTGTAGATCCGATCCTCGTAGCACTGCTGTGTCGTGATTCGCAGCCCTGGCTTGGACCAAGTCTGATACCACAGGTCCATCCAGTCGCCAAAGGGCATGTCCGGTTTCGCTCGGCCGGTGACGACGCCGCACCTCACTTTAAGTTCTTCCAGCTTTTCCTGACAGACTGTCTTGGTCACAGCGGTACCCCACCTTTACATCTCTGCTTCAATATCATCAAGGGCGTCCTTCAATTCATCAAAGTCCTTATCGCCTGTTAGGGCACTCACACTCAACCGAACTGTCCCAGCTGGATAGGTTCCAAGGAATTTGTGAGCTTTAGGCGCGCATTGTAATCCTGCACGAACAGAGATTCCTCGCTCCGCGAAAATGCTGCCTGCACTATCACTACTGAGTCCATCAATTAAACAGGAGACGATGCCAACATATTTTCGCCCATCGACATTCCCCACTACTGTGAGGAAATCATAGTCCGACAATAATTCCAGTAAGCGTTGGCGTTTTATTGTTTCTTCTTTATATAGCCGTTCAATTGTCTGTCCCTTAATCCACCTGAGAGAGGCGTTCAGGCCGGCCACTCCAGCAATATTCAAGGTACCCATCTCATACTTTTCGGGGAGGCTATCTGGCATATTCTGATTGGCAGAGTCGAATCCTGTCCCGCCATATAGTATCGGCGGGAGATTCACCGTAGGACTCATCAAAAAACCAGATATTCCGGTTGGCCCGAGGAGCGTTTTGTGTCCGGCAAAAACAGCGTAATCAACAGTTTCAAGTCCGACATTCGAATCAACAAGCCCTGCTGTTTGTGCCATATCAACCAGCGTTACAGCGCCATACTCTTTTGACAATCCAAAGATATCCTCGACAGGAGCAACAAGTCCAATAACATTGCTAGCGTGGCTCACGATTACTAAATTAGGCCGAATGACGTCGAACTGATAGCGTATACGTACCATGTCATATTCGAGCGATTCGGACACGGCGAGTTCGGTCACCGTAATCTGGCCAAGCTGTTCAAAGTGGTGTAGGACGCGGGTCACGGCGTTGTGCTCGAACGGGCTAATGTAAACGCTTCTGGCACCGCTGACAATCGCTCCTTGGATAATCATGTTGAGAGCAATTGTTGCCGTGGGTGTGAAGATCACCTGCTTTGCGGGGCAATGCATTAGCTCTTGAATTAGGTTTCTGGTCTCATCGACAAGACCTTTTGCAGTGGTGGCCAGAGCGTAGTCTCCTCTACCCACGCTCCCCCCGTGATTGCGATAGAAACTGTCCATGAAAGAATAAACCGGATCGGGCTTTGGATATGTAGTTGCTGCATTATCAAAATAAGCCATTGTATATCATATCCCCCCTCAGCAGAGCTTCTTTAGCACTTCCATAAGAATCTGCCTTTTTTCCTGTTCCGAGATCGAGTGGCCCATCGCTTCCAGCGAAGCAGTAATCTGATTGAACAGGAGCTTTCCACGCGCCGATACCTCAACTTTGTCGAAGCGCCGCGTTGTACTGGTGCCTTCCTCATTGGCAAAGGTCACCTGATAACTAGAGGTATCGTTAATCGTTTCGGCGACAACGCTACTGTGGAAGTCCTTGGCCGTTTTCATAAAACGAGCAAGCGCATCGATATACTGCCTGACGGTTTTACTATCCCAATCTTCAAGGCGAAAACCAGTTGCCAGTTTAGCGAGGCGCGTGATGAAAAGATCCTCGTCATTTGTCATGCTTCTCAGATGCTGAAGGAAACGATCTGTCCCATCTGAGAAAAGCTGCTCGAAGCTCTTAGGATCAAGCCGATCACACCAATCTTTCGCTGCATCTGTGAGTGTTGTTTTCTTGCCAACTTTCTTGTCGTTTTCCGGGAGGAAAGAGGTTTTTGTTTTGCTAATCAGCTCTTGCTTAAGTTCGGTCAACAGGCCGTCGAAAACACCTTTCGCATCAATAATGTCCGTGGCGGCATCAGCATAGTCTCCATGATAGTCAACTGCCTCCGGCAACTTTTTGAACAGCAAATCAGAACTGCTAATGTTCTGGCGGAGGAGCTTCATCATCTCAAGCTGCCGCCGCACGAGTTTTTCCCCTGTGGGACGCTTCGTGCTTTCTTTGGAATACTTCGGAAGCGCCATGTACCAGCGTCTCATCGCATTTGCCACATAGTCGTAGGAGTTGCCGGACCTTTCAGCATCTACAATGTAGTCTCTAAACGCATCAGACAACCGAGCGATGTAGTTTTCTTTTTCTGGATTCCAATCTAAATACTCCAATGTAAAGCCATTCGGATCGCTATTAATCTGGATCAGTGCGTCTGCGCTTGTCTGGATCGGCCCGAAACGATCATTGATCACAATCTGCTGGCGATAGTTGTGCATAACCGCAGCTATATAAATGGGAATCAGACCATAGCGGAGTCCGATATGGTATTCCGGCGAAGTTAAGCGTTTGTAAAGCTCTGCAAAGCTGATTTTCCCGTTCTGCCGCGCTTCAAGGATGAAGTTCTCGATTGTTTCGAGCATATTGTGCATGGTCGCGTTCTCGGGATGGAGATTTATCTGAGGAATGCCTCCGTCTTCACTCCAGATTCCAGTACGCAGAAGTGTGCTACGCATAATAGAAACTTCCTGACCTGTACCGGAAAGGCCGAGATTCGGCTCGAGCTCGCTTCGCAGCAAGGCACTTACGATCTTGTTACGGCTGTTTTGTGCGATGCTTGTAATGTCATTTTTATTGACAGACTCATTGTTAATGACCGGAGTCATGTTATATACGGCATCGCAGATTTGAGACATGACCTCGGTCAGTCCAGACTTCCGATATACATGAAGCTCGTTCCCGTTATGGATATATACCGAACGGTAGTTCTCCGGATGCGTGTACATCCCGATGAAACCTTTGATGATTTCTTGTAAATCCTCAAATACGACTTCATACTCATCAAACAATACCGGGTCATCGACAACGTGATCTCTTAACTTTGCAATGGCAGCATATTCTTGGACCACTGCTTCGACATCCTTATAATGCTTGGGAAGCACAAATATATATCTTTCGTAACCCAAGCTGGTATCTTTTATGATTTTTGTGATTTTTTTAAGCTGAGTCTCATTCTCCGGGATGATTCCATAGATAATTCCGTCAGCATCAATCGACTCGCTTTTGAGATTCCAATCGACGTCAGCGGTGACCTCCGCGCTAGAAATGAACTGAAACGCAAAGAATCTTGTCATCTCATGGTCGTCATTATAACGAGTCGGATACATGTAGTTATCAAAGTTCGAGCCATTAAGAACATCTTTTGTGGTGATCTTTCCGGATTGGGATTCTATTTGATCGTGAATCTTCTGCTGGATATCAACGCCGGATGCCTGCTTAAGACGGAGATAGTCATTGCTCCGCTTAATATAGATTACGAACTCCTTTTCAATCAGGTCAGAGATAGCCCATTCTATCTCACTCAATTCATAAGTTCCCGAGTAGATACCAATGATTTGCTCTTTCGTCGGATTCAAACGCTCAAACTGTCCAAGGATATAGATCAGGGAGATCGTCTTGATAATCTTACTACCAAGTGTATACTCGGGAATCTGGTTAAGAATCGTACTTGTGAGAACAAAGGTGTTGTGGATATCGCCCGCATATACTTCTTTTTTTAGCAGCGGCTCAAAATAGTCATAGATAAGATCTGGCGTTACGAGAGTAAAGTTGTTCTCGTATTCATCCAAAAACGCCGCGAGAGTGGCCGTTCCTTCCGCTGACAGAAAAGTGAAAAGCGTACGCGCGTTTTGCGCAACTCGTTCGGAAAGCCGGGGCAGGATAAAGGTAGACACCGGGTGGAGAGGGAAGCATCCTCTAATCGCCGTCTCAATCTCGCCCTGCGCATCCATAAACATCGGATGCTTTTGATAGCGGGAAAACAGCGCCTCAAAATCGCAAGCATGTTCATCGCAGAAAGTCCCCCAGATCGGCTCCTTATGCTGGATGACAGAGGATATGATCTCATAGGTTTGAGAGAAATTATTATTCATATGGATGTGCTTAAAGCGTTCTGATACTCCACGCCACCCATCAGTTTTTTCTTTCGGGAGCTTATCAATATAATTTGAAATTTCCTTATGGGAAATCAGCATCAGGTGAAGCTGAAGCGGCCCGCTCCGGCAACATTTCTCCGCAAAATCCTGAAGCATTTTTGTGTCACTGACCGAGGCATCGACGATATTAGCCTCAAGGAATTTGCTAAACTCGTCGTAGACAACATAGAGGCCAGTATAGCCCTTGGACTTGAGGCTTTTTGCCACGCTCTCATAGAGCTCAACCACGTCAAATCCAAGAAATGGATTAAAAACACTTCCAGCCGTAAGCGACGGATAAACCTGTTCAAAAGCTCCATAGGCGGCGACATCATAGCTTCTCAACCGATCTATAAACACTTCCACCGGATCGTCGATTCCATTCAGAAATTTTTCAAAGGTTTCCGGGAAATCCTTTTGCCAACGTTTGATTATGCTGATTGCTGCTTTATAGTTGGTCTCTGGCATGGCATTCAAAAGGTCATGCTCAGAAAGCGTCCTCTGCAAAGATAGCAGGAACGCTTGGGTCAGGCTAGTATTGCTTCCGCTGATTACCACCGGAAGAATCTTGTTTTCACTTTCATAGTAATTCTGAACAAACTGATAAAGTCTCGGATTCTCATCAATCTTCGGCATCAATTTTTCGAATAAAGTCAAGTCCCTCTTCATCAAAATAGAGAGGATCGTCAGCACGATGTGAGACTTGCCTTTGCCATATGCACCAATCAAAACCCTTGCGCGATCCGATGAGGTCGGATTGACGCTCAGGAGAATGTCCTCCAACAGACTAAGCGCAGATTTTGTCGGTATGAAGTTTTTGAGTTTATTGTCGCTTCCAAGATCGTACCCTATATTAACGGAGTATTGGAATCCTGATGCGACAGAAATCATGTCTCTCATCTTTCATTCTCCTGACCCTGCTCATCGATTGATGCATAAAACCGTTCCACGCAGTCATAAAAATCAAGCTCTTCCTGTATGGTAATCACATCCAAACCGGCCGTGCGATTGATTTTGATTAAACCCAGCTTCTCAATACGGTAAAGCACATCCAGCATTGTGATTGAGTCGAGATTATATACTTTCCCGATGCTTTTCGGGGCGGTTAAAAGCTCATTTAAACTAATCTCTTTTCGCCCATCGGCATTCTTTACTATAACCGCGAAAATAACGTAGGGATTGAGCATATCACTAGCAGGAACGCTCTTTTTGTAGGTCTTTTTTCTCCTGTTGAGAACATCAACTAATCCAAGCTCACCAAATGGACAATCGATGTTGTTCTCCGGTGATACCTTAGTTGGATTCGATTTATAGCGAGGAAGATAAGTATTTATAATGCATTGGAAGTCTTCATTCAACGAGCGGATCGCATAATCGGTTTCGTTGTCGCGCATCTTTATGTACTTTTGTAATGCGGAAACAAAATCTTCCCGAGAAAACTCCGACATAGAAAACTCATTGAAAAAGAAATACCATGCTGTAGCCTCATTTTCCTGTGAGGCAAGGCAATACTGCAGAAGGCAAAGTGTGCCGAGCTCTTCAATGTAGGTGTCATGCCGATAGATTATTTCACCAAGCCTTGTGAATTGCTGTATCCTTCTGCCTCTGGTCGGTTCCGAAGTAAGACCAACAGCTTGCAGCCAATACCGTAGTGCCTTTACCATGTTTGCACCGAGGCCAAGTACATCCATCGGATTTTCGTCACGGGCGATAAATACAGCTGGATTATTGAAGACACAGCGCAAGCCTTTGCTGAGCCAACCCTTTCTTATGAAGAATGTATCATGAGCCCTAAATTTCATAGGCATTACTGTGTCCTCCAAGCATTTTATTTGGTGCGCAAATACTTGTCCATCATGCAGCCACCGTCAAGGTATTTAGCGGTCATACACATCTTGCAGTGAACACATTTCTCGGGGTCGATAAAGTAACTGTCACCAACAATAGAAATCGCGCCTTGTCGACAGATAGACTCGCATTTGAGACATTTTCGGCAAGCGTTAAACTTTCTGATCTGATAGCCGACCATTCTCTGCAAGTCATCATGGTCTGCAACATTCATCGTCCTGACCTTTACCGCGTAATCGTAGCCATCTTGATTAAACGGCTGGATTGATAGTATCGGCACATTAGACCGAGCATCGAGGATAATGGTTTCCCGAAGAAGCTTCTTGCCAAGCTCTGGAGCGATTTTTCCAAACGGGACAAACATTCCGACTAGTTCGTCATCAAATGGGCGCACCAAGCGATAAATTTTGGCATGATCTTCGGTCGTGCAGTTTGTGAAGCGAATCTTTACATCTCCCGCAGAAGCAAGACCGTTGCCGCCCTGACGAGCTTTCCATTTCCCACTATCGACATAAACCTCAGGGTCGGGTTTCCCAATCTTTTTTGCAAAGTCAATTAGAAACTCTCGCCATTTTTTAGACTCATTTGGCATATAGATCTTGGAAAGGAACTGTGCTCGCTGGTTGTTGTTTGGGCAGCACCAGCAGCCAACGCGATCATAGCCTAGCCTATATGCGGAATTGAAATCCACCTCTTCGGCTAACAAATAGAGCCAAATATCAATGTCTTTCCAAAAGAAGATTGGGGATGCCACGGTCTGTTGCTGGATTTTAACCGACTCGGCGTCATCTTCTATCCGATTATATTTGCTTCGGCTGACAGACTCGGACTTTCGGATGCCATAAAAAGTCAGAATCTGCTGGCTCCGGTACATGCTATTGATTACTCTAGTAATAGGGCCAGTCTTGAACATGGAGCAACACCAGCGCATCATTCTCGCAGGGGGACCAATATCCTTGCAAACCTCATAAAAATCTTGTTCATCATTCTTGGCAAACTGGAAAATTGCCAGCGGATGAGAATCGCGATATCGGCTAGCATATTCAAGCGTCGTAGGGAATTCAAGCGTCGTATTGCCAAAAATATGAACCAAGCTCGGATTGCTCAACGCTTTTGTGACAATATCGGCTGTGACAGTTGAGTCTTTGCCGCCTGAAAAGGAAATGACTATGTTCTCTTCCTTATACTTGGCCGCAGCTTGCCGTACAAAGGAAAACGCCTCATCCTTTAAGTATGATAATCTGTGCTCGTTTGCTCTAGCAAAGCAAGTAATATTTTTATTAAAGGAACTGTAGTCGATTGAACCCGCTAAAGAGGCAACTTGCTCCGCAATACGGTCAGTATCAGCCTCCGCAAATGTTTTCAGGGAAATAGGAAGCGCCTTTCCATCAATGTAAAATCTACTATTGGCTGCCCAAGCTGAGCAATTCATATAACAGGTCGGCTCTTTATCAAGCAGAATTGCCAAAAGCAACCGTTCCTCAGGAAAGACAGGTCTGAGATCAGAGGATAAGTAGCGAGTCTTTTGACCACAAATCGGGCAGATGCCTTTGTCTGCTGCAGAAGATAAATGAATAATCGGTGTAGCGCACTCCTTGCACCAGTAAATTTCTACAGGGATGTCCTCGACTGTTCCAGTGCCACAGACCGGACATACTTTTTCGTTAGTTTCAATATTACAATTCTTGCACCACACCATCTTCACCTCCTTCAACACTGTTTTTGATCCATAATATGATTCTATTTTTACTATAGCAGAAGTATTGTCCTATTAAACGGACTTATATCATCCATATAGGGATTATCAGATTATTGCTGTCGAAGGCGCTGAATATATCTGCCATACAGAGGACAGCACCAGTCCCAATCTGGAGTGGGGATTTATCAATTACTTTGAAAACGCGGGTCAGACGCTTGTCCGGCGTGGCAGTCTTTTTGATTTCCAGCGGACAGAGCTTGCCGTCGCCCTCGAGGATAACGTCAATCTCCTTGGTGTCGCGGTCGCGATAGAAATAAAGATAAGGCTCCAGCCCTGCGTTCTGATAACTCTTCATGATCTCCGACACGGTGTAGTTTTCCAGCAAAGCGCCACTCATAGCGCCACTCTCGGCCACTTCAGGGGAGGACCAGCGCGTCAGATAACAGACCAAGCCGGTGTCGTAGAAATACACCTTTGGTGTCTTGATTGTGCGTTTGAGGACATTATTGGAATATGGATGCAGCAGAAAGATGATCCCCAGCGTTTCAAGGATGTTGATCCACGCCTTGGAGGTTTGGATATCAATATCGGCATCTTCTGCCAGCGCGTTGTAGTTCAAAAGCTGCGAGCAGCGGGCAGCGACGGCGGTGACAAAGCGGTTAAATTTCAGTGCGTCCACGCTACCAGAGAGGTCTCGAACATCCCTCTCTACGTAGGTGGAGAGGTAGGACGAATAGAAGACGTTCCGATCCGGCGTCTGACCGCTGATAAGTCCTGGCATAGAGCCGCGCCACAAGCGCTCGAACAGCTCTGGCGTGGTGACCGGGGCAATCTGATCCCACTCGGCGAGCAGTCGCTCCATATCCGTGGTAAATGGAACGCAGGAGGCACCAACGATCTCACGCTGCGACATAGGAGACATGTGCAGCAACGCCACGCGTCCTGCTAGAGATTCCTGCACACCCCGCATAAGTCGGAAGATTTGCGAACTGGTCATCCAAAAGTCACCGGGGTTATGATGCTCGTCAACGTAGATCTTGATGTAGGTGAAAAGCTCAGGGGCATATTGCACTTCGTCGATCAACACCGGCGGTTTGTGAAGCTGCAGAAATAGTGCGGGGTCATTCTTCGCTAAATCTCGCTCAGAAAGATTATCTAGCGTAACATAACGGCGGCCGATACTCTCCTTTTCTGCCACTTCACGTAGCATGGTTGTTTTACCCGCTTGCCGGGGTCCTGTTAACAATATCACAGAGTATGACTTGCTCAACTCTAAAATACGATTTTCCATGTGTCGGCTGATATATTTCATAATGCACCACCTAAAGCGTTATATGAGCTTGCGCTTCAAAAGTAACATTACGTGATTTCAGTATAGAAACCGGAACCGGCATAATAGTTTTTAAAATAGATGCCGGAATGAGGCACCAATAGCTCAAGGAGGCTAGTCTTATTGGAAATATGTAGCGTTATTAAACTTTTCGACTAGTTCAAGACCATCTTGCGGTCGCTTATGAAAATCGTTCGAAATAGCTTCAAGTAACAGCTCTTTAATCAACGGAGTAGTATTAATATCTTCTGCTGAGAAAATGCCGCCAGGATACTTATGGGTTAATACGAAGACAAAAACTAAACAGATCTGAAAAACATCAGAGTATTTCCCAATCTCATTACCACCAAAATAATAGCAGTCAATCGCTTCTGGACTCATCCAAAACATTGGTCCGACTTTCTCGTTGAGCTTTGTGATATCCTGATGTTCTTCCGGGGATAAAAAAGAGCAAAGGCCAAAGTCACTTAGCACCCACGTTTCTCCCTTTATCAGAATATTCTCTGGCTTAATGTCTCGATGAATAGCAAATTGATGTAATACTGCTAGTGCTTCACATAAGCCCCTAAATTGAGGAGCATATTCCTCGTACTCAGGTTTTTCATTACTTTTCATATAGTCCAGTAGATTTCGATCCGCCTTCTCCATTATGACAAAGTCAATATCCACAATATTCTGAGGGCGATTATTATCTACTGCCTCAACTGTACCGTCAGCAATATATTTTATGAGATGAGGGTGTTTAGCTCTTTGCATCAAAGCTACTTCTTGGGAAAAGCGAGTTCTGCTTTTCCTCGATAATGAGAGAAGAAATTTAACCGCATAAACAGAGCCTTCACGGTCAATGCATTCGTATACTACACCATTTCCTCCGCATCCAATTCTATCTAATATTTCATAATCATCGCCGGTTTTTGAAATTATCCTCTCGTCTATTCTATAAGACCGTTGCGGATTATTAAGAAACAAATCGATCATTTTATGCCTCTTCTTTGTAACAATCTTCCAGCCTCGTTTTCAGGAAATTAATTCTCCATTGTCTATTTGCTATTGAATTCGCATCACTTAAACAGCGTGTCGCATACTCTCTATAATCATCATCTTCACTCTGTGGACCAATTTGCTCGTTCATTTCTTGCAGCGATAGTCTTACCGGCTGCAAACGAGCTGTTTTTATCGAGCCGTACTGCTGCAAATCAGCAATACTGGCAAACAAAGAGTAAAAGTCGGATTTCTGCCTAAATCTAGTCTCTCCTATTGGCATAATACTTGGATCAAATATGGTTTGAATATCAAATATGATGCCGTTGAATTTCTCTGCTATTTCGTCTGCATTATTCATCTCCATATACTTCTCACAAACATCATCAAGGTATTCTTTCTTATCTTGAACCCCATCAGTCAATATTGTAAGAAGCTCTTCAACATACTCAACGTCTAGCATTCTCCTGCGTTGTTTAGTCGAAAAGATTTTTGCATCCTCAAAAAACTGAACCTCTGACAGTTCCTCTGCGAGTTTTATAAACCTGCCAGGGAAGTCTGCTCTGCGAAGCTCTTGCTTATTAAGCTGAACAGTATACTTATTCACTCTCGAATAAAGATCGCGAATCTCCTCCTCAGAGGGATTGAAAATTTCATTGATATCAATTTTATATCTAAGTATTTCGTTTTTCACCTCATCCGGAAGGTCAGAGAAAAGGCGTCCTTCATATTCTCCAGAATACGGCTTAGACAGTCTTAATTTGTTTTTTACAAACTTAAGAATCGCGGTTAAGCGTTGCTGTCCGTCAATTATAACACGATAAGTATTGCCATTATGCATGACTGATTTAATATAGATTTTTGGAATGGGGATCCCCTTAATAATCGTGTCCATCAGCATTATCTGAGCAGCACGACTCCAAACCTCGTTTCTCTGAAAGTCAGGTTTTAATTCAAGTCGATTGTTGTTATCCCAATCCCGGATATCAGAAATCGGATGAGAGTATGATTCCCACTTCATATTCTTGACTCCTTCTTTTTTGTTATCAGTTTTACTCAACCGCCTGTAAGGTGGTTCCAATGTCTTAATGATGCTAGTTCTTTCTCCAGAACGAGTACAGGATTTTAAAAACTCAACGGTGTGATCTGCTAAAGAATTCAGACCCATTCAATGGATATTATACCCCAACGCGATCCCAAGGTCAACAAATTTTCGGCAAATTTTTGTTTTAAAATAAAATTTGCCGAAATTATATGACCAAGCACGTCGTGTTTCTTTGTTTACTGCGACGCAAAAACTGTGTATAGAAAAATGTTCAACTGCCTTGACATTTCGCCGCAAGAGAGCTACAATCCAAACGCTCCCGGGGAGCGGCAAATCTGCCGCTACTACGGGAGCGTTTTCCATACGACCACATGTTTGACCACAACTGCCTTTGGAGAACACGGAAACAGCGGAGAAAAGAGCGCCGGAGAGCAAGTTTTCCGGAGCGGAAAGGGTCAAATGGTTTTCATGCACATGTAACACAGTGTTCGAGTCCCTTTGGGATGTCGTGGTTGGGTGTTCGACCTCACTCGGACCACGCCGGAGCAAGCGAGATAGCGCTTGCTCCGGCTTTTTTCAAACAGTCAGAGGGCGCTCATTCCGCTGCTCCTCCTTTCCAAATCATGAATTCATAAATCCCTATTAGTACACTCCGACCAAACAAGGATGATCCGAACACGTTATCCCAGCGGGTAATGTGTTCGGATTTATCATTTCTATCGAGAGTATTCTTGGACAGGCAGGGGCGGGGATCGTTTTCCCGCCCCTGCTCTTATTTGGCTTAAAAGAACAGGAATACCGCAATAAGAGATACAGCGTTTCCTAAAATGTGCGAAAGGGTGCTGATAACACAATTACCCGATTTATGATAGATCACCGAGAAAATCAGGCTGTCAATGAATACAGCGGTGACATCATAAGCCACAAGCCCTGTGTTTCCTGCGGCAATATGCCCAGCGGCAAAAACGGCAGATGACACCACGGCGCAGAGCCAAAACGGGAATATTTTCGCTCCTTTCCCGAGAAAGAAACCCCGGTATGCGATTTCCTCGCCAAATGCCCCAATGATGACCTGACCTATCAGTAGCGCTGTTTTATCAAAGGACAGGATAGAACTCGTCCGCCCCATGACATGGGCAACAAATTCTCCGCTGAAAATCAGATTTCCCACTACAAGCGTTACGATGCCACTCACGCTTGGCAGCAGCACCCATGCAATGACACCCGGCTTTTTCATATCCTCCACGATCGTAGAAATACGCAATCCCGATTTGGCATTTGGTGTTTTGGAAACTGCCTCCACAATGAAGAAAAACGCGATCCCAACAAACACAGAATAACCCGCAATATTTGAGGACGGCACAATTTTCGTCACCGTCAATAATATCATGATTGCCGCACCTGTCATCGTGAGAACAATGCTCTTTTTATTAGCTCGTTGATTTTTCATTTCATTTCCTCACGTATCGCTGATATCGCACCTGTGTATACCCGTTCCAAGTGCTTTGCGATCAGCTTTTCATCGAACGCAAGCGAGTTGTTCGCAATAATGCTGGCGTAACCGTGGACAAACATCGCAAGTGTTATAAAAACCTCTTTTGTTTGGTCCAAATCCAAATTCATCCCTTGCTGCATTGCCGAGAGGACGGGCGTAAGCCCCTCGGAATTTATCATTTCAAGCAGACTGTTACCCTCTGCATACCCCGATTGAAACAAAAATCGAAATAGATTCGGCTCGTCCACCGCGAAACGAATATAATTCAGCCCGATCCCAAGCATGATCTCATCTTCGTTTCCCGAAACATTCATTAAATACTCCAAGTGAAACTGATCGACCCGCTCAAAAGTCGCAAGTTTTAGCTCCTCAATCGTGGCAAAGTGATACATAACAGGGTGCGTAGAGCAGTTCAGTTTACTTGAGACAGTCCTCGCGTTGATGTTTTCCCAGCCCGCTTCACGGGCGATCTCAAAGGCGGCATCAACAACCATCTTTTTTGTGATTTTAGGTTTTGGCGGCATGATGTTTTCTCCTGTTTAGTAATTCTCGTTATGTAACGACAATTACATTATATGCCGCAGCACGGATTTCGTCAATCCTTCCGAATGAATTTCTCCTTAAGTTCTGATACATCTCTAGTCCTTTCCCTGTGGAAAACACTTGCATAACTTCTCGCTCAGAGTTACAATACACGTCGTCGTGGACTTTATTTCGTTCGCGGCGGCGCTTTTACAGTTCCGCCCTGCGGTCCCGCCGCGGCGTGCCGGGGCGGGAGCGCGGAAACAGCGGCGGGAAGTCAAGGAGCCTCCGCCAGCCATCTCTGACATCCTGCGGAGAGATCGGGAATCTGTTTGCAATAGGGGAGTGGTCCCATGCCCTTTGAGATCATCCGGGGCGACATCACCGAACTGAAGGTGGACGCCATCGTCAACGCGGCCAACCCCAGGCCAGTCGTGGGCTGGGGCGTGGACGCCGGCATCCACCAGAAGGCCGGACCGAGGCTGCTGGCCGCCCGCCAACGGATCGGCGTCATCCCAGTGGGAAAGGCCGCCGTCACGCGGGGGTTCGGCCTGCCCGCCAGGTACGTCATCCACGCGGTGGGGCCTGTGTGGGTGGACGGCACCCACGGCGAGGCGGCCCAGCTCCGGCAGACCTACGACAGCGCCCTGGCCCTGGCGGTGAAGAAGCGGTGCCGGTCGGTGGCCTTTCCGCTGCTGTCCTCCGGCAACTACGGGTTCCCGAAGGACGAGGCGCTGCAGACCGCCGTGGCCGCCTTCAGCGCTTTCCTGATGGATCATGACCTGAAAATCCTCCTGGTCGTATTCGACCGGGACACTTTCGACCTGTCTGGGAAGCTGTTTTCCTCGGTGCGCAGCTACATCGACGAGCACTACATAGAGGCCAAGCTACGGGACGAGTACGGCGGAGCGGACGCCGGCCGGTCCTCCCGCCGCATAACTGACCGGGCGTACACGGTCCGCTCCAGCCGTTCGGAATCCCTGCCCGGAGCAGCTCTCCCCAAGGCGAGCCCGCCGGCCCCGGCGCAGGCGGACAGCATGCCCTTTGTCGACCTGCCCATGGCCGCCGCCCCGAAGGCGGGACCCGCGGGTGGGGCATATACCCTGGAGGAGTTGCTGGACCGCACTGATGCCGGCTTTTCCGAGACCCTGCTGAAGCTCATCGACCGCTCCGGCAAAAAGGACGCGGAGATCTACAAAAAGGCCAACATCGACCGAAAGCTGTTCTCCAAGATCCGAAGCAATCCGGCCTATAAGCCCTCCAAGCCCACCGCGCTGGCCTTTGCCGTTGCCCTGGAGCTGGACCTGGAGGAGACGAAGGACTTCATCGGGCGGGCGGGGTTTGCCTTGACCCACAGCAGCAAGTTCGACATCATTGTGGAGTACTTCATCATTCACCGCAACTACGACGTGTTTGCCCTCAACGAGATGCTGTTTGCCTTTGACCAGCCGCTGATCGGCGGGGGATAAGGGGCCGATGGGGGAGACCGGCAAGCGGCTGTTTTCCTGTGAGCTGGGCTGCATCGGTCCAGAAGGGGAGAAGAAGCTTGATATTCAAAAA
>CANQHN010000053.1 GCA_947623745.1 uncultured Oscillospiraceae bacterium
GGAAAAGGTGGTCAATTATGCCGGTCAGCCCGCTCAATTCGAGCGGTCACGGTGCGCAACGGGAGGCGGCGTATTCATTTTTGTCATCTGACTTGTGTTTCAATTACTAGACATTCCGAATTTCTGCAAATTCGTCATCATTGGAAATGATTTGAATCCAATCACCAATAACGCTCGTGTATTCTTCGAATAGTCTCAGCTTTTGCTTTTTCAAATTGTTGATTATCTTTGCCGTATTCATTCTCAGTTCAATCTTTGAAGCAGCTATTTCATTGGTATCAATTATCTCAATCCTGGTTTCTTGTGCAAGATATTCAATTCCTGTCATAATTGACCACACCATATCCCGTGAAAGCAACTGCGGTCGGTAGGTGACTGCAACATCAATAACCTGAAGCGCAAGAGAAAGCTGAAAGGGGGCTCGCCATTGTATCTGTTGTGTTATCACGTTTAAACCTGAACAGATATCTTCTTCTGGTAGTAAGCCGTAATGGAGCTGACGAATTGCAATAGCTAAGACGCGGTATCCCCATTCGGAACAGTACTTATCTGGGTTACAAATATATTTTTGCAGCTTATAGTCTTTTTCGCTTAAATCGTTCAATTGCTTTTTCCAATAGCTCTGCAGTCCAAAATGACGCGCATTAACTTTTTCACACGTTTCCAGAATCTCTCTCATATTGTTCTTATCATTATCAGAGGGAATCCAAGAAGTTCTAGCGGAAGTAATAAGCCACATACTGTGAAGGGTTGAGTAAAAAAGGTGCTTTGTCAACTCGCTCATGCCGCCAAAATCAAGTGCAAAGCTGTTTGCTAAAGAACGTAGTCTTTCTGAAAAAGCAAAAAGAATGGTAGAAACCTGTTCAGGGGAAAAAGCGTTCTGTCGGTTTAGTGCTACAGCATTTACCTCATTAAGCAAATTGAAATCATGTTCTGCGCGCGGTCCCTTTCCAATGTATCCCTCCACTGCTCGTGTCAGCACTTCGGCCATATATTGAGTCGTGTCAATATCTTGTGGAGCCGGGAGGGACAGACAAATTGTTCGTAGCCATCCCATTGGGACACAAAGTTTATCATTATTCCAGATGAGGTTACTGAGTCGTATTCTTTGCTGATCAGTAAAAAGTCCGTGCTCAAAACAGTATATAAGCCTAGAAAGTCCTTTTGTTAAATCATTTTTGCACTGGGCGAACATATCCTCAACCAATGGATTTGACTGGGATTGCAACGTACCCATTTCTCTGCTAAAAGGGACATAGGTGAGCGGATCAGGGTAATAAATATAATTTGGATCCTCCTTATCTATAATTGGAAACTTTAATAACCTGAGAATGAGATCTTCCTTTTTCTCGTTGGGATATACTGTAATAAGGCGATTGGTCAGTGACCTAATTTGTTGGTAGCATCCCTTTTTCTTTGAGCAATATAATATTCTCAATAAATTTAGAAGTTCATTAAGGACTGGTTCTGAACATTTGCGGCATAATTCTGAAAGAGCCTCAGGTAATACATCTGCAGCAACACGTGCAAAACTTCTCCGAAAGAACCAGTCACTAGGCTGAAGAATCTGTTCAGATAATAATATAGCCTTGATATAAACTTTGCAAATCTCATCAGCATCTTTTTGTGACCAGTTACTAAGGATCCTGTTTGCGAGTACAGAACAGACAGATTTATAATAATCAGTGCGAACAACTGTAAGCATACTCCACTCTGGATAATAATTGGCTAGACGTTCTGCCGCCCCACAAGCGGCATCTCTGTCCATATTAACACTGTTAATAAAAAAGGGGACACCAGTTTCCTCGCGAAAGCGCAAGAATGTGTATGCAGAGACAAATTCTTTGTCCGAAAGACATAGACTATTGGGCCTGTTCCTACATCCACTTACCGTTATACGCGAAGGAGTCCATTTTGAAGCTAAGTTGCCCATGAGGAATGCATTTTGTGCTTTCCAAGCAACATCATATTGATTGTGAATTGCTTGATGACGAGCATCAACTCGTTGACTGTCATAATTCTCCTGATCAACCGGCGCATACAAATCATACTCGTCCGTATTTACAGTACGATTTGTGGAAGACAGAATATTCTCTGGCTTTCGATTATCTATTTGTCTGCTCTGCTTAATATTTGAAGAGCACATGTTCCCAATATGTCTCGCAACATTGATGAAGTCTTTCAAGCTCATCATGGCGCTCTCAAGAGAGAGTAACCTCAAATTCGTTTCACGCTGATGTGACAACCGCCTCCGAATGTCTATAATACCTTGACTAAGTAGATCATACGCTTTCCCATACTCTCCATTTTCGGCTAAGAGTCCTGATTTCCGTAATACCCACAGGGACATTGTTGTCTTCACATTCCAATTTTCAAGATCTTTTGAGAGGGCATCAAATTGATATTGAGTCATATCATGAAGAGATTTTTCCCAAGACAGTTCCTGCTTTTGTTCATAATCAAAGAGTTCTTGCTGATTTTCGAGTAATGCAACAAGTTGACTCCACCTTTCCCATTCTCCTAATATGCGATAATCTCTGAGAAGCGAAAATAGAATCGCTATTTTTTCCTTTGTATTTGTACTATGGCGATTTAAAATCAAAAGATAATCTTTGAGCTCACTATCTAAAATTGGCAGCAGGGCTTTTTCATGCGCCCAGTTATACTCATATAGAAATAAAAGTTCATCCTCAGACGCCGGTACATTTTCAATTTCTTTACAATATTGAGCAAGAATTTCTCGGATGGGAAATATGACTCTATCCCGGAACAATTCTAAAGCCTCATGATGAAGTGTGATCCACCCAGGATATGTTTCACGGATATGTTGGAGAGTTCTTTTAGCCTGTGCAAGGGACACTAATTTATTTCCGCTATCATAGAAAGGATAATCAATCTTCCAATGTCCGGGAACTTTTGGCTCCTGATGTTGTCCTATATAATCTAAAGCTTTTAAATAAATTTCGGATGGGGTTTTGCCGTGAAACTCCAGAGATAAGTCTATAGGAATAATATTATTATGCTCCAACATTTTTCGATCCGCAGACGAAATGTGATCATGTTGCAGATAATAAATCTTTGGCATATTTTCTCTGCCCAAGTTATCTCTAATCCATCCAACCCATTTCTGGAAGTTCGGATCGTCTCCTGAAAAACCAATCAAACACAGAGTGTTTTCCAATAGCGATTGTTGAACTGTATTAACAAATGGAGCAAATTTTTGAGGGTAAGTGCGATAATCCTCTGCGGTTATGATAAACGGGCGGCTTGAGGGGAACGATCCATGAAGTTTCACAATACGCGGCTTCCCGGCACTCCCAAGCAAATCTTCTTTTGTTGTGACAACTCGAAAGGTCCTCTCTGAAATTTCTTCATTAGCTCTTTCCAGCAGTGTATCATAGTTGGTAGTAAAGATATCACTCCATGGCAAGGACAATAATTTTTTATGAAGGCAAGACGGCAAATAATCCCGGTCTTTAATACAATCTAACAGAAGATTGTCTAATTCCGGTCGTCCAAAGAGAACTTCGACACGTTCTGCTAAAGTTAAAGGATCTACTTTCTGTAGCCGCTCAAGCTCCTTTCCTGATGAATCCAACTTTTCTATAAATGCGGTGGACAAATCCTCCCATAAAGGTGGATTTGGAACACTCTCGTCAACTTTATCAGCATTTCGGCTAAAACCCGCTCCAATCAACACTGCTGCGCGGTTTTTTCTTAAATGTTCACTGATATGATTCAAGAAATTCATCGTTTCGTTATACTCTTTGACTTCCATACTATTCTCCTGTTGTAGTTAAGAGACAATTTTTATCACAACGCTTCAATAGCTTTTAAGAATCTATTCATATTTGCTGCCCCTGATAGCGGCTCCACACCGTCCTCGAACACCATGTAATACCGGTACTGGCTCCCGGCGGCATTCTGCCACGCCTTGCCCAGCGCGATTTTCTCCCGGCTGTCATCATTCTTCAAGTGCTCACCCTTCGTCTCCACCATGATGATCTTGCCGCTCTGGGTCATCAGCATGATATCCGGGTAGTGGTTGATGAAGCCATTGATGCAAAACCCTCGACGCTCCACATTCCGATGCCACCACTTGACGTTGGGCAGGGCAGTCAGGGCCATGATGAGCCTGCGCTCCAGATTGTTGACATCCTCCTCGGCCTGATACAGGGACCCGCCAATGGGCGTGGTGTCCCTGGCCGGATGGATCTCTAACGGCAGGCGGTAGGACGGCCTGCACACAATCTTCTCTGTGTCCAGCCAGCGGTCAAACACCTCTCGGTAGTGCTGGGTCAGCAGCACCTCGATTTGCGCCTTGATCTTGTTGGCAAAGCCCAGCGGAGATTTCTCCATAGCGGCCAGTTGGTCCCTGTCCATGTCGCCCACGATGCGGTCCACATAGGCACGCAGTTCCCCGGCGTCCACCTGATCCATCTTGTTCAACTGGTGGAACATCATATCCTTGCACTGGCGCACCCGGCTCTCTGGCGGCAGGGAGTTGAAATACTCCTTGAAATACTGTTGGCTCTCGTCCGACATTTTGAACACCTTGGGCAGACCGCCCTCCTGCTCCCGCACATCTACCTCGGCAATCTCGTCGTCCGCCGTGCCGAAGTCGATGGCGTAGGGCTTGCCCTTCAGCGTAAAGCCCTCGGCCAACTGCTCCTTGCTGAGCAGTTCAAAGTTCCCGTCGGTGAACAGCGTCTGAGGAATGACATGGAAAAACTGCGGGATGCAGATGCTCTCCACATCGGTCAAAAACTCCGGCTTGACCGGATAGCGCTTCACCATATCCCGCACCTCCCAGGGTAGATCGTCCGTCACGGGGTCGCCGCTCTGCTCGACTGTCTGCTCATACTCCTGGCCTGTCCGCTCCGCCACGGCAAGCATATCGGCCAGATTTTCACCCTCCTGGGTGTCGCTCTCCCTGGCTTCAATGGCCCGGCCCACGGCGGCGGGGTCAAAGTCCAGATACTCCTCGTCCGGCTTTTCCTCCTGCGGAGGATTCTGCGGTTGGATCGCCGTCTGCTCAAACTCCGGCTGGGGTGTCGGCGGCACGGTTGCAGGAGCAGCCTCCCGATAATCCCGGTCACTGAAACCGGCGTTATACAGCCCGTTGACGATCCCTTTGACCGTGGTGTCAAAATCGTTGGAGGACGTCAGCACATAGGATATATTCAGCGCGGTGGCGTTGTTCTTCCGGGTGTTGGGCAGGCGGAGGATACGCCCCAAAATCTGCTCCACGTCCACCTTGCTGGTCTTGTTGGCAAGGGAGGCCAGGATGTACGCAAAGGGGCAGTCCCAGCCCTCCTTCAAGGCGTTCACCGTGATGATGTACCGGATGGGGCAGTTCTGCGACAGGAGATCAATGTTTTTCAGCTCGTTCACATCAGCGGTACGGATGGCGATCTCCCCGGCAGGGATGCCGGCCTCCACCAGCCTGTCCCGCAGTTTCTCAAAGGTGGTGCTGTCCTCTTTACCCCTGGGCTGGGCCTGGAACAGTACGATGGGCCGGATGTAGCGGCCTCCCTTGGCCTCCTCCTGGACGGCCAGTTCCTCCAGCCTGCGCCGCAGATCCACGGCGTCCGCCAGCACCTCGCCCTGGTTGTCCCGGTTGTAGACGATGACCGGCAGCTTCACCATGTTTTCCCGCTTCAGCTGCACCGCATCCACATAGGAGATAATGTTGCTCTGCTTTTTCGGGGTGGCGGTCAAATCCAGCACAAAGCAGGGGTTGAAGTTTTTGAGCATCTCCAAGCTCAGCTCCGACCGGGCGTGGTGGCTCTCATCCACGATGACCAATGGGGAGAGCTGGTTGATGACCTGGAACAGTGCGGTCTCATCGGCGTTCTCAATGGGCTGCTGGGGCTTGCCCAGGCCCTGAGAGATGGCAGCCAGGGCGCTGTTCTCCTGGTAGGCTTTCAGGCCCTCCTTGCCCCGCCCCCGGAAGGAGTCGTAGGACAGCACCATCACGGAGAGCTGCTCCGTGATTGCTGTAAGGTTGAAATTCTGCCCGTTCAGCAGCTCCTGCTTGGTATAGACCGTCACCCGCCCACCGAAGTCCACATTGATTTTCTGCCGGTAGGGATGGTTCGGGTCCTTCAGGCACTTCACCGTCTGGGTCAGGATGGCGTCCGACGGCACCAGCCAGACCACGGCGCGGGCCTTGGTGGCCGGGAGCGCGTCGAAGATCGGCCGGATGGAGTTGCAGGCCAGATAGGTCTTACCGCCGCCGGTGGGTACCTTGAAGCAGAGGGTGGGCACGCCGGGGATGACCTCCTGATACCGGGGCAGCCCGCCCAGACCCACCGGCATGCTCTTTTCCTGCCAGAGGCGGGTATAGGCCGCGGCGCTGTTCCGGGTCTCGTTCAGTAGCTCCAGATAGCGGGTCAGGTCCTTGATGACCGCACGCTGATAGCTTTTCAGTTCCATGCCCACACCTCCTTACAGGCGGCTGATATCGCGGGGGATCTTCTTGAACACGATCCCCATCCGGGCCAGTTTGTCCCCGTCGATGGAGCAGCGGTCGGCGTATATCACGGCGTTCTCCGTCCGCTCCGGGATGGTGGCCAGGAAGTCGTAGTCCAGCACCGTCACCCGCTGGGGCTCATAGTAGAAATAGTAGGCGGTGCTGTTTACTGCGCCCAGGTAGTACGGATTGGGTCCCTCCGCCGGGGCATAGGGCCGCTTGGTCTCCATGAACCATACATACTCCCGGATCTTCTCCGTTCCCACGGCTTCATTAAGGTTTTCCCCAATCAGCAGCGGCTCGCCCAGATCGTAGAAACTGAAATCGCCGCCGGTGCCCTCCACAGCGTTCTTGCCCTGGCCGTAGCCCTGGATCACCCGCTTCACCCGCTCGGCGGTGATGCTGTCGGCGTAGTCCATCATCTCGACAAGAATGAATTTACGGTTGCCGCCGTCGGCCTTGTTCATGTTGAGGGCGGCGTGGGCGGTGGTGCCGGAACCGGCGAAGGAGTCGAGGATCACCGCATCCTCGTCACTATGTAATGAAATAATCCACTCTAAAAGTGATAGCGGTTTAGGAGTATCAAAAATTTTATTTCCGAAAATTTGCTTAATTAAAGCGGTTGCGTCTGCATTTGTTCCATATCCGTCAAGCCAGCTATTCCACCCAAAAGATTTCTTTGTATCTCTGATTTTTTCAAAAGGGACCCAGCGTTCAACCTTACCATCAACGGATACCCCTTCATCATAAGGGCACAATTCCCAGTGAGCTTTTTCTGGGTCAGCAAGGATAGCTTGTGTTAATGGATTGTCTTTCCCAATACGCCATCTTCCTTCTAACCCATCATTGCGAACCGGATAAACCTCATCTCCGTTTGGAGCAGTAAGCGGAAACCACATGTTCATTCGATCCTCGCGCAGTGAACCAGCTCCCCATTTCCTTAGCTCACGGCCCTTTCTATATGCGCCCCAGCGATCTCTCAAGTTTAATTCGCCTGTTGTTTTTTCTTCTTTACAAAGGCTATCTTGAGTTCCTTTCGTGTAGAACAAAATATATTCATGGCCTGTGCGTAAAACCGTTTTATCCTTACCTCCACTCGGTTCTGACCGAAGCGGAGCACAAGCAAGCCGATTAAAGCCTCCAAAAATTTCATTCATTATTGTTCCAAGATTAAATAGTTCGTCATCACTGATTGAGATTGCAATAAGCCCGTCATTTGCTAAGAGTTTATAAAGTAGCTTCAGCCGCGGGTACATCATGCACAGCCACTTGTCGTGGCGGGTCAGGTCCTCGCCCTCCCGGCCGACCACCTCGCCCAGCCACTTTTTGATTTTGGGGTCGTTTACATTGTCGTTGTAGACCCAGCCCTCGTTGCCGGTGTTGTACGGTGGATCAATGTAGATGCACTTGACCCGCCCCTCATACCGGGGCAGCAGGGCCTTCAACGCCTCCAGGTTGTCGCCCCGGATGATCATGTTCTCGCTGCCGTTGTCGGCGTCGTGCCGGCCCGCCGTGTCAAAGCTATACCGCCGCTCCAGCACCCGGTAGGGGACCTCCTGGTGGTGGTTGATGACCTTGCTTTTCCCGATCCATTCAAGAGTGGGCATGGTTGATTCTCCTTTAGTCAAACAAAAAGTCCGCACTGCACTGCAACGTAGATAGTTGTTCCGTTTTCAGTACAGGCATCTGTGTTGAAAAACCTGTTTTTATATTTGTTCCGTCATCATTCTTTGTACAGTAATGGCTATCTACATCAAACGCAACAAAGCGCCATTCATTTTGTAACGGGTATGAATTAGCGGTGTCTTTAACAAACAAGTGTCCAAATTGTTGTCTTTCACTGTTCAATCCAGAAAAATAGTTTCGTATTAACTGGTGATTGTTTTTATCAATATAAACCATTTTGTGGTATTCGTAGTAGCATTGAGCCTTTTCCAATTCATCCACTACTGCGTCAATAAATTCAAATGCGTTAAAAATAAGGAAATGGTTTCCGAATTGCTTCATTTCCTCAATAAAGTCTTCATTCACTGAATATAACCCATTTGCAAGTTCAAAACAATTTTTCTTAGAAAGCATAGATGCTGAAAAGGAGAGTTGTGGGCAGTTTGTTTCATAGGAGATAGTAGCTTCCTTAACATACGCAGAAAAGTCGTGACCATTTATTATCAGCGGACTATCTGGTTCAAGAAAAAGTTTGCCGTCTAACCTATCACCGCGAAATGTAGTCGGGTCTTTCTGAAATGTTTCCAGTGTACTGAAATGTACAATCCCCCTTTTCAGCTGCTCTAGGTTTTCTGCTTCTCCAAATTTGATTAACAACATATTCTCACCTATACGTTCATGCTTTACTTTTTATACACTTCCCGCTCTTGATTCTTGCATCTTTTGGTTTCGGCTCATCATCGGGGATTGCCCATGAGTATCCAATCCGAACCGCGCCGGGAACACGTCCCTCGCCGCAAAGAATCTGGATGCGTCGGATAGAAATGCCCCAGCGGTCAGCTGTCTGTCGAATAGAAAGGTATTTCATGATTTTGTGCCCCTTATCACTAAAATTCTACAAATATACTATACGCGAAAATGCGAATATAATCAAGATATTTCTTCCATATCCCCAAAGGAAGTGGATCATCGCCCAAACAGCGGGCTCCGGCGCTGATGCATACCCGCGTCGGAGACGTTTCGGACGAGAAAACTTCCTCCAAGGGTACCGACACGTCCTGTCTCGTTTGCACAAAAAGCAAACCGGGGCGGGTCGCTCTTGACCCGTCCCGGCTATGTTTGTTATAATCACCTTACTCAGCGATAGACGATCTCGGCCAGCACCTGCTCCTCCGCCTGGGCGATAAAGCTGTTGACCGCTTGCACCCAGCCGAGCTGATCTCTAGCCTTCGTCGCCTCGTCTACCCCATTTGCCTGCTTCAAGCCGGCTACAATCCGGTCAACTTGATCCTGCGCCTGCTGGTCGATCTCCCTCAGATGGGGCTCCAGCCGCCCAGTCAGGAGCATGGAAATATAGGTCCCGTGGTGACGCTCTTTGAGAAAACGCTCCCGTAAGCGGCCATACTTCCCCATAGGGGGAACCTCGATTTCTTCATCTCTGTCCACAACCAGGTCAGGAATCAGGTAGTCACCAACTTTCGTATAGGTCAGTTCCATAATCACACTCCTTCGATTTTTAGCTCCTTTGCTGATTGGTACTGCCGTCACTCTTGCTCTTTCTGTGACGTCTGCTTTTTCGACACCTCCTTCCCGGCTTTGGTTTCGCTTGTTATCTGGTCGAAGCCTGTCATAAAAGATTTTGGAAAAAGAATAGGGACACAGCCGAACCCCTGAATTTGCAAGGGTTTCCGGTTGTGTCCCTATTGTACCGTATGGGCATACCTTCGCTACGACCGCGCTGGAACACGGCATGGACTTGAAAACACTCTCCGCCATCATCGGGCATATTTCATCAGCGACCACCATCGATATCTACAGCAACATCACTGGCGCCATGCAACAGCAAGCGGCGCAGAAGATCGAGCGCGGTATCGGCCACAGCGAGGCGTATGAGCCCCACGAAATGCTGGACGACCAACTACCGAAGACGGAAACCGCCTGTACGCCCACCGTTCGCCCCGTACAAGGGTAAAGTGCGCAAATCCGGCACCGGCGGGATCTACGAACTAAACGACCACCTCTTCGAGGGACGGTATTCCCCCACCAACGCCCAGGGCAAGCGGGAGGTGCATACGGTGTACGCCAAGACGAAGGAGGAATGTGAAGCGTTATTAGAAACGATGATCGCCGAGGTGCGGGAGCGGATTAAGGAAGAGAAGCGGCAGATGAAAGTGTAAGCAACCGCTGGCATAGTATAATGCTCATTTATAGAGGTCATCCCTAAAAAATGGGGATGACCTCGAAATGTTGGAACCGCAAAATCTGCGACCCATTAGATAAAGAAATACGATTTTTTCTTGATGACGGTTGACGAACTATCATTGTAATGATATAATTCAGATGTATCATCTCAATGATAGGAGAAAACCGTCATGGAAAATATCACTCTGTTTCACGGAAGCAATCAAATTGTTGAAACGCCGGAGCTTTCACAGGGGAATATTCATAATGACTACGGACAGGGATTCTATTGCACCCGGATCAAGGAAATGGCAAAGGAATGGGCGAGCAAGAATCAGAAGGACGGTTTTGTAAATCGCTATGAATTGGACATGAATGGGCTGTGTGTCTTGAATCTGTCTGATGGAAATCACACGGTACTGAACTGGATCGGCATTCTGCTGAAAAACAGAACCTTCCGCCTACGCTCGCCGATTGCCATTGACGCTAGAGAGTATTTGATTGAGCATTTTGCAATCAATACCTCACCTTATGATGTCATTGTAGGCTATCGGGCAAATGATTCATACTTTCAGTATGCAGAATCCTTTGTGGAAAACACCTTGCCCCTGCGCAGTCTGAACAGAGCATTGACGCTGGGCAAACTCGGACTACAAACTGTCCTTGTATCTGAAAAGGCATTCAAACAGATCCGTTTCATTGACGCAGAACCGGTAGATAAAACAGTTTATTACCCGAAGTTCTTTGAACGGGATACGAATGCAAGGCAGACCTATGTGGCCGAGATCGCAAAGAATAGATCCTATCGAGATGATATCTTTGTGCTGGATATTCTGAGAGAGGAGATGGCAAACGATGACCCACGCATACAGCGAATCTTATTTGAGTGACGCCAAAGATTGCCTGTCGCAGTTCTTTGATTATCTGATCAACGACTGCGACATGAAAGCGGATTGGGTCGCATCTATCTTTCTCTCTTCCGGGTATGCCGAACAGTTTGAGCGGGGCAACCCGGCAATCCTCGCAGGCATGTCCGGCATTGAGCTGGCAAGGGTTGTCGTGGAAGCAACCTATAAAAAGAAAAAGCTGTCGGAGCCGCGTTATTCCGAAGGGCTTTCTCCTGAGTATTGGGCTGGCTGGGCGTTGGCGGAGTATCATTGGTACAGCGGAAAGCGTTTCAAGGATATCTTTGAGCATGTGAGGCTGTCCGAAATCATCCCCATGTACTTGGTATACCACGAGATGGACATCTCAAAATTCATCGAGACCATGGACGAAAGGTGTTCAACGGCGCTGCAGGAGTGCAGGCTGAAAAAACTGCGGGAACACCGCGGACTCTCCCAAGCGGAGCTTGCGAAGTTTTCAGGCGTCAGCCTCCGCTCTATCCAAATGTACGAGCAGCGGGTCAACGACATTGACAAAGCACAGGCGCAGACGATCTATAAGCTGTCGCGTGTGATCGGGTGCGCAATGGAGGATTTGCTGGAAAAGCCAATGGAGTAAGAAACTGTAACGCAGCGGAGGAGAATATGGTGAATATTGCATGCCTAATAAGTAATGGTTATGATATCCTGGTTTATACACTTGATAAGGATTCATTTTTATTACCTGAGTGTTCAGCCGAATCAATAGAAGTGGCACAGAAAATCATTACAGAGAGATTAGGCAACGAAAAGATTCTTTTTGATTTTGATGAGATTCTCTATGAAACCGATGAGGATGGACTCTGTCATCAAGTTCTCTATCTGTGCCATGCATATCAATGGACGATAAATCAAGCAGAAGGCAATTCGTATAGATGGATTGAAGTACGCGAATTAGCGAGCAATCCTTTCTCATCAGCATATAAAGAACTTTCCAATGCAGCCAATGACTACTTTACGAGAAGAGAGAGAATACTTTCTAAGATAAGATCTGAAATAGACAATATCCATGATCAGGGTCAAGTAAAAATAGAGATAGGTGAACAGGTTGACACAATTGTCTTTTGGCTTCGTCATTCAAAAATTTATGTACCATTCTGCCTAGAAGTAGAATATTTTTTAAAGAGAGATGAAAGTGTTAACTTTCATATACGGTGGAAGGCAAGCCGGCAGTATGCTCCAGGCGACAAATCTGATCTTTATATGCTGTTTACTGAAACAATGGCATTATTGCTCAAATTATTTGATGAGCCTGTTTATGTAAGTACATACAACTTTTTAGGTTTGGAGCCGGAAATCAACGGAGCCGAAATAATATTTGAAGGCAACAATTATTCTGGAACAATTGTAGAATCAGAGTTTGCAGAAAAGATTATTGACTCGTTTGAATTTTTCAACTTTCTTCTTGGCGTACATGGAAGAATATTTGGCTCAATTTCAAATGACCTTATCGATGATGAAGATAAATCAATTATCGAATACCTTGGCGAGGACTCAAATTACATAATCCGAAAGGAAAGCGGTTGTTACTATAATTCAAGCATAGGATATATAACATTGTTCAACAACTACTATGACTGTAATAATCTTATTCAGCTCTATTCTTATGAACTTCTAACTGGAGTTACCGGAGTGCTTTTATTTTCATCATTTTCAGATCAGGCTTTACGCACCAATTATGTCGCAAAGGAAATCCTTGATATAGTTAACGAAGTTGTTGACCGTTTTTCAATTAATCAATATACACTGGTATGTCAAAGCAACAGATTATATTTGTTGTCGAGTAATTATATTTGGGTTTTTGCTGGAGATTACCATCATTCATATGTCGCTGAAGAGGAGAAATTAATCTTTGACAGGCAAGCAAAAGAGAATGCACTACTTCACGTAAACAGAGACTTCAAATGGATTTTTCCTGTCAACCCATCTAGATTTGAGCAATTAATTGCTGATATCATTGAATACCAACAACCTGATTCAAAAGTACGTCTTGTCGGAAGAACAAATAATTCAGATGGAGGTCGAGATATTATTATACGTAGAAAAGAGGGAGAAAACCGTAAACTTACTATCTGTCAGTGCAAGGCGTATCAAAGCTGTGTAAATAAATCTCATGTAACAGACATACGAGATATGCTTGATTATTACGAAGCGACGGGATTTCTCCTAGCGGTTACTTCTGATATTACAGCTCCGCTAATAGATCACTTGACGTCATTAGAAAAGAAGTACGATGTAGATTGGTGGACTAGACGAGAAATATTCAAAATAATCCGACAATATCCATCGCTTGTCAATGCGTATCAAGACATTATTAATGTTGTTAATGATCAAGGTGGACAAGCCTGATTGCGGTCGTGTCAAGAATTGGACCTGTTGACAAAGTAGCATTAAACCTCTATCTATGGTAAAATAGACATGGGGTGATAGCGATGATGGGGCGGCGCAGTGGGCAAATCGGGATGCTGATCATCGATATGGAATCAATGATTCCAAAGGGACATCTGCTGCGGAAAATCGATGGATCAGTTAATTTTGATTTTATCTATGACATCCTTGCCCCATATTACCCGCCCGTGGGGCGGCCGTCTGTGGACCCTGTCAGTATGTTTAAAATGCTGCTGGTCGGATACCTCTACGGAATCAAATCGGAGCGGCGGCCGGTAGAAGAGATTCAGCTGAATATCGCCTATCGCTGGTTCTACGGCTTTGAGCTGACCGACAGAATACCAGACCACTCTACATTCAGTAAAACCAGGGTCCGGAAATGGCAACAGAGCAGCTTGTTCCAGAAGGCCTTCCGGGAACTGGTCAGGCGATGTGTGGAAAACGGTCTTGTCGATGGGCAGGCTATGGCTGCGGATGGCAGCTACCTTCTGGCTAACGTTTCCCGGAGCAGCTGGGTGGATGTGGAGATTGAAGTAGAGAAGAGCATGCAGAGTTATCTGGACCGGCTGGATGAGGAACTGGCCGGACAGCCTGGATTTCAGAAGCCTCCTGTTCATAAGGAAACGAAGCGCCATACCACCAGTGCAACAGACCCGGATTGCGGCTATATCAATCACGGAGATAAACGCGGAGTTGGATACTTGATGGAGGTAACTGTAGACTGCAGGCATGGGATACTGACCGGGGTAGATATTTGCCCGGCGAACGAGCGAGAGAGCCTTCTTGTCCTGCGGCATTTGGAGCGGCAGATCGATGACGGAGTTCCAATGAGCCGGATTGCGTTGGACCGAGGTTATGATACGGGCGCAGTCCATCGTGGACTGGAACTGCTGGGCATTACGGGCTATATTCCTGCAATACAGTTTTCCAACTCTCCTGAAAAATATGACTTTTCTTATTCCCCGGAGCAGGATGCGTTTCTTTGCCCGGAAGGAAAGCTTCTTACTTACCACAGACTGAACTGCGGCAGGTCCACCGGAAAGTACCTGCGCAATTATCAGGCCGCGGAGGAAGACTGCCGATCCTGTAACCGGCGAACATCCTGCTTTAACCAAATCAGTAAGCGGCGGAGAGTCCTTGCCAGCAGCTGTTACCCTGCATTTTACAAAGGACACCGACGGGTAGGAACGCCGGAGTACCTGGCAATGATGCGGCTGAGAAAAATCTGAGCTGAGGGAAGTTTCGCCGTAATGAAGCGGGAGCATTGCCTTTCAAGAATTCGAAAACGGGGCATTCCGGCGGAGACAGAGGAATGTCTCCTGTCCGCCATGGCTTTGAACCTCAAAAGGATGGTCAAAGCCGCCTTTTCAGAACTTATCTTTCTTAAAATCACAGTCGAGGAATACCTTCTGGCTGTGATTCCTTTTTTGTCAACAGGTCCCTTATTGTACTTGTATATTTCAGCAACGGAGCTCCACTAGCACGGAGAAATAGCCCCGGCTTCACGGAGAAATAGCCCCACCGTCATGGACGAGAGCTCCACACATAGGATTTCCATCACGTAGAAATACGTCCACCCTGTCGGAGAAAGCGGTCCACTGTCACGGCGAAGAGGTCCACCCGGTCCCCGGCGTGTGTCGAGGACCGGGAGGGAAAGTCGTTATAGGTTTTCGTTTC
>CANQHN010000054.1 GCA_947623745.1 uncultured Oscillospiraceae bacterium
TATCCCGTTGGATAAGCTGATGGAACAGGAAAAGCAGGAAACGGCATGACCGAAATCATGCCGTCCCTGCAAAACTTAATAAACCTTTCTTATGACTCCCGACGAAACCCCTCCGGCGCTTTTTTGACTGCTATGGCTCCTTCTTGGGGAGGTTCAGGGCGTGGGTGGAGAACTCCATGGCGCAGGGCGGGTTCTCCTGCCCCTCGATCTCCTCCACCGCGTCCTGGATATACTGGATGAAGCTGCGGGCGGCGGGGGAGGCGTTTTTCAGGGAGGGGACCAGGATGCCCAGAGTGCGCTCCACCTTCTGCTTGATGGGCAGCAGCACGTTGTCCCCCCGGTAGCCCCGGAGCATCAGCTCCGGTCGGATGGAGATGGCCAGGCCCTGGCCCACCAGGGAGAGGATGGTGAACTCGTCCCGGGAGGTGAAGATCTGCTTGGGGTTGATCCCCAGCCGCTGGAGGTTGATATAGAGGTCCATGTCGATGACGCAGGGCAGGATGCAGTTGGTGTGCTCCAGGTCGGCCAGGTCGAAGGAGTCCTGCTGGGCGTAGGGGGAGCCCGGGGGACAGACGGCCAGGAAGGACTCTTTTTTCAGAGGGATCCAGTCCATCGCGCCGTTCCCGCTGCCCAGCCCGGTGAGGGCCAGGTCGATGGAGCCGTCCTCCAGCCAGCCCTCGAACTCGGTGTAGTGGCCCTCCCAGATGTCCACCGAGACGTTGGGGTAGTCGGCGTGGAACCGGCTGAGCGCCACGGGGAGCCACTGCACGGCGGTGCTGGAGTAGGTGCCGATGACGATATGGCCCTCCTGCACCCCGCGGATGGCGGAGGCCTCCTCGGTGAACACCTCGTGGGCAGAGACGATCTTGCGCATCAGGGGCATCAGACGCTCCCCGTTGGCGGTGAGCACCAGACCCTTGCGGGTGCGCGCAAAGAGTGGGAACCCCATCTCCTTCTCCAGCTTGCGGATGATGTGGCTGGCGCCGGACTCGGTGTAGCCCACCCGCTTGGCGGCCTGGGTGACGCTGCCCTCCTCCACCACGGCGAAAAACAGCTGAACGTCCTTGATATCCATAAATCGACCCCCTTTTCAGCAGGCTCCGGTCATTGGCAAAACGTACATTTTATGCGGCCGCGTTTTGCGGCGGCATGAGAAATCGAAAACAATCGTGCACATTTTGCCCTGGATTCCTGCATACGGCCACATTATAGCACATCAAAATGTAAATGGAAAGTTTTTTGTTGGAGTAAGTACATTTTTTTGTTTTACATTGATAAATGGAAGGAATATACTATGCTCATAGCTATCATTTCTCGTCAAATTGACGGGGGATGTCCTATGTGTGTGCGCAAAGACCCCAAAAATTGAAAAAGGAGAGATGGTTATGGCAGTAATCCAAAGCATCGTCGGTGCCATAAACGGCTTTACGTGGGGCACTGGTATGCTCATCCTCATCGGCGGCGCCGGCATCGTCTTCACCATCGGCCTGAAATTCTTCCAGTTCGCCCACTTCGGCGATATGTGGAGACGCATCCTGGACCGGGGCGACTCTGACACCGGCATTTCCACCTTCGCATCCTTCTGCACCACCATGGCAATGCGTATCGGCACCGGCAACGTCACCGGCGTGGCTGCCGCAATCTATAACGGCGGCCCCGGCGCTCTGTTCTGGATGATCCTGATCGGCATCACCAACTCCGCCGTGTGCTTCGTGGAGACCACCGTGGGCTCCCTGTATAAGACCCGTCTGGACGGCCAGTACCGCGGCGGTGGCTACTACTGCGCTGAGCGCGGCCTGGGCTGGAAGCCCTACGGCGTCTTCCTGGCCATCGTGTTCGGTCTGGGCACCGCCCTGTTCATGCCCGCCGCCGCCACCTACACCGTGGCTGACGGCTTCTCCAACGCCACCGGCGTTCCCCTGTGGGTCGTCTCCCTGATCATCGCCATCGCTGTGGCCCTGATCGTGGCCGGCGGTATCCGCCGCATCGGCGATGTCGCCTCCCTGATCGTCCCCTTCATGACCGTGATCTACATCGCCGCGGTCATCATCGTGGTCGTTCTCAACTTCACCCGCATCCCCGCTGTCATTGCTGACGTCGTGGCAAGCGCGTTCGGCGGCAGGGCCGTGTTCGGCGCCGCTGTCGGCACCGCTATCCAGTGGGGCATCAAGCGCGGCACCTTCTCCAGCGCCTCCGGCATGGGCGAGTCCACCCCCACCGCCGCCGCCGCTGAGACCTCTCACCCCGTCAAGACCGGTATGGCCAACGCCGCCGGCGTGTGGCTGGACACCGTGATCGTTTGTACCTGCACCGGCCTGCTGATCCTCATGACCGACTGCTTCAACACCGCTGGCGGTTACGTGGGCTCCGGCGCTGCTGCGCTGGCCGCTGCCGACTTCGACATTGGCTCCGGCATCATCCTGCCTCAGCTGGCCATGGAACAGGTCATGGGCGGCGCCGGCAAGCTCTTCGTGGCTGTTATGCTGCTGCTGTTCTCCTTCACCTGCCTGATCAGCTACTACTACGAGGCTGAGACCGCTATCATCTACCTGTGCAAGGGCGAGGGCAAGCAGCAGCTGCGCAAGACCATCACCACCGTGCTGAAGATCGTCATGCCCGTGCTGATCTTCATCTGGGGCATCATCCCCTCTCAGATGGCGTGGGACCTGTCCGACTCCGCTCTGGGCATCTGCACTTGGTTCAACATGGTCGTCGTGATCCTGCTCTTCCCCAAGGCCATCGCGCTGAACAACGACTATCAGCGTCAGATGAAGGCCGGTCAGGATCCCTACTACGATCCCGACACTCCGGGCCTGTGCTGGAAGGGTGTCGACGCCGATCTGTGGCGCGACATCAACAAGAAGTACATCGAGGCTGCCAAGAAGAAGTAATCTTGCAGATCATCTGATCACACAGAGGACATTCACAAACGCGCTCGAAGGGCGCAATAGCTGAATCCCAACGGGACTGTAGCCCTGCCTCCCTGGAGCCTCCGGGGAGGCAGGCCTTTTTCCCGGCGCGGCGCGGAAGTGCAAGAAATTTTTGTACACCGTGCAGAAAATTATTTCGCCCCTCTGGAAACCTTCCCCGCCTTGATTTTTGGGGCGCGATATGCTATAAACAAAGTAGAGAAAGCAGAGGAAAAACCGGCGAAACACCCAAAGCCGGGGTCTTATTAGGAGGAGCGAGAGAATATGAGCACCCCCCTGATATTCAACATCCAGAAGTACTCCATCCACGACGGCGAGGGCATCCGGGACACCGTGTTTTTCAAGGGCTGCCCCATCGCCTGCCAGTGGTGCCACAACCCCGAGAGCCAGAGCTACCACCCGGACCTGATGTACTACCAGGACCGGTGCACCGGCTGCGGCGCCTGCATCCGTGCCTGCCCCAACAAGGCCGTCTCCTATCGGGAGGACCACAAGGTGGTCACCGACCGGACGCTGTGCAATGTGTGCGGCACCTGCACCGACTACTGCGTGTTCAACGCCCGTGAGGTGGCCGGCAAGGAGTACGAGATCGACGAGCTGGTGCGCATCCTGGACAAGGACCGTATGTTCTACGAGCAGTCCGGCGGCGGTATCACCCTCTCCGGTGGCGAGGTGCTGGCCCAGGACATAGACTATGTGGAGGAGCTGACCCGCCGGCTGTACGAGCGGGGCTACAGCGTGGACATCGACACCTGCGGCGAGGTCCCCTACGAGCACATCAAGCGGGTGCTGCCCTATGTGGACACCTTCCTGTACGACATCAAGCTCCTGGACCCGGAGCTACATAAAAAGTACACCGGGGTGGACAACCGCCTGATCCTTGAGAACCTGAAAAAGCTGAGCGCTGACGGCGGGAAGATCAACATCCGCCTGCCCCTCATCACCGGCGTCAACGCCACCGACGAGTACATCCAGGAGGTCATCGACTTCCTGCACGACAACCAGATCAGCGTCTACCGCGTGAACCTGCTGAAATACCACGACACGGGCCGCGGGAAGTACGCCAAGCTGGAGCGCGAATATGACAACAGCGAAATGGCCGTGCCGGACCAGGAGTGGCTGGACCGGGCTGTCGCGGCCTTTAAGCAAAGCGGGTATCAAAATATTCATATAGGAGGTTAAGAACTATGGCAGAGATGCAAGAACGCGGCATGAACGAGCGTATCAGAAAGCTCAGAAAGCAGAGTGTGGAGACCCAGCCCCACATCTACATGGAGCGCGCCGTGCTGGAGACCGAGGCCTACAAGAAGTACGAGGGCACCGTCTCCGTCCCCGAGCTGCGCGCCCTGGTGCTCAAGCACTTCTTCTCCAACAAGAAGCTCTACATCGGTGACGGTGAGCTGATCGTTGGCGAGAAGGGCGACTATCCCCAGTCCTCCCCCACCTTCCCCGAGCTGTGCTGCCACACCCTGGAAGACATGCACAACATGAACGACCGCAAGGTGGTCAACTTCTCCGTCACCGAGAGCGACCTCAAGACCCAGGAGGAGCAGATCATCCCCTACTGGGAGAACCGCTCCATGCGTCATAAGATCCTCAACAGCATGACCGACGAGTGGAAAGAGGCCTATGCCGCCGGTATCTTTACCGAGTTCATGGAGCAGCGCGGCCCCGGCCACACTGTGGGTTCCGTCAAGATCTTCGAGAAGGGCTACCTGGACTATCAGCACGACATCCAGGAGGCCCTGGCCAAGCTGGACTACATCCACGACCCCGAGGCCCTGGATAAGCGCAACCAGCTCAACGCCATGAGCATCTGCTGCGACGCCATCATGATCCTGGGCAAGCGCTACGCCGACCTGGCCCGCCAGATGGCCGCTGAGTGCACCGACGAGCAGCGCAAGAAGGAGCTGCTCCAGATCGCCGCCAACTGCGACGTGGTGCCCGCTCACAAGCCCCAGACCTACTATCAAGCCATCCAGCACTACTGGTTCACCCACCTGGCCGTCACCACCGAGCTCAACCCCTGGGACGCCTATTCTCCCGGCCACTTCGACCAGCACCTGGGCCCCTTCTACGCCAAGGACGTGGAGGACGGCATCCTCACCCGCGACCAGGCTCTGGAGCTGATGGAGTGCCTGTGGGTCAAGTTCTACAACCAGCCCGCTCCTCCCAAGGTGGGCATCACCCTGAAGGAGAGCAGCACCTACACCGACTTCGCCAACATCAACACCGGCGGCATCACCCCCGACGGCGAGGACGGCGTCAATGAGGTGTCCTACATCATCCTGGACTGCATGGACGAGATGCAGCTGGTCCAGCCCAACTCCAACGTGCAGATCAGTAAGAAGAACCCCCGCAAGTTCCTCAAGCGCGCCTGCGAGATCGCCCGCAAGGGCTGGGGCCAGCCCGCCTTCTACAACACCGAGGCCATTGTCCAGGAGCTGATGAACGCCGGCAAGTCCCTGGAGGACGCCCGGAAGGGCGGCTGCTCCGGCTGCGTGGAGACCGGCGCCTTCGGCAACGAGGCCTACATCCTCCAGGGCTACTTCAACCTGCCCAAGATCTTTGAGCTGACCCTGTTCAACGGCGTCGATCCCATGACCGGCAAGCAGCTGGGTCTGCAGACCGGCGACCCCCGCGACTTCAAGACCTTCGACGAGCTGTGGGACGCCTACACCAAGCAGATCAACTACTTCCTGGACATCAAGGTCCGCGGCTCCAACGTCATCGAGGCGCTGTATGCCCGCTATATGCCCGTGCCCTTCCTGTCTATCCTGACCAACGACTGTATCGCCCGCGGCAAGGACTACAACGCCGGCGGCGCCCGCTACAACACCAGCGTGATCCAGGGCGTGGGCACCGGCACCATCTCCGACTGCCTGGCCGCCATCAAGTACAACGTGTACGACAACCAGAACTTCACCATGGATGAGATCCTCACCGCCATGAAGGACAACTTCGAGGGCCATGAGCGCATCCTCAACCTGGTCCGCAACAAGACCCCGAAGTACGGCAACGACGATGACTACGCTGACAACCTGATGAAGAAGGTGTTCAACTACTTCGTGGACAACGTCAGCGCCCGTCCCAACACCCGCGGCGGCATGTTCCGCGTGGATATGCTCCCCACCACCTGCCACGTCTATTTCGGCGACGTGATGATCGCCAGCCCCAACGGCCGTCTGGCCCACAAGCCCGTGTCCGAGGGCATCTCCCCCGAGAAGGGCGCCGACGTGAACGGCCCCACCGCCGTCATCAAGTCCTGCGCCAAGATGGACCACCTGCGCACCGGCGGCACTCTGCTCAATCAGAAGTTCACCCCCGAGGTGCTGGCTGGTGAGGAGGGCCTGGACAACCTGGCCGACCTGATCCGCGCCTACTTCGACATGGATGGCCACCACATCCAGTTCAACGTCGTGGGCCGTCAGACTCTGCGGGACGCCCAGCAGAAGCCCGAGGAGTACAAGGACCTGATTGTCCGCGTGGCCGGCTACAGCGATTACTTCCGTAACCTGGACCGTCCTCTGCAGGACGAGATCATCGACCGTACCGAGCAGGACTTCGGCTGCTGCTGATCCTCTTAGAGAAAACGGGAGGCCTCTGGCCTCCCGTTTCTTTTTGCGGAGAAAAAGGAGGGCCCCCGGCCATGCCGGGGGCCCTTTTATGTATGCCAATCAATCGGCCGCCAGGGACTGCGGCGGCTCGTCCTCCTGCCGCCGCTCGAAGAGGAGGACCAGCGCCACGGCCCCCAGGCCGCACACCGCCTTGTTGATCATGAAGGCGGGCATCCCGGAGGCGGGGATGAGCTGGGCGACAAAGGCGGACTGACCGCCGAACATATAGCTGCCGCAGACGCAGAAGGCGGCGTTCATCAGCTTGCCCTTGCGGTCCATCTGGGGGAACAGGGGGAGCATGGCGAAGGAGTGGATGCTGCTCAGCAGCAGGCCCACCACCGACTCCGGCCTGGTTTTCAGCAGCCTCGCGGCGGCGGCGATGGGCCGCCCAAAGTGGGACACCACCAGGTTGGCCGCCACCTGGCCGCCGCACACCACGATGCAGGTGCGCAGGGTGAGGAACATGAACTCCTCCACCAGCTCGGTGTCCGCGATGGCGAACTGGGGCAGAAAGACCCCGATGATGGTCAGGGAGGTCAGGATGTAGGTAAAGACCTCCAGCCCCGCGCCGAAGGCCGAGAGCACCTTGATGGCCGGTGTGGGGACGGCCAGCAGGGCGACGATCAGTACCGCGCAGAGCACCAGCACGGGGATGGTGTTGATCAGCCACTCCATGGGGGCCAGCCCCAGCAGGGCCCCACCCGCCGCCAGACCCAGGGGGAGGGCGATCAGGCCGTAGACGAAGCCACGCATCAGCACGGAGCGGAAGCTCTTGTCCAGCATGGACAGCAGCACGGGGATCTGGTAGCCCAGAGTGGCGCCCAGCCCGGCGGTCACCAGCGCCCCGGTGTAGATCCCCAGGGCGGGCGTCTCTGCCATCTCCAGGGCAATGGGCAGACCCCCGGTGTCGGGGGCCAGGATGCAGGTGACCAGCAGGGAGGGGTCGAAGGGCAGGCGGGCGCCCAGAGCGGCGATGGCCTGGGCGTGCCCCTGGATGAAGGTGATCCCGATACAGTACAGCCCCATGGCGGACAGGGCCATGCTGCCCATGCTCTTCAGCGCCCGGCTGAAGGTCTCCCCGGTCCCCAGATGCAGGTCCAGCAGGTCATCGAAGATCCCCACAATGGCAAAGCACATAAAGACAGTGATCACAGGTTTCATAGGATCCCGCACCTCGCTTCGGACGGCGTGTCTGCTCTGGGGCGGTAGGGGCCCCAGGCGCCAAATACGGTTTAATCATACCATGTTTTTGCCAAAAAGCAAGGGCGAAGCCCTGGCCGTGCCGCGGATTTCCCGGGGGGATATTGCATTTCCCCGACGGAGCGTATAAAATAATTCTGCTCCTCTGAAAAGCGAATACTTTGGTGGAGAGAGGCCGCGCTTTTGCGGCCGTTTCCGGCGGAGAGGCCGCCGGAGGACTGTTTGGGGCGGGCTCCCGCGCGCCCCGCGGACAGGAAGGACTGAAACGTTTCATGGAGAAGGACAACCGCTATCTGGGCACCGCGCCGGTGGGACCGCTGCTGTTCAAGCTGGCGATCCCCACCATCACCGCCCAGCTGATTAACATGCTCTACAACATCGTGGACCGCATCTACATCGGCCACATGCCGGTGGACGGCGACCTGGCCCTGACCGGGGTGGGGGTGTGTATGCCCATCATCATGTTCATCTCCGCCTTTGCCGCCCTCACCAGCGCCGGCGGCGCCCCCCGGGCCTCCATCTTCATGGGGAAGGGGGATATGGAGTCGGCGGAGCGGACCATGGGCAGCTGCTTCAGCCTCCAGATCGTGGTCTCCGCCGTCCTGACGGCGGCGCTGCTGCTGGGCGGGCGGTCCTTCCTGCTGGCCTTCGGGGCCAGTGAGAACACCATCGGCTACGCCTCGGCCTACCTCCAGATCTACGCCGCGGGGACCATCTTCGTCCAGCTCACCCTGGGCATGAACGCCTACATCACCGCCCAGGGCTTTGCCCGGGTCGGGATGCTGACAGTGCTGCTGGGGGCGGTGTGCAACATCATCCTGGACCCCGTATTCATCTTCCTGCTGGGCATGGGTGTGCGGGGGGCGGCCCTGGCCACCGTGCTCTCCCAGGGCGTGTCCTGCGTGTGGGTGGTGCGCTTCCTGTGCGGGAAAAAGACGCTGCTGCGGCTGAAGCGGGAGACCCTGCCCATCCGCCCCGCGCTGGTGCTGCCCTGCGTGGCCCTGGGGCTGGCCCCCTTCATCATGCAGGGCAGCGAGAGCATCCTCAACGTCTGCTTCAACTCCTCCCTGCTGCGCTACGGCGGGGACGTCGCCGTGGGCTCCATGACCATCCTGTCCAGCGTGATGACCTTCGCCATGCTGCCCATCCAGGGCCTGGCCCAGGGGGCCCAGCCCATCACCAGCTACAACTACGGGGCGGGGAACGCCGGGCGGGTCAAGCAGACCTTCCGGCTGCTGCTGGCCGTGAGCATGACCTACTCCGTCACCTTCTGGGCCCTGGTCATGCTGTTCCCCCAGGTGTTCGCGGGCATCTTCACCCCCAAGGCGGAGCTGCTGGAGTTCGCCGCCCGGGCCCTGCGGGTCTACTGCGGCGCCATGTTCCTCTTTGGGCTCCAGCTGGCCTGCCAGATGACCTTCGTGGCCCTGGGCAAGGCCCTGTCCTCCGTCATCGTGGCGGTGGTGCGCAAGTTCGTGCTGCTCATCCCGCTGATCTACCTGCTGCCCACGGTCCTGGAGGACAGGACCATGGCGGTCTATCTGGCCGAGCCGGCGGCCGATGTGCTGGCGGTCACCTTCACCGGCATCCTGTTCTTCTTCCAGTTCCGAAAGGCGCTGCGGGAGATGCAGACCGCCTGAAAAACAAGCGGGGAGCCCGCCGCCGGCGGGCTCCCCGTTCCTGTCTCTACCAAAACTTTTTCTTCTTGATCCACCACAGGCAGACCAGCACGATCAGAACGCCGGCGGTGATCACGGCGGGGTAGCCGTACTGCCAGCTCAGCTCCGGCATCCCGGTGAAGTTCATCCCGTACCACCCGGCCAGCAGGGACAGGGGCATGAACACGGTGGTCACGATGGTCAGGATCTTCATGATCTGGTTCTGCTGCAGTCCGATCTCCGACTGGTACATCTCCCGCACCTGGACATAGTACTCCCGCAGCAGCTTGGTCTCGTCCAGCAGGCGGCCCAGGCGCTTCTCCAGCAGGCGGAACAGCAGCTGCTCCGCGTCGGAGAAGAAGTTGTTCTCGTTCTCCTGGAACTCGCAGACCATGTCGTCCAGCTGGGTGTAGAACCGCATCCAGCGCATGGCCTCCCGGTTCAATTCGGTCAGCTGGGAGTTCAGGCCCTCCAGAGAGCCGCCCAGCACCCGCTCCTCCAGCCTGGCCAGCTGGTCCTCCAGCTCCTCCAGGTGGTGCAGGTCCTTGGCCAGCAGGAGCTCGAGGAACTCGTAGCAGAACCGGCCGATGCTGCCCTGGGGGGACGTCTTTTCCTTCACCATCCGCCTGACCAGGGACTGGACCGCCCCGGTGTCGTCGCACAGCACCAGGCGGCCGGCGGTGATGAGGTAGCCGAAGGCGATCCGGCCGCCGTCCTTGGCCTGCCGGGGGGTGGTCACCGTCCCGCACAGGTAGTCCCGGTGGACCTCCGCCTTGCACACCCGGGCGTCCCTGGCCAGTGGGATGTGCCGGAGGACGGGTTGCGCGGCCAGGGGGTCGGGCAGCTGCGCCACCTCCTCCGAGGAGAGCAGAAGGAGCAGCGGGCCCGCGGGGGTCCCGCCCGGCTCGCACGGGGCGAGGGACTGTCCAATGGAATAGAGCTTCATCGTGTTTCCTCCTTGGGGCGCGGCCGGACATTTTCGCCCGGCCTGCGTGGGGGCTGTCTCCATTATAGGAACGGCCGGGGCAGGTTTCAAGTGCCTGGCGGGTGGAAATGGAAAATTTTGCGGGAGGGACTGCTGCCTGGCCGCCGGGGCGCTTGCGCTTTCCCGGGGGAGCGTGTAGAATAGAGGCAGAAAATTTTGGATAAGGAGGGCATGTTATGGTCCGGCATATCGTGATGTGGAAATTCAAGGAGGGGACCCAGCGGGAGCGGGACGAGTTCCTGACCCGGCTGGCCGGCCTCCGCGGGGTGGTCCCCCAGATCCGTTCCCAGGAGATCGGCGTGGACGCCGCGGGGGGCGAGAACTACGACGCGGTGCTGGTGGCCGACTTCGACACCATGGAGGATCTGGCGGCCTACAAGACCGACCCGCGGCACGTGGAGGTCTCCAAGCTGTGCAAGGCCATCCGGGTGAGCCGGGTGGCGGTGGACTACATCCTATAATCCGCGGGAGAAGGCCCTGGACCGCGGAGAACTGGAGGGACGACATGACACAGAAGGAGAGAATGCTGGCGGGCCTGCCCTATAAGGCGTGGCTGGACGGGCTGAGCGAGGAGCGCCTGGAGAACAAAAAGCGCATCTACCAGTACAACCACCTGCCACCCGAGCAGTGGGGCGAGCAGACGGAGCTGCTGAAGCAGATTTTTGGAAAGACCGGCGAAAACATCTGCGTCGAGGCCCCGTTCCACTGCGATTACGGGTACAACATCCAGGTGGGGGAGAACTTCTACGCCAACTATAACCTTACGATCCTGGACGTGGGTAAGGTGCGGATCGGGAAAAACGTCCTGATCGCCCCCAACGTCTCCATCTACACTGCGGGGCACCCCATCCACCCGGAGTCGCGCAATTCCGGGTATGAGTACGGGCTCGATGTCACCATCGGGGACAACGTCTGGATCGGAGGGAACACCTGCGTCATGCCGGGCGTGACCATCGGGAACAATGTGGTCATCGGTGCGGGAAGCGTGGTCACGAAGGACATCCCGGACAATGTGATCGCCGTGGGCGTCCCCTGCCGGGTGCTCCGGGAAATCACCCAGGCGGACCGGGAATTCTACTACAAAGACAGAAGGTTCGATGTGGACGACTACTGAGAAAGCAGCAACAGTTTTGGAAAGCGGATTCTGACTTGTATTACAGGGAGGCTTTGGAACATGCGGTGCGTTCAAATGATTTTCAGCCCCACCGGGGGGACGGAGAAGGCGGCCCGGGCCGTCACGAAAAACTGGCCGGAAGTGGAGACGGTCGATCTGTCCCTGCCCGGGGAGGACTACGGCAGATACGAATTTGGAGCGGACGATGTGGTTTTGATCGCCATGCCATCCTTCGGGGGCCTGGCCCCGCAGGTCGCCCTGGACCGGCTGGCCAGAGTGCGCGGGAACGGCGCGAAGTGCGCGGTGGCGGCGGTCTATGGCAACCGCGCCTATGAGGACACCCTGGTGCAGATGGCGGACGCCGCGGAGAAGAGCGGCTTTCAGGTGATCGCCGCCGTTTCCGCCGTGGCGGAGCACTCCATCATCCGCCAGTACGCCGCCGGGAGGCCCGACACGGCCGACTGCGGCCAGCTGGCCGGATTTGGGGACCAGATCCTGACCAAAGCCCGCGCCGGCGGCGCAAAGCCGGCCATCCCCGGGAACCGGCCCTACAAAAAGGCCGGGGGCAGCGGGTTCGTGCCCAAGGCGGATTCCGCCTGCACCGCCTGCGGCCTGTGCGCGGCGCGGTGCCCGGTCCAGGCCATCGACCCGAAGGACCCGAAAACGGCGGACGGCAAGCGGTGCATCTCCTGTATGCGGTGCGTCTCCCTCTGCCCCCAGGGGGCCAGGAAGGTCAACGGCGTGATGCTCTCCGCCGCCGCTCTGGCCCTTAAAAAGGCCTGCTTCGTGCCCAAGAAGAACGAGCTGTTCCTCTGATTCAGGAAGCTGCCCGGCGGGAGAGGGTCCCGCCGGCCGTAAATTTGAAAGGGAGGTCCTTGACATGAATGATATCCTGAACGCCATCGAAAAGCGCAGCACCACCCGGGGCTACCAGCGGGAAAAGCTGACCGCCGGGGAGCTGGGGGCCCTGCTCAGGGCCGGGCTCCAGGCCCCCACCGCCGCCAACCGGCAGGAGATCCACATCACGGCGGTGGAGGACGGCCACCCCATCCTGGCGGAGATCGAGGCGGAGAAAAATACCCTGGCCGGGGTCCAGGCCCCGCCCGCCAACTTCTATTACAGCGCCCCCACGGTCCTGTTCCTCAGCGGCGACAGTTCCTTCCCCTGGAGCGGCGTGGACGCGGGCATCGCGGTGGAGAACATCGCCCTGGCCGCCGAGGGGCTGGGGCTGGGCAGCGTCATCATCGGCTGTATCAAGGGTGCCATGACCGGCGGGAAGGCGGACCACTTCGCCCAGGCGCTGAAGTTCCCCCAGGGGTACGAGTTTGAGATCGCCGTCGCCGTGGGCCGCAAGGCCGCGGAGAAGGAGCCCCACGAGTACGACATGGAGCGAAATGTGACCATCCTCTAAGCTTCATTTATACCGGGAGAGAGAAAAAGACCGGATGCGGCGCAGATTTCGCCGTATCCGGTCCTGTTTTTGTTCAATTCTGCACCTGAAGTCCCCGCGCCTCGGTACAGGTCCGGTACACATCGCAGGCGCGGCGGTCGAAGCAGCAGAAAGTGACCTCCATGCCGTATTCCCGGTTGGCCTCCAGCCACGCCTTCACTGTGTCCAGGGCGATCTCCGTGGCCGCCTCCAGGGGGTAGCCGTATACCCCGGTGGAGATGGCCGGGAAGGCGATGGTGCGGATGCCGCTCGCTTTGGCCAGGTCGAGGGAGCTTCGGTAGCAGCTGGCCAGGAGCCGGGCGTCCCGCTCCCGCCCGCTGTAGACCGGCCCCACCGTGTGGATCACCCACTTGGCCGGCAGGCGGTAGCCCCTGGTGAGCTTGGCCCCGCCCGTCTCACAGCCGCCCAGGGTCCTGCACTCCCGCAGGAGCTCCGGCCCCGCCGCGCGGTGGATGGCCCCGTCTACGCCCCCGCCGCCCAGCAGGCTGCGGTTGGCCGCGTTGACGATGCAGTCCCGCTCCAGCGCGGTGATGTCCCCCAGGACGATTCTGATCTTCCATTCCTCCATCGGTGGTTCCGCTCCTTCCCCGGCGGGAGTTGTCCCTGGGATATGATTGGCTTTTATATTTCCCGCTATGACAGGCCTTGAGTGCCGGACCTCATTCACCCTCAAACAGCGGGGTGGAGAAGTAGCGCTCCGCCGTGTCGGGCAGGACGGTGACCACAGTTTTGCCCGGCCCCAGCTTTTTGGCCAGCTGGATGGCAGCGGCCACGTTGGTGCCCGAGGAGATGCCGCACATCAGCCCCTCCTTCCGGGCCAGGTCCCGGGCGGTGGAGATGGCCTCGTCGTCCGAGACGATGTAGATGTCCTCATAGATGTTCTGATTCAAAATCTCCGGGATGATGCCGTCGCCGATGCCCATCTGCAGGTGGGTGCCCACCGCGCCCCCGGCCAGGATGGCCGCGTTGGCGGGCTCCACCGCCCAGATGGTCATCTGGGGGTTGAGGGCCTTCAGCGTCTCGCCGATGCCGGTCAGCGTCCCGCCGGTGCCCACGCCGGAGCAGAAGCCGTCGATAGGCCCGCCCACCTGCTCCAAAATCTCCAGGCCGGTCTGGTGCCTGTGGGCCATGGGGTTGGCGGGGTTGGTGAACTGCTGGGGGACGAACACGTTGGGGTCCTCCCGCTCCATGCGCAGGGCGGTCTGGAGGCACTCCTCGATGGCGTCGCCGATGTTGCCCGCGTCGTGGACCAGGACCACCTCCGCGCCGTAGTGGCGCATGAGCTTCCGGCGCTCCACGCTGACGGAGTCAGGCATGATGATCCGCACCCGGTAGCCCTTCACCGCGCCCACCAGGGCCAGGCCGATTCCCTGGTTGCCGGAGGTGGGCTCCACGATGATGGTGTCCGGGCCGATCTTCCCCTGACGCTCCGCCTCCAGGATCATGTTGTAGGCCACCCGGGTTTTGATGGAGCCGCCCACATTCAGACCCTCGAATTTGACCAGGACGCGGGCCGCCCCCTCCGGGACCATGTGGTTCAGCTGGAGGATGGGGGTGTGCCCTATGGCGTCCAAAACATTTTGATATATCATAACAGATCAAGTCCCTCTCAAAAAATGCGGCCGGCAGGCGTCCCGGCGCGCTTACGCCTAATCATACCGAAAAACAGGCCGACTTGCAAGCCCTATCTGCCGCTGTTCCCGGAAAAAACACCGCATTTTGCTGAAAGAGGGCAGGACCCCGGCGGGCGGGCGGCCGTGTTGCCATTCCCATCCACGGCAGTTTTGCCCCGCCTCGCTATGGGTCAAAATTATCCGAAAAAAAGGGTTGACAAACTGCGTGGGGCAGAGTATAATCCCTATTGTTCTGTTGAGGAAACGGCGCCCGTTCCTGCAACGGAATGAAAATTCCAGAGTATCTCTGTTGAGCATAAAAAAGATGGCGCGGTAGTTCAGTTGGTTAGAACGCCGGCCTGTCACGCCGGAGGTCGTGGGTTCAAGTCCCATCCGCGTC
>CANQHN010000055.1 GCA_947623745.1 uncultured Oscillospiraceae bacterium
CCTTTTTAACTTTTTGAGGCGAAAAGCGGCGTTTTTGCTGTTTTTCGCCTCTTTTTCAGCCAAAATAGGGGCAGAACAACCCTTACACGCTGAAAAACGTTGCAAAAAGGAGGGAAAAGGCGCGAAAAAAGGCCGCTTTTTCGCTGGAAAAGTGACCTTGGTAGACGCCTGGTAGACGTCCTAAAATCTGGTAAATTTGAACCGCCCGTGCCCCAGCCCATTCCACCGTTTTTTGGTAGACATTTGGTAGACATTTTTGGTAGACATTGTGAAAACGTGTCAAAAAGGCCCGCCTCCAGCCGGAGACGGGCCTTGGATCACTTGTGATAGGGGGCGCCCTCGTTGATTTTGAACGCCCGGTAGAGCTGCTCCAGCACCATCACCCGGGCCAGATGGTGGGGGAACGTCATGGGGGACATGGACATCTGCACCCAGGCCTCCGCCTTGATGGAGGGGTGCAGGCCGTAGGAGCCGCCGATGAGGAACACCAGGTGTTTGGCGCCGTTGCTGCTCCAGGCGGTCAGCAGATGGGCCAGCTCCTCACTGGAGTACATCCGGCCCTCCACGCACATGGCCACGATACTGGAGTTCGGCGGGATCTTGGCCCGGATGGCGTCCCCCTCCTTGTCCAGAGCGGCGGTGATCTCCCCCAGAGAGGGGTCCTGGGGCAGCTTCACCTCCGGGATCTCTAGGATTTCCAGCTTGCAGCAGCCGGACAGCCGCTTTGTGTACTCGGCCACCGCGTCCCGGTAGAACTTCTCCTTCAGCTTGCCCACGCAGATGAGATGTACGTTCATCATTGGTTCGCCGCCTCCCTCCGGCAGAACGCCAGCGCGTCCCGGCCCCTCTCCAGCCGGTAGAGTGCCCCCAGACCGGAGCGCGGGGCCACCGCCAGCTCCAGATCCCGCTCCGGATCAATGCCGGCCCCCCGCAGGCGGGCGGAGACGGCCTCCAGGGCGTGGACGGGGGTGTTGTTCTGGGCCGACAGGTGGGCGAGCACCACCGTCCGGGCCCCGCCCTCCGCGGCCAGCCGTGCCAGCTCCGCCCCGGACTGGTTGGAGAGGTGGCCGTAGTCGCCCAGGATGCGGCTTTTTAAGTAGTAGGGGTAGGGGCCGGAGCGCACCCAGTCCTCGTCGTGGTTGGCCTCCGCCAGCAGCAGGTCGGCGCCGGCGACCCCGGCCAGCACCTCCGGGGTGATATGCCCCAGATCCGTGCACAGCGCCATTTTGCGCCCGCCCGCCGTCAGTGTATAGCCCACACTGTCCGCCGCGTCGTGCGGGGTGGGGAAGCTCTCGCACCACACGTCCTCCAGCCAGAACCCCGTCCCGGCCTCGAAGGTGCGCAGGAGCTCGTCCACGAAGGGCACCCGGTAGCTGATTTGACGGGCGGTGGCGGCGGTGGCATAGATGGGCACACGCAGCCGTTTGGTCAGGGTAGCCAGGCCGGAGATGTGGTCGGAGTGCTCGTGGGTGATGAGGATGGCGGTGAGCTCCTCCGGCGCGGTATCCAGCGCCTGAAGCCCGTCAGTGATGCGCCGGGCCGAGATGCCCGCGTCGAGCAGGATGCGGGTGCGTCCGCTCTTGACCAGCGCGGCGTTTCCGCTGGAGCCGCTGGCCAGGGTGCATATCTCCATGTGTGACCTCCCAAACAGCAAAGGGCGGCGGCAAGCTGCCGCCGCCCTGATTTGATTCCCGTTGCTCCCGCGGCTCAGCCCGCCTGGATACGGGCCTCGTCCCCCGGGATATACACGATCCGGATATCCGCGCCCACGTTGGAGAGCTTTTCCACGATGCTCTCGTATCCGCGCTCGATGTGGTAGACGCCGTCGATCTCCGTGTCCCCCTGGGCGGCCAGACCGGCGATGACCATGGCCGCGCCGGCCCGTAGGTCGCAGGCGTGGACCTGGGCGCCGGTGAGCATCCCCACGCCTTCGATGACGGCCACCTTGCCGTCCACCTGGATCCTGGCGCCCATGCGCCGGAACTCGTCCACGTAGCGGTAGCGGTTCTCCCACACGCCCTCGGTGAGCACGCTGGTGCCCTTGGCCAGACACAGGCAGGCGGCGATCTGGGGCTGCATATCGGTGGGGAAGCCGGGGTAGGGCATAGTTTTCACGTTGGTCCGGCGGATGGGGCCGGTGCGGCGGACCAGGACGGCGTCGTCCAGCTCCTCCACGTCCACCCCCATCTCCACCAGCTTGGCGGTGATGCAGTCCAAATGCTTGGGGATGACGTTCTTGATGAGCACCTCGCCCCCGGCGGCGGCCACGGCGGCCATATAGGTGCCGGCCTCGATCTGGTCGGGGATGATGGAGTAGAATCCGCCCTGCAGGCTCTCCACCCCGCGGATCTTGATCACGTCGGTGCCGGCGCCCATGATGTTGGCGCCCATGGAGTTGAGGAAGTTGGCCAGGTCCACGATGTGGGGCTCCTTGGCCGCGTTCTCGATGACGGTCATCCCCTTGGCCAGGGCGGCGGCCAGCATGATGTTCATGGTGGCGCCCACGGAGACCATGTCCAGGTAGACCTGACCGCCTCGCAGGCGGCCGCCCTCCACCCGGGCGTGAATCAGGCCGTTGCGCACCTCCACGTCGGCGCCCATGGCCACAAAGCCCTTGATGTGCTGGTCGATGGGCCGCCCGCCCAGGTTGCAGCCGCCGGGCGGGGGCACCTGGGCCCAGCCGAAGCGGCCCAGCAGGGCGCCCACCAGGTAATAGCTGGCGCGGATCTTCCGGGCCAGCTCGTAGGGGACGGGCTTATTGTGGATGTGGGAGCAGTCGATCTCCACCGTAGTCTTGTTGACGGCGCGCACATCCGCCCCCAGCTCCCGGAGGATCTGGAGGATCAGGGTCACGTCGCTGATCTGCGGCACATTTTCAATTCGGCACTTGCCGTTTATCAGCAGAGCGGCGGGGAGGATCGCGACGGCGGCGTTTTTGGCGCCGCTGATCTCAATGGAGCCGTGGAGCGGTCTGCCGCCGTGGATCAGATATCTGGTCAAACAGTTGCACCCTCTTCTGGATTTCAAATCGGGACAGTATGTGATACGGCGCGGGACGCGCCATAAGTAATCCAAACAGCCGCGCGGGAGAGCGGTGCGCGGTGAATCAACGATATTGTACCACTATTGTGTCCAAAAGGCAAATAAAATTGCGTCGAAGAAGAAAAAGTGTTCAATCAGTTCCCACAGCGGGACAGATCCACGATTTTCTTTGGGATTTTCAACAAAATCAGGGGGCGTTTTCCAGCCCCTCCGGGCCGGCGGGGCCCTCCCGCTTTTTCGTCCGGGAGAGCAGATCGGTCAGGTCCCGCTCCTTCTGCCGGTCCAGCAGGTCGCCGATGAGCTGGTTGGACACCAGGAACCCCCTGGGGGTCAGCCGCCAGCGCCTCTCTCCGGTCCGCTCCGCCCAGCCCTGGGCGGAGAACTCCTTCAGCCGGGCCTCGATGGGGGCGAAATCCATGTAGGAGCAGCTCTGGTACTCCCTGGCGTCCACCCCCTGGGCGGTGCGCAGGCGGAGCATCAGGTACTCCCCGCCCCGCTCCTTGCGGGGGATGAGGGCGTCGTTGTCCACGATCCAGCCGCCCTTGAGCACCCCCTGGGTGTAGGCGTCCAGGTCCCGCACGAAGGAGTAGCGCCGCTGGCCGAAGTCGGAGTGGGCGCCGGGGCCGAAGCCGATATAGGGCTGGAGCTGCCAGTATTTCAGGTTGTGCCTGGACTCATAGCCGGGCAGGGCGAAGTTGGAGATCTCGTACTGCACAAAGCCCGCCAGGGCCAGCCGCTCCACCATCCACAGGTACGCGTCGGCCTGGGCGTCGTCGTCGGGCAGCCGCTCCCCCGCCGACACCCGGCGGGCCAGGGGGGTGCCCTCCTCCACCTTCAGCCCGTAGCAGGACAGGTGGTAGGGGGCCAGGGACAGGGCGTGCTCCACCGACTGCTGCCAGCTCTCCATGGTCTGGCCGGGCAGGCCGTAGATCAGGTCCAGAGAGAAGTTCTGGAACTTGGCCTTCCGGACCGCCGCCACCGCCTCCCCCACCTGTTGGACGGTGTGGGGGCGGTGGATGGACTGCAGCTCCTCCGGGCAGGCCGACTGCATCCCCAGGGAGACGCGGTTGAACCCGGCCTTGCGCAGCTTTTTCAGGGCTTTCAGGTCCACGCTGTCCGGGTTGGCCTCCAGGGTGATCTCCGCCGTTTTAGACAGGTCGTAGTGCTTTTTCACCTGCTCCAGCAGCTGGCACAGGTACTTCCAGCCGTAGTAGCTGGGGGTGCCGCCGCCGAAGTAGACCGTGTCCACCTGGTACTGCTCCGCCGTGGGGGCGGTCTCCTTCAGGTGGGCCAGCAGGGCCTTCTGGTAGTCGCGCATCTTCTTCTCCTGGCCGGCCAGGGAGTAGAAGTCGCAGTAGTCGCACTTGCTGCGGCAGAAGGGGATGTGGATATAGATGCCCAGGGCGGGCTTGCCCGCCTTGGGAGCAGGTCTCTTTCCAAACATGGGCCAGCGCCTCCTATAAGATGCCGGGTGTCGGACCCGTACCGGTTTTTTTACGGGCGGCACCTTAACAGTGTCCCCATTATACTATAAAAACAAAACGCGGGCAAGGGGCGGACCCGGCCCCCTCTTTTTTTGCAAAACCCCGTTGCCTTTTGAGAAAAAAGGCTGTATAATACCGTGTCATGGAATCCCGATCTCGATGCGGGACGCCGGTGTTGTGCGGGACAAGCGGCTGAAAAATGCCGCCGCCGCGAAGTCCGCGCCCTCGCTCCTCTCCCCAGGACCCGCTGCGCGGTTTTCGGGGCCCATTTTGATTTTATTTCACGCGCCGTCCGCCCCGCCCCGCGGGGCCTGGGCGGGCCCGCCGTGAAAAAGGAGAAACGTTCATGAAGAATGAAAAATTACGCAACGTCGCCATCATCGCCCACGTAGACCACGGCAAGACCACCCTGGTGGACGAGCTGCTCAAACAGAGCGGCGTCTACCGGGAGAACCAGGCCGTGGTAGAGCGGGTCATGGACTCCAACGACCTGGAGCGGGAGCGGGGCATCACCATCACCGCCAAGAACACCGCCGTGCAGTACGGCGACATCAAGATCAACATCGTGGACACCCCGGGCCACGCCGACTTCGGCGGCGAGGTGGAGCGCATCCTGAAGATGGTCAACGGCGTCATCCTCCTGGTGGACGCCGCCGAGGGCCCCATGCCCCAGACCCGGTTCGTGCTGTCCAAGGCCCTGGAGCTGGGCCACCGGGTCATCGTGGTGGTCAACAAGATCGACCGGCCCGACCAGCGGGTGTATGAGGTCATCGACGAGGTGCTGGAGCTGCTGCTGGACCTGGACGCCACCGACGAGCAGCTGGACTCCCCCATGCTCTTCTGCTCCGGCCGGCAGGGCATCGCCTCCGTACAGCCCGACGTGGCCGGCAGCGACCTCAAGCCCCTGTTCGACGCCATCGTGGACTATATCCCCGCCCCCGAGGTGGACTTCGACGCCCCCTTCCAGATGCTGGTGTCCTCCATCGACTACAACGAGTTCGTGGGCCGCATCGCCATCGGCCGCATCGAGCGGGGCAAGGTGAAGCAGAACCAGGAGATCGCCGTGTGCAACTACCACGACCCGGACGCCCCCCCGAAGAAGGCCAAGGCCACCGCCCTGTACCAGTTCGACGGGCTCAACCGGGTGCCCACCACGGAGGCCGACGCGGGCAACATCATCGCCATGAGCGGCATCGGCGACATCACCATCGGGGACACCATCTGCGCCCCTGACTGCGTGGAGCCCCTGGAGTTCGTGAAGATCTCCGCCCCCACCATCGAGATGACCTTCTCCGTCAACGACTCCCCCTTCGCCGGCCGGGAGGGCAAGTACGTCACCTCCCGCCAGCTCCGGGACCGCCTGTTCCGGGAGACGCTGAAGGACGTGTCCCTGAAGGTCAGCGAGATCGAGGGGTCCACCGACTCCTTCAACGTGGCCGGCCGGGGCGAGATGTCCCTGTCCATCCTCATCGAGACCATGCGCCGGGAGGGGTACGAGCTCCAGGTCTCCCCGCCCCGCGTGCTCTACCAGACCATCGACGGGGTGAAGTGCGAGCCCATCGAGCGCCTGGTGGCCGACGTGCCCGCCGACTGCGTGGGCTCCGTCATGGAGAAGATCGGCTCCCGCAAGGGCGACCTGGTGGAGATGACCCCCGTGGGCAGCCGGATGAAGCTGGAGTTCCTGGTCCCCTCCCGGGGTCTGTTCGGCTACCGCAGCGAGTTCTTGACCGACACCAAGGGCGAGGGCATCATGGCCTCCGTCTTTGACAGCTACCAGCCCGTCAAGGGGGAGATCCAGCGCCGGAACACCGGCTCCCTGGTGGCCTTCGAGACCGGCGAGGCCGTCACCTACGGCCTGTTCAACGCCCAGGAGCGGGGCTCCCTGTTCATCGGCCCCGGCGTGCCCGTGTACGGCGGCATGATCGTGGGCGAGTGTCCCAAGCAGGAGGACATCTCCGTCAACGTGTGCAAGAAGAAGCAGCTGACCAATATGCGGGCCTCCGGCTCCGACGAGGCCCTGCGCCTCACGCCCCCCAGGACCCTCTCCCTGGAGCAGTGTCTGGAGTTTTTGGCCGACGACGAGCTGCTGGAGTGCACCCCGGAGAACCTGCGCCTGCGCAAGCGGCTGCTGGACCACAGCGCCCGGATGCGGGAGGCCTCCAAGAAGAAGGGCTGAGCCTTTAAATCACAAAACGCCGCGTATTTTCCAGATGGGAAAATACGCGGCGTACTTTTTTCAAGAAAAATGTAAAGGGCGCTTGACATCCGGCGGGCGATATGATATACTCCAGAATGTAAAGGAAACTTTACAATTTTGGAGGAAGGGCGGTGGGCCTTTGACCAATCGGATCTCCCAGCTGCGCCGGGAGCGGGGTCTGTCCCAGGCGGAGCTGGCCGACGCGGTGGACGTGACCCGGCAGACCATCATCTCCCTGGAGAGCGGGCGGTACAACGCCTCCCTGCTGTTGGCCCACCGCATCGCAAAGTTTTTCGGGACCACCATCGAGGACGTATTTCTGTTTGAGGAGGAGCGCACATGAAGAAGAAAACGGTTTTTGCCGCGCTGGGCCTGGTCCTGGCCCTGGGGCTCTGTCTGGCCGCATTTTTCCTGGACGGCCAAATCTCCGACAGCACGGGCGGAGCCCTGTTCGGTTTAGGGGGAGCCCTGCTGGGCATCTGCGGCACCACCCTGATCAAAGGCCATATCGAGGGCCGCATGACCCCGGAGGAGCTCCGGGAGCTGGAGCGTGGGGAGCGGGACGAGCGCAACGCCGCCATCCGGGACAGGGCCGCCCTGAAGAGCTGGTACTGGACCCTGTACCTGCTGTGGGGGCTGTTTTTCCTGACCCTGATTTTAGACCACGGCTTCTATTTCGCCCTTGTCTCTGTCGCTGTCACCCTTCACTGTGTATTCTACCTGGTCAATCTGCGCCGCGTGGCCCGCGAGATGTGAGGAGGGGAAATCATGCTGATCAAAATGATGTCCGGCGGGGCGGACTACGACAAAAATCTGCGTCTGCGGCTGGTGTGGGGCGCCGCCTTTTTGGCGGTGGGGGTCGTCGGATTCCTCTGCTGGTTCTTCCTGGTGCCGGACAGCGGCCTCAACGAGCACGCCCGGGGCTACTATCTGGGGGCGGCCACCGGCGTCACCCTCGGGGCGGTGATCCTGCTGGCCCGCGTCCTCTATCTCATGTGCCGCCCGGAGGCCCGGCGCAAGGCCCACATCCAGGACACCGACGAGCGGCGGCAGCACATCACCCGCGCCGCCGCCCAGGTCGCCGGGGTAGCCGCCTTTCTGGCGGCGGCGTGCCTCACCTTCGTGGTGATCCCCTTCAACGAGCAGGCGGCCCATGTCCTGCTGGGGGTCATGGCGGTCTACACCCTTGTCTGGCTGGCGGCCGCCGCCTGGCTGAACTGGAAGCTGTGAGCCGCCGTCTGGACTACCCCGTGCCGCCGGAGGATGCGGGGATAAAGGCGGACACTCTGCTCAGGCGCCGCCTGGGGCTCTCCGGGACGGTGATCCGCCGGATCAAGTGGCTGGAGGACGGCATTCTGGCCGACGGCCGGCGGGTCCACACCGACTACCGGCTCCAGGCGGGGCAGGTGCTCTCCGTTCGCCTGTCGGAGCCGGAGCGGAGAAGCGGAGTGGTCCCCGCCCCCGGGCTGCTGGACATCGTGTATGAGGACGAGGACATTATCGTCCTCAACAAGCCCGCCGGGCTGTCCGTCCACCCGGGCCCGGGGCACTACTCCGATACGCTGGGTAATTTTTTGGTACATTATTACGAATCGTCGGGGCAGGAGGCGGATTTTCACCCGGTCCACCGGCTGGACCGGGGCACCTCCGGCCTGCTGGTGTCCGCCAAGCACCCCCACGCCCAGGAGGTGCTCAAGCGCCAGCTCCACACCCCGGACTTCCGGCGGGAGTACCTGGCCGTGTGTGTGGGCGTTCCGGAGCCGCCCGCCGGGGTCATCGACGCGCCCATCGGCCCTGTGGAGGGCTCCCTGATGGCGCAGCAGGTCCGCCCGGACGGCAAGCCCGCCCGGACCCGGTATGAGGTGCTGAAAACCGCCAGTGGCCGCGCCCTGGTCCGGCTGGGGCTGGACACCGGGCGCACCCACCAGATCCGGGTCCACCTGGCCCACATCGGCTGTCCCCTGGCGGGGGACTTCCTCTACGGGGAGGAGGACCCGGCGCTCATCGGCCGGGCCGCCCTCCACTCCGCCCGGCTGGACTTTCGGCACCCCATCACCGGCAGGGCGCTGTCCTTTACCGCGCCTCTGCCTCAGGACATGGAGAAGCTGGTTTGACAAGCTAAATGGCCCGGCGGGAAATCCGCCGGGCCATTTTGTGAGTTTGTTTACGACTTTATCACGGTGTGCAGCAGGGACCACACCGACCAGGCGAGCGCCGCAGCGGCCAATACGGTCAATACGGCGGGCAGGTTCAGCCAGTCCATGGCGTGGGACCGCCAGTCCAGGCGCTGGACGATCAGCATCCCGCCGAAGAACAGGGCGTATATCCCCCACAGTCCCTTGATGCCGAAGCGGTCCAACACCGCCCCGATGATGAGGCCGGCGGCGATGGCGCCCAGGGCGATGAGGGGCCACCCCCACCAGGGGAGGACGTGGGAGAAATCCAGCAGGAACAGCTCCCCCTCCGGGCCGAAGGCTGCCCCCGCCATACCCTCCGGGTCCGGGGCGGGTACGGAGCGCCCCTCTGTGCCGACAGTCACCGTCAGCGCCCCGCTCATGGCCTTCCACAGCCCCGGGGCGAACTGCGCCTCCAGCCGGGCGAGGACAAAGGCCAGGGCCATAGCACACAGGGCGGCAGCCGCCGCCAGGGACAGGGTCAGGCCCAGGGCCTGCCGCCGGGTCCGGCCCAGCTGGACGGCCATGGGGAGGGAGATCATAACATTGCCTGTGGTGACGGCGAAGATCATAAATCCCGCCACGACAGGCAGGGCCACGCCGGAGATCATCACGCCGTTCTCCGGCCTGCGCAGCAGCATGACGCCCCCGATCACCAGCTGGATGAGCAGGAAGGCCCCCGCCACCACCGCGCAGGCCACCGCCAGGTCGCCCCAGTTCATCCGGATGAATTTTCGTACCATCTCGCTCACCTCACATTACGCTGTACCGCATGATATACCGCCGGACCGGGATCTCACCCGCCGCGATGACCGCCAGGGCGATGCCAGCCACCACAAGGTTGGTTCCCTGGCCCGCCCCCTCCACGCCCACGGCGTGGGAGACCAGGGCGAGTCCCACGATCCCGGTAAGCATCCCCAGCATGACCGCCACGAGGAGAATGCAGCCCCACAGCCGGGAGCGGACAAACACCAGCCCGGTCAGGCAGCCCAGCACCATCAGCCCCGCGCCCACCAGGGGGAAGGGCCAGAGGGCGGCCGGGTCGCCCAGGCGCTGGAGAAGGCCGAACTGCTCCGTCATTTCCCAGCGGAGCAGTTCGGGCAGGCGGGCGGCCAGCACCGCCAGCCCCCAGCACACCAGGGGGCACAGGACGAACATGCTCTGCAGGGCCAGGAAGTAGTCCCGCCGCCGCGTCCCCAGGGAGAGGGCCGTGTTCAGGTTGACGGTACACAGGGAGTAGGCGATGAGATACAGGACCAGCAGGACGTAAAAGGGGAACATGGAGTAGTAGATGAAAAAGAGGTTCGCCCGCCCCTCCCCCGCGCCGGTGAGGGCGCACAGGACGGCAAGCACCGCCAGGATCAGCCCCAGCACGGCCAGCGTGGACCACAGGGCGGCCAGCAGATAGCGCGCATTTTTGCCCATGCCGCCGCCCCCTTACTGGGCGTCCCCGTGGCCACACAGGGCCACGAACACGTTTTGCAGGTTCATGGGGGACACATCCACGTCGGCCCCCATGGGCACCTCCAGCTTGACAGGGTCCCCCCGGACGGCCACCGTCTTGTGGCGGCCCATCTGGTGGGTGGTGAGGACCTGGAGGCCCCGGACGGCCTCGTCCACCACGTCCTCCCGGCCGGAGACGTAGCGGAACTGGTCCACCAGCTCCTCGGTGGGGCAGTTCTCAAGGATCCGGCCCTGGTCCAGGATGACCACCTGCTCAAAGACGGAGGCGGCCTCCTCGATGATGTGGGTGGAGATGACGAAGGTGCGCCCGGTCTGGGCGAAGTCCTCCAGCAGCAGCTGGTAAAACCGCTCCCGCATCACCACGTCCAGCCCCGCCACCGGCTCGTCCAGGATGGTGAGGGGCGCCCGGCTGGCCAGGGCCGCCAGGATGGTCACCATGGACTGCTGGCCCTTGGACAGGGCGCCGATCTTCTTTTTGGGCTCCAGCTTGAACTCCTCCAGCAGCCGCCGGGCGTACTCCTCGTCCCAGCCGGGGCGGTAGATGGCGGCGGCCCGCAGGTAGTCCCGCACCCGGATGCTGCTCTGCCCGCCAAAGGCGCTGCCCTGCAGCTCCCGGGAGAAGCATATCTGGTCCAGGGCCGCCTGGTTCTCCCACACCTCCTGGCCGTCGTAGGTCACCGAGCCGGCGTTTTTGGTGTTCTGGCCGGTGAGGATGCCCAGCAGGGTGGTCTTGCCCGCCCCGTTGCGGCCGATGAGGCCGTAGATCTTCCCGGGCAGGATCTCCAGGTCCAGGTCCTTTAAAACCTCGTTCTTCCCGTAGGACTTGCACAGGCCCTCGGCCTTCAAAATCCCAGTGTTCATGGTTTCTCTCCTTCCTCTGCGGCCCGCTCGACCATGGCCAGCAGTTCCTCTTTCGTCAGGGCCAGGGAGGCCCCCTCCCGCACCAGGGGCCTCACATAGCCGTCGTAAAAGGCGGCGCGGCGCTTCTCCCGCACCTTTTCCGCCGCCCCCGGGGCCACGAACATACCGATGCCCCGGCGCTTGTACAGGATGCCCTCGGCGGCCAGCAGGTTGATGCCCTTGGCCGCCGTGGCGGGGTTGATGTTGTAGGAGCGGGAGAGCTCGTTAGTGGAGGGCACCTGCTCCTCCTCCCGGTAGACCCCCCGGAGGATGTCGTCCTCCAGCATCCGGGCGATTTGAAGATAGATGAGGGACTGGTCGTTCAGCGTACCATGCACAAAACCACCTCCGCAGGTGTTCATTTGTTCATTACTTATGTAACTAACCATAGCACCTGTGAGATAGCTTGTCAAGAGGGAATTGAAAAGAGGAAAAAAAGTCCCCGCCGGAAGCTCCGGCGGGGACACCGCTTGTTTTGGTTGGTTCTTACAGCTCCATAGCCGTCACCACCTGGGCGCAGCGGGGGCACAGCTCGGGGTGCTGGCCGGGGGCGCCGATGAGGGGATGGTGCTTCCAGCAGCGGGGACACTTCTCGCCCTCGGCGGGGGCGACCTGAATCTCCGTCACGTCGTTGGAGACAGACACCTGGGAGACGATCAGCAGGTCGGCCAGGTCATCCATGTCCACCAGCCGTGCTCCGGCGATCCGGGCGGCGGGGATGGTGACCCTGGCCTCCAGGCTCTTGCCGATCTTCTTCTCGTTCCGGGCGGCCTCCAGGGCGGTGTTGACGGCGTTGCGCACGTCGATGAGCCCGCTCCAGGCGGCCATAGCGTCGTCGTCCAGGGCGTAGTCCGCAAAGGGCTGGTTCATCTCGTTGAGGACCACGTTCCGGGGGTCGTCGCCCTCCCGGTGGGGCATGACCAGCCAGATCTCGTCGCAGGTGAAGGCCAGGATGGGGGCGAACAGCTTGGTCATGGTGTCCAGGATCATCCACAGGGCGGTCTGGGCGGAGCGGCGGCCGGCGTCGTCCCCGCAGTACAGCCGGTCCTTGATGATATCCAGGTAGAAGGAGGACAGATCCACCACGCAGAAGTCGTTGATGGCGTGGGAGACCACGTGGAACTCGTAGTCGTCGTAAGCGGCGAAGCACTTCTCAATGAGGGCGTTGAGCCGGGTGACCGCCCAGCGGTCCAGCTCCAGCATATCCTCGGGCCCAACCAGGTGGTTGGGGTCGAAGCCGTCCAGGTTGCCCAGGCAGTACCGGGCGGTGTTGCGGAACTTCAGGTAGTTCTGGGAGAGCTGCTTGAAGATGGCGTCGGAGCAGCGCACGTCCACGTGGTAGTCGGCGGAGCCGGCCCACAGGCGGATCATGTCCGCGCCGTACTTCTTGAAGATGTCGGCGGGGTCCACGCCGTTGCCCAGGGACTTGTGCATGGCCTTGCCCTCGCCGTCCACGGTCCAGCCGTGGGTGACGCACTCCTTGAAGGGCGCGCCTTGGCCCAGGGCGCCCACGGCGGTGAGCAGGGAGGACTGGAACCAGCCGCGGTACTGGTCCAGACCCTCCATGTAGACGGTGGCGGGCCAGAAGCCCTGGTCCTTCTTCATGGAGGCGAAGTGGGTGGAGCCGGAGTCGAACCAGCCGTCCAGGGTGTCCTCCTCCTTGGTGAAGGAGGTCTTTTTCCCGCAGTGGGGGCAGGTGAACCCAGCGGGCAGGATGTCGGCGGCGTCCATCTCGTACCAGGCGTTGGAGCCCTTCTCACCGAAGAGCCTGCTGACGGCCTCGATGGTCTCGGGGGTGCACACGGGCTTGCCGCAGTCGGCGCAGTAGAACACGGGGATGGGCAGGCCCCAGCGGCGCTGGCGGCTGATGCACCAGTCGGCCCGCTCCCGGATCATGGACTTCATCCGGTCGATGCCCCAGCTGGGCAGCCAGCGCACGTCGTCGCAGGCGGCGCAGGCCTCCTCCTTGAAGGCGTCCACGGAGCAGAACCACTGGGGGGTGGCCCGGAAGATGATGGGCTTCTTGCAGCGCCAGCAGTGGGGGTAGGAGTGGGTGATGTCCTCGCTGGCAAACAGGGCCCCGCTCTCCCTCATGTCGGCCAGGATGACGGGGTTGGACTCGTCGGTGGTCATGCCGGCGTACTTGCCGGCGTAGTCGGTGTGGCGGCCCCGGTCGTCCACGGGCACCACCATCTCCATGCCGTAGCGCTTGCAGGTCTCATAGTCGTCGGCGCCGAAGCCGGGGGCGGTGTGGACGCAGCCGGTGCCGGAGTCCATGGTGACATATTCGGCGGTGCACAGCTGGGAGGTCTTGTCCAGGAAAGGGTGCCTGGCCAGCATATACTCGAAGAAGGAGCCTGGGTGGGTCTCCACGATTTCATAGTCGCTGACGCCGCCGGCCTGCATCACCTTCTCCGCCAGGGCCTCGGCCACGATATACACCTCGCCGTTGGCGCTGTTCTTCACCAGGGCGTAGCTGTCCCGGGGGTGGACGGCGATGGCCAGGTTGCCGGGCAGGGTCCAGATGGTGGTGGTCCAGATCACGAAGTACAGCTTGCTGTGGTCGATGTGGGGCAGCTTGCCCAGGTCGTCATACATAGGGAACTTGACGTACACGGTGGTGACGGGGTCGTCCTGGTACTCGATCTCGGCCTCGGCCAGGGCAGTCTCGTCGTGGGGGCACCAGTAGACGGGCTTGAGGCCCTTGTAGATGTAGCCCTTCTCATACATCTTCCCGAACACCTTGACCTCCTCGGCCTCGAAACCGGGGTTCATGGTCAGGTAGGGGTTCTCCCAGTCGCCCAGCACGCCCATGCGCTTGAAGCCGTCCCGCTGGATGTCCACATACTTCTGAGCAAACTGGTGGCAGGCGGAGCGGAACTCGGGGACGGACATGGCCTTGCGGTTGAGCTTGTTCTGCTTGATGATGGCGCTCTCGATGGGCATTCCATGGTTGTCCCAGCCGGGGATGTAGGGGGTGTAGTACCCCCGCATGGCGGCGGTGCGGGTCATGAAGTCCTTGATGGACTTGTTCAGGGCGTGGCCCATGTGCAGGCTGCCGTTGGAGAAGGG
>CANQHN010000056.1 GCA_947623745.1 uncultured Oscillospiraceae bacterium
ACGAGCTGCTCACCCTGTCCACCTGCAGCTACCACACTGATAACGGCCGGTTTGTGGTGGTGGCCCGCAGGGCTGACTGAAAAGGGACCGATCCTGCGACTATCCGCAGGGTCGGCCCCCTTCTTTTTATCTGGTTTTCCCGGGGCCGCGCCCCGCCGCCTACGCACGGGCCGCGCGATTTATCGCCTCAACAGGGGCTGGTGCAGGGGAATTGCGTCTTGAAAAAAAGGGACGTTATGGTATAATAGCCGCGAAGCGGCTATTATACTTGATTTTATGCCGTTTTGCTCCCGCCCTTCGGGCGGAACCGCAAAACCTGGCACATGATACCATTTCGCTGCGCTTCATGGCATAATAAACAAAATACTGTACCAGGCCGCTTCTATGGGAGGGGCCGCCGCATCTGAAAAGCGAAGCAACAACCAAACGTAAAAGGATAAGATGGGTTTATGTATCTGAAAGCATTGGAGATCCAGGGGTTCAAGTCCTTCCCGGACAAGACGGTGCTCACCTTCGGCGAGGACATCACCGCCATCGTGGGCCCCAACGGCTCGGGCAAATCCAATATCTCCGACGCCATCCGCTGGGTCATGGGGGAGCAGTCCACCCGGGCCCTGCGGGGCGGGAAGATGGAGGACGTGATCTTCGGCGGCACCGCTCAGCGCCGCCAGACCGGCTACGCCGAGGTATCTCTGGTGCTGGACAACACCGGACACATCTTCGATATGGACGAGAGCGAGGTCATGGTGACCCGGCGGTACTACCGCTCCGGGGAGAGCGAGTACTACATCAACCGCCGCTCCGTGCGCCTCAAGGACGTCAACGAGCTGTTCATGGACACCGGCCTGGGGCGGGAGGGCTACTCCATCATCGGCCAGGGCAAGATCGACGAGATTCTGTCCGTCAAGTCCTCCGACCGGCGGGAGGTCTTTGAGGAGGCCGCCGGCATCTCCCGGTTCCGCCACCGCAAGGAGGAGGCCGAGCACAAGCTGGAGCGCACCGACGAGAACCTGGTGCGCATCAACGACAAGATCGCCGAGCTGGAGCTGCAGGTGGAGCCCCTGCGGGAGCAGAGCGCCAAGGCCAAGAAGTTCCTGGTGCTCCGGGACGAGCTGCGGGGACTGGAGATCTCCGTGTGGCTGGACACCCTGGAGAAGCTGCGGGCCAGCACCATCAAGCTGGAGGCCGACTACGCCCAGGCCGAGCGGCAGAAGGAGGAGGCCCAGCGGGCCCTGGAGGAGCTGTACGCCGCCGTGGAGGAGCTCTCCGGGCAGATGCGGGAGAAGGACGTGCAGGCCGACGGCATCCGCTTTGAGATCCAGTCCCGCCAGGCCGGGATCAACGAGCTGGAGTCGGCCATCGCGGTCCTGAAAAACAACATCCAGAACAATGAGGAGAACGCCGCGCGCATCCGCCGGGAGCTGGAACAGAAGGAGGGCCGGGAGGACAGCCTGGCCGCCCAGATTGCCCAGCGCCAGGCCCGGGGGGAGGAGATCGAGGATCAGGCCGCCCAGCTGCGCCGGGCCCTGGAGGAAAAGACCGCCCAGGCCGAACAGGCCGCCTGGTCCGCCGGCCTGCTGGCCCAGGAGCTGGAGCGCCTGCGGGAGCGGCAGGAGCTGGGCAGCGCCACGGCCGCCGAGGCCAAGGCCCTGCTCTCCGCCCTGGCCGCCGCCGCCCAGGAGGTGCTGGACCGGGACGAGGCCGTGCGGCAGGAGCTGCACAACCTGGACCAGCGCCTCACCGCCGCCCGGGGCGAGGAGAAGGACGCCCGGAAGCAGCTCGCTCAGGCCCAGGAGGAGCGGGACGCGGCCAGAAACGTCATCTCCGGTTACGAGCTGCGCATGGACTCCCGCCGCAGGAAGGCCGAGCAGGCCAAAGAGCGGCAGATGCGCCTCCAGATGGACGAGAACGCCCTGTCCTCCCGGATCAAGCTGCTCACCGAGATGGAGCAGATGTTTGAGGGCTACCCCAAGGCCGTCAAGGTGGTCATGGGGGAGGCCCACCGCGGGGCCCTCAGGGGCATCCGGGGCCCGGTGGCCGAGCTGCTGAAGGTGCCCGACCAGTACACCATCGCCGTGGAGACCGCCCTGGGCGCCGCCATGCAGAACCTGGTGGTGGACCGGGAGGAGGACGGCCGGGACGTCATCAACTTCCTCAAGCGCCGGGACGCCGGCCGGGCCACCATCCTGCCCATGAACGCCATTCAGCCCCGGGAGCTGCGGGAGCGGGACCGGCTGAGAAAAATGCCGGGCTTCGTGGGGGTAGGGGACGAGCTCATCTCCTTTGACCCGGCCTACAAGAACGTGTTTTCCAACCTCCTGGGCCGGGTGGCCGTGATGGAGGACCTGGACCGGGCCATCGCCGCGGCCAGGGAGTTCCGATACAGTTTCCGCATCGTCACCCTGGACGGCCAGGTGCTCAACCCCGGCGGCTCCATGACCGGCGGCTCGGCCAGCCGCAGCGCCGGCATCCTGAGCCGCGCCAACGAGCTGGAGCGGCTCAATGCCCAGATCGGAGACGTGCGGGTCCGGCTGGAGGAGGCCTCCAAAAACGCGGAGGACACCCAGCGGGAGCTGACCGCGGCCCAGTACGAGCTGGACACTGCCCAGGGCCACCTGCGGGAGTGGGAGGACGCCATTTTGAAGGCCCAGGGCGAGCAGGCCCGCTGCGGCGGGCTGGTCCAGGAGCTGGAGGGGCAGAAGAGCGCCCAGAGCGCGGAGCTCCAGACCCTCCAGGCCCGCTCGGCCCAGATCGACGCCGATACCCAGGCCGCCCGGGACCGCATCCAGGCCCTGGAGGGGGACGCCGCCGCCCTGCGGGCGGAGGCCGAGGGCAAGGCCCAGGGCCAGAGCGAGGCCCAGGAGCGCTCGGCCCAGATCGCCCAGGAGAGCGCCCAGCTGTCCGCCGACCTGGCCGCCCTGGAGGCGGAGGGGGAGGTCAACCGCCGCAGCCTTCTGGAGCTGGAGGGCCTGCGCTCCGACATCGCCGGGGACCGGGACCAGAGTCAGGCCCTGGTGGACAGCTACCAGGAGCAGAACGCCCAGTTCTTCCAGGAGATCGAGGAGAAGCAGGAGAAGCTCCTGATCCTCCGGGGCGAGAACCAGGCCCGGGAGGAGGCCGTGCGCCGGCTCAACGAGGAGAAGCTGGCCCTGGAGGCCAGGCGGAACCGGGCGGACCGGGACAGCCGGGACAAGAACAGCGAGCTTTTGAACATGCAGCAGGAGGTCTCCGTGCTGGAGCAGAAGCGCTCCGCAGCCGCCATGGAGGAGAAGCAGATCCTGGATAAGATGTGGGACGCCTACGAGCTGTCCCACGAGGCCGCGCGGCAGCAGCGCGTGGAGATCGAGTCGGTGTCCAGGGCCAATCGCCGCATCGGCGAGCTGAAAAAGGCCATCTCCGGCCTGGGCAGCGTGAACCTGGGGGCCATCGAGGAGTTCGAGCGGGTCAACGAGCGGTACACCTACTTAACGGACCAGCGGGACGACGTGGCCCGCTCCAAGGAGGAGCTGGAGGGCATCATCGCCGGGATCACCGGCGAGATGAAGGTGATCTTCGAGCGGGAGTTCAAGACCATCAATGAGGCGTTCGGACAGACCTTCGCGGAGCTGTTCGGCGGCGGCAAGGCCGCCCTGGAGCTAGACGACCCCAGCGACATCCTGAACTGCGGCATCGAGATCAAGGTCCAGCCGCCGGGCAAAGCGCTGAAGATCATCTCCCTGCTCTCCGGCGGCGAGAAGGCCTTTGTGGCCATCGCTCTGTACTTCGCCATTTTGAAGGTCCGGCCCACCCCCTTCGTGGTTATGGACGAGATCGAGGCCGCCCTGGACGACAACAACGTCACCCGGTTCGCCCGGTACATGCGGGGCATGTCGGACAAGACCCAGTTCATCGTCATCACCCACCGCCGGGGCACAATGGAGGAGGCCGACGTGCTCTACGGCGTCACCATGCAGGAGCAGGGCGTGTCCCGGATGCTCACCATCAACCTCAACGACGTGGAAAAAGAGCTGAATATCCGGTAGGGCGGGGCCTGCCCCCGCCGCCGGGGACCTACAGCGGGACAGCCCCGCCGTCACAGGAGCGGACGCTATGAACAAAACCAGCGGGAAAAAGGAAATTATCACCATCCTGGCCCTGTGCGCCCTCATCGCCGTGCTGACAGCCGGGGTGATCGGCATCTTCGGCTATTTGGACAAGATGGTGCCCGAGTCTGCCAAGTGGTCCTACGAGGCCAGCGGGTCCGCCCAGTCCGCCGGGCCCTCCGCCGGAGCGTCCGCGTCCTCCCAGCCGGAGGCCGACGCCCCCCGCTTCTGCCCCAGCTGCGGGAAGGAGCTGCACGAGGGGTTCCAGTGGGGCCAGTTCTGCCCCTACTGCGGCCAGAAGGTGGAGTGAGAGGGGTACGCAGATGGAACAACGGGGAACGATGAAGTGCCTGCGCTGCGGCGCGGAGATGCGGCTGCTCAGGCGGGAGTATCTCCAGCTGGGCAAGACCGGCTGGCTCACCGGCGACTGGGGCAATCTGCTGGCCGGGGCGCTGGACGTGACCATCATGGTCTGCCCTGATTGCGGCAAGCTGGAATTTTTTGCAGAGGGGGAGCCGGACATGGAGAAGGGCGGCATCGCGCAGACCACATGCCCCCGCTGCGGCAGGGCCCACGACCTGGACGACCCAAAATGCCCGTTCTGCGGCGAAAAGAATCCGAATTGGTAGGGAGATACAGCCATGGGCTTTTTTGACAAGCTGAAAAAACTCAACATCTTCGCCAGCCTCACCTCTGAGCTGGACGACGACTTCTACGACGAGCTGGAGGAGTCCCTCATCCTGGCCGACACCGGGATGGACACCGCCCTGGAGCTGGTGAAGCGGCTGCGGCAGCGGGTGAAGGAGGAGCGGGCCTACACCGTGGAGGAGGCCCGGGCGTGTATGTGCCGGGTGATCGCCGACGCCATGACCGTGGGGGACGGGGCGCTGGATCTGTCCACCCGGCCCTCCGTGGCCCTGTTCATCGGGGTGAACGGGGTGGGCAAGACCACCACCATCGGCAAGATCGGCGCCCAGCTGCGCCGGGAGGGGAAAAAGGTGCTCTTCTGCGCCGCAGACACCTTCCGGGCCGCCGCCGCCGAGCAGCTGACCATCTGGGCCGACCGGGCCGGGGCGGACATCATCAAGCAGCACGAGGGGGCCGACCCCGCCGCCGTGGTGTTCGACGCCGCCTCCGCCGCCAAGGCCCGGGGCACCGACGTGGTGCTGGTGGACACCGCTGGGCGGCTGCACAACAAGCAGAACCTGATGAACGAGCTGAACAAGATCTCCCGGGTCATCGACCGGGAGCTGCCCGGTTGCGCCCGGGAGACCCTGTTGGTGCTGGACGCCACCACCGGGCAGAACGGACTGATCCAGGCCCGGCAGTTCAAGGAGGCCGCCGGCATCACCGGCATCGTGCTCACCAAGCTGGACGGCACCGCCAAGGGCGGCATCGCCATCGCCATCGCCCGGGAGCTGGGAGTGCCTGTGAAGTACGCCGGCGTGGGCGAGGGTGTGGACGATCTGAAGCCCTTCGACCCCATGGAATTTGCCCAGGCGCTGATCTGAGCGGCAAAAAGCGGGGAATATTTACAAACTGGTGATTTTTTTCCCGGCGGGATATGGTATGATACAGGCATAGACACAGACGAGCCCGGAGGATGAGAGAATGAAACTGGTACTGGCGAGCAAGAACCAGAAAAAGCTCAGGGAGTTGAACGAGATCCTATCCCAGTTGGGGGTGGAGGTGTGCTCCGAGGCCGACGCGGGCGTGGATGTGGAGGTGGAGGAGACCGGGACCACCTTCGAGGAGAACTCCCTGCTCAAGGCAAGGGCGGTGATGGAGGCCTCCGGCCTGCCCGCCGTGGCCGACGACTCGGGACTGTGCGTGGACGCCCTGAACGGGGCGCCGGGGGTGTACTCCGCCCGGTACGGCGGCGGACTGGACGACCCGGGCCGGTGCCGGCTGCTGCTGGAGAACATGCGGGGACAGAGCCCCCGCACCTGCCGGTTCGTGTCGGTGATCACCTGCTGCTTCCCCAACGGGGACGTGCTCTCCGCCCGGGGGGAGTGCGAGGGCACCGTGGCCTACGCCCCCATGGGCGCCGGCGGGTTCGGGTACGACCCGGTGTTCTTCGTGCCGGGACTGAAAAAGACCTTCGCCCAGCTCTCCCCCGAGGAGAAGAACGCCATCTCCCACCGGGGCAGGGCCCTGCGCGCCTTCGCGAAGGAGCTGGAGGCATATTTGAAGAAATCAATACCGCCTCGGGGACAGAGCCCGGCGGCGGAATGAACGATGTGAGGACGATAGGACGATATGGATCTAACAAGCAAACAGCGCGCCCAGCTTCGGGCGCTGGCCAACGGCATCGACACCATCCTGATCGTGGGCAAGGACGGCATCGGGGACAACCTGGTCAAGCAGGCCAACGACGCCCTGGAGGCCCGGGAGCTCATCAAGGGCCGGGTGCTGGAGAACTCCCTCCTGTCCGCCCGGGAGGCGGCGGAGGAGCTCGCCCCCCTGACCCGCAGCGAGGTGGTGCAGGTGATCGGGTCCAGATTTGTGCTGTACCGGCAGAGCCACCGAAAGGACAAGACGGATAAGATCATCCTGGTGCAGGACAAGAAAAAGAGGGGCTGAGCCCACAGGGAGTGTCTGCATGAAGATCGGAATTTACGGCGGTACCTTCAATCCTCCCCATCTGGGGCACCTGGCGGCGGCCAGGGCGGCGGTCGAGCAGCTGGGCCTGGACAGGCTGCTGCTCATCCCGGCGGCTATCCCGCCCCACAAGGCCCTGCCGGGGGACACCCCGTCCCGGGAGCACCGGCTGGAGATGACCAGGAAGATGGCCGACGCCATGCTGCTGCCCAGGGTGGTGCAGGTGTCCGGCATGGAGCTGGAGCGGGAGGGGAAGAGCTACACCGCCGACACCCTCCAGGCCCTGCGGGAGCAGTACCCCGGCGACGAGCTGTGGCTGCTGGTGGGGACCGACATGTTCCTCACCCTGCACCAGTGGTGGGCGCCGGAGCGCATCTGTGCCCTGGCCAACATCTGCGCCTTCGGCCGCCGGCCGGAGGACGGAGGGGACCCGTTCACCGCCCAAAAGGCCCTGCTGGAGCGGGAGTACGGGGCCCGGGTGGAGCTCATCACCCTGCCCGACCCGGTGGACGTCTCCTCCACCCAGCTGCGCCGGGCTCTGGCCGCGGGGGAGGAGGCGGGCAGCCTCCTGCCCGTGCCGGTGTACGGCTATATCCTGATGAACGGCCTGTACGGCACCCACGCCGATCTGAAGCATCTGGAGCTGCCCGAGCTGCGGGCCTGCTCCTACTCCATGGTGCAGCAGAAGCGGGTGGCCCACATCCGGGGCACCGAGGAGGAGGCCATGCGCCTGGCCGCCCACTGGGGGGCCGACGTGAAGCTGGCCCAGCGGGCCGCCATCCTCCACGACTGCACCAAGTACCTGGAGCTGGACGAGCACAAGGCCATCTGCGAGAAGTACGGCGTGGAGCTGGACGAGCTGGAGCAGCGGGCGGTGAAGCTGCTCCACTCCAAGACGGGGGCATGTATCGCCAAGTACGTTTTTGGAGAACCTGATGAGGTGTACTGGGCCATTTTCTGGCACACCACCGGCAAGGCGGACATGACCCTGCTGGAGAAGGTGCTGTATATGGCCGACTACATAGAGCCCAACCGGGACTTCGACGGGGTGGAGGAGCTGCGGGCTCTGGCCTACTCCGACCTGGACCGGGCCATGCTCACCGGAGTGGAGGCCACCATCGAGGACATGCTCCGGCGGGGCAACCCCATCCATACCAACACCCTCCAGGCCCAGGCCTGGTTCCGCCGCAGCGGCGCGACACTGACGTGAGGATGCGTGACCATGAAAGAAAACAACACAGGAAAACGGGAGGCGCAGAAGCCTGCCAAGAATAACCCGGTCAGCCGGTATCTCGCCTGGCGGCGGGACTGGATCGCCGGGATGACCCGGGGACAGCGCATCCGCCACCGGCTGCTCCAGGCGGCGGTGGTGGTGTCGGTGCTGATCATCGCCGTGTGGGCGGCCTTGAGCATTTGGCTCCGGCCGCCGGAGATTCCCCAGCCCGACCTGATCACGCCGGGCAGTCCCTCCGGCTCCAGCAGCGCGGACGTCAGCGCCGTCATCGATTCCGACGACCCCTTCGCCGACTGGGATACGGAGAACCCGCACATCTCCCAGAGCGGGCGGAAGGAGGGCATCTACACCTTCCTGGTGGCCGGCAAGGACGTGGTGGGCGGCGGCACCGACACCATGCTGCTGCTCAGCTACGACACCAACGCCAAGACGATCAAGGGGCTCAACCTGCCCCGGGATACCATGGTCAACACCAGCGTCCACAACAACCCCCGGCTCAACGCGGTGTACACCTTGAACCGGGGCAAGGACAAGGCCACCCAGACGGAGAAGGGCATGGCCGCCCTGAAAAAGCACGTGTCCATGCTCACCGGCATCACCCCGGACTTCTACGTGGTGGTGGAGTGGGAGGCCGTGGGCAGACTGGTGGACGCCATCGGCGGCGTGGAGTTCGACGTGCCCTTCAACATGAACTATGACGACCCCTATCAGAACCTGCACATCCACCAGTCGGCGGGCCTGCGCAAGCTGGACGGGGACGACGCCATGCAGGTCATCCGCTGGCGGAAGAACTCCGATGGCTCCAACTCCTCTGGAGGCGACCTGGCCCGGCTGGGCATCCAGCAGGACTTTTTGAAGGCGGTCATCAAGAAGTGCCTCACCCCGGCCATCTTCCTGAAGATCCCGGATCTGGTGGACATCTTCAAGGAGAACGTGGAGACCGACCTGACCGTGGGCAACATCCTGGCCTTCGCCCGGCTGGCCTACGGGATGGACCCGTCCAGCGCGGTGTCCTTCCAGACCGCCCCCACCGCCAGCGCCTTCATGTACTGGAACGGCTCCAGCAACCTGTCCCTCATCACCCTGAGCGCCAGCGGGATTTTGGAGATCGTCAACGGGGGCATGAACCCCTACCTGCGGGACGTGACCCGCAGCGACCTGCAGGTGATCTACCGCAACAAGGACGGCAGCTTCGGCGTCACCAGCGGCGCGCTGGCCAACAGCCGCCTGGCTGCCCCGGGCGCCGCCAGCAGGCCTAAGACCGAGACCAGCACCACCACCCCCAGCGGCGGGGAGGAGGGCGACATCGTTACCGACCCCGGCACCGGGGAGAGCACGGCCCCCGGCACCACTCCTGGGACTGAGACGCCTGGAACCACCGCTCCGGGCACAGAGACGCCTGGCACTACCACTCCTGGAACGGAGACGCCCGGCACCGACACCGAGACGCCCGGAACGACAGCGCCGGAGGCCACGACGCCCGAAACGACGATCCCCGGCGTGGACATCGACCCCAGCACGGTGCTGCCCGACCCGGGACAGACCACCCCCCAGGTGCCGGAGATGGAGGACGTCCCTGTGCTCCCGTGACGGCGCGGGGCAAAATCACACCGGCATGGCCGCGCGGCGGCATATTATGATAAAAAGAGAGGAGAACACAAATGACGTCCTATGAGAGCGCGATGATCCTGGCCAAGGCCCTGGACAGCAAGAAGGGCGGGGAGATCAAGGTGCTGAAAACCGAGGCACTGACCACCCTGGCCGACTACTTTGTCATCTGTACCGCCACCTCCTCCACCCAGGTCAAGGCCATGTCCGACGCCTGTGAGGAGGCCATGGAGAAGCACGGCGAGCAGGTGCACCACATCGAGGGGCACCGGGGCGGCACCTGGCTGCTGCTGGACTTCTCCAGCGTGGTGGTCCACATCTTCACCGATGAGAGCCGCAAGTTCTACGACCTGGAGCGGCTGTGGGGCGACGCGGAGGAAGTGGACCTGAGCGAGGTCCTGAAACCTGAATAAGACAGCGAAAGGCCGCCGGCGGTGCCGGCGGCCTTACTTTGTCAAAAAAGCCTCGCAGAGTTCGCGCCCGCAGGCGCGAATCCAGTGTGATCTATTTTTCCCGGCGGCGTGTACGTCGGGAAAAATTCCTCTCGGCCCGCAAACGTGCGAGCAGAGTGGGTCCCCAGCCGAAGCCCAGCGTAGCGGGTTCGGCTGGGAAAGGAGGAGCAGCGTAATGAGTGAGCTTTCGCCGTAGGCGGAAGCGAAGGATATAGAGCTTGCGACGACGCGCGCTGCAGCGGGCCGCAGCCCTTTGTCGGAAAAGGCCTTTGGCCTTTTTCGACAGGTTCAAGCCGGCGGCCTATTTTGCTTTATGCGGCGGCGGGGAGCCCCCCGATAGGGCCCCGGTGGACCTGCCTGAGGGCCTCCAGGCGGCAGAAATCCGCCGGACGGGTCAGGTCCGGCCCCTTGGGCAGCGCCAGCGCTCCGCAGTCCTCCAGCAGGGCGGCCACGAACTGGGAGCAGAAGTAGTGGTAGCGGCGGGGGAGGGGCAGGTGGAAGTAGCACCCCAGGGCCCCCAGGATGTTGTAGTGGTACTGCTCCCTCCGGGCGTACATGCCCTCCAGCCGCGCCCGCAGCTGGTCGTAGACCTCCTGGGACACCTTCAGCTCGTACAGGCAGCAGGGGGTGGCGGGCCTCCTGCGGAAGAGGCCCCACCGCACCCGCTCCTCCACCAGCCCGGCGGGCAGGGCGAAGCGCTTGTGCTTGCGGGCGAAGCTGTAAAAGCTGCCCAGCGGGCCGTCAAGGCCGATGGAGGCGTGGGTGTAGCTGTCGGCGGTGGCCAGGTGGATCAGCCGGGAAAAACAGGTCCCGGAGCGGGTGAGCAGGATGTAGACGGTGCGTTCCATGGGGAGTCCTCCTTCCTTTGGTCGGGGATATCATAGCAGGCCCTTCCTAAATCCGCCTGAAGGCGAAGTTAAGATTTCCTGAATTTTTTCTGAAACAGGGGGAAAAACAGGAAAGAAAATCCAAGGAAACGGGCTGAAAATAGTCCGCGGCCCTTGCAATCGGGGAGTGTTTCAGCTATAATATTCTGGCCTGTGTAAAAAAACGCTAATATTAGCGTATGAATCAGAGAAACGAGCGTGATGACTTATGAAATACGACTTTGCCGCCATCGAGAAGAAGTGGCAGGACCGCTGGGAGAAGGAGAAGCCCTTCGCCTGCAAGACCGGGGATACCTCCAAGCCTAAATTCTACGGCCTGATCGAGTTCCCCTATCCCTCCGCCGCCGGCCTCCATGTGGGCCACCCCCGGCCCTTTACCGCCATGGACATCGTCACCCGGAAGAAGCGCATGGACGGCTATAACGTCCTGTTCCCCATCGGGTTCGACGCCTTCGGCCTGCCCACCGAGAACTACGCCATCAAGAACCATATCCACCCCGCCATCGTCACCAAAAAGAACATCGAGAACTTCACCCGGCAGCTGAAAATGCTGGGCTTCGGCTTCGACTGGGACCGGGTGGTGGACACCACCGACCCCAGCTACTACAAGTGGACCCAGTGGATCTTCCTCCAGCTCTATAAGAAGGGCCTGGCCTACAAGGCCACCATGCCGGTGAACTGGTGCACCTCCTGCAAGTGTGTGCTGGCCAACGAGGAAGTGGTGGAGGGCGTCTGCGAGCGCTGCGGCAGCCCGGTCATCCGCAAGGAGAAGTCCCAGTGGATGCTGAAGATCACCGCCTACGCCCAGCGGCTCATCGACGACCTGGACGAGCTGGACTACATCGAGCGGGTGAAGATCCAGCAGAAGAACTGGATCGGCCGGTCCACCGGCGCGGAGGTCACCTTCAAGGCCACCACCGGGGATGACATCGTGGTGTTCACCACCCGGCCCGACACCCTGTTCGGCGCCACCTATATGGTCCTGTCCCCGGAGCACGCCCTCATCAGGAAGTGGGCCCCCCAGCTGAAGAACATGGACGAGGTCGCCGCCTACCAGCACGCCGCCGCCTCCAAGTCCGACCTGGAGCGCACCGAGCTGAACAAGGAGAAAACCGGCGTCAAGCTGGACGGCGTGGCCGCCGTCAACCCGGTGAACGGCCGGGAGATCCCCATCTTCATCTCCGACTACGTGCTGGCCACCTACGGCACCGGCGCCATCATGGCCGTCCCCGCCCACGACGACCGCGACTGGGAGTTCGCCAAGAAGTTCGGCTGTGAGATCATCGAGGTGGTCTCCGGCGGCGAGGACGTGCAGAAGGCCGCCTTCACCGCCAAGGACGAGACGGGCATCCTGGTCAACTCCCAGTTCCTCAACGGCCTGACCGTGAAGGACGCCATCCCCGTCATCACCAAGTGGCTGGAGGAGAAGGGCATCGGCCACGAGCAGGTGAACTACAAGCTGCGCGACTGGGTGTTCTCCCGCCAGCGCTACTGGGGCGAGCCCATCCCCATGGTGTGGTGCGACAAGTGCGGCTGGCAGCCCCTCAGCGAGGATCAGCTGCCCCTGCTGCTGCCCGAGGTGGAGAGCTACGAGCCCACCGACGACGGCGAGTCCCCCCTGTCCAAGATGACCGACTGGGTCAACACCACCTGCCCCTGCTGCGGCGGCCCCGCCCGGCGGGAGACCGACACCATGCCCCAGTGGGCCGGCTCCAGCTGGTACTTCCTGCGGTATATGGACCCCCACAACGACAAGGCCCTGGCCTCCAAGGAGGCCCTGGACTACTGGTCCCCGGTGGACTGGTACAACGGCGGCATGGAGCACACCACCCTGCACCTGCTCTACTCCCGCTTCTGGCACAAGTTCCTCTACGACATCGGCGTGGTGCCCACCAAGGAGCCCTACGCCAAGCGCACCAGCCACGGCATGATCCTGGGCCAGAACCCCCACTGCTTCGACTGCATGTCCGCCGAGAAGCAGAAGGCCCTCGTCGCCGAGTTCGGCACTGAGAAGGCCGCCCGGGCCCACCTGGTGGAGCAGTACGGCGAGATGGCCGAGCGCCCCATCGTGAAGATGTCCAAGTCCCTGGGCAACGTGGTCAACCCCGACGACATCGTCCGGGACTACGGCGCGGACACCCTGCGGCTGTATATCATGTTCATCGGCGACTTTGAGAAGGCCGCTGCCTGGAGCGACAACGCCGTCAAGGGGTGCAAGAAGTTCCTGGACCGGGTGTGGAACCTGAGCGAGAAGCTGCTGCCCGGCGAGGGCTACTCCGCCGAAAACGAGAGCGCCATCCACAAGACCATCAAGAAGGTGGCCGACGACATCGAGGCCATGAAGTTCAACACCGCCATCGCCGCCCTCATGGCCCTGGTCAACGACTTCTACGCCAAGGGCGCCACCAGGGGCGATTACCGGACCCTGCTGACCCTGCTCTCCCCCTTCGCCCCCCACATGTGCGAGGAGCTGTGGGAGATGGGCGGCTACGGCGGGCAGGTGTGCCTCCAGCCCTGGCCGGAGTACGACGAGTCCAAGACCGTCGCCGCCATGACCCAGATCGCCGTCCAGGTGGGCGGCAAGGTGAAGGCAAACATCATGGTGCCCACCGGCAGCGACGACCAGGCCGTGGTGGACGCCGCCCTGGCCGACCCCAAGATCGCCAGGCTGTCCAGCGGGATGCAGCTGGTCAAATCCATCGTGGTCAAGGACCGTCTGGTCAACCTGATCTTCAAGCCCAAGGCGTGACCGCCCGCAACTGGTAATTTCAGGGTTTACACCTTGTTCATAATTCCCCTCTTGACAGGGGAGGAAAAAAGAAATATAATGTTGTTCGTTAAAGCCATATAAATGGCCCTTTCGTGACCGGGGGAAGCCCCGGCACGCCGGAGGGAGGGAATACAAGATGTCAGAAGTCCGCGTCAGAGAGAACGAGTCTCTGGAGAGCGCCCTCAAGCGTTTCAAGCGCAGCTGCGCCAAGTCTGGCGTGCTGGCCGAGGTCCGTAAGCGCGAGCACTACGAGAGCCCCAGCGTCAAGCGCCGCAAGAAGTCTGAGGCCGCCCGCAAGAACCGTAAGAAGTTCTACTAAGACCATAAAAAACGCCGCAGCAGACGCTGCGGCGTTTTTTTGCCCCGGGGCCGGGAAAAAGCGGAAAAACTTGAAAAATTCCTGTTGACAAAAAGCCGGGTTTCTGTTACACTACATCTTGCGCTGGTCAAAAGCGCATTTTATATGGGGGTATAGCTCAGCTGGGAGAGCGCTTGAATGGCATTCAAGAGGTCAGCGGTTCGATCCCGCTTATCTC
>CANQHN010000057.1 GCA_947623745.1 uncultured Oscillospiraceae bacterium
TGTCCATTAGCCTGATTTTCGATTTTGCTGTTTCGCATGGCTTCACGCTATTCCATGAAAAGCTGCGCCGACTGGCGGTATAGGTTCGCTGTCCAGCGTGACGCTTTTCAATGGAGATAGAGGCATGAAGCCGCAAAACTTTTCGTTGTTTTGATAAAGCCCTGTTTTGCCGCTCTCCCTGAAAGCCGTTCCTGCCCCCGAATCTCACGGCGGCGTTTTCGTTCCCCTTGGTACGCTCATATCGTGGCGATACTTCGCCGGAGAACATATCCCTTTCAGACGGTCATGCTGTTTTCAAAGTGCATTGTCTGTTGACATGACCATTGTAGCGAAAAAATACGCTCTTTCCCGTATATCCAAAAGGTTGGAAATCCGGCGAAAAATCAAAAATTTCCACGCTTATGGACAGGAATGTGGTATAATGGGATAGGCGCACAAAGGGGGTACACAAAGATGTATGTGAAGCTATCTATTCCAGAGAAATTGAAGGATTTGAGGGTGGAACGCCGTCTGACACTTGAACAGCTTGCGGCAGAAACAGGCTTTTCCAAGTCTGCCCTTGGAAAATATGAGACGGACGATTACAAAGACATCAGCCCTTTCGCCATAGCAACACTGGCGGACTTCTATGGTGTATCCACTGACTATCTGATGGGGCGGACGGAAACAAAAAATCACCCAAACACAGCACTGCATGAGCTGCATTTGAGCGATGACATGATCGACGTATTGAAAAGCGGAAAGCTGAACAACCGGCTGCTCTGCGAGATGGTGACGCATGAGAACTTCCGGCGTTTTCTTGTGGATGCGGAGATTTACATAGACCGCATAGCAGATATGCGGATCAACGATATGAATGTGATGCTGGATATGGTGCGGTTACAGGCGATGGAACAGCAGGGCGCAGCGGATAGCGACCTCTATATGCGGACGCTGGAGCTGGCACAGGTGCAGCCGGAAGGCTATTTTGCCCCGGTCATTTCCGGCGATCTCATCACCATTCTGAATGACATCCGGGAAGCTCATAAGAAAGATACTACCACCGCCGATGAAGATTCGGCCGCCGCAGAGGTAGCCCGCAGTCTGAAAGAGGCAATGGACTTTGAGGGCAGTCCGCAGGAGAAACGTATCAGAGGGTATCTGACCACTTTGGGGATAGACTACGACACGCTCACGAAAGAGGAATTTGTTACGCTGATCGGTATTTTGAAGAAATCCAAGAAACTGCAAGATAGACAAGGCAGCCAGCGCGGAAAAGCCAGCCCACAGATCACCCATGGAAAGGGCAAGAGGAAACGGAAATAGCAAGTATGGCTATTTCAATTTACAGGAATGACAATATAGGGCGTCGTGATTTGCGACTCCCTGAGTAGTCCCCACTAAAACATGGGGTAACGATTCGCTATGTCCTTCGCTGGTAACGGTGAACGAATTTCACCGTCTGGCTATCAAAAAGACTCATACGCTCGGATAAAAAAGAACGGAGCAAGGCAAACCAAGCCTATACTCCGTACTTTTTTGTCGTCCCAATCCTGTCTGACAGATGCCGTAATCAAATTTTGTTTCAAAACTTTCTTACGGACACCCGCCAAATCCACGGATTTTCGGGGCTTTTTGGCAGATGATGCAGGACTTGAATCTGCGCTCCCGCGTGTCAACTTTATTTTTCCTGTTCCGGGCGGTGTAACAGCGGCCCCAGATATAGGGGAGGTCCTCATCGGTAATAGCAGGTCTGTCCAGTGCGATCCTCGCCCAATTCATCTCACCAGACCTCTTTCCAGAACACCAGCGTCTTTTCAAAGGCGTCCATGTCGCTCTCCCAGCACTGCTCCGGGTATTTCCGCTCCACCCGGAACATCTTGACGGAGCTCGATTTGATTGGAACGAGCATGTGGCTTGCGTATCGGTAGCTGAGCTTTTTTACGGGGTATGGAAAATCCTTCTCTTTCAGGCGCCGCCCGATGATCTCCGCCGACAGCTTGGAGGGCCACATGGCGTCGTGCTCCGGGTAAATGAGTAGCAGGGGACCGCCGATGTTCTCCACCTTGATCTGCGCCTCCTCTGGGGCGTTCTTTACGGCATCCAGATAGCAGGAACGTAGACATATTCCTTTCTCCCGCAGGCTGTCCCGCAGGATCGTTACCATAGAAAGCTTTAGCCTTGCCCAAGAAAGTTCCTCACCACGCCAGCTGAAGGCAGAGCACTCTAAGGGCTGGACGCCCCTCTTTTTCGCAAAGCCCTGCCCGCAGATGTTCGTCGGGCACACCGCCGTCACGCAGGAGATCAGCCCCGGCATCAGGCTGCCGGCCAGGAGCGCCAGCTCCGCACCCATGGAAATGCCCCACAGGCCCACTTTTTCAATGCCGTGACCATGAAGCCACAGTGCCGCTTTTTCCACCGACTCCACCGGGACTTTCTCAAAGCCATCTGGCAGGCCGGGCTCATTCCAATAGGCCAGCGCCAGGACCGTCATGCCGCGCTTGCTATACTGCTCCGCAGCCAGCTTTGTGAGGTTGTAGATCCCATCGCTGCCGCCGAACATAACGACGGCCTTTCCGGGGTATTCGTCCCGCGCCGGTTTGTACAGCGCGCCGATGAAGCCGTCTCTCTCCAGGGTAAACTCGACCTCTGGCGTTAAAGTCAGCTGTTCCCTCGCTCGTTCCGCGCTTGATTTCATCCTTTCATCCCTTTCGCCGCTTGAGGAGAGTCAAATAAATCAGGTGTTAGTTCGGCCTAACTCTGGGGGTGCAACAAAAGCCGCTTGAAAAGCGGCGGAAACCACATGTTAGTATCAACTAACTACATTTTACCATAACCCTTATTCATCTGTCAAGCGCTGATGACGAAAAACCTTTTCTTTATCAGACCCTGTTCAGGAGCCACGCGACCCCGGCGGCGGTCCGCTCCGCGGGGTGGTCATAGTGGCTGCCGGGATTCAGTTGGAACACAGTGTCGATCCCGCGGCCCCGGTACAGCGTCTCAATCTCCTCTGTGTTCTGCCGGACGGTTTTCAAAATCGGGTTGCGGGTCCTGCTCTCCTTGTCGCCTAGGGAGAAGTACACACAGTCCGGCGGCCGTTTCCACTCATGGGAAAAGACGTACTCCTTGATTCCCGGAAACCAGAGGGAGCCGGACACGCTGGCGGCCCGGGAGAATGTGTCCGTCTGATAGAGGGCGTACACGGCGAACAGCCCCGCCAGGGAGTAGCCCGCGATCCCCCGCCACCGGGGAGGTGCGGACAGTTCTTTCTCCACCGCCGGAATGATCTCCTCCGTCAGGAGCCGAAGATAGTCGCCGGCGCCTCCGACAAAGGGCCGGGCGTTTTTGAACGCGGCCGGGCAGTCCCAGGGGGCCATATCGCGGTCCCAGTCCAGGCCGCTGACTGCCGCTAACGTGAACGCCGTGCAGCCCATGCCCTGAGCGGCCTGAAAGACCCTCTGCCCCTCGTCCGCGAAGGTATTGAGATAGACCACCGGGGCACCCGGCACATCGCTGGAGAAAACAGATACGGTTTTCCCACATACAGAAAAAGTACGCATAACGGGTCCCCTTTGATTCGTAACTCTACGATACTGTGCCCGCCTGTTCTTCCCAGCAGGGCGGCCGCTGGCGGGCCCTGATTTCGGGGTAGCGATATCGAAGAGATGCACATCTATGCCTCATATTTTTGGTTCAGCCGGCGGATGACCACAGACGGGATGAGTGCGGCAACGAAGATGACCACCATGAGGATGGGCGGATAGTTCAGGAGCACAGCCAGCCCAAAGCCGGCAATATTGACCCCCAGATCCACCCACATCCAGTGGTTCAGCACCCTGGCCGATGCCAGAAACGCCGGGTCATCCCGGTTGTAGTAGCCCAGCGCGTAGCCCTGGGCCATGAAGTTGACGGTGGCCAGCAGGGAGACGGCCCAATAGACCCCCAGGGCAAACATGCTCATGAGGTTGCTCCCGGCAAACCGGGTCACGTAGGGGATCAGGGAGAAGAAAAACAGCATCAGAACCGAGTGCCAGGCCACGCGGGTGGTGACCCGTTTGGCTCTGTGCCACTGGTTGTGGAGGTTGATCCACATGGCGCCGATCCAGAAGAAGGAGACCGCATAGGCAAAAAAGCTCTCCCGGAGGGCCCACAGGGCCTCGAAGGTGGGCTCGGACGGCAGCTCCAGGTCCAGTACCAGGATCGTGATCACAATGGCAATCACAGCGTCCGTAAAGGACACCAAGCGATCTTTGCCCATTTTCCGCTTCCTCCTTCGGCTGGAGAATTTGTTCTTACTTTAAATATAGCATTTGAGACTGCGTCTGTAAAGTTTGATCCGTGGGACGTTATGAGCCGCTGTGCGGATCCCGCATCAGCCCGGGATCAAGCGCGGCGCTGATGTGAGACAAAGGAGGGCATGATCGCAGGTCGGATGCCGTAAGGATTGACTTTGAAAATAGGCCACGCTATGATAAACGCAGATTGGTTCTTGCAGTCCTGGCCGCTCCGCTCTCTTTCCTGTCCAGAGGTCGGGAGGCGTGCGGCACAGCAGGAGTCGTCCCTTGATAGAATGGGGCACATAAATGGGACTGGAACTATGCGGACGTGATACGAGAGAGGGGATCGTATGAATATAGGATGCCGCCGGCAGTTAGCAGGCTGCGCTGCGGCGCTCAGCCTTTTCATGGTCACATCCTGCGCCCCAGCGCTTGGACAGCCGGCACCTGATGGGATCACTGACGCAAAGGCTTATGAGATCGCTGCGCTCAGCCAATCAGAGCAAAGCGGGACTGATCGTGTGGGGGATGCTGCTCCGGCTTTGAAAACAGGGACCGAACACCTGCCGTTTCTGTCCGGGTTTGACACGGGGCTGTTTAGGCCGGAACAGGCGCTGACACGCTGCCAGCTGGCTCAAATGATTTACGGCATATTGGAGGACCCTCCGGCAGCTGAGGCCGCTTTCCCGGATGTCCCCGCCGACGCATGGTACGCTCAGGCGGTGGCCGTGATGGATGAATTGGGGATCATGCCCGCCTTTGAAAATGGCGATTTTTGTCCGGAATCCGCAGTCACGAGAGCAGAATGTGCCGCGGCGCTTTCCCATTTTGTCCCGCAAGGTACGGCATCTGTCCATTTCCCGGACGTTCCGGGGGACTACTGGGCGGCGGATTCTATTGCCGCTGTCGCCGAAGCTGGTTTGTTTTCAGGAGACGAGAAAGGCAGCTTCAACCCGGAGGCCGCTTTGACACGCGCACAGGCCGCTGTTGCCTTTGACAAATTACTGGGGCGTGTTCCTGACAAGGCCGCGATGGACGACTGTGCCGCCCTGTGCTATTTTCCGGATGTGCCCACGGATCACTGGGGCTATCCTTACATCATGGAAGCGGTGACTCAGCACCGCCGGGCCGATGACGGCTTTGGCGGGGAAGTGTGGGCGGACATTGTATCCAGGCCCACAGTTCTTGACGATGGCTTTTACCGTATTGACGGCTGGCTCTATCGGGTCAAGGACGGGGCATTCCTCCGCAGCGCCGCCGATGGGTGCCTTACTTTTGATGACAATGGCCGATACACCACGGGGAACCGTGAGCTCGACGGGATGCTCAACGCGCTGATAGAGGAAAAGACCAGCGCGGCAAAGACACGGGACGAAAAACTGCGCATCCTGTACAACTATATTCGGGACGAATTCAAATACATCAAGCGGGATCTTGTCGGTAAGGGAACTGTGGACTGGGAGGCTGACTATGCGCTGCGATTCCTTAAGGAGGGGAAGGGGAACTGCTTCAGCTTTTCGGCGGCCTACTGCCTGCTGTGCCGGGAATTTGGCCTGGATGCAAAAACGGTCATAGGCGCGGCCGGCCGATACAGTCCGTCTACCCACTGCTGGGTGGAGGCGGTCCTGGATGGGGAGACCTATATGTTCGATCCGGAGTTGGAATGGCTGTTTCGCACCAGATATGGCGATGATGTGGAGGACCTTTTTAAGATTCTGCCCAGTGATAACCCGTACATCTATGTTCGGTGACTGGACAGGCGGCGGAATACCGACAAAAATTTAAGCGTTGCCGCCTCTGTTATTCGACAGCGCAGGACCGTGCCGATGGGCAGGACAAAACGAAGGCGGGATATCATCAAAATCGGTGATATCCCGCCTTCGCTGCGCTTATAGGGCTGTTAAAGCCTTTCCTTTTGGGCTTTCGTTGGATACCCTTGGTGGATCTGCGGGAGAAGCGCTGTATCCCTATACCGTTTGCCGCCAGCCTGCCAGTCCGGCGCCCAGCTGAAACGCCCTTTTCAGCTCCTCCGGGAAAACTGTTTCGTGCCGCTCCCGCTTGGCCGCGGGGTCGAACATCGTCCAGTGGTAGCGGCTGTAGTCCTCCACCTGGAGCGTGTTGCCACTGAGGAACACCTCAGTCGGCCCCACGCTCCCGCTCAGCCCCTGTTTGTAGGTCTCCAGCATCTGGGCGTAAGCCCCCTGCCGGTATCCCTCCTCCGGCATGTTGCTGGTCATGATGAATAGGGTGGGGGTATTGGCGTCATGGTAGTTCCACTTCTCCCGCTGATAGGTGATGTTTTGGAACACGAGGCGCTCATACAGCGCATGGAACCCGGCGCTGGGCTGGCCCAGGTAGTTGGGTGTCCCGATGATCACGCCGTCGGCCTCCCGGATCGCCTGCAAGATCGGGGCGAGCCCGTCCCGGCAGACGCAGCGGCCCTCGTTGGGTGCCAGCTTGCAGCCGAAGCAGGACACGCAGCCCGTGAATCTCTCCTGCCTGTACAGGTCGAAATACCGTACCTCCGCTCCGGCGGACTGCGCACCCTTCGCCGCCTCCTTCACCAGCGCGGCGGTGTTCCAGTTTGTCCTTGGACTGGTGTTGATTGCTGTCACCTTCATAAAACCCTCTCCAAATCAGATCATTTTTTCACTCACTCCTGCGCCCCGCACCACCGGGCGATCTCCGTCACCAGCTCCAGCGGCAGCGGCTTGCCATAGGGCAGCCGGATGGTCCCCTTGCTGAATGAGTACCCCTCCAGCCGGTCCGCGAAGGCCGCCACCGCCTCGTCGCCGGGGTACAGGCCGATGTGCTTCTTCAACGCGGCGAAGTGGATCAGATTGTGTCCCCGCCAGTAGGTGGGCATACTCCAGGAGATTTTCCTCACGGCGTCCGGGAGGGCCGTCCGGATGGTGTTGTCCAGCTGATGCAGGATCGGCTGGATCTCCTCCGGCTGGCGATCGATGTACTCCTCGATGGTCCTGGGCGGTTCGCCGCAGTAGTGGTCCTGGTTGGTGTTCTGAAAGGTGCGTCCGCATTTGGGACATTTCCACATGGTTTCCACCCCGCTCACCGGTTCATTCAAAGGCGAACATCGAGCGAAACAGCTGCTTTCCGCCCCCTTATGATTCCAGTTTTATTATAGCAGATTTTCCTGACAGTTCAATGACGGGTATTGGCAGGACCCTGCGCGAATTGAGTCGTATAAAACAATAGGACCCAAGGCAAGACGTTTTTTCACCGCTCGTTCAGCGACAGACTGCCAGCTGTGAATCGATACAGTGTTTACAAATATCACGCAGGTCAACCCTGCACCACGAAACGTGAAAATAAAAAGAGATTCCAATTTGTATGTTTTCCTGGGATTATTCTATTTTCATAGTAAAAAGAAGATGGAAGAAACCCACTGCGGCACGGTGTAAGCCATCGTACAACACTAACTGAAAAAACGCCGGGAACTGCAAAAGCAGTATCCCCGGCGTTTTTACTGCCGTTATATCCATATTGATTTCCCTGGGGTTTCCTGCAGAGAGTTCTTCTCTGCCTTGAGCCGTAGTTTCACCACCGCTCCGTATTCCGCCGGCCTGTGTTCTCAGACCCTCGAATCTCCTCATGGTAGAAGTAGTCCACGATAACGGGATGTCCCTGCGGAACACGACCATATGGCATCTCGTTGTCTACAAACGGGCAGTCGTATTTTCTCGCCATTTTCTCCGCTTTCTTTTCCAGCGCCTCAAAATAGCTGCGGTCATGCTTATTATATATTTTATCATACAGCGGCAAAAGCGCGGGGTGCTTCTCCTCAATATAGTCCAGGATGGCCTTTTTGAACCCGCCGCGAAGATTCAGATTTTCCAGCCAGAACAGGTCGCACTGATTTCTGACCCGCTCAAAGATCGCCTCAAAGTCCGTGATCCCCGGAAAGACGGGGGACACGAAGCAGACGGTGCGAATGCCTTCATCGTAGACCTGTTTCATTGCCGCAATGCGTCGCTCAATGCTGACAGCGTTATCCATATCGTTCTTGAAGTCCTCGTCCAGCGTGTTGATAGACCAGGATACCGTCACTTGGTCCAGCTCTTTCAAAAGGTCGAGGTCCCGCAGGACAAGATCGGATTTCGTACAGATCAAAATGTCCGCGCCGCTGCCGCGAAGCTGCTCCAATAGTTTACGGGTAGCGCCGAAAATTTCCTCCTGTGGATTATAGCCGTCCGTCACCGAACCGATCACCACCCGTTGACCGGCGTACTTCTTCGGATTTTTGATCTCCGGCCAGTGCTTCACATCCAAGAAAGTCCCCCAGTCCTCCGTGTGTCCGGTAAAGCGCTTCATGAACGAGGCATAACAGTATTTGCAGGCATGGGTGCAGCCCACATAGGGGTTGACGGAGTATCCGCCCACCGGGAGGCTGGATTTCGTCATGATGTTTTTCGTCTCCACATCGGCGATCAGAATACCGTTTTCATTTATTTGCGCCATTTTCTTTGCTCCTCCAAAACCCTGTTGTAAGCGTCGGGCAGTTCCTGCACCATATCTTCGCCCATGATGGGGACAAGGTCCTCTTTCCAAAACACACGGGTACCCTGTGCGTGGGCCTGCTCCGTCAGGGAATACACCCATCCCGGCGATGTCCGCACCTTCCGGCTCTGCGCACCGGTCATGGTGCCGATGACCACCCAATCGATACCGCTGAAATCCACCTCGCCCGGATCGTCAAACAGCGGCTCGAAGGTCACATGGTAATGCCTGGCCCGCACATTGTTCCGGAGCGCGTCGATCCGCCACAGCTCCGATCTCCTTGTGACCGTCACGCCGAACCAAGCGTTTTCAAGGTCGGTGTCGATGTTCAGCAGATCCGGCCTCTTGGACAGAAACAGGAATTGGTGCTGCGGATTTTCCGCGATTTTGGCAAAGACCTGGTCCCGCCACTCCGGCCTCCATCCGGCAAGATCGCTCATGCCAGTGAGCAGGAAGTTCTGAGGCTTTTCCTTTCCCATCAGCCGCAGTTTGTTGGGGAAAAACTCCGGTTTTGCAAAGTCGTCGATCATGTGATAGCGCTTGACATTGTTCCGTGCGTAGCAATAGGGACAGCCCACCGTGCAGCCGATCACCAGATTCATGTTCTGAATCTGGTCCTTGATACAGACGTACATTTTGACAGCTCCATTTCATATCAAAGGAAGTCTGGTGCTCAACAGGCACTTAGGGTCTCTCCCGGAGGGCGTCCCAGCCGCCGAGCGTGAAGCGCATGGCCAGGAGCTGCATCTCAAACCAGTCGTCGTCCTTGCTCCATTTCAGGGAGCGGTTCACATAGAACAGGCCGAAGACGATCATCATGAACAGCTTGTCCGCCTGGTCCCGGCTGATGCGGCAGCGGTCCGCCATGTAGGGGACTATTTTGCCTCGTTCCATCTGATAGATGCGGTTGATCACGTAGCCGGACAGGGTTGGGTCCTGGAAGATGACCCGGTACTTGGGGTCGTCGGCCACCCGCTGACAGGGGCTGAGCATCCACTGGTTCCGGCGCAGGTCCTCCGCCGTCCCCGATTTCAATAGCCCCTCCTGGGCCTCCATGCGCTCTGAGAAGTCCGCCTGCCGGACAATGCTCTCCGCCACCGCCAGGGCCTCGTCCAGCAGCTCGTTCAGGACTTCGTCCAGGCTCTGAAAGTGGAGGTAAAAGGTGGCCCGGGTGATCTCCGCCTGGCGGCAGAGGGAGGCCACCGTGATCTTCTCATAGGGTCCCTCCTCCAGCAGCTCCAGCATGGCGTCCTTGATGGTCCTCCGGGTGTACAGGGTCCTGCGGTCCAGCTTTCGGGCGGTCTGCTCTTTTTCCGGCATGTCCAGCTCGCCTTTCGCTTTTTTATACACATTTTGAAAAAGTGTAAAAAAACGCCTGCTTTTTGAAATAGTGTCGTTGTTATCCCCGACTGTCTGTAGTATAGTCCAAATCAGACAGGATGTCAAGAAAAAATATTAACCGTCAGGAAACAGATTTCTGGGAATTGTTTCTTGATATCCTGTAAGCAACTGTCCAAGGGAAAAAAGAACAGGGAGGAAAAACAATGTTAGGCATCAACATGGAAGACGTCATCGGCGTCATCAACACCTGCATGTCCCAGCTCATTCTCCTGGGCGTGCTCCTGGGACTGTGCCTGGCGGTGGTCATCGCCATGGCCTTTGTCAAGAGCGTCAAAAAGCCCAAGCGCTTCCTGATCCGGTGGAACGCCGTGCTGGCCATGGTCCTGTCTGTGGTGATCGTGGCGAACCTGATCTGCTTTGGCCCCATGAACAACCTGATCACCCTGGCCATGACCCCCACCGCCGTGGTGTCCGACGCCACCAACGCCGAGGCAACCCAGATCATGGAACAGGTGGCCGCCGAGGGCTTCGTCCTCCTGGAGAACGAGGACAACGTGCTGCCCATCACCCACACCAACAAGGTCAACCTCTTTGGCTGGGTGTCCACCAGCCCCCTGTACGCCGGCGGCGGCTCCGGCGGCATCAACAACCTGTTCCACAAGGTGTCCCTCATCGAGGGCCTGGAGAACGCGGGCTTCGAGGTCAACCAGGACCTGGTCCAGTTCTACACCGACTTCAACAGCAAGCGGGCCGAGATGACCATCGAGTCCCAGAGCTGGTCCCTCCCTGAGCCCCCCGTGGACACCTACTCCGCTGACCTGCTCAGCAGCGCCAAGAGCTTCTCCGACATCGCCTTTGTGGTCATCGCCCGGGCCTCCAGCGAGGGCCACAACGACCTGCCCATGGACGTCAGCCAAGTGGGCTACGACAACAACTCCCCCGACTACGACGACTTCCCCGCCGGGGAGCACTACCTCCAGCTGTCCCAGACCGAGCGGAACATGGTGGAGATGGTCTGCGCCAATTTTGACAAGGTCATCGTCCTCTACAACGGCGCCAACCCCTTCGAGATGGGCTTCGTGGAGGAGTACCCCCAGATCAAGGGCGCCGTCTGGTGCCCCGGCCCCGGCAACGTGGGCTTCAACTCCCTGGGCAAGATCCTGAACGGCGAGATCAACCCCTCCGGCCACCTGCCCGACACCTTCCTGTACGACTGGACCCAGGCCCCCTGGTGGAACAACGCCGCCAAGGTGAACTACACCAACCTGCTGGACATGACCGTGGACGGCATGAACGCCGGCAAGCCCCAGAAGTACTCCCCCTCCTTCGTCAACTACACCGACGGTATCTACGAGGGCTATAAATTCTACGAGACCGCCTACGACATCGGCATGGACGGCTTTGACTACGACAAGGTGGTCCAGTATCCCTTCGGCTACGGCCTGTCCTACACCACCTTTGACCGCACCATGACCATGGGCGAGTCCAACGGCCAGATCACCGTCACTGTCAAGGTCACCAACACCGGCGACGTGGCCGGCAAGGACGTGGTGGGCATCTACTACAACCCGCCCTACACCGAGGGCGGTATTGAGAAGGCCACCGCCAACCTCATCGAGTTCGGCAAGACCGGCCTGCTGGAGCCCGGCGCCTCCGAGACCCTGGAGATGACCTTCGCCGTGGAGGACATGGCCTCCTACGACGACATCAACGCCAAGGCCTATGTGCTGGAGGCCGGCGACTATGAGATCTCCGTCCGCTCCGACTCCCACACCGTCCTCGTCTCCGACACCTACACCCAGGACAAGACCGTGGTCTACGACGAGAGCAACCCCCGTGAATCTGACGATGTGGCCGCCACCAACCAGTTTGACGACGTCCACGGCAACGTGACCTACCTGTCCCGCGCCGGCAAGTTCGCCAACTACGCCCAGGCCGTGGCCGCCCCCGCCAGCCTGGAGATGCCCGCCGACCAGGTGGCCACCTACGAGCTGAACGCCAACTTCGATTTTGACAAGTACATCGACCCCAATGACCAGATGCCCACCACCGGGGCCAAGAACGGCATGACCCTGGCCCAGATGCGGGGCAAGGACTACGACGACCCCGACTGGGACAAGCTGCTGGACCAGCTGTCCGTGGAGGATATGCTGAACCTGACCTCTCTGTGCGGCTACCAGACCCCCGCCGTGGAGTCTGTGGGCAAGGTCCAGACCAACGACGCCGACGGCCCGGGCTCCATCAACAACAACTTCTCCGGCGCCGGCTCCCTGGGCTTCGCCTCTGTCTCCGTCATCGCCTCCACCTGGAGCAAGGACCTGGTCAACCAGTACGGCTACATCATGGGCAAGATGGCCCGTGAGCTGGACGTGGCCGGCTGGTACGCCCCCGGCATGAACATCCACCGCTACCCCTTCGGCGGCCGGAACTATGAGTACTACTCCGAGGACCCCGTCCTCACCGGCCTGCTGACCGGCAACGCCGTCGCCGGCGCGGCCAGCCAGGGCGTCTACGCCTACATCAAGCACCTGGCCCTGTACGACGGCAACTACAAGATGGTCTGTATCTGGTCCAACGAGCAGGCCATCCGTGAAATTTACCTCAAGCCCTTTGAGATCTGCGTCAAGAAGTTCGGCGCCAACGCCGTCATGGCCTCCTGGAACTACCTGGGCACCACCTGGGCCGGCGAGTCCAGCGCCCTGATGAACACCGTCCTCCGGGACGAGTGGGGCTTCCGGGGCATGGTGGAGTCTGACTACTTCCGGGACAACGGCCACGGCTTCATGAACGCCGACGCCGCCCTGGCCAACGGCATGGACGGTATGCTGTCCACCTACGGCGCGGGCCCCAACCTGCCCCACGACGCCGACAACCCCAGCGCCAGCACCGTCAAGTATCTGCGGCAGGCCAGCAAGAACATCATGTATGTGGTGGTCAACAGCTGGGAGTATGAGACCGACCCCGCCGACGCCGGTATGCCCGGCTGGCAGAAGGCCGCCATCGGCATCGACGTGGCCGCCGCCGCGGTCCTGATCGGCCTGGAGGTCCTGATCGTCAGGAGCTGGCGCAAGAAGGAAAAAGAATCTGCGTAACTCCTTCCTCCACTTTCTTTGTGCGAGGCGGGCCGCAGGGCCCGCCCGCACACCCTAAACCTTCGACGAATACCGCCTGCCCCTCCACGGGCGGGCGGTATTTGTCTGTCTGCCTCATATATTTCTGTTCCTCATAAAGACGTGAGTGAAAAAACTCCATACCGCGGCGTGGAGCTGGTGAAGGACTGCAGGCTGACGCTCTGAATCCGCCGCCCGCAACCATACACTTTGACCGTCGAAGTCCTACACCTTGACCGCGCAAATCCTACACCCATTC
>CANQHN010000058.1 GCA_947623745.1 uncultured Oscillospiraceae bacterium
CGCATCCAGGAGCTGGGGCCCCAGGGCCACGCCCAGCGCTGCCTGGACACCGCCAAGGCCTACTTCAAGGCCAACGGCATCGAGTGAGCACACGCGCCGCGGCGCGGCGCAACAATCAATTTGAGAGGAGCAAAACAGTATGAAAGTCGACATCAACACCAAAATGATCACCCTGCTGGGCAACCCCCTCAAGCAGTCCTTCGCCGCCCGGATGCAGAACGCTGGCTACGAGGCCGCCGGACTGAATATGCTCTACTTCTACACCGAGGTGGACAAGGATCACCTGGGCGACGTGGTCAACGGCCTGCGCTACATGAACTTCGCCGGCTTCGCCGTCACCAAGCCCAACAAGGTCCGCGTGCTGCGCTACCTGGACGAGCTGGACCCCCTGTGCGAGAAGATGGGCGCCAGCAACACCGTGGTCAAGACCGCTGACGGCAAGCTCATCGGCTACAACACCGACGGCGTGGGCTTCTACACCTCCCTGGTGGAGGACGGCGGCGTGAAGGCCAGCGAGTGCACCTTCTTCTGCTTCGGCGCCGGCGGCGCGGGCCGCGCCATGTGCTCCGTGCTGGCTTATCACGGCGCGAAGAAGATCTACATCACCGACTTCTACGAGCCCTGCGCCCAGTCCCTGGTGGAGGACATCAACACCAACTTCGCCCCCGTGGCCGAGCTGGTCCACCACGGCGACTTCTCCAAGGTCGCTGAGTGCGACGTGGTCATGAACGCCAGCGGCGTCGGCATGGGCCACTCCATCGGCGAGACCCCCATGCCCGAGGAGTACATCAAGCCCACCCAGCTGTACTTCGACGCCTGCTACAACCCCGACAAGACCCAGTTCCTGCTCAACGCCGAGGCCCACGGCGCCAAGATCCTCAACGGCCTGGGCATGTCCCTGTATCAGGGCGCGGCCCAGATCGAGCTGTGGACTGGCGGCAAGGCCCCTGTGGAGGCCATGCGTCAGGAGCTGCTGGCTATCCTGGCCGAGTCCAAGTAAGCACACCCGTCCGGTGCTTCCTTCCCTCCGCCGCGGCGGGCGGCCGCGGGGGAGGGGAGTGGGTATAACCCCGCGCGACAAGAAGAAATGAGGAGGTAAACAATGAAAGTCGTCAAATGGCTGGATGAGCACTTTGAAGAATACGTTATGGTTTTCTTCTTGGTGCTGATCGCCTGTGTTATGATGGCACAGGTAATTTTCAACAAGGTCCCCTTCCTCCACTCTTTGGAGTGGGCGGAGGAGTTCTGCCGCTTCGCGTGGATTGGTAGTGTGTTCATTTCCCTGCCCTACACCATCCGCAAGGGCAGTATGCTCCGTGTGAATGTGCTCCTGGACATGGTGCCTCAGGCGGTGCGCAAGGTGGTCAACCTGGCAGTAGACCTGGTCACTGTGGCCAGCATGGTCCTGCTGGCCTACTACTCCGTGGAGGTGCTCCAGGGCATCATTGAGAGCGGCGAGACCTCGCCCGCTATGCGCTGGCCCATGTCTGCCATGTACGTTTTAGTCCTGGCGGGCTTCGCTCTGGGCGCCCTGCGGGGCGTGCAGATGTTCATCATCCACATCATGCACTTCAACGAGAAAGAGCTTTCCACCATTGAGCAGACTATGGCCGACGCCGCGGAAGAGGCCGCAGCCGGCAAGAAAGCGGAAGGAGGGGACAAATAATGGCAGCATTGATGGTATTCCTGGTATTCCTTGTCGGCATTGCCGTGTCTGTGCCCATCGGCGTGAGTATGATCGTTGGCTCCGCCGCCCCCATCCTGATTCTGGGCTCCGGCGGTTCCATCCCCCAGCTGATTAACAACACCTTCTCCGGCGCCAACTCCACCCCCATCCTGGCCGTCCCCCTGTTCATCCTGGGCGGCGTCATCATGGCTGAGGGCGGCATCTCCAAGAAGCTGTTCAACTTCTTCGCCTACTTCGTGGGCAAGCTCCCCGGCGGCGTACCCTGCGCGGTCATCCTGACCTGCCTGTTCTACGGCGCCATCTCCGGCTCCGGCCCGGCCACCACCGCCGCCGTCGGCGCCATGTGCATCCCCTTCATGGTCTCCCTGGGCTACGACCGGGTGTGGGCGGCCGGCCTGATCTCCGTGGCCGGCGGCTTGGGCGTCATCATCCCGCCCTCCATCCCCTTCGTGCTCTACTCCATCGCCACCGGCGTTTCCACCGGCGACCTGTTCATGGGCGGTGTCATCCCCGGCATCATGATCGGTGTGTTCATGATGGGTTACGCCGTGATTTACTGCCTGCGCAAGGGCGAAAACCGTGCCCTTATCCAGGAGAAGATGAAGGAACTGGGTGCCAACGGTTTCGGCCACCTGCTGCTGGACTCCTTCCCTGCCCTGATGTGCCCCGTGATCATCCTGGGCGGCATCTACACCGGCTGGTTCACCCCCACCCAGGCCGCTGTGGTCTCCGTGTTCTACGCCATCCTGGTCTCCCTGTTCGTGTATAGGTCCATCAAGATCAAGGACCTGATGGGCTTCCTCACCAGCTCTATCAAGACTTACGGCGGCCTGGCCTTCGTGCTGGCCTTCGCCACCGCGTTCGGCCGCGTGCTGTCCCTGACCCGTGCCACCCGCGTGGTGCAGAGCTTCATTGTGGACAACTTCGGCACTAAGTTCGCCGCCCTGACCGTCTGCACCATCATCTTCCTGATCCTGGGCATGGTCATGGATACCGGCCCGGCCATCATCATCCTCTCCCCGGTGCTGCTGCCCGCTATGCAGGAGCTGGGCGTGAACGATGTCCACTTCGGCGTGGTGCTGGTGTGCTGCCTGTCCATCGGTCTGGCCACCCCGCCCTTCGGCCTGGATATGTTCGTGGCTGGCAACCTGGCCGAGGCGCCCCCCATGTCTGTGGCCAAGAAGTCCATCCCCTTCATTATTGCCTTCCTGATCGCCCTGGTGCTGATCGTGTACGTAGACCCCATCAGCACCTTCCTGCCCAATCTTATCAAGGCTGCCCAGACCGGCGGCTGATCGGAAGGTCCCTCTTTACAAACGAGTGACCCTATGATATAATCCCCGTTGTTTCCGCCGTCCCCCGCTCGGTGCGGGCGGGGGACGGGAGACAAAATACATCCAAGCTAAATCTTAGAGGAGGAAAAATCAAATGAAGAAACTCACTGCTCTGCTTCTGGCCGGCGCCATGGTCTTCTCCCTGGCCGCCTGCGGCGGCGGCAGCGCTCCCGCTGCCAGCACTCCCGCCGCTTCCGCTCCCGCTGCCAGCGCTCCCGCTGCCAGCGCTCCCGCCGCCAGCACCCCCGCCGCTTCCGACGCTGACTACTCCGCTCTCGAGCCTGTCGTCCTGATGGGCGCCGACAACGCCAGCCGCGGCGCTGCCGGTCAGCTGCTGGGCGAGGCCGTGGCCGAGAAGCTGGACGAGATCACCGGCGGCCAGCTGACCATGGAGTACTTCCCCAACGGCGAGCTGGGCGGCGACGCCGACCTGATCCGCCAGATGAACGCCGGCGACCTGGGCATCGTGGTGTGCCAGATTGCCCCCATGGTGTCCTTCGTCCCCACCCTGGCCGTGTTCGATGCGCCCATGGAATTCTACGGCTATGACGGTGCCGCCATCAGCGCCGTGCTCAACAACCACGACGGCCAGCTCCGTCAGACCCTGGACAAGGCCTACAACGACGCCAAGCTGCAGCTGCTGGGCTTCCTGCAGAACAACACCTACCGTCTGACCACCGCCAACGTGGAGCTGAACACCCTGGCTGACTTCAAGGGCCTGCATATCCGCACCATGGAGAACTCCAACCACATGGCCTTCTGGCGCGCCATCGGCGCCGAGCCGAACCCCCTGGCCTGGGGCGAGACTTACATCTCCCTGCAGAACCACACCGTTGACGCCCAGGAGAACGCCGCCGACACCATCATCGGCAACAACCTCCAGGAGGTCCAGAAGTACCTGTGCAACACCCAGCACATCCTGTACCTGAACCAGATCTGCATCAACAAGGACATCTATGACGGCCTGGATCCCCTGTACCAGGAGGCCCTGCAGATGGCCGTTGATCAGGCTATCGCCGAGATCGAGCCTCAGCTGCCCGGCCTTGACTCCGATATGCAGGCCGAGCTGGAGAGCAAGGGCATGACCATCATCACCTACCCCGACTCCTTCTACGAGGAGGTTCTGGCTCTGCCCGAGGTCCAGGCTCTGTACAAGGACATCGACGGTCAGGTCAACGGCCTGGTCACCACCATGCAGAGCGAGCTGGAGGCCGCCGCGGGCTGATTTCCAGTTCTACAATAAACCGCACCAAGAGACGGGCCGGCGCTCACCGCGCCGGCCCGTTTTCACCCTGTCTCCGGAGCAGCGTCCCCGACCGCGGAGGCGGTCCTCTGGAGACTGGAAAAGGAGTAAAAATATGGAATTTCTGAAAAAGAGCCGCGCCTTCGTCTCCCTGTTCCTCACCTTTTTCATCTGGGGCAGCGTGTACGTGGCCGGAAAAATGGCCCCCAACGTGCCCAGCGCCCTGGTGGCCTGCCTGCGCAACTGCATTGGCGTGTTCCCCCTGCTGTTCATGGCCCGCAGGTACTTCCACATCAAGGTGGAGCGCTCCGACTGGAAATATTTCCTGGGCGTGGGTGTGCTTGGCTATTTTGCCACAATTTTCCTGATCCAAATGGGCATCCTGCTCACCGGCTCCTCCACCGCGTCCCTCATCAACTCCCTGAGCCCCGTGTCCGTCACCGTCTTTGCCGCTCTGATCCTCAAGGAGAAGATCACCCCCATGAAGGTGCTCTGCCTGGGGCTGGCTCTGGCCGGCGCGGCGGTCATCACCGCCGGAGCCGGGGGACAGGGGGAGATCACCGGCATCCTGCTGGTGCTGCTGAGCGTGGTGTGCTGGGGCGTGGCCTCGGTGAATATGCGCCAGCTCACTGCCAAATATCCCCCCATCATGGTCACTGCCTACGGCATGGCTATCAGCCTCATTTTCCACATCCCCTCCGGGATCATCGCCGCCGTCCAGAACGGCGGCACCGGCCTGGACTGGAAGGCCGTGCTGGTGCTGCTCTACCTGGGCCTCATCGGCTCCGGCCTGGGCCAGTACACCTGGACCGCCACCCTGGCTATTCTGCCCGCCTCTACCTGCTCCCTGTTCTATCCCCTCCAGCCCCTGTTCTCCGCCATCCTGGGCGCGCTGATCCTCCACGAGACCTTCCGGCCCTCCTTCTTCATCGGCATGGCCCTCATCTCGCTGGACGTCATTTTGAGCACGCTGGAGACCCGCCGGCTGTCCAGGCTGGAGGAGGACCGTTAAGATTCTGCAAAAATATACCATTTTTTGCGAAAAAGCGCCGCCGCCCGCCTAATTTCTATTTGCTTTTTTCATGGTTTTATAGCATAATAGTCATAGATCAAACCAGGAAAGGGGCGGCGGCTATGAATCTGCGGCAGCTGCAATACTTCAAGACCATCGCGGAGCTGGAGCACTACACCCGGGCGGCGGAGAAGCTGTACGTCAGCCAGTCCAACCTGAGCCACTCCATCCAGGAGCTGGAGGACGAGCTGAACGTGGAGTTCTTCGTCCGCAAGGGCCGCAACATCAAGCTGACCAAGTACGGCGAGCTGTTCCTGCCCTATGTCACCAGCGCGCTGGAGTCCCTGGACACCGGCGTGGCCCGGCTGAAGGACTACATCAACCCCAACACCGGCACCGTCATCCTGGCCGGCTTCCCGTCCCTGGCCCACTTCATCCCCGATGTCATCGTGCGCTACTTCTCCGAGACCAACCGAGTGGGGGTGCACCTCCAGTTCAACCAGGAGGGCGCCTACAAGACCCTGCGGGAGCAGATCATCGCCGGTGAGGTGGACATGATCTTCTCCACCATGGTGGACGATCCCCGCGTGGGCTACACCCTGATCGGGGAGCATCAGATCGTCCTGGTGGTCCCCGCCGGGCACCGCCTGGCCGACCGGGACAGCGTGGACCTGCGGGAGCTGGACGGGGAGGACTTTGTGGCCTTTGACAACACCTGCCAGCTCCGGGAGGTCACCGACGAGATCTTCAAGCGCCTGGGCATCAAGGTGAACATCACCATGGAGACCGCCCAGGACGTGATTATCCACGGCCTGGTGGCCGCCAACCACGGCGTGGCCATCACCCCCTGGCCCCTGAGCGGCGCGCCCTACGGGGTCAAACTGCTGCGCATCGAGAACGACATCCCCACCCGGCAGCTCTACCTGCTGTGGAACAAGGAGCAGTACATGCCCCCGGCGGCGGCCTATTTCCGGGACTACGTGGTGCGCAGCGGCCTGATCTTCAATCAGTTCCTGGAGCGCCAGGGCGGCTACCACCACTGAGGGCTCTGATTTATGAATGATGTTGAATAATAAATGAAAACTAGCTATTTGACAAAATGGCTAAGGCATATTATTCTTTTATTGGTGGAGTTCGGCAGGTTCACTAGATTTTTCTGCCTGAAACTTCGTCGAACCGCACAAAACCGGCCCCGCAATTTTGTGGAAAAGCATGAAGGAATTTGATGAAAACCCGAATTTTCTCCCGGGAGAAGCAGAGGAATCTCTGATAAAATACGCTGATCCAAAATCACTTAACTGGAGGGAAAACATCATGAGCAAGAAACTGGTATCCGATCTGATGGTAGACTATCTGGAGCGCCGCGGCGTAGAGTACGTCTTTGGCCTCTGCGGCCACACCGTCATCGGAATGCTGGACGGCATGTCCCGCAGCAAAAAGCTCAAGTACATCTCCAACCGCCACGAGTCCGTGGCCTCCACCGCCGCTGACGGCTATGCCCGTATCACCCACAAGGCCTCTGTGGTCATGTGTCACCTGGGCCCCGGCCTGACCAACGTCCTCACCGGCGTGGCCAACGCCGCCTTCGACTCCATCCCCATGGTGGTCATCGCCGGCGATGTGCCCAGCTACTACTACGGCCGTCACCCCCATCAGGAGGTCAACATGCACGGCGACGCCACCCAGTACAAGATCCTGGAGCCCGTGGTGAAGCGCGCCTGGCGTATCGACGACATCGAGGCCCTGCCCACCATCATGGATAAGGCTTTCCGTCTGGCCGAGTCTGGCCGTCCCGGCCCCGTCCTCATCGACATGCCCATGGACATGTTCTCCCGTGAGATGGAGGACTACCTGTGGGACCGCACCTATCAGGACAGCCCCATCACCATGAAGCCCGCCCTGGACCCCGCCGCTGCCAAGGCCATCGCCAAGGAGCTGGTGGAGGCCAAGGCCCCCGTCCTCCACGCCGGCGGCGGCATCCTGCTGGCCCAGGCCTCCGAGGAGCTGGCCGCGCTGGCTGAGTTCCTGGACATCCCCGTGTCCCGCACTCTGATGGGTCAGGGCTGTATCTCCGACACGCACCCCCTGATGATCGGCCAGACCGGTTTCTGGGGCATGGAGTTCACCCACTCCCTGACCAAGAACGCCGACGTCATCCTGGGCCTGGGCACCCGCTTCGCCGAGGCCGACAGCTCCAGCTGGTATCAGGGCGTCACCTTTGACCCCGACAAGACCGCTTTCCTGCAGATCGACATCGACCCCATGGAGATCGGCCGCAACTATCCCGTGAAGATCGGCGCCATCGCTGACCTGAAGATCGCTCTGACCCAGATTCTGGAAGAGGTCAAGAAGATCTGCCCCGAGGGCAAGAAGAACCCCGAGCTGCGGGAGAAGATCGCCGCCGCCAAGGCCGAGTTCAAGAAGTCCAACGAGCCCATCTCCCTGGACAGCCGCTTCCCCATGACCCCGCAGCGCATCCTCCACGACCTGAAGGAAGCCATCCCCGAGGACGCCATCATCTTCACCGACGTGGGCTGGAACAAGAACGGCATGGCTCAGGAGTACGACATCACCATCCCCGGCACCATCCACCACTCCTCCGGCCTGGCTACCATGGGCTTCGGCGCCTCCGCCGTCCTGGGCGGCAAGGTCGCGGCTCCTGACAAGATCTGCCTGGCCCTGGTGGGCGACGGCGGCTTCGGTGTCAACCCCACCTGCATGGCCACCGCCGTGGAGCAGGGCATCGCCTGCACCTGGGTCGTCATGAACAACTCCGCCTTCGGCACCATCGCCGGCCTGGAGAACGGCAGCTACGGCACCCAGTTCGGCACCCTCTTCAAGACCCCCGACGGCGAGCGCTACAGCCCCAGCTGGGCCGGTGTCGCCCAGGCCTACGGCGTGGACTCCATTTGCTGCCAGAGCGCCGAGGACTTCCTGCCCGCTATGAAGAAGGCCGTTGAGGCCAACAAGGCCGGCAAGCCCTTCCTGGTTGAGGCCCCCATGGAGAACATCGTGGTGCCCACCCCCGGCTGCTGGAACATCAACGACATCTACAAGCCCAGCTCCCTGGTCAGCGAGGGCAAGCTCACCACCCGCGACGAGAACGGCAAGTGGATTGCCCCCAGCCACAGCAAGTCCCACAAGGGCTGATTATCTCCAATACCCGCAAAAGAGGCGCCGAAAGGCGCCTCTTTTCTTATGAAACAGCCTCTTGACACCAATGCTCCCAAATGATAATATAATAACGCTGTAAGCGCGAGGAACGGAAAGAGTAGCATCCTCACCCGGCCCACAGAGAGGGGGCGCCACCGACTGAGAGCGGCCCCGGGAAGGCGGATGTGAAGTGCGTCCGGGAGCGCGGCGGGCAATGCCGCCCGGTCTGGCCCCGATACCGGCCAAACGAGTGAAACAAAGAGTGGAACCGCGAGTGATCGCCTCTTGTGCCTGTCCGGGCATGAGGGGCGTTGTTTTTTGAAGGAGAGAGGCTATGTTCAAAGCGCTCAACGAGACCCTGGAGGCCTACCAGCGCCGGGACCCGGCGGCCCGGTCCAAGCTGGAGATTTTGCTGCTCTACCAGGGGGTCCACGCCACCCTGTACCACCGCCTGGCCCACTGGCTGTACTGCCATGACTGGAAGTTCCTGGCCCGTTGCGTGTCCCAGTGGAGCCGGTTCTGGACGGGCATCGAGATCCACCCCGGGGCCAAGATCGGCCGGCGGTTCGTCATCGACCACGGCATGGGCATCGTCATCGGCGAGACCGCCGAGGTGGGGGACGACTGCCTGATCTACCACGGCGTCACCCTGGGCGGCACCGGCAAGGACCAGGGCAAGCGCCACCCCACCATCGGCAACAACGTGCTCATCAGCTGCGGCGCCAAGGTGCTGGGCCCCTTCAAGGTGGGGGACAATGCCCGCATCGCCGCCAACGCGGTGGTCCTGAGCGAGGTCCCGCCCGACGCCACCGCCGTGGGCATCCCGGCGCAGATTGTCCGCATCGCCGGAAAGACGCCCCACTACGCCGACGAGGTGGACCAGACCAGCGTGCGCAACCCGACCCTGGACAAGATCGCCGCTCTGTCCGCCCGGCTGGATATGATGGAGCAGATGATGACTGGGGAGTATTACAAGCAGCAGGCGGCCTGCGCGGCGGCCCGCGCCGAGGCACAGAAGGAAAAAGCAGAAAGGGAGTAACCGATCATGTATCTCTATAATTCCGCCACCCACAAAAAAGAGGAGTTCCAGACCCATACCCCCGGCCACGTGGAGATGTACACCTGCGGGCCCACAGTCTACCACTTCGCCCACATCGGCAACCTGCGCTCCTACATCATGGAGGACGTGCTGGAGAAGTTTCTGCGCTACGACGGCTACGACGTCAACCGGGTCATGAACATCACCGACGTGGGCCACCTGTCCTCCGACGCCGACACCGGCGAGGACAAGATGCTCAAGGGAGCCCGCCGGGAGCACAAGACCGTCATGGAGATCGCCAGGTTCTACACCGACGCCTTCTTTGATGACTGCCGCAAGCTGAACATCAAGACCCCCGACGTGGTCCAGCCCGCCACCGGCCTGATCGACGACTTCATCAAGATCGTCCAGGGCCTGGAGGAGAAGGGCTACGCCTACTTCGCCGGCGGCAACGTGTACTTCGACACCTCCAAGCTGGAGCACTACTACGTGTTCAACGACCACGACGAGGAGGACCTGGCCGTGGGCGTGCGCGAGGGGGTGGAGGAGGACCCCAACAAGCGCCACAAGAACGACTTCGTCCTGTGGTTCACCAAGTCCAAGTTTGAGGACCAGGCCCTGAAGTGGGACTCCCCCTGGGGCGTGGGCTACCCAGGCTGGCACATCGAGTGCTCCGGCATCTCCCTGCGGTACAACGGCGAGTATCTGGACCTGCACTGCGGCGGCATCGACAACGCCTTCCCCCACCACACCAACGAGATTGCCCAGTCCGAGTCCTACCTGGGCCACCCCTGGTGCAAGCAGTGGTTCCATGTCCACCACCTGAACACCAACTCCGGCAAGATGTCCAAGTCCAAGGGCGAGTTTTTGACCGTCTCCCTGCTGGAGGAGAAGGGCTATGACCCCCTGGTCTACCGGTTCTTCTGCCTCCAGAGCCACTACCGCAAGGGCCTGGTGTTCTCCTGGGAGAACCTGGACAACGCCGCGGGGGCCTTCCAGAAGCTCATCAAGCGCATCGCCGCCCTCAGGCCGGAGGACGGCCCCGTGGACGAGGCCGTGCTGGCCGAGTACCGGGAGAAGTTCATCCAGCAGGTGGGCAACGACCTGAACACCGCCCAGGGCGTCACCGCCCTGTACGACGCCCTCAAGGCCAAAACCAACGACGCCACCCGCCTGGCCATCCTGGACAGCTTCGACCAGGTGCTGTCCCTGTCCCTGCTGGAGAAGGCCGACCAGGTGCGCCGGGAGCAGGCCAAAGCGGCCGTCCAGACCACCGGCGGCTACACCGTCACCGGCGAGGGCGACCCGGACATCGACGCGCTGGTGCTGGCCCGGGGCCAGGCCAAGAAGGCCAAAAATTTCGCCGAGGCTGACCGCATTCGGGACGAGCTGAAAGCCGCCAGGGGGATCGAGATCACCGACGTCCCCGGCGGAGCGGTCTGGAAGAGGATCTGAGTGTAAAAAAATCCCGCCCTTGCAGCAAGGGCGGGATTTTTTCCCTTATTGAATTACTAAAGTGTAGGTGTCCATCCCCGGAAGTTTGGACAGGAACGATTTTATAACGGTCTGCGCCTCTTGGTCGGCCGAGGTGAGGACGCCGCGGTCGATCGCCTTCTGTTCCATGATTTCCTTCTGCTGGCTGACGAACTCGTTATAGTTGTCGATCGTTATTTTGTTGAACACGCCGTCGGACTCGTCATAGACGCGGATGTCCTTCTCAAAAATCTCGTGGGAGGTGATCTCACTCTTAGGGAGGGCGACGGTGATTTTGCGGCTGTCCTCGTCGATTTGGATCTGGACAGCACTCAGGTCGATGCCGACTTTGATGCGGCCGTCATAGGCAAGAAGGAAGCTCTTTTTTGTGAGGGGAATGTTGATGTCCCGGTCGAAGAGGGTGATTTGGTTGTTGTTCTCGTATTTTCCCGCGTTTGTGTAGAGGTATTCGGTGGTGACGAGCTCCTGGATCGCGTTCAGCTCCTCGCTGATCTGCTTGCTGGTAATGACAGGGTCAGCCTCTTTGATGATGGAGTCCTCTTCCTTTGCCTTGCTCTCTGCGGAGATGATCATCTCCTCCTGCAAGGCCAGTTTTTTTTCCATTTCCTTCTGGTTCTGGACAGAGAAGAAGAGGACCACGCCCAGGATCACGGAGATAACAAAAAGGATACCCAGGGAGAGGACCAGGAGTTTGTTCAGCTTTGTTTCCTGCATCGGCGAGACCTCCATCTGCGTTATTTCCACTTATGTTATAACAGGATTCGACAGGATTTGCAAGGCCGCGGGCCGCGCCCGCGAAAAAATTCTCCAACTTCCACATTTCCCCTTGACAACCCGCCCCGCGTCTGGTATTCTGAACTTACTAATGAGAATAATTCTCATTTGTGAGGAGAGCTCAAAATAAAACAAAGGAGGAACTTCAAATGCCTGAACTGAAAGGGAGCAAGACCGAGGCCAACCTGTGGGCCGCATTCGCCGGGGAGTCCCAGGCCCGGAACAAGTACACCTATTTTGCCTCCAAGGCCAAGAAGGACGGCTACGTCCAGATCTCCAAGATCTTCGAGGAGACCGCCGCCAACGAGAAGGAGCACGCCGAGATCTGGTTCAAGCTGCTGGGCGGCATCGGCACCACCGCTGAGAACCTGGCCGCCGCCGCCGACGGCGAGAACTACGAGTGGACCGATATGTACGCCTCCATGGCTGCCGACGCCAGGGCGGAGGGGTTCGACCACATCGCCTTCCTGTTTGAAGAAGTGGGCAAGATCGAGAAGGAGCACGAGGAGCGCTACCGCAAGCTGCTCCAGAACGTGGAGAACGGCCTGGTGTTCTCCCGGGACGGCGACATGGTCTGGCAGTGCAGCAACTGCGGCCACATCTGCGTGGGCAAGCAGGCCCCCGAGGTGTGCCCCGTCTGCGCCCATCCCCAGGCCTACTTCCAGCTCAAGCCCGAGAACTATTAAAAGCGGAACGCCCCGGCTGTGCCGGAGCGCAAAAAATGTCCCGGCCTTTGCTGGGTGTCCGTAAGAAAGTTTTGAAACAAAATTTGATTACGGCATCTGTCAGATAGGATCGGGATAACAAAAAAGTACGGAGTATAGGTTTAGTTACCTTGCTCCGTACTTTTTTAGAAACTCTATATGATTTAAAAGTTCCAAAGTTGTTTAAGATCAACACATATCCTTTAAAATCAATGCAGTTATCGTGTGGCATAATCAAATTGATTAAGTTCCAATATATTGTTATATATAAGTCTTGCCATAAAGGTCGTTCTGCTTTCAATATTTAGCTCTTGATCTTTGTACCTTTTCACAATATTTCTTGCAGAAGAATATCCGGACTCACTATATATTTCCAGTTTAT
>CANQHN010000059.1 GCA_947623745.1 uncultured Oscillospiraceae bacterium
TTCCTCAACCGGGAGGACTTCGGGGTGCTGGGCGCCCTGGAGGTGGATGTGGACTTCAACGTGAACATCCTCACCGGGTCCTCCGGGGAGATGATGGGCGGCCTGGGCGGCGGGCCGGACGTGGCCGCCGGCGCGGCGGTCTCCATCGTCACCCTGCCCATCATCCGGGGCCGCACCCCTTCGGTGGTGAAGAAGGTATTCACCCTGTGCACCCCCGGCGAGACGGTGGCCGCCGTGGTCACCGAGGCGGGCATCGCCCTCAATCCCAGACACCGGAACTACCGGGAGCTGAAAGAGGACCTGGAGGGGACCAGCCTGAAGCTGGTGACCATCCAGGAGCTGCAGCAGCTGGCCGAGTCCCTCACCGGCGTGCCCAGGCCCATCGAGACCACCGACAAGGTGGCCTGCATCGTGGAGTACCGGGACGGCACCGTCATCGACGTTATCCGGGAAATCAAATAAGAAATATAGACGCAACATTTAATTGCATATAGTCAAATAATATATGCTTTTCAGGTGCAGAGATATCGCGTAAACTGTAGACACAGCAAAAACCGGAAAACATAGAAAGGGGATTCAAATGCCTACAGAATTGACCTGTCTCGACAAAATCGTGGACATTGTCGAGCAAATCACCTACTACAGCATACCCCCACAGACGGTACAGAAGGCGAAGGAGTGCATCGCCGATTTCATCGGTGTGGCCTTCAAAGGCTCTCTGAACACCATGTCTAAGAAGCTCAAGCAGGCCCAACACGCGCCCTTTGACTCCAACGAGGAGGACACCGCGCTCTGGATGGGCAGCACCGCCCGTATGCCCGACATTGACGACGGGCACCGCTTTGCTATGGCTCACCCCGGCGTGGCCATCAACTCCGCCGCTCTGGTGACCGCCTGGAGGCGTGGGAACATCAGCGGCCGGCAACTCATCGAGGCCGTAGTCCGAGCCTACGAGGTCTACTGCTATGAGGGGCGGGTCATCAATCCCTCGGCCTACCTCAAGCGCGGCATTGACGCCACCAGCGTGTGCGGCGCGGGCGCTGCCGCCGCCGCTGTTGGCTCCCTGCTGGAGTTTGACCGCACCCAGCTCTGCGACGCGGTCTCCCTGGCGGCGTCTTTGGCTGGCGGCCTGAACCAGTCTGCCATCGACGGCTCGGCCCAGAAGTATATTGTGGCTGGCTGGGGCGCCAAGACCGGCATCTCCGCTGCGAATATGGCTCAGAACGGCCTGGGCGGGCCGTGCCGGGTCTTTGAGGGCCGCCTGGGCTTTGTGAATGCCTACGCCCCCGACCCCGACGTGGAGTGGCTGAACAACCCGAAGCTGATCTACGACATTGAAAGCGTCTATATGAAGCGTTACGCCTGTGTCCGCCGGATCCACGCCACCCTGGATGCGGTCAGCGACATTATGAAGCAGGAGAGCCTGACCGCTGCCGATATCGCGGCCGTCCGGGTGTTCGGCAGCCAGTTCCTGTGCGATGCGGTGAACTACGCACCCCGGGATGACGCACAGGCCCAGACCAGCGTCCCCTACGCGGTGGCGGTGCTGATCGCCGAGGGGAGCGTAGAGGACGAGTTGATGCTCAAGCATCTGGACGACGCGGCCCTGCTGGAGTACGCGAGAAAAATCACGGTCAGCAGGGATCCCGAGATCGTCGCTATGGCCGAGAAAGACAAGAGCCTGTGGGGTGCGGCCAAGGTAGAGATCGAGACGGCGGACGGCCGGATCTTCAAGACTACTCAGATTACCCCCTACGGCGACCCCGAGCTGCCCTTCCCCGAGGGGGCCGTGGAGGAAAAGTTCCTCCGGTACGTGGGCGAGGCCTGTGGGCAGGAGTACGCACGCAAACTCTGGGATACCCTGAGCGGCCTGGAAAACATGGATGACGTGCAGGGCTGGCTCCAGGAGATGTTCGAGAAGTTCTGACCTGCGAAAGAGAGAATTTAGGAGGTTATCAAAATGTTGATTGCTAACATTATGAACCCGGCACTGTTCGTTATCCTGGTGCTGGCTGTCGCGCTGATCCTGTTCATGACGGAGATCATCCCAGTCACCGCCACGGCGCTGTTCGTCAGCTTGGCCCTGTATCTGGGCGGTGTGCTGGATGCCAAGACGATCCTCAGCGGCTTCGCCGGGGACAACGTCATGATCATTGCCGGACTGGGCATCATCGGCGAGGCTCTGTTCAAGACCGGCGCAGCCGCCAAGATTGGCACCGCCTTTGAGCGGGTGGCCAAGACGGAGCGTGTGTTCGTCTTCTGGCTGGTCATCGGTTCCGGCCTGCTGGCTGCTTTCCTGTCCGTCAACGGCTGTGCGGCCCTGCTCATCTCCGTGGCTCTGGGCATCTGCCAGTCCACCAGCTACAGAAGATGCAAACTTATGTACCCCATCGCCGTGGGCGTGGCCCTGGGCGGCGGCATCACCACCGTGGGCTCCAGCTCCACCCTGTATCTCCAGAACCTGCTCTCCGAAATGGGAATCGAAATGGCCTTCTTTGAGCTGGCCCCCATCTCCCTGATCCTGCTGGTAGCCAGCGCCCTGTTCATGGCCACCGTGGGCTTCAATCTGTTGCCTGACGTGCCTAACAACGAGGACCGCTTCACCTTCAGCGACACCAAGGCCGATTTCTCCAACGTCCCCAAGTGGAAGCCCATCGCGGCTGTGGTGGTCCTGGTCGCTACCTTTATCGCCATGTATTTCTCCAGCACGCTGGGCATGAGCGTGGGCATGATCGCCCTGCTGGCCACCTTCGTGGTCATGGCCGCCAAACTGGTCAGCAGCAAGGACGCCCTGCGCGCTATCCCCATGGGTGCCATCACCATGTATGCCTTCCTGGTTCCCATCTCCGACGCCATGGAGGCTTCCGGAGCCTCCGAGATGCTGGCCGAATTCCTGCGTACCCATGCTGCCGGCATCACCAGCCCCCTGCTGGTCATCCTGTGCATCTACCTCATCGCCGTGCCTCTGACCAACATCATGTCCAACGCTGCCACGATCATCATGCTGACCCCCATCACGGTGGCCGTCTCCCAGTCCCTGGGCCTGAACCCCATGTCTACCCTGATGACGGTGCGTATGGCCGGCACCCTGGCTTGGCTCACCCCCATTGGCTTCATCCCCATGACGATGGCTATCGAGCCGGGCGGCTACAGCTTCAAGGACTACGTCCGGCCTGGTATCCCCCTGACCATAATCACCGTGGCAATTTGTATCGTCTATTTCTACTTCACATATCCGATGTTCCTGTAAATTTCTCGGAGAGGGACCGGTGCACGGAGAGCGTACGTAAAAGAATCGAAAAAGGAGGCAGAGCTCTATGGGCGGCTTGACTTGGCAGCTGGCCGGATTTCTGGTCGGACTGACCTATGAATCGATTCCGGAAACGGCCCGGGATTCGGCCAGGCGGTGTATCCTGGATTCCGTGGGCAGTATGATCTACGGGCGCTATTCCCCTGTGGGTGCCCAGGCGCTGGAGCACGTGCGGCGGGTAATGCCCGCGGCGGAGCAGTCCCAAGTCACGGCCCCCGGCGGCGACCTGCTCCCGGTGGAGAGCGCGGCTTTCGTGTCCACGGTGATGGCCCGCTCCTCCGACTTGGATGACGGCCACCGGTATGCTATGGGGCACCCCGGCAGTTTTCTGGTCCCCGCGGTCCTCAACTACGGCCAAGCCCTGGGAAAGAACGGGAAAGAAATGCTGACCGCCCTGGTGGCAGGATATGAGGTCTACATCCGAGTAGGTGAGACCATCAATCCCGCCTCCTACCGGGAACGGGGATTTGAATCCACCAGCGTGACTGGCTCTGTCAGTTGCGCTGCCGCCTTGGGCAAGCTGTTTGGACTGAACCGGGAAGAGATGAAAAACGCCCTGGGTCTGGCTGCCAGCTTCACCGGCGGACTGATCGAGTACCAGAACGACGGCACCCAGGGCAAGGTACTGGGCGGCGTCTGGGCCATCAGCACTGGCCTGCGGGCGGTGCAGCTGGCGCAGAGCGGTTTCACAGGCCCGGAGGAGGCAATCGAGGGAAAACGCGGCTTTGCCCAGGCGTTCTCCAGCGAGCCCAGGCCGGAGCGGGCTGTGGAGGATCTGGGCACGGAGTTTAAGATCTCCGAGGTCTACTTCAAGGCACACGCCTGCATGCGCGGCCTGCACGCGGCGGTGGACGCCATGCTGGCCCTGCGGGAGCAGTACGGCCTGACGCCTGAGACGGTGAACTCCGTCACGGTACGAACTACCCCCTTTGTGGGGCGGCTGTCCAAGCCCAGCCCCTCCACCGTAGTGGCGGCGCAGAGCAGCCTGGAGTTTGTCCTCGCCGTGGCCCTGGAGCAGGGCCACATCGCCGGCGAGGAGGTGCTGGTGGAAGCCATGGACCGCCCCCAGGTCCTCCGGACGGCGCAAAAAGTGCATCTTGTGATGGACAGCGCGGTGGAGGAATATGTCCAGAAAAACCCCAGCCACTGGGGCGCGGTGAACCTTGTCATCCAAACGGAGGACGGCCACATCTGTGAGAAGTTCGTGCCCCTGCCTCTGGGGGAGGCGGAGAACCCCTTCTCCTGGGAGCAGCTGGCCGGAAAGTTCGCCAGAATGACAAAAGAGACCCCCTACGAGCCCTATGCCGGGGCGTTGAGCGGGCAGATTGCCGCCTTTGAGCGGCTGGACACGCCTGCTAGGCTGTATCGGCCATGGGACTGAGATAAGAACAAGGAGTGCTGCATCATATCTGTGTGATGCAGCACTCCTGTAAGAAAGGCGGATCAGTATGTATTTGACACAGCAGTTTGCGCGTTTTATCGCCGGTACCGATTTTGAGGACCTGCCTAAAGACGTAGTCGATATGGCGAAAGAGCGCGTCATGGACAGCATGGGCGCAGTCATTGCCGGCAGCTGCAACTGGGAATACGCCGAAAAGCTTTGCGCGGCCTGCAGGCTGCTTGGCACCGGCAGTTTCGCGCCGGTCGGCGGCAAGGAAAAGTGTTTTCCCTCTGCGCGCGCCGCGATGATCGACGCGACTTACGCTCACGCCATCGAATTGGATGACGGGCACCGCAACTGCGGCTGTCATGCTGGCTCCGTTGTCGTGCCGACTGCTCTGGTCCTCGGGCAGGAGCTTGGCAAAACCGGCGAGGAAATCATCACAGCCGTCGCCCTCGGCTATGAGATCGTTTACCGCATTGGTTCCCACGCCAATCCTGGGCTTATCAACAAGGGGTTCCACCCGTCCAGCTGCTGCGACGTCTTTGGCGCAGCGGTGGCAGCGGGCAAACTGTTGGGGTTGAACGAGGAACAGCTCGCCAATGCCATCGGCCAGGCGGGTATGCTCGCCAGTGGTACGATGGAGGCAACCAAGAGCGGCCAGCTCTCTAAGTGCGTGCAGGTGGGCAATGCAGCGTACAGCGGGATCATGGCTGCGTATCTGGCGCAGACCGGTATGGAAGGCTGCATTTCAGCGCTGGAAGGGCCGGACGGTTTCTTCCGTACACATTCTGAAAACGTGGACATCGACGACGTCTGCCGGGACCTCGGTGAGAAGTGGTCTATCTTCGACACCTATAATAAGATGTATCCCTCCTGCCGCCATGCGCAGCCGGGTATCGAAGCGGCGCTGGATCTCTCAGAGGAATACAGCATCCGCCCCGAGGACGTGGAGAGCGTCCACATCGGCACGCATCGGGTCGCCTATGAGCTGACTGGACACATCAAGGCCCCGAAGAGCTCCGGCGAGGCAAAATTCTCCCTTGCTTACGGAGTTGCGGCGGCGCTGCGGGACCATGCCTTCGGCGTCGCGCATTTGACGAAGCCGTACTACACAGATCCTGAGACGCTTGCGCTGGCAGCGAAGGTCGAAACCGAGCTTGACCCTGACGTTCAGGCGGTTTTTCCCGGAAAACGCGGCGCAAAAGTCTCAATTGCGCTAAGGAATGGCACTACCTATGAAAAGGAACTGTATGACCTGAAGGGCTCTCCCAACAATCCAGTCGGTTGGAAGGAGCTTGCGGCGAAATTCAAGGCAAATGCGCTCGCCCTCTATTCCGAGAAAACGGTGGACGCCCTGCTTGACAGCTTTTCCAAGCTCGATACCTTTGAGAGCATCGATCCGGTCATGGGCCTGCTGGAGCAGATCAGTTCTTGACCTTGATGTAGGCCAGACACTGCCGGCGGATGAGCTGGATCAGCTCCTTGGTGTATCTCGGAAAATACTTCCCCTTCTGGGAGATCAGGAAGATCGGGTTTTTGGTTTTCAGGCCCTTGATGGGAAAGACGTTGAGCTGGTTGTCCTCTGGGGCCGAATGGTTGATGGTCTGGATGTTGGGCAGATACATGGACAGTGAGAAGGACGCGGCGTAGTCCTGGGCGGTCATCAGGTGCAGCAGGTCGGGCTGGTTGGCCTCATAGATGATGTTCAGAGCTGCGTTGGACTTCTGGAGGAAATCGTCGATCATGGTACGGGAGTTGTACCCCTTGGAGGCGGCACAGAAGGGCATATCCCGAAACAAGCTCAGATCCGCCCCTGCGGAAAACGTCTTTTTGCAGGCGGGGAACCGGTTCGGAAAGTACTGCCGCAGCAGGTTGTCCGAGACCACCAGGTAAAGGTCCTCCTCCGCGATCGTGACATAATCCAGGCCGCTGGAGAAATACCCCGTCATACTTCCCAGGACCAGGTCCAGCTTGTTTGCCAAGAGCTGCTCCAGCATGGAGGAGGTCGGAGCGCTGACGGCCTGCAGGGTGACGTTGGGAAACATCTCCTGGTATTGCTTGAGCAGGTTGGGCAGGAAGATGCGCAGCCGCCCCTCCGTGATCCCCAGCCGCACCAGGCCGGTCTCCCCCGTTTTCAACTCCGAGAGCGCCTTATCCATATTCTGCTCGATGCGCTGGATTTCCCGGAGGGACTCCTGCAGGACCTGCCCGGCGTAGGTCAGGGCCAGCTTGGGCTTGCGCTCGAACAGTGTCAGGCCGCACTCGTCCTCCAGGTTTTTCAGGTAGCGGCTGAGACACTGGTGGGAGATATATAGCTTTTCCGCGGCTCGGGAGATGTTCAGTTCCTCGGCGAGCATCAGAAAGTACTCATAATTTTGAAGCACAGTGCGCACCTCCGGCTGGTTTCACGATTCTTGCGCGGTTTTGTTGTGTAAATTATACTAAGAGCCGCGATTTCTGTCAAATAATTTTGCAAATAAGGAGCGATTCTCATGTACAAACCCAACCGAAAGATTCCCTGTGTCTATATGCGCGGCGGCACGTCTAAGGCCGTCTTTTTCCACGACAAGGACCTGCCCCAGGATACGGCGGAGCGGGACAAGGTCATCCTCAGCGCCTTCGGCTCCCCGGACCGCCGCCAGATTGACGGGATGGGCGGTGCCAATACCTCCACCAGCAAGGTGGCGGTCATCAAGAAGAGCGACCGGCCCGGCATCGACGTGGACTACGACTTTGGCCAGGTGGACGTATTTGCCCCCATCGTGGGCAAGACCATGAACTGCGGCAACATCTCCTCCGCTGTGGGCCCCTTTGCCATCGACGAGGGGCTGGTGGAGGCGGTGGAGCCCATGACTGAGGTCCACATCTTCAACACCAATACCCAGAAGGAGATCATCGCCCAGGTACCCGTGAAGGACGGCCGGGCCATGACGGAGGGCGACTTCGCCATCGACGGCGTCCCCGGCACCGGGGCCCGGGTGCTGCTGAAGTTCGTCTCCCCCCAGGGGGCTGCCTCCGGCAAGCTGCTGCCCACTGGCCACGCCAGGGACACCATCGAGGTGGAGGGCAAGACCTACGAGTACAGCTTTGTAGACGCCGCCAACCCTGTGATTTTTGTCCATCCCGAGGACTTCGGCGTCACTGGCACCGAGACCCCCGCCCAGTTCAACGCGCTGCCCAACTGTGAGGAGATCTGCCGCAGGTTGGAGGTCATCCGGGGCACCGGCGCCATCCTGCTGGGTTTTGCCAAGGACCTGGAGGACGCCCGGATCAACAGCCAGACCCTGCCAAAGATCGCTTTTGTCACCAAGCCTGTGGATTACACCGCCGGCAGCGGGAAGTTTATCGCCGCGGACAAGATCGACATCGTGGGCCGCCTGTTCTCGGTGAATATGAAGATGATCGACGCCTACATGGGCACCGGCGCCATCTGCACTGTCACCGCCGCCAACACCCCCGGCACCATCGTCAATGAGATCGTCTGTGGGGAGGGCAAGCACCCCGACGACCGCGCCGAACACATCCGCATCGGCCACCCCTGGGGCATCATGGACGCCTACGCCGACCTCCAGGACAACGGGGACGGCACCCACACCGTTCTCAGCGGCAATCTGGACCGCACCGCCCGCCGCATCATGGAGGGCTATGTCTACGTGCGGGATTAAATCCAGCAACGTGCTATTATAATTATTTACATTTATCTCCGAATAACTTATATTATATTAGGGCGGACGGACTGAGCAATGCCCAGGTCCGCCCGCCCTATCAAATTACCCGTACAGTCATCGTCTTATACAAAATAAGGAAGTATGACAGACCATGAATACAGACAACAAAGCCGAACTATTTGAACGTACACCGGTGCCAAAGGCGATCGCCGCTCTGGCCGTGCCCACCATTATCAGCCAGCTCATCAACCTGGTGTACAACGTGGTGGACACCTTTTTCATCGGCCGCACCGGGGACCCTCACATGGTGGCCGGTGTGACCATGTCCTTCACCTTGTTCATGATGATCACCGCTCTGGCCAACCTGTTCGGGATCGGCGGCGGAAGCCTGGCCGCCCGCCTGCTGGGAAAAGGGCAGGCAGCCGACGCGCGAAAGGTAAGCGCGTTCAGCTTCTACGGCGCGTTCGCCGTGGCATTCCTCTACGGCCTGCTGATTGCCCTGTTTCTGGACCCACTGCTGAGGCTGCTGGGTGCCTCCCAGTTCACCATCGGGTACGCCCGACAGTACGTGTGGCTGGTGGTGATCCTGGGCAGCGTCCCCACCACCCTCTCCGCGGTTGGGGCCCACCTGCTGCGCAACATGGGGTATTCCCGGCAGGCCAGCCTCGGGCTGTCCGGCGGCGGGCTTTTGAACATCGCTCTGGATCCCCTGTTCATGTTTGTCATCCTGCCCAAGGGGTGGGAGGTGCTGGGTGCAGCGCTGGCCACGCTGCTGTCCAATGCGGTGGCCTGCGTATATATGATTGTTGCGCTGTGCCGCTACTCCCAGGCCGCCGCGCTGAGCGTCAACCCCATGGAGATCCGGGGGATCCGCCGGGAGGACCTGCGGGAGGTCATCTCGGTGGGTGTGCCGTCGGCTATTCTGCCTGGACTGTTTGATGTGGCGAACATCGTGCTCAACGCGCTGATGGCTGCCCACAGCGACCTGGCCCTGGCCGCCATCGGTATCATGATGAAGGCAGAGCGCCTGCCCACCTCCATCAACCTGGGCATCTGCCAGGGGATGATGCCCATCGTGGCCTACAACTACTCCTCCGGCAGCCGGGAGCGGATGAGCCAGGCCATCAGCACCGCCCGTCGGTACGGCCTGGCGGTCTCTACGGCCTGCGTGATCCTGTTTGAGCTGTTTGCCTCTCCCGTATCCCATGCGTTCCTGAGCACCTCCGCCGGGAACGTGGAGGATGCCGTGACCACTGTCGCCTATGCCGCTGTGTTCCTGCGCATCCGGTGTCTGGCCTCGCCGGTGCAGTTCCTCAACTACCACACCTCCTACTGTATGCAGGCCATGGGGGATGGGCGAGACACGCTTATCCACGCTGTGGTGAGGATCATTGCGCTGTACATCCCTTTCATGTTCGTGCTCGACCGGCTGTTCGGTATGAACGTGCTGGCGTCCGCGCTGTTCTTCAGCGAGAGCTGTGCTGCGGCCTTCGCTATGTATCTGCTCCATCAGTGGATAATAAGATGAAAACAGACTGCCTGCTGTGAATCGATGCAGTGTTTACAAGAAAAAAGAGGTTGAAAAAGGAGCGGTATAGGAAAGCCCAGCGGCTTTTCATTGGGTAGGCGGAAAGATTCCGGTGGGAACTGGATGAGACTGCCAAGCGCCGTACATAGTTGGAATGGTCATGGCACAGCCATGTCCTGTTCTGACCTGTACGGCGCTTTTCGCTTGTCCAGTACCTTGCTAGAAGTCCCTTCCCACCTGCGTAGGAAAGAACATTTATTATACTTAAAGCTGTGAATAGAATCAAGGGCTTTCCCCTCCTGGCATTTTATTGCGATACATATCGCAAATCGATGCCCCCGGTGAAGGACATCAGCTAATTATAGGAAGCCGTCCTCTTACAGGTCGTTCAGCTGTTTTCGAAGCTGTTCCGTGATCTTCGCTCTCTCCTCAGCGTCGGATGTACTGCTCACTCGCTCGATTGCCGCATCTCTGTCCGCCGCGGCCTGTTCCGTCCAGGCCTTGAAGTCGTCTCTGCTCAGGTTTCCTTTCATAAAACGGGCGTAGTATTTTTTGTAGGCCCGCTTATAGAGCTTCCACGCCTCCTCCTCCTGGATTTTCTTCTCAAAGACTGTCCGAGCCCCCGCCTCCCGGCAGGTCCTCCCGTCCTCGCCCGGCGCAGTGCGCTCACAGTACATCGCCCGATCTCCAGACCCATGCAGGAACCAGTTGCCGCATAAACGGCACTGTCTCGGTGCGTTTCCCTTGAGAATCGCTTTTCCCAACTCTACATACAGAAAGTCCCGGAGGGAGGAAAATATATGTGCTGTTATCGTGGTGGGGCACCTGAGTAAGCAGCGCAGTACGAAGGCGCTGTACCGCACCATAGGCTCCATTGACATCGTAGACGCGGCCCGGAGCGCCCTGCTGATTTCCAGGACAGACAAGGCCAGGCCAGACGAGCGCATCATGGCGGTCCAGAAGTGCAATCTGGCCCTGGCAGGGCCAGCCGTCGTCTTTTCAGTCGGTGACAAGATCGAATGGATCGGACAGACGGACCAGACAGCGGACGACATCCTGGGCGGCGCCTAGTTTTGGTCAATGCCGCAAGACCGCAATAAATCCGCGTGACTGGCTTTTGCGGTGTTGATGGCCCTGAGTCAGTTGTATTTCTTGCGGCCTTGCGGGGTTCAAACCCCGTGTGACGGCAAAAACGAGCGAAAATGCCGTCATGTGATTTGGGCCCAAAAGGGCAATGACGGCAAAAAAAGCCGATTTTGCCGTCATTTTATCGGGAGACAAGCGATTTTCTGCATTTATAGAGGAATTGAAGGCCGCAACCCAGAGACAGTCGGATTTATTGCGGCCTTGCAGGGTTTGCCCCCCATGTGACGGCAAAATGCCGTCATCCAATTAAGTTTGAAATTTATCCGTGACGGCAAAATGCCGTCAAAAGCTGTTGGCATCAAAAGTGGAGCCAAGCCGCAAACCTACAACGCACCGCGGCATCATTTTTGATGCCAAATCCGAAGACATCTTGTTGCGTAATTCAAAGGCTGCTGGGAATCTCCCCGCTGATGGGCGGTGTCACAGTGATGCCACAGCAGAACCAAGGTCAGCCCAAGCAGATGACGGCAAATCTGCCGTCAATTTTTTTTGCCCAAAACTTGCTCCATGACGGCAAATTTGCCGCCAAATTCCGGGAGCGGAGGGAATCCCCCAAAACCGCAGTACGCTGTAAATCAACTCTGGACCCAAGGCCATGCATGACCTTCTGTCACAGGAAAAATGAAATGGTTACGTCTTAGCAAGCAACGAATTGTGGGGCCACAATTCAGCTTGACAGGGGCTTCGCCCCTATGACCCCACAGAAAGGAAGGTGCAATTTGGAAAGAAACCGAGCTATGCTTCTCCGCTTCACAGACGAGGAGCTTGAAAGTATCACCGCCAAGGCCCGTAAGGCAGGGCTATCCCGTGAAAGCTACTGCCGGCAGGTGCTGAGCGGTACGGAGGTGCGGGAGGCCCCAACCGCAGACGTTCTCACGCTCATCCGCGAGATGCGGCGCGTAGGCAGCAACATCCACCAGCTCCTGAGAACGGCCAACGCCATCGGCCTTGTTGATGTGCCAAGGTTGCGTGAGACGATTGACGAACTCCGCGGTGTGGACAAGCTCATCACGGATGCCTATTCCGCAGAGGGACGCTGATGGCTGTCACCTCAATTTGGCCCGTAAAGGGGCGCGTAGATAAGGTTATCGATTATGCCAGGAACCCTGAGAAAACGACGGAGAATATCCACGGGGAATTGTCCGCACTTCACGCCATAGGAAATGTGGTCGAGTACGCCGCCGATGAGATCAAAACGGAGCGGCGGGCCTATGTCACCGGCATCAACTGCGATGAGCGCCACGCCGCCGAGCAGTTCGTCTGCACAAAAAGATTATGGGGCAAGACCGAGGGGCGGATGTGCTACCACGGCTATCAGTCCTTCAAGGCAGATGAGGTTACCCCTAACTCCAAAAATTTTGATAATATTTTGAAAATCGAAGGTTATAATTCCGAGGAAAATTACGCAATGGGGA
>CANQHN010000060.1 GCA_947623745.1 uncultured Oscillospiraceae bacterium
CAACGGCTGGTGGACACGCTGATTGAGCGGGTGTATGTCTATCCGGGGGATAAAGTGGAGATCGTTTGGGGGACGAGAGACTTCTGCGCGGGGGCGCTTGAGCACGCCACGAGCTGATTTTTCGCAAAAAAATTCGAAAAAGTTTGTGTCAGACCATTGACATTATAGTGTCTCAGATCGTGGAAGCGGGCGTCTGGGCATCCCGCCTGCCGGGCCAGCTTTTTGAAATGGAGGTAGACCGTTTGCGGCGACAGATTGTGGCCCAGCTCATTGGTGAACACCAGATTGCTGTCCTCCCATGCGCACCCCGCAGCCGACCTCCAGAACTTCTGCCGGTCCCTCTGGTGCTTCAAGACCTCCATGACAAACGGTGCCGGTGTAATGCAGCGGCTTTTCCCGTTTTTCGGTGAGATGAACTGAAAGGCGCCTGAACCCCGGCGTACCCGCTGGAGTTGCTTGTTGATCAGCAGGGTCCCTTTGGCAAAATCCACACAGTCCCAGGTCAGACCCAGTACCTCGCCCTCCCGCAGCCCAGTGAACAGGGTGACGATGTAGACGCTCTCAAAGCGATGGCCCTTGCAGGCCTCCAGAAACTTATGGATCATGTCGCTGTCCAGGGGCTTGATCTCCGCCCGCTCTTTGCGGGGCAGCTTGCAGGCAGAGGCAGGATTGACCCGGAGATACCCCAGTTCCACGGCCTGCTGCAACGCTTTATGAAAGACGCCGTGGATGTTATGGACCGTCTTGCTGGAGAGATGTTTCACGCTCTGCAGTTCATTGTAAAACCGCTGTATCTCATGGGGACGCAAGCTGTCCAGCTTCACAGTACCGAAACGGTCTTTCAAATGGGTATCAACTACGGTTTGGTAGCAATCACGTGTGCGGGGCTTGACTGACACAAGAAAATCGTTCTGCCAGATATCCAGCCATTCGCTGACTGTCAGCTTGCACGGCTCACGATACATCCCCTGGTCGATCTCCGCCGTGACTTGACGCAGCCTCTGGGCTACCTCTTTTTTTGTTTTGCCGGTGATCGATCGCTGTACCTGCTTGCCTGTGGCCGGGTCAAAACCGGCGGTATATCGGGCCTGCCAATAGACATAGGTTTTCCCGTTTTTTTCAGTGGTGAGTTTTCTGATCGAGCCGGCACCGTTGGTGCCCCGGCCCGCTGTTTTTGTACGTGGCATATTTCCTCCTTTCGCCACGCGGGGCATACCGTAACTTTATGATATACCCCGCGTGGCCCACGGTCAACAGATGAACTGTTAATTTTGTTTCAAATACTCTACAACAGCGTCTTTGGGAATGCGGATCTGCCTTCCGATTTTGATGCTTTTGATCTGCCCGGACCGCACCAGCGCATAGGCGGTGTTCCGGCCGATGCCCAGGATGGGCATCAGGTCCTCCACCCGGAGGGTAAGGGGCAGGTCGTCAAAGGAGTTGTATCTAGTCTCCAAGACGCCCACCCTTTCTGACCGACGCCAGGTAAATGTCCGTGATATCGGGCCGCTCATGGCCCAGGAGTTTGGGCACGTCGAAGTGGGCCGTCAATTCAGGGATGCCAGCATCCACCAACCTTTGATACTGCTCGGCGGTATAGACATGAAAAAATGGGGCCCCCGAAATTCGCGAAGCGAATTTTGGGGAGAGGAGGAGCAGCGAAATGAGCGAGCTTTCGCCACAGGCGGAAGCGAGGGATATGGAGCTTGCGACGACGAGATGGGCATACCGTCGGGCACCAGCAGCTTGTGGCCCCGCACCGTCCGGCGGAGCTGTTCCCGCAGGGCAATGGCGATCTGCTCGTTGATGGGCACCGTGCGGACCTTGCCGCCCTTGCCCTTGACGGTGATGGCATTTTCCCGCAGAGCGTCCTCCGCGATAGCGGTGTCGATGCGGCAGCACTCGTGGATGCGGAGCCCGGCATAGCGGGCCAGGTAGAAGGCCAGGATGTGGTCATACCGGTCCTCCGCCAATGCGGCGGCCAGAAGGCGGTTGAACTCCGGAACGGTCCAGGTGCGGTCCGCCTGCCCGAACCGCCGGCGCTCCAGCTCAATGCCCAGTTCAACGTTGGCGGGCAGACGGTATTTGGCATCCATCCGGTCATGGAAGAAGCGAATGGCGGCAAGGTCGGTCTTGATGGTGCTGGCGGCTTTCCCGGTCATCTGCATGTGCTCCACATAGCTGACCAGATGCTTTCCACTGATGTTGGACAGCTTTTGCAGGTGGTAGTGCTCGGCCAGATACCGGCAGAACCGCTTCATGGCCTCATAATACCGGTCCTTGGTCCGAAAACTGCCCTGACAGTTGTGCCTTGCCAGCTTGTCCAGCTGGCTCACAAGGGCCCTGTAAATGCCCTCGTTTTTGATCTTGATTTTCATATGAAAAAAGCTCCTTATATTCATAATCATGTTCAGATGGGCGCAGTCCACCCCTTGGCACCTCTGTCCGTTTCCGGCTCGTTTCCACTGAAACAGACATCTCCAAAAGGGCCCAAACCCTTGAAACAAGCGGCCTGAGGAACTCTATTCCGATCCCTGTCTCTCTTTTCAGTTGTGCCTCGGTCAATACGATCGCCGTATGGGGCCGCTGGCCCTATCTCATTCCAGAACCAAATCGAAGCCCAGCGCAGCGGGTTTGATTTGGAGAGGAGGAGCAGCGCAGCGAGTGAGCTCCCACATATGTGCGGGAGCGAACGATGCACAGCTTGCGACGACGACGGACACGCGGCCGCTGAACTCGGCTGCGGCGTAATGCCGCGGGTGTCCTTCGATCCCTCCGGCTGGGATCAGGGTATGCGAACTCTCACGCTGCCGGACCAACGCAGCGTTGGAGCGGTGAGAGGTGAGGCCGTTGCCAACGGCCTCTGAGGTTGTCCATCCCTGTGCCCCCGCAAACCTCAAAGCGGGGAGGGCAACAGTTCGTCCTATTCTGCGGCGTGTGTTTCCCTGGCCGGCGGCTGGCAGGGCCGCTGGCTGCTCCCAAGGAGCGGAAACACCTCAAAAGCGCAAAAAGGGAGTGCGAAAAGTTCAACTCAACAAACCTTTCGCACTCCCTAAGAGCGCATGCTTTCTTCAATTTTCAGCCCGTTGGGCTGCCGTTGTGCCCGGCGAAACGCCGGAGGCATTAAAATCGGAAATCGGGTGAGGGAAAATAAGTATCCTCTACGGTTTCCCGCCTGCAATCCTGAAAAAATCAGTCCACAATCAAAACGTCTGTCAATAAGCAAAAGTCTGCGTTCCCTGACCGGGAACAAAATAAAACCATAGGAGGCCCTGCACACTATTGTGTAGGCCATATCTGCCACACACTTGGGCAGATTTCACTGCTTAGTAAGTTCCCATGCGGGAGAGGCATCATCTAATAAACACAAATGCATTGTATCACAACATTTTGAGCCTGTCAAGGCAAAAAATCTATATATTGTGTTTCTGAGGGCGAATAATTGTACTTAGCACAGTATATTGTACTAATCAGGTTGCCGCTCACGGTCCTTACCGCTCGCAGCAACAACAACCCCCGTTCAGTGAGAGAGCCGGAAACCCTTGAAAACAGGGCCTTTCCCCCAAAAAACCTCACCGAAAATCTGTATTTTTCTAAATATAAAAATGGTATCTGTTTTGGGCGTGGAAATAAATGTAGATTTTGAGGCCATTTCTTACCCTCCCTCCGACTGAAAAAATTTGAGATTGGTCGAATAAAACTAACAGGTGCAGACCTGCGCACAACAAGAAAGCTGCCCGGCCGACAGGCATACCTGCTGGCCGGTCCACTACAAGCAGCAGATCACTCTCTCGCAATCATTTCTGTGCTCTTTACGTAGACTTAAAGTCTGCGTATAACGTGAAGTATATCTTAGTCTACATTATACGTATGCGTAATGTAAAGCAAGGAAAATCAAGTCTGCGTTATACGTAGACATATACGTAGACTTAAGACGTCCGGCTTCTCCTGCCATCTATAAGTTCCACGCATTGATACTGCTACCTCTCCACAATCCTCGATGCCTGCACCAAGCAGGTCCTCTCCTATGTCCTCAGCCAGTCCCTGGAAGTGGGCTTCGTCCTGGAAATTGTGAGACGTCTCGTAAAGAACCACGGCGTTTCCCTCTCCAACCGGACTATCCTTCACAGCGACCAGGGTTGCCACTATACCGGTGTGAAATTCATCCAACTCGTCCGGAGTAGTGCCCTGCGCCAGCCTATGCCCCGCCGGGGTAACTGCTGGGACAATGCCCCGCAGGAAAGCTTCTTCGGCCATGTGAAGGACGAGCTTGCTCCCCAGACCCTCTCTGGTCCTCCTCCGCGGACGTCCGCCGTTCCATTGACAATTGGATCGACTACTACAACAACGACCGTTACTAGTGGGATTTGGCCATGCTTTCCCCCAATCAATATTTTCTTATCTCTCTACCGGTGTCTTCCCTACCTTTCCTTGATGGGTCTTCTTATTTTGTACTTGACTTCGGGAGCAGTTTATTCCTGTTCTGGGTCAAATTATGGGTCATCCGGGCATATCCGCTTTTCGGGGTACACTGGGTTCCGCGTGTGTGTCACGGTGTGGATTGGCCGGAAAATGCAGAACAGCTCCGCCAGCCTTACTCTAGGTCCGTATTCTGCCTATTTAGCTGGGGTCCCGTACACTGCCCCTTTATCGCTCTTTTGCTCGACAACACCGCCATGAATCGGTACAGTGTCTAATAGCTGAGTACGGCTATACAGTGTTTTTCATATGCGTTTATGCGGCAGTCTGAATTCCCTGTCAGTGGGATAGAACGATCAATCTTCACTGCAGTCCAGACCCTCGGTGGGATCAATGTAGGTGTCCTCTGCCTCGGCAGATCCTCCGGCGTCCTCAGCTCCGGCCTCAGTTTCCTCTTCTTCAAAGAGCGCACGGTCCCTGTACGCGCTGTTTCCCACGGTCGGGATAAGTGAACTGGAGCTTTGACCGAACACCAGCTCAAACTGGACGTCGTTGGGGGGTGCGCAGCCGGCAAGCGCCAGCGCTGCCAGCAGGGCGAGCACCGCAATCAGCAGCTTATACTTTTTCATACCTGTACCTCCTTTTTCGCGGTGATTTCTTCATAGGCCGTCCGAACTGCCAGCGAAAGCTGGTGTCCGCAGGAGGTGCGCTTGCGTCCGCAGCGCACGTTCTGCAGCTTTCTCTCGATTTCATCAACAGTCATGCCGTCACAGAGCACGGCGATGGCGCTCAGGTTTCCGGGACAGCCGTCGGTAAATTTGATGTTGCTGATGACATCCCCATCTATATCGAACTGGATCTCCTTGCTGCATGTGTTTTTGGTCTTATAACGGTATCTCATTCGACAGCCCCCTTCTGCTTGCCTGCCCACTTTGCCGAGATATTCTCAATCCGCTGTGCCACAAGGCCTGCGACGATGGAGTCGCCCGCGTTGATGGGCGGACGGGGCAGTCCCACAAAGAAGTCCACAGCCAGGAAGATGGTAATGAGGCTGGAGTCCAAGCCCAGCAGGGACAATGTAATCAGGCTGGCCTGAATGTTGCCGCCGCCCACGCCGGCCGCGCCGATGGATCCGATGGCGGTCATCAGAACCAGAGAAATGGCGAACTCAGGCGTCCACACCTCCACGCCCTCGGTGCCCAGGGCCACAATGGTGGCAATCATGGCGGGGTACAGTCCGGCGCAGGCGTTCTGACCCACGCAGGTGCCCAGGGAGCCGGCCAGATTGGCGGTACTGTCCTCCACGCCCAGCTCCTTCATGCTGCGTATGGAGAGCGGCATGGTTGCGATGCTGCTCATGGAGGTGAAGGCAAAGAGATAGGTCCCCGCAGTGTGCTTGAAATAAGTTTTGAGATTCACACCGGCAAGCACCAGAATAACCATGTGCACCAGGAAAATCAGCGCAATACCAACCATGAAGGCGATGATGAACCAGGCATAGGTTTTCAGAATTGCCCAGTCGTTGACAGTGGCGTTGACAGTGACGATACCCAGCACGCCGACAGGCATGAACGCGATCATGAAGTCCACAATGGTACCCACGACTTCATAGCCAACTTCGGCAAAGAGCTCCACCTTTTCAGCGATCTCTGGGCGCTCCTTCCGCACGGTCAGGGCGCTCAACCCGATGATAAAGGACAGGAACACAATCGGCAGAGCCTTATTTGAGGAGATGGCGGAGAAGAAATTGGTGGGCACAAGGCTGGTGACGGTGTTCACCAGCGTGGTGGCCTCTTTGCGGGTGGGGATGATGCTGCCGTAGTCCACGTTAATGGGGAACGCGGCCACCATTGCATAGCCGATTGCCGCGGAGATGGCCACGGTGACGATCAGGGTAGCCAGCACTCGGGCGGCGCTCCTGCCGGTCTCCGCGCCGGAGCCGGCACGAAGCATGGAGCGTAGAATGGAGATAATGATCAGCGGTATGATCAGTATCTCAAAGCCGTTTAAGAACACGGTCTGCAGCACGTCCACCCATTCCAGAGCGTCGTTCACCGCCCAGGCGGTGTCGATGCTGGCGGTAAATATGCTTCTGAGTATCAGCCCGTTGATGATACCGAGCACCATGGCAAAGAGTACGACCAAGCCATGGTTGAGGGTCTTCTTGTTTTTACCCAGCTTTGCCTTGCGCAGCCAGACCAGCGCTGCGATTTCCAGCACGATCACAGCCAAAATAGCCAGTGTTATGACTGTGCTCAGCGTGGACGGCAAAATATCGCTGACGTATTGGGGCGTTTTCATATGGCATTCCCTCTCTGTCTCATTGATTATTTGCGTCCTGCGGCCATCTCGTGATGGCCGCAGGATCGTTACTTATGTCAGGTCACGATACGGTAGGTCAGCTCGCCTTTCAGGAAATTGTCCAGGAACTTCATCGCGTTGTACTCCGCGATGCGGCCTCCCAGGGAGGTGCGTGCCACGGAGAGGTAGTTGACATGCTCATAATAGGCTACGCCGTCCTCACCCACGGCAACAGGATCGTCCACGCCCTTGTGGGGCTCTTCCGCGGCGGCGACGATATCCTCAAAGGGAGCCTGGGTAGAGGCGGAGCCGAACAGCGGAGCTGGATTTCCGTCTGCGTCCACATTGTCCTTGTTGTAGCCGATCAGGGTGGGCACACCGATCTTGGTAAGCTTCTTACCACCGATGCGCAGATCCTCGTCACCGCTGAAGTTAAAGGCGTTGCCCTCGGCGCGCTGCTCCAGGAACCAGTTGGAGAGTGAATCATATTCTGTGGGGAAACCGTAGGATCTATAGTCCACTCCAAAATAGGTCAGCAGGTTTGCATACAGTCTGGTGAACAAGCCGGAGCCCTCGCTGCTGCGAATATTGGTGGAGCTGGAGGTCCCGTCGATATAGGGGTCAAATACATAGACCTCAGAGACATAATAGGTCTTGGCGATCTCATTGAAGGGAGCCAGGAAGCCGCGGCTGTAATGGCACCAGGAGCCGCCGAAGTAAATGGGGTAATTGCCCTCCTGCTGGAGTATATGTACCAGCTCCGCATAGGTCACGGTACGATAGATGTGATCCTTATCTGTCAGGTTGTCGTACTGAACGTTCAGAGCCTCACCTGAAAAGGTGTTGGTGAAGGAGCCCGCGCTGGGACCGAAGCTGCCTGTGAGGCTGGTGCCGGAGCCCTGGGTGTAGGAGCCCCAGATGTAGCGGAAGAAGTCAAACTGCTGGAAGCCTTCGGGAATCACATTGCCCTGCGCATCGGTGGCGGCGGTGGCGGAGCGGAGCAGGTCCTCGATCTCACTCTGCTTGCTGGCAGGATCCGTGCTCAGGTCGATGAAGTTCAGCACAGTGTTGACAAGCTCGCCGTCGGCGTTGATCTCCTTGCGCAGCAGTATGATGGAGGGGCTGGATATGTACTTGCTGCTGGTGTCCGTGATGTCCAGATCGCCGTAGGTCTTGGTGCCGTCGGGATTTTCAGTAGTGGAGCTGGACAGCACTGTTACGGAAGGCGCATCAGCGAAGAAGCTGCCAACATCCAGTGTGGTGTATAGACGCTTGTAGAGAGCAGTGGTGGATGACTTGTTGGCGTTGGTGCCGAAGCTGGTCATGTCCTCACGGATATCCGTGTTGTATTCTCCGTCCGGATTGGCGGTGAAGCCGTACTCCTGAAGTCGGTCCTCGATTTCCAGACCGCCGTTGAGCTTGAAGTCGAAGTTGTAGATGACGGGAAGATAATCCTGACTGTATCCTGCCTTATCAAGGTCCTCAGCGGCAGGCGGGGTCTTCTCGGATGCGACGACTGCGGCAGCGTCACGCACAGCGGTCAGCGCGGCCTGGGTGCCTTCCTCCCACTCGCCGCCGAACACGACGGCGTAATAGCCCAGATCCTCTTCCTGGCTGGACTGGAGCAGGAACTGGAACTCCTCATACAGCAGCGTGGAGAAGGGATGGTAAACCGGGAAATCCGCGCTGCGCTCATTCACCGTCAGGTGGTTGCGTACGCTGAAGTAATAATCCTTTTCCTCACCGTCCACTGTGACTTTGGCGGCAGTGGATTTGTCAAAGCCGTAAACATCGGCAAAATAGTCATAGAAGCTGAAATTGCCGGGGACGACGCTCTCGGTAACGGCGCCTGCGAGCGCGGAAAGCTCTGAAGCTTCGGGCGCTGCATTGTTAGCGGTCTGCGTGGTACTTGTGTCGGCCTCATAGCTTCCGGCCTCCAGCTGGGAGGAGGCGGAAGAGCAGCCTGTCAGCGCACTGAACGTCAGAATGCCGGCCAATGCCGCTGCGATCCATCTTTTTTTCATAATGTTTACCTCTCTTTTTCTTATGCAAAGCCGGGCAAATGCCCTGACCTTACGGTAATTTTTTATGTTGTCGTTTCAAATGGCACCGCTGGCTTATAAAACCAGGTTCAGCCCGGAGGCACGGCATTCGCCCGTTTCGGAAATTTGCACGCAACAGCCACGGAAAAATCGTGCTCATTACCCCGCCCCTTTCCCTTTAAGTATATTTTCCTGCTGGGAAGATAGGTTTATCGCGTAAAAATAATTCGCTTCGCCCCTGGGACGCCTGTGTTCCCTCAGGCCCTGCGTATGACGGATTTTATTACGGATCTTCACTGTTGTCAATTTCTAAAAACATATTGCCCGCTCTAAAAAGTTTTTATAGTCCTTATCCGATACCGGCGATCAGGCTGTTCCAGTCCCGTGGTTCATCCCCCTCTCCAGCACAGCTGTTTTCAACCGCGTCATGGCCTGCTCCAGTGTATAACGCGGGCAGGCTAACACAACTCGCTGGAATTGGGCTGAGTTTCGCCCAAATATATGTCCGGCGTCCAGCCACAGCCTGGCCTCGTTTACCACAAGATCATTCAGTTCGGCCTTGTTTAATCCCAAACCACTGCAGTCCAGCCAGGCAAAATAGGTGCCGTCCGGCTCCACCAGTTTGATTTGGGGTATGTACTCAGCCAGAAAAGAGCGGATGAAATCCAGATTACCCCGCAGGTAGGCGCCGCACTGCTCCAGCCACTCGCCGCCGCATTCATAAGCCGCCTGACAGGCAACGAGGCCCAGAGTATTGAGCTGAGAGTAACCACTGCGATCCATCTCCCTTAAAAACGTCTGACGGACTGTCTCACTAGGGATCCAGATGTTGGAGACCTGGAGACCTGCAAGGTTGAAGCTCTTGCTGGGCGAGGTGCAGATGACAGACATCTCCGCCATGGCCGGATTGGCCTGAGAGAACATCGTATGCGGGTGTCCAGGGAAAGCAAAGTCACAGTGGATCTCGTCGGAGACCACATAGACATTGTGCTTTTGGCAGATTGCTCCAATTTGCTGCAGCTCCTCCGGCGTCCACACTCGGCACACCGGATTGTGAGGACTGCACAGCAGGAACAGCTTTACCTGATTCTCAACGATCTTGCGTTCGAAGTCTTCAAAGTCAATGGAATAGCGGCCGTTCTCATAGAGCAATTCACTCTCCACGACCTTCCGATCATTATCCCGGATAACAGAAAAGAACGGGTAATAGACCGGCGGCTGAACCAGCACATGGTCGCCAGGCCTCGTCAGGGCCCGTACAGCCATGGCAAGGGCGTAAACTACGCCGGGAGTCTTTACCAACCATTCTCGCCGGGGCTCCCAGCCAAATCGGTTCCGGAACCAGGCAGAGACAGCGTCATAATAGCCGCCTTTCACATCGCTGTAGCCGAAGATGCCATAACTGACCGCTTTTCGCAGGGCGTCCAGCACCGGCTGGGGCGCGGGGAAATCCATGTCCGCGACCCACAGGGGCAGCACATCCGCCGGACGTCCCCGCTCTGCGGCGAAATCCCATTTCAGGCTGTTTGTATTTCTGCGGTCTATGACCGCGTTAAAATCATACAGTGCCATTTCTATCCCTCCATAGCGCGTCTCAGATCTGCAATGATATCATCCACATGCTCCAGGCCCACAGACAGCCTCAGCAAAGTATCCGTGATGCCCAGACGATCCCGGACCTCTGCGGGTACATCCGGATGGGTCTGCGTCACGGGATAGGTGATGAGGGATTCTGTGCCTCCAAGGCTCTCGGCAAAAATAATGAGCCGGACGCTTTCCAGAGTTTTTCGGGCGGTTTCCGGGGAATCTGTGCGAAAGGAGATCATGCTGCCCGCGCCCCGGGACTGACGGCCGTTTACTTCATAGCCGGGGTGGTCCGGCAGGCCGGGATAGAATACATGGGTGACCAGGGGATGTTTGTACAGCCAGGCAGCGATCTTCCGGGCACTTTCCTGCTGGCGCTCCATGCGCACGGCCAGGGTCTTGATTCCCCGGATGACCAGCCAGGAATCGAAGGGGGCCAACGTGCTGCCTACAGTCTTGGCGATCATGCGGAGCCGGGCGCCTGTCTTCTCATCGGCAGTACAAAGGAACCCGGCGATGGTATCATTGTGCCCCGCCAAAAATTTTGTGCCGCTGTGAAGTACAATATCCGCCCCCAGGGCGATGGGATTCTGCCAGTAAGGGGAAAGGAAGGTGTTGTCTACGATCAGTGTCACCCCGGCCTCTTTACACAGTGCTGCGCAGGCGCGGATATCGGTGATTTTCATCATGGGGTTACTGGGCGTCTCCAAAAAGAGAGCCCTAGTGTTAGGCAGCAGCGCGGCGCGCAGGCATTGGATATCCGTAGTATCCGCATAGGTGACGGTCAGGCCGTTTTTGATGGAGATATCCCGCAGCAGCCGGACAGTTCCACCGTACATGTCCTCAGAGCAGATGATGTGGTCGTCGGGGCGGAACAGCTCAAAACAGGCCGCCGCAGCAGCCATGCCGGAAGAAAACGCAATGGCGTCCGCCGCCCCTTCTAAAGCAGCCATGGTTTCCTCCAGATACTGACGAGTAGGATGGGATTCCCGGCTGTAATCAAAACCACTGCCATTATGCCCCAGCTCAAGATGTGCAAAAGAGGCGGTCTGGTAGATAGGAAAGCTGACAGCGCGGCTATCCTCTCTATAACGATGAGGCCCGCCGTGGATACATCGGGTTTCAAAAGAGTCTGGCATACAAGATCCCCCTGACAAAAAATTTTGTTAGTCAACCTTACATAAAGAATGACATCATAGCAGTGCATTGGCGGTCGATTACCTCCGGTGAATCGGTGGCAACATCATAATATGGAGGAAAAAGACATGAGCGAATTGAAATCGAGAATCCATGACAATACGAACGGCCTCGATTACGTCCTCGCCGGTGACTACTATGTTCCGGTTATCGAACTGCCGAATAACGATGCCCGCCCCATCGGGAAATGGGGACGGATGCACAGGGCATATCTGGAGGAAACGAACCAGCCACTGTTCAACCATTTGATTCTGACAGGCAAGTTACATACCTACCTTGCCGACCTCAATGAGCAGGCACAGGAACGCTGCCAGCTTATCATCCGGCAGATGGCCAGAGCCGAGGACGTGGATGAAGATTTGAAGCGACGGTCGCAATGGGAATGGATTCAGGCCATGAATAGCATCGTCAGTCGAGCAGAGGAAATCATCAAAAGTGAAATGAT
>CANQHN010000061.1 GCA_947623745.1 uncultured Oscillospiraceae bacterium
TGATCTCCACCAGCAACGACAAGAACACCGCCGACCTGGTGTACATCTACGTCCAGGAGAAGGGCGGCCGCGGCTCCGTCAGCGACCCCGTTGACGGCGTGAGCGTGGTCGATCCTTACATCGACCGCAACGGCTACATCCGCTTCGAGCTGGATGTTGAGCGTCCCGAGTACGTGCCCGAGAAGCATGGCGGCACCAAGTCCCAGGCCAAGATCGACTACGACATCTACGTGAACGGCCGGTTCGATGACCACGGGACTCAGTTCACCGCCACCGACGGCGAGGGGACCTACCGCTTTGGCCCGCTCAGCAGCAACCTGGATCCCGAGAAGGACGAGATCGAGATCAGGATCACCAAGGTGGTCTGGGACCGCATCACCGTCCTGTATGAGGACGAGGACGGCAACACCGTGAAAACCGTGGCGGGTAAAACCACCACCGACATCGCGAATGACACCACCGGCAAGAACATCGGCTTCACGCTTGACGCCAACGACTACAAGGCGGCCGGGACCTACACTGTGACCGGCGTGACCAACGATCCCGCCCTCACCGGCAGCGTGACGGTTGGCGGTGGCGGCACCAACATCAGGAATGCTGTCCCCGCCGGAGACGACTACGTCCGCGTGGTCATCACTGGCCTGGAGGCCGCCGCTGAGAACTACGACGTCATCCTCAAGAACGGCCTGAAGAGCGGCGCTACCGCTCTGAGCGATCTGACCGACCTGGGCGACATCACCGTTCCTGCTGACAGCGCTGCCCAGGCTCTGACGCTCGCGGTCACTACCCAGCCTAGCACCGCCACCGGCCTGGCCCCTGACACGGTCGTCGGCCTGACCATCACCGCAGCTCAGAACATAGCTGCTAGTAAGAACTTCGGTGTGAAGGTCACCCTGGGCGTTACCGGCCAGGACGACGTGGTCTTCGTCTGGAAGAACGACGGCGCCGTTCCCACCAAAAAGGACATCTCCCTCACCATCGGCCACAAGGATGTGGAAGTGTGGGTTAAGAGCATTGAGCAGCTCGACCCCGCCAAGCCCACCAAGGTAGTTCTGACTGAGGTGGACGGCAAGGCCGGCCTGACCGGCGCCGCTGGCAACCTCCAGGACACCATCGTGGTCACCTTCGACAAGGCTCTGGCATCCGTTCCTACTATCACGGGTTCTCCGCTGACGACTGATGCTGGCCAGCCTAGCGCCGACAAGAAGACGGTCACCTATAAGGTAACTGCCGATACCACGTCTGGCGAAACGGCTACGTTTGCCACGACTGTGATTGAAACTGTTGACGGCATCAAGCAGGTCGATGTATATCAGTTTGTGATTCCCGCTTCCACTAGCCCCATCGCTGGCGGTGAAGGGACCACTGTGACCCCGACCAAGCAGTAATCCCGCAGTTTCCCTGAAAACCCCCTGGGGCCCTGCCCCAGGGGGTTTCCCCTGTTCAGCCGATTCCCCAGACCGTGAGCGTCAGGCCCCCGGGCATACCGTACCCGCTGGCGGTCCGCCCGATCACCAGATCCTGCATCTCCGCGAAGGTGATACGGGCCACGCAGAAGCCGCTGGCATCACCCAGCAGGATCCCGGTCACGGTCGCGCTGGGGTCGTGCCGGGGGTACAGGATCAGGTGGAAATTGTACGCCGGGGTGATTCCGAATCTGCCCCGGTCCATGGAGGAGGTGCCGCCGGCAGAGGTGTTATTGAAGGAAATCACGAAGGAATCGGACTCCGAAAAACTGCTGGGGACGAGGAGCTGGACGTGGATTTCCTCCCATTTGCTCCAGTCCATTTGCCGCATGTCCGCGCTCATGATGCCGGACGCCCCGGACTTGACCGTTTGGAGCAGCTGGCTCCGCCCCAGCTTGCCGTGCAGCGCCGCGTCGATCTTGGCGTTGTCGGCGTTGAAGTCCGTGCGGACCACCTCGTCCGTCGCCTGCCACTGGGATAGGTCGTAGTGTGTCGTGTGATTGCTTGCCATTTTGAAAAACCTCCTGATTTCTTCATTTTATATAGAAAATGTGTTTGACTTCAAATCAGGCGGGCAGGGGCAGAGAATTGCACGTTTCCGTACATTTTATGGAAATAAAGCCGTATTCTGCCTGTTTTCCCCCCTTTCCTTTTTCCCCAAAATGTGATATAATGCCCCATCGAAAAACGGGGAAGGGAGGGACAGGCCATGATCCGCATCGCTTTGGCGGAGGACGACCCCCAGTGTGTCCAGCAGCTGAGCCAGTACATCGAAAAATACGGCCGGGAGAGCGGCCAGCGCTTCCAGGTCACCTCCTACTCCGACGGGGACCGGCTGGTGGAGCAGTTCAGGTCCCAGTTCGACATTATTTTGATGGATATCGAGATGCCCCTGCTGGACGGCATGAGCGCCGCCGCCCTCATCCGCCAGACCGACCAGGAGGTCATCATCATCTTCATCACCAACATGGCCCAGTACGCCATCAAGGGCTATGAGGTGGCCGCCCTGGACTACATCTTGAAGCCCGTGAGCTACTTCGCCTTCTCCCAGCGGCTGGGGCGGGCCGTGCGGCGGCTGGGCGCCCGGCAGACCTCCTATCTGGCCGTGCCCGTCAGGGGCGGCGTGGTCAAGCTGGCCGTGGACGAGCTGTACTACGTGGAGAGCCAGGGGCACCAGCTCTACTACCACGCCAAGGACCAGACCCACGTGTCCGCCGGGACCATCCAGCAGGCGGAGGAGCAGCTGGCCGGACGGGGCTTTTTCCGCTGCAACAAGGGCTACCTGGTGAACCTGGAGCGGGTGGAGGGCATCCAGGATGGCTGCGCCCTGGTGGGTGGGGACCGGCTGCTCATCAGCCGGGGCCGGAAAAACGCCTTCCTGGAGGCGCTGGCCGGCCACATCGGAGGGGGACGGCCATGACCAGCATCACCCCCAACATCCCCCGTCTGTTCACCGCCCTGGCGGAGTGGGGCGCCTGCCTGCTGTGCATCCTCCGGCTGCGGCCCCGGTTCAGGGGGCCGGCCCTGTGGGGGATGCTGGCCCTGTTCCTCACCGTCCAGGGGGCCTTCCTCCAGCTCACCGGCACCCTGTCCCTGGCCTGGTGGGTGCCCTGCATGGCTGTGGCCGTGGGGCTGATGTTCGGGATGATCTTCCTGTGCTGCGACGTGGGGTGGACCGGCGCGGCCTACTGCACCGTCCGGGCCTTCCTGAGCGCGGAGTTCGCCGCCTCCCTGGAGTGGCAGCTGTACTACTTCGCCGCCCAGCGCGCCCCCGCCCTCCGGGGGCCTGTGGGCGCCTGGGGCTTTCTGGCGGTGGTGTACGGGGCCTTCTTCCTGCTGATGCTCTGGTTCGACCGGCGGGCCCCCACGTCCCGGGCGGTCCTGCCCGCCTCCGGCCGGGAGCTGCTCTCGGCGGTGGCCATCGGCCTGGTCTCCTTCACCATGAGCAATCTGAGCTTCGTCTACACCGACACCCCCTTCACCACCGCGGTCATCGGGGACATCCACACCATCCGCACCATGGCCGACCTGGCCGGGCTGGTGTCCCTGCACGCCTACCACTACCTGCGCTGCGAGCTGTACGCCCGGCATGAGCTGGACGCCATCCAGAACATCCTGGAGAGCCAGTACGCCCAGTACCGGCAGTCCCGGGAGAGCATCGATCTCATCAACCGGAAGTACCACGATCTGAAGCACCAGATCGCCGTGCTCCGGGCCGAGCAGGACCCGGAGCGCCGCTCCGCCTTCCTGGACGGGATGGAGGAGGAGATCAAGCTCTACGAGGCCCAGAACAAGACGGGCAACCCGGTGCTGGACACGGTGCTCACCGGCAAGAGCCTGTACTGTGCCCGCCACGGGGTGGAGCTGACCTGCGTGGCCGACGGGGCGCTGCTGGCCGGGATCGACGTGATGGACATCTGCACCATCTTCGGCAACCTGCTGGACAACGCCATCGAGTGCGAGCTGACCATCCCGGACAAAAGCAAGCGGCTGGTCCACCTGGAGGTCTACGGGAAGCAGGGGTTCCTGGTGGTCCGGTGTGAGAACTACTGCGAGCAGCTCCCCGAGTTCGAGGACGGCCTGCCCCTGACCACCAAGGGCGACGCCGGCTACCACGGCTACGGCGTCAAGTCCATCCGCTACGCCGCCGAGAAGTACGGCGGCACCATGAACATCCGCACGGAGGACGGGTGGTTCGAGCTGACCCTGCTGATCCCCCTGAAACAAAAGGTGTGAATTACGGCCCGGCTGTTTGAAACGTCAAACCGCCGGGCCTTTTTTTGTGCAGTTCGCACATGGTCAAAAACAGTTTGTGCGGAAAATTGAACCGTTTGTGCAAGCCGCGCGCACTCCTCTCATAAAATGGTAAAATCCAACCGTCTGGGCGGGCCGCCAAAACCGCCCAAGCAGAGAAAAGAGGAGGAAATAAAATGTTAGCTATCAACATGGATGACGTCATCTCCGTCCTTCAGTCGATGAAGACGCAGCTGATCGTTATCGGGGTGGCCCTGGCTGTCGCCATCGTGGTCATCATCGCGGCGATGAAGATCGCCAAGCCCCTGCGTGGGCTGATCCGCGGCGAGGCGTGCATCGCCTGGCTGCTGGTGGTCCTCATCATGGCCAACCAGATCTGCACTGGCCCCATGAAGACCATGCTGGACCTGGTCAGTGAGACGTCCTATCTCCAGGACGCCACCACTGCCGCCGCCACCGAGCTGGTCAGTGAGATCACGGAGGAGGGCGTCGTGCTGGCCAAGAACGAGGACAGCATCCTGCCCATCGTCTCCGGCTCCAAGCTGAACGTGTTCGGCTGGGCGTCCACCAACCCCTGCTACGGCGGCACCGGTTCCGGCGCTCTGAACACCGCCTATCCCACCGTTGACATCCTGCAGGGCCTGAAGGAAGCCGGCATCGAGACCAACGAGGAGCTGTCCAAGTTCTACACCGACTACCTGGCCACCCGTCCCACCGTGGGTATGTGGGAGCAGGACTGGACCATCCCCGAGCCCGCTGCTGACCTGTACACCGCTGACCTGATCAACAACGCCAAGGCCTTCTCCGACACCGCCATGATCGTCATCACCCGTGTCGGCGGCGAGGGCGCCGACCTGCCCACCGATATGATGGCCGTGGTCGACGGCTCCTGGAAGACCCAGACCGGCAACACCTACTGGAACGGCTCCTACAACGAGGATCTGAACGCCGGTCCCGACTGGGACGAGGGCGACCACTTCCTGCAGCTGACCAACCAGGAGGAGGCCATGGTCGACCTGGTCTGCTCCAACTTCGATAACGTGGTCGTCGTCTACAACGGCGCCAACGCGTTCGAGCTGGGCTGGACCGAGGAGCACCCCCAGATCAAGGGCGTCCTGCTGTGCCCGGGCACCGGTCAGTCCGGCTTCCGCGGCTTCGGCAAGGTGGTCTCCGGCGAGGTCAACCCCTCCGGCAAGACCGTCGATACCTATGTGTATGACCTGACCGCTACTCCCTGGTGGAACAACATCGGCTGCTTCACCTATGACAACATGAGCGAGTTCGGCGTGGACGGCACCAGCCGCTCCACCGGCGAGGCCTACTCCGACGTCCCCAACTTCGTCAACTACGTCGAGGGCATCTACGTGGGCTACAAGTTCTATGAGACCGCCGACGACGAGGGCCTCATCAACTACGACAAGACCGTCCTGTACCCCTTCGGCTACGGCCTGAGCTACACCACCTTCCAGCAGACCATGTCCTCCATCAAGGAGAACGGCGGCAACATCGAGTTCACCGTCAATGTGAAGAACACCGGCACCGTGGCCGGCAAGGACGTAGTGGAAGTCTACTACAATCCCCCGTACACCAACGGCGGCATCGAGAAGGCCAGCGCCAACCTGCTGGACTTCGCCAAGACCGGTGTGATCGAGCCGGGCCAGACCGAGGCCATTGAGTTCTCCATCCCCGTGGAGCAGATGGCCTCCTACGACGACCAGGGCGCCGGCTGCTACGTGCTGGAGAAGGGCGACTACGTCATCTCCGTCAACGTGGATTCTCACAATGTGTACGACTACCAGACCTACACCGTGGGCAAGACCATCACCTACGGTGAGGACAACAAGCGCGAGAGCGACAAGACCGCCGCTGTCAACCAGTTCGACTATGCCCGCGGCGACGTGACCTACCTGTCCCGTACCGACAGCTTTGCCAACTATGCTCAGGCTACCGCTGCCCCCAGCAATTACAGCATGGACGCCGAGCACAAGGCTGACTTCTACAACATCAGCAACTACCTGACCGCCGAGGCCACCGCCGCTGACGAGGAGAAGAACGGCATTTCCAACGACCCCGTCACCACCGGCGCCTCCACCACCCTGAAGCTGGCTGACCTGCGGGGCCTGGACTACGACGATCCCAAGTGGGATGAGCTGCTCAACTCCATGACCCTGGACGACTACAACGCCCTGATCTCCCTGGGCGGCTACCAGACCAACGGCGTGGACTCCATCGGCAAGATCCGCACCAACGACAACGACGGCCCCGCCTCCATCAACAACAACTTCACCGGCGTTGGCTCCGTGGGCTTCCCCGCCGCCACCCTGATCGCCTCCACCTGGAGTGACGACCTGGCCTATAAGTTCGGCGACTCCATCGGCACCATGGGCAACGAGATGAACACCTCCGGCTGGTACGGCCCCGCCATGAACATCCACCGCTCCGCGTTCGCCGGCCGTAACTTCGAGTACTACTCCGAGGACGGCGTTCTGTCCGGCTCCATGGCCGCCAACGCCATCAAGGGTGCTCAGGAGCACGGCGTGTACGCCTACATGAAGCACTTCGCCCTGAACGATCAGGAGGCTAACCGCTGCTCCATGCTGTGCACCTGGTCCACCGAGCAGGCCATGCGCGAGATCTACCTCAAGCCCTTCGAGATCTCCGTCAAGGAGGGCGACTCCCTGGCCGTCATGAGCTCCTTCAACTACATCGGCAACCGCTGGGCCGGCGGCACCGCTGCCCTGTGCGAGACCGTGCTGCGTGACGAGTGGGGCTTCCGCGGCTTCGTGGAGACCGACTACTTCGGCGTGTACGGCTACATGAGCTCCGATCAGGCCATCCGCAACGGCACTGACCTGATGCTGGTCAACTACCCCACCGCTACCAACAACGTCCAGTTCCGGGACACCAACGCCGCTCAGCAGGCCATGCGCCAGTCCGCCCACCGCATCCTCTACGTGGTGGCCAACAGCCGCGCCTATGAGCCCGAGAACTACGAGAAGGCCACCGCCACTCCGATGTGGCGCACCATCCTGACCGCTGTCAACGTGATCGCGGCCGTGGTCCTGGTCCTGCTCGAGGTCCTGCTGATCAAGAGCTATCTCAAGAAGAAGAACATCCAGGCCAAGGCCAAGTAAGACCCACCCCCTGACAAGCGTTCCAGTCAACAAGGGCAGGGCCCGCCCCACCGGGCGGGTCCTGCCTGTTAAAAAGAGGAAAGAGGTTGAGTTTGTGAAGCATCAGGACATCATTTCCAAGCTGACGCTGGAGGAGAAGTGCTACCTGCTGTCCGGCAAGGACTTCTGGCAGACCCGCAGCGTCAAGGCCAAGGGCGTGCCCAACATGACTCTGTCGGACGGCCCTCACGGCATCCGCAAGCAGGAGGGCGCCGGGGACCAGCTGGGCCTCAACGGCTCCGTGCCCGCCACCTGCTTCCCCACCGCCGCCACCATCGCCAACTCCTGGGACCCCTCCCTGGGCGAGGAGATCGGCCGCTACCTGGGCGAGGAGGCCGCCTCCCAGGACGTGTGCGTCCTGCTGGGTCCCGGGCTCAACATGAAGCGCTCCCCCCTCTGCGGCCGGAACTTCGAGTATTTCTGCGAGGACCCCTACCTGGCGGGCAAAATGGCCGCCGGGTACATCCGGGGCATCCAGGCCAACGGCGTATCCGCCTGCCCCAAGCATTTCGCCGCCAACAACACTGAGCTGCGCCGCATGGCCTCCGACTCCGTGGTGGACGAGCGGACTTTGCGTGAAATTTACCTCACCGGTTTTGAGATCGCCGTCAAGGAGGGCCACCCCAAGAGCATCATGTCCTCCTACAACATGATCAACGGCACCTACGCCAACGAGAACGAACACCTGCTCCAGGAGATCCTGCGGGACCAGTGGGGCTTTGACGGCTTCGTGGTCTCCGACTGGGGCGCCTCCAACGACCACGTGGCCGGTGTAGCCGCCGGGTCCCATCTGGAGATGCCCTCCACCGGCGGCGACTCCGACGAGGAGCTGGTCCAGGCCGTGAAGGACGGCAAGATCAGCGAGGCCATGGTGGATCAGCGGGTGGATGAAATCCTGGACGTCATCCTCTCCACCCGCAAGGCCGTGGACCCCTTGAAGGGCAAGCCCTTCGACGTGGAGGCCCACCACGCCATGGCCCAGAAGGCCAGCGAGCAGTCCATCGTGCTGCTGAAAAACGAGAACAACATCCTGCCCCTGAAGAAGGGCAGTAAAGTAGCCGTCATCGGCGAGTTCGCCCAGAAGGCCCGCTATCAGGGCGCGGGCTCCTCCGTGGTCAACTGCACCAAACTGGACCACACCATGGACGTGATCAAGAACTTTGACCTGGACGTGGTGGGCTTTGAGGCCGGCTACCCCCGCTCCGGCGCGGGCGACCCCGCCATGCAGGCCGAGGCGGTGGAGCTGGCCAAGAAGGCCGACTACGTGCTGCTGTACATCGGCCTGGACGAGATCAGCGAGTCCGAGGGCCTGGACCGGCCCCACATGAAGCTGCCCCAGAGCCAGGTGGACCTGGTGAACGCGGTGGCCGCCGTCAATAAGAACGTCATCGCCGTCATGTCCGCCGGCTCCTCCGTTGAGATGCCCTGGCTGGACAAGTGCCAGGCAATGGTCCACGGCTATCTGTGCGGCCAGGCCGGCGCGTCTGCCGTGCTGAAAGTCATTCTCGGCGAGGTCAACCCCTCCGGCAAGCTGTCCGAGACCTACCCCGTCAAGTATGAGGATGTGCCCTCCGCCCCCTACTTCCCCGCCAAGCAGCGGACTGTGGAGTACCGTGAGGGCCTGTACATCGGCTACCGCTACTTCGAGACCGCCAAAGTCCCCGTCACCTTCCCCTTCGGCTACGGCCTGAGCTACACCACCTTCGCCTACAGCGACCTCAAGGTCAGCGATAAGGAGGCCACGTTTACCATCAAGAACACCGGCAAGATGGACGGTGCGGAAGTGGCCCAGCTGTACGTCAGCGCCAAGAAGCCCAGCATTTACCGCCCCGCCAAGGAGCTCAAGGGCTTTGCCAAGGTGTTCCTGAAAGCCGGGGAGAGCAAGACCGTCACCATCCCCCTGGACGACAAGGCCTTCCGGTACTTCAACGTCAAGACCGACAAGTTCGAGGTGGACGGCGGCGAGTACGACATCCTCATCGGCGCCTCCGTGGCCGATATCAAGCTGTCCGGCACCGTCACCGTGAAGGGCACCGAGGCCCCCGCCCCCTATGACATGAGCAAGCTGCCCAGCTACGCCAAGGGCGACATCAAGGCCGTCCCCGACGCGGAGTTTGAGGCCCTGCTGGGCCGCAAGATCCCCGACGGCTCCTGGTCTGGCACCCTCCAGATGAACGACGCCATCTGCCAACTGTACTACGCCAAGAGCTGGCCGGCGCGCCAGGTCTACAAGGTGATGACCAACATGCTCAACAAGAGCATTGAAAAGGGCACGCCTGATCTGAACATCACCTTCATCTACAACATGCCCTTCCGGGCCATTGGCAAGATGGCCGGCGGCATGTGCTCTCAGGAGATGTGCGAGGACATTTTGAAGATCTGCAACGGCCACTTCTTCAGCGGCGTGGGCGGCGTGATCGGCGGCTTCTTCAAGCAGCGCAAGGTGCAGAAGAAAGCCAACAGCATGGAATAAAGGAGGCAAAGAAACATGAAAGAATGGATGGAAAAGCATCCCAAAGCGGCCCAGTGGATCCGGGAGGGCGGCCTGTTCCTGGTGTTCAGCTACGTGGTCACCTTCATCAAGATGCTGCTGCTGATGTTCCTGCCCAGCCTGTTCCACGGCATGGTGGGCGACGTGGAGTGGCTGTTCCCCGGCATCCCCGTGAGCCTGTTCGGCGTGGACTTTAAGCTGGCTATCGTGGGCAACGCCCTGCAGACCGGCGCGGACGGGGCCTACCTGGTGAGCAGCGGCCTGGCCTTCACCCTGGCCAACCTGACGGCCATCGTGTTCGGCGAGTGCATCAACTTCCCCCTGCAGCGCAACGTGACCTTCAAGAGCCACGGGCCCATCGCGCCCCAGGCTCTGGCCCACTTTGTGGCCACCATCGTGGTGTTCCTGGTGATGAACCTGTTTACCTGCGTGTGGAACCCGGTCACCGTGGCTCTGATCCACAATGAGGCTCTGCGCAACACCGTCAGCTCCATCGTCACCACCGTTGTCACCGGCGGCGTGGCTATGGTCATCATCTTCGCCGTGGATAAGACCATCTTTGCCCCCGGCTGGGGTGAGAAGAAGTAAGACTCCCCCTAATAAACTAAACAGCAGGCCGCCCGATGGGCGGCCTGTTTTTATGTCCAGACCCGGTCTGCACCCCATTTTTGTGTCCCTCAGCGGCTCCAGCGGTGTTTTTGAAAAATGTCTACCAAATGTCTACCAAAAAACGGCGGGAATCTTAGGGCGGTGGGCAATCGAAAATTACCATATTTTAGGACGTCTACCAGGCGTCTACCAAGGTCACTTTTCCAGCGAAAAAGCGGCCTTTTTTCTTGCTTTCCCCATCCTTTTTGTAACGTTTTTCGGCGTGCAAGGGTCGTTCTGCCCCTATTTTGGCGGAAAAAGAGGCGAAAAACAGCAAAAAACGCCGCTTTTCACCTCAAAA
>CANQHN010000062.1 GCA_947623745.1 uncultured Oscillospiraceae bacterium
GCGGCGGTGCGGGTCATGAAGTCCTTGATGGACTTGTTCAGGGCGTGGCCCATGTGCAGGCTGCCGTTGGAGAAGGGGGGGCCGTCGTGGAGGGAGTAGAGGGGCTTGCCCTCGTTCTTCTTCAGCAGCTCGTGGTACAGGTCCATCTTGTACCAGCTCTCCAGCATCCCCGGCTCGCGGTTGGGCAGACCGGCCCGCATGGGGAAGTCCGTCTTGGGCAGGTGGATGGTCTTGTTGTAGTCCATGTCAGTTCCTCCAATTTTATTCTTTTGCTGAAAACACATTAAAATCAACCGTGAGCCGGTTGCGGGCTTTGCAGAGATACGCCCTGGGCGGGCCGTGATCCGCGCTCCTTGCCACGGCAGGGGAAACAAAAACGCCCCTGTCCCATTAAGAGACAAAGGCGAAGGCCCCTGCGGTACCACTCTTATTGCCGTTTCCCGAAAAACGGCCCCTCAAGATACGCCCGGTAACGGGGGCGGCCGGAGGGGCTTACTGCGGGTTCAGCCCCCCTGCTCCGAGGTGATTTTCGTCCCCCTCCCCGGCCGCCTCGCACCCAAACGGCGGCTCTCTGAGCGGTTTGTGGGGGATTACTCGTCCTCATCCGCGCAAATTTCAATATGCCCTGCTATTTTATCCATTTTCACAGGGGCTGTCAAGGGAAAAAGAGTTGTATTGGGAAAGAAAATCCGTCAAAATCAGGACAGATGAAAAATTCCGGCCCGCTGGACCGTGTTGGAGGTGAAGGGAGTGAGGGACGTGGCCTCGTTTGGTACCGATGAGACCATCAGCCGCATCGTGGAGCAGTACAGCCCCATGCTGCTGCGGCTGGCCTGCACCCGCCTGGGCAGCACCGCCGACGCGGAGGACGCGGTGCAGGAGGCATTCCTGCGCTTGCTCACCTCCCGGCCCGTGTTTCGGGACGCCGAACACGAGAAGGCCTGGCTGATCCGCACCACCCTCCACCGCGCCGGCGACATCCGCCGCCGGGCGGAGAACCGGAATCTCCCTCTGGACGCCCTGGTGGACGTGCCCGCCCCGGAGGCCCCGGCGGAGGCGGACATCCTCTCCGCCGTGCGGGCCCTGCCGGACAAGTACGCTGCGGTGGTCCACCTGTACTACTACGAGGGGTATTCCATCAAGGAGATCGCAAACCTGCTGGGCGTGCCCGCCGCCACGGCGGGCACCCGCCTGGCCCGCGGCCGGGAGCGGCTGCGGCAGATGCTGAAGGAGGACGAGTAAATGGACCGGGAAACCTACAAAAAAGCCGTGGACTCCCTGCAATTCTCCCCGGACTTCCAGGCGCGCACCGAGGCAATGCTGCACCGGCGCGCCCGAGAACTGGAAAAGGAGACTTTCAAAATGAAACTGTTCCGCAAACCCGCGGCCCTTGTGGCCGTCGCCGCCCTGCTGGTGGTGTCCGTATCCGCCGCCGTGCTCCGCCTGAGCGCGTCCCAGGCGGCCCGAGCGATGGACCAGCCCCTGCTGGCCGCCGCCTTTGAGGACAACAACGCCGTGACCGTCAATCAGACCGTGGAGACGGGGGACTACGCCGTCACCCTGCTGGGCCTGACCTCCGGGGCCGGCCTGGACGTGTTGAACCAGGACCTGGACGTGACCCACACCTACGCCGTGGTGTCCCTGGAGCGGCTGGACGGGACGCCCCTGGAGGCGGATATCCTCAGCTACACCATTACCCCCCTGGTGTCCGGCTGCGCCCCCTGGGCGGTGAACAACTGGACCCTCCAGGCCGGCGTCGACGCCACAGCGGTAGACGGCACGGTCTATTACCTGCTGGACGCCAATCAGCTGGGGATCTTCGCCGACCACACCGTCTATCTGGCCTTCTACGACAGCCCCTTCCCCCCCAGCGCCGAGAAGTTCACCATGGCGGACGATGGCTCCATCGCCTTCTCGAAGGACTTCCAGGGGGCCCACGCCCTGTTCACCCTGCCCCTGGACCCCACCCTGGCCGACCCCGCCGCCGCCCAGGCCCTGCTGGACAACTGGCTGCCCCAAGAGGGCTCCGCTGCCCCGCAGGCGGACGCCCTGGCCCCGGAGGACATCTTCATTGTCACCGGCAGCAGCGCCCAGTGAGCGCTGGACACGCGGAAGGCCCCCGGCTCACGCCGGGGGCCTTCTTCCTTTATTTGAGTTCGTGTTCCCGGTAGTACTGGGCCCGGAGGAAGTCCGCCAGGAAAGCGGCGTCTGCCTCGGGCAGTTCGGAGGTGGGGCCGCCGTCCCGCCAGTACAGCCCCAGGGTGTGGACCATGGGGGTGGCCGAGCGGACCTGCCGGGACAGCTGGAGGAAGCCGGGGCCCTCCCAGCCGCACAGGTCGAAGAGCTCCGCCATCAGGAAGCAGGGGGAGAAGTCCCCGCCGTCCCCGGTGAAGCTGTTCCCCAGGACCTCCTTGGCGGCGGAGTTGGCCCAGATGAGGTAGGGGGTGGAGTAGTACTCCTTGAAGCCCTCCGCCGTGGACAGGTCGAAGTCGGCCCCCAGCTCGGTGTAGACCGAGTTGCCGTTGCCCCCCCAGGGCTTGTGGTCGCCGAAGAGGACCAGCACCACCGGCTCCTCCAGCTCCTCCAGCCCGGCGGCCAGGTCGGACATGGCCTGGGCGGTCTCGGCGATGCCGCCCAGGTAGTGGTCCAGGATGTTCCGGGACTCCGGACTGAGAGGAACGGCGTCGGAGACGTAGCTGGTCTGGGCCGCCTGCGTGTCGTAGGGGCCGTGGTTCTGATAGGAGACGGAGAAGGAGAAGCAGGGACCGGCCTGGCTCCGCTCCTCCAGCTGGGCCAGCAGCTCCCGGACCAGAATGCCGTCGGAGTGGTAGACCGCCGTCACCGGGTCCACCAGGGTGCCGTAGTGGTTCTCAGTGAACCAGTACTCGTCAAAGCCCAGATAGGTGTTCACGTTCTGCCGGTTGTAGAACCAGCCGTGCCCCGGGTGGCTGCCGAAGGTCTGGTAGCCCTGCCCCTTCAGATACCACACGTAGGAGTCGGTGGGGGAGCGGAAGTCACTGTGCTGGGTGTAGCCGGTGAGGAACCCCCACTCGCTGTCCACCGTGCCCCCGGCGAAGATGTTGGTGAGCAGGTCGCCGGAGACCGACTGCTCCTCCAGCGCGTGCCAGGGGGCGTAGGCGGCGGCCACGCCCTCCTCCCCCGCCAGGGCGGGGAAGTCGGTGAAGTCGGCGAAGGCCTCCAGCATGACGGCCACCACCGAGACCTTTTTGCTCTCCGGGATGTCCGTGTCCGGATACCGGGCCAGGAGGGCGGCGGCCTCCTGCGCGTCATAGCCCTCCGGCGGGGCGGGGAACAGCTCCCGGGCACTGTACAGGAAGGGGTAGACACAGCCCTTGGACAGGAACACCTCCACGTCGGACCAGGGGTTGATGAGGCTGTCGTTGACGGCGGCCTGGTAGACCTGGGGGCTGGTGAACAGGGCGGAAAAGGATACGGCGGTCAGGGCCAGGCAGGCCCCCAGCCCCAGGCCCCGCTCCGGCCATTTCAGAGGGAGGCGGGGGACGGCCAGGAGGGCGAACAGGAGCCCGGCCAGGAAACACCCCAGGGTCAGCCAGACCGGCGTGGTCAGGTCCAGGGTGTAGCCCCCGACGATGTTCCCTGCCTCCGCCGCCAGCCGCAGGTCCACCGCCAGGAAGGGGTCGGAGCGCAGGCGGATCTTGAAGTAGTTCACCAGGGTGATCCCCATTACCGGCAGGAACGCCCCCAGGAACCCCGCCCAGGCCCGGCGGGTGAGCAGGAAAAACAGCCAGATCAGCAGCACCGGGGTCAGCAGATTGAGCGCCGGGATCAAGGGGGCGGTGAAGTAGGAGCGGAACAGCTCCCGGCCGTCCAGGGCGCTGTAGGAGAAGGCGGCCAGCAGCAGGGACAGCAGCCCCACACAGCAGCCCAGCCCCGTGACCGCAAGGACAGTCCAGCCGCCCCAGGCCAGCCTGACGCGGGCCGGGGCGTCCGGCTGGAGGTATTTGGTGAAGAGCATAGCGGAAACTCCTTTGAACCGGCAAAAAGCGGTATTCTCTGGCCATTATAGCACACAGGGCGGAAAAAAGGAATGCGGCCGGGCCGGATCGCGGAAATTTCGTGCCTCTCCCCGGGAAACGCAAAACAGGCCCCCGGCGTGAGCCGGGGGCCTGTCCAATTTTATAGAGAAACAGTTACTTAATCTCGTAGTCCCGCCCGAACTGCAGGTTGCTGAAGTCGATGCGGCGGGTGCCGGAGAAGTCCTCCTCCTTCTCCTTCTGGGGGGGCTCCTCCTGGGCGGGGAACTTGGTGGTGGGGGCGGCGGCCTCCTCCTGGGGCTGCTTGGCCTTCTGGTTCTCCGCGGAGGCGTCGGCCATGGCCTGGGCCAGCAGGCGCTGGACGTTGTCGTCGATCTCGGAGATAGTGGCGTCCACCGGGTCCACCTCGGGGGCCTTGACCTCGGGGGCCAGGTCGTTCAGCGCGTCCAGGTACTCCAGCTGCTTCTGGTGCAGGGCGCGCACCTTCTGTACGTAGGCGGCGGTGGCGTTCTGGGCGGAGGTGAGGCGGAACTCCTCGGCCTCCACGTCGGCATGGAGCTGGGCCGCGCGGTCGCGGGCCTCGGCCTCGGCCTGGCGCATGATGTCGGCCTTTTTCTGCTCGGCCTCCTGGATCATGTCGTCGGCCATGCGCTGGGCGGTCATCAGGGCCTTGCGCATGGCGTCCTCCGTGGTACGGTACTCCTCGACCTTGTCCACCAGCACCTTCATCTTGTTCTTCAGCACCGCGTTCTCGTTGTACAGGGCGGTGTAGTCGGCGGTGAGCGAATCCAGGAACTCATCCACCTGGGTCATATTATAGCCGCCGAAGGACGCCTTGGGGAAGGCGCGCTCGGAGACCTCCTGGGGAGTAAGCATGCTCCATTACCTCCAATGCTCTAAAATGTCTCTATCCGGCGGAGAGGACGGCTTAGAAGTACAGGCCGTTGTTCTCCAGCTCGTCGATCAGGTCGCCCAGGATATCCACGTTGTAGGGGGTGATGATGTAGGTGGAGATGGCGACCTTCTTGATCTTGCCCTCGTTGGCGTAGGCCACGCCGGACAGGAAGTCCAGCAGGCGGCGGGCGATCTCCTTGTTGGTGGACTCCAGGTTCAGCACCACGGTACGCTTCTCCCGCAGGTGGTCGGCGATCTCGCTGGCGTTCTCAAAGCGGTCGGGCTTGACCAGGACCACCTGCAGCTGGGTGGTGGTGTGGATATTGACAACCTTGTTGCTGCGGCGGTCGGCCTCGGGGACGGGGACGTTGAACTGAGTGTCCCCGGTGCGGGAGGCGGGGCGGTCCCTGCGCTCGGAAATGCGGGGGGCGGCGGGCTGGAAGTCGTCCTCGAAATCATCCTCCTCCTCGTCCTCGTAGGGGTGGGCCAGGCGCTTGAGTTCATCCATAAATCCCATGGTGTTGTTCCTCTCTTCCTTATGATGTACTTTATTTTGTGTTGTCCGGGTGCATGGGGGGCCTGGGGCCGAACAGTGCCGTGCCGACGCGCACCAGAGTGGCCCCCTCGGCGATGGCGTCCTCGAAGTCTCCGCTCATCCCCATGGACAGGCAATTGAAGTTACTTAGATTATGGGCCATTTCTTTTTTTATGTCAACAAAAAGTTGCGCCATTTTTTGAAAAAATTGTCGATTGGCCCCTGGGACCTGGGAAATCGGGGGGATCGCCATCAATCCGCACAGCCGAACGTGCTCCATTTGGGCCGCCAGAGCGGCCAGGTCCCCCGTTTCGCCGGGGGCGACGCCCCCCTTGCTCTCCTCGCCGCCGATGTTGACCTCCAGCAGGATGTCCTGGACGATGCCCAGTTTGGCCGCCTGGGCGTCGATGGCCTGGAGCAGGCGGGGGGAGTCCACCGAGTGGATGAGGGACACCTTCCCCACCACCTTGTTGACCTTGTTGGTCTGGAGGTGGCCGATGAAGTGGACCTGGGCGCCGGCGTAGGCGTCCGCCGCCAGGTGGGCGGTGAGCTCCTGCACCCGGTTCTCGCCGCACACGGTGATGCCGGCGGCGATGGCGGCGCGGATGCTCTCGTCGGTCTGGACCTTGGTGGCGGCGCACAGGGTGATCTCCCCCGGGTCCCGCCCGGCGGCCTCCGCGGCCGCCGCCACCCGCTGCTGCACAGCGCGCACGTGTTCCTGGATGTTCATACGCAAACCTTCTCTCTGTATCAGTCGATCAGCTGCTTGCCGTCATACAGGTCCAGCGCCCGGACCACCACCTGGTCCCCGGAGCGCAGGGAGCGGCCCCCCTGGCCGGCGGGGGCCACCACATAGAAGTCGGCCCCCTCGCTGACGATGGACACCGCCTTAAACTCCGCCTGCCCGGCCACGATGGTGTAGACCCCCAGCACGTCCCGGGTGACCTCCTCGCCGGTCTCGGAGTCGGTGGAGGTCCGGGAGACCATACGCAGGGCGGTCTTGGGCACCCGCAGGCCGGAGCGGCTCTCCAGGACGATCTCCACGCTCTGCTCCCGCAGCAGCAGGGTCTGGTTCAGATACCGGTCGGTGGAGAGCACGACGGTGCACCGGCCGTTCTCCTCCGGGCCGATCTGGTCCACCCGCATGGAGATGCGCCCGTCGAAGTCCCCGGAGAAGCCGATGGTGGCGTTCTCCCCCTGGGTGAGCAGCCCGGCGTTCCTGGCGGACAGGGTGAGCACTAAGTACCAGCGGGTGGAGGTGATGAGCTTGCCGGGCATCCCGGAATCCACCGGGGCCGCCTGCTTGTCCAGCTTGTCCAGCTGGGAGGGGGTGAGGGTGAGTACGCTCTCCGGGGTGAGTAGGTCCTCGTACCCGTCCACCACGGCGGAGAAGATGCCCGCCACCGGGGCGTTGACCCGGCTGGTGGTGCCGGCGGTGGAGCTGCTCAAGCTCTGATACTGCTGGCTGATGGCCTGCCGGCGCTGGGTCAGGTCGGACAGGTCCAGGCCCTGGTCATAGGTGTAGGCGCGCTTCAGGACCTGGCTCTTGACCCCCAGCACCTGCTCCTCCAGGTCGGAGTAGTCGCTGACGGCGGCGCTGGAGCGCAGCTCCACCAGGGACTGGAGGATGGACTCGTCCAGCCGGGCGGAGGTCAGGGCGCCCGCCCCCTCCAGGGCGTAGTCCAGCACGGCCAGCTCCGCCTCCAGATCGTCCAGCTGGGCCTGCATGGCCACCGCCTGATTGTTCCGGTGGACCAGGGCCACCTGCTGGCCCACGGCCACCTTCTCCCCCTCGGCCCGGGTGACGTTCACAATGCCCGGCTGGGCGGTGAGCACCCGCTCGGCCCGGACCAGGTAGCCGTCGGCCTGGACGGTCTCGTCGTCCACGTAGTCGTAGGCGTAAGTGGTGGTGAAGGGGTCGGTGAGGGTGTTGTACGCGTGGTAGCCCAGATAGCACAGCAGCGCGGCGGCGATCAGGCCGATGACGAGATTGATAAGGGCGTTTCCCGTTTTCATGGATGTCTCTCTTTCCTGGAAAAAAGCGGCTGAGCCGCTTTTTGATCACTCCTCCCCGGGGGGGCACAGCGGGACGGGCCGCTCGGGGATGATGGTGGAGATGGCGTGCTTGTAGATGACCATCTGCTTGCCGTCGCTGGTGATGACCACGGTGAAGGAGTCAAAACCGGTGACGTAGCCGCGCATTTGATAGCCGTTGACCAGAAAGACGGTGACCGGCCGGCGGTCGCGGCGGACCTGGGCGAGGAAGATCTCCTGAAGATTGCTGGTTTTCTGCATAAGTAAGCACTCCTTTTTCTTTAGAGGGACCGCGGGGCCTGGGATGCCTGCCCCGGCGCTCCCCCGGCCTTTGGCCGAGTGCTCTTATAGTAAACCAAATTCTTCCATATATGCTGTCGAACTCTGTAGGGCGGCGGGAAAATCCGGCGTGGAGTCCCAAAAATGCCACTTCACGTCCGGATTGCGCCGGAACCAGGTCAGCTGCCGCTTGGCGTACTGCCGGGAGCGCAGCTTGACCTCCTCGGCGGCGGCCTTCACATCCCCGCCGGCGGACACCGCCTGGACCAGCTCCTTATAGCCGATGGCCTGCATGGCGGTGCAGGTCCGGGGCACTCCCCGCGCCAGCAGGGCGCGCACCTCGTCCTCCAGCCCGTCGGCCATCATCTGGTCCACCCGCCGGTCGATCCGGGCCCACATATCCTCCCGGCGGCGGAAGGCCAGGCCGATGGTCAGCGCCTGGTACCGGGGCGGGAGGGCCCGGGTCTCCCGGTTGTGCTCCGAGATGGTCCGGCCCGTGGTCTGCCACACCTCCAGGGCGCGGATGATGCGCTTTTCGTCGTTGGGGTGCAGCCGCGCCGCGGCCTCGGGGTCCACCCGCTCCAGCTCCCTCCACAAAGCGGGGCTCCCCTCCTCCCGCGCCCGCCGCTGGAACTGGGCGCGCAGGGGCGCGTCGGGGGAGAAGGCGGCGAAGGTCCGCCCGGAGAGCAGGGAGTCGATATACAGTCCCGTCCCGCCGGCCAGGATGGGCAGCCTGCCCCGGGCCAGGATGTCCTCGATGCAGGCGGAGGCCATCTCCACATACCGGGCCACGGAGAAGTCCTCCCCCGGGTCGGCCACATCCAGCATATGGTGGGGGACGCCCCTGCGCTCGGCCAGGGTGGGCTTGGCGGTGCCGATATCCATGGAGCGGTAGATCTGCATGGAGTCGGCGGAGACCACCTCACCGTTACAGCGCAGGGCCAGCTCCACCGACAGGGCGGTCTTTCCCGAGGCGGTGGGGCCCACGATCACTAAAATCTTTGGGGGCATGGCCGTCTCCTCTCAGGGGGATTGATACAGGAATCCGGCCCGCTCCAGCTGGGCCAGCACCCGCTGGTAGGCGTCCCGGCTGGGGCAGCGGACCGTGTGCAGGTGGATACCCTTGGTCAGCTCGGCCAGGGGCCGGGCGTCGCTGGAGGATACCTTATTTAAAAATTGCTCCACGTCGTACCGGGAGGACAGCTGGAGCTGGCCGGTGAGCTGGCCGTAGACGGGGTGCTCCACCACCACGTCCAGCACGGTGCAGCCGTTGTCCACCATGATCTCCAGCTCCCGGCCCATATCCTCGGGGGCGTGGAGGCAGGCCACGGTGTACACCGCCCCGGCGCCCTCTCTGGGGAGCACATAGCCCCTGGGGGTGGCGGAGATTTCCATCCCGCCGGCCCGCAGCAGGGCCACATCCCCCACAATGATCTGCCGGCTGACCTGGAACTGGGCGGCCAGGGCGGAGGCCGGGACCGGCTGCTGGGACCGGGTCAGGTATTCGGCCAGGGCGGCGCGGCGGCTCTGGGCGTCCATGGTATCACCTCCGGGGGAATTTGGCATTCTTTAACACTTTATTTTAGCACAGATTTTTCCCGGTGGCAACGGCGCGGGGCCGGGCGGAGAAAATTTCTTTTCCCCGCCCCGGGCCGCCCCCTTTTGGCAAATTCCTCTAAAAAGAACTGGAAATGCCGCCGCCGTTGTGCTATGCTAAGTCCAGAAAAGTTTCCCCGCGAAAAATCTGTAAATGGAGGTCATCATCATGTCCTACCGCGATACCTACGAGGCCTGGCTGGCCAGTCCCGCCCTGTCCGCCGAGGAGAAGGCCGAGCTGGAGTCCATCCGCAGCGACGACAAGGAGATCGAGTCCCGCTTCTTCGACCAGCTCTCCTTCGGCACCGCCGGCCTGCGGGGCACCATGGGCCCCGGCCTGTACCGGATGAACGTCCACGTGGTGCGCCACACCACCCAGGCCTTCGCCCAGGTCATCCTGGAGGAGGGGCCCGAGGCGGCGGCCAAGGGCGTGGCCGTGTGCTACGACTGCCGCAACAACTCCCAGACCTTCGCCCGGGAGGCCGCCTGCGTTATGGCCGCCAACGGCATCCCCGTGCGCCTGTTCGAGTCCCTGCGGCCCACCCCCGAGCTGTCCTTCGCCATCCGGGAGTATGGCTGCATCGCCGGCATCAACATCACCGCCAGCCACAACCCCAAGGAGTACAACGGCTACAAGGTCTACTGGGAGGACGGCGCCCAGCTGCCGCCCAAGCACGCCGATCAGGTGGCCAAAAAGATGAAGGAACTGGATGTGTTCCAGTGCGTCAAGACCACCGACTACGAAAAAGCCGTTGCCGACGGCAGAATCGTGCTGATGGGCGAGGAGACCGACGAGAAGTTCCTGGCCAACGCCCTGGCCCAGGCCAACGACAAGACCGTGGTGGAGCAGATGGCCGACACCTTTAAAATGGTGTACACTCCTTTCCACGGCACTGGATACAAGCTCATCCCCGAGGCCCTCAAGCGCCTGGGCATGAAGCACGTCATCTGTGTGCCCGAGCAGATGGTCATCGACGGCAACTTCCCCACTGTGGTCTCCCCCAACCCGGAGAACCCGGAGGGCTTCTATCTGGCGGTGGACATCGCCAAGAAGGAGGGCGCCGACTTCATCCTGGGCTCCGACCCGGACGCCGACCGCGTGGGCCTGATGGTCCACACCGGCGGCGGGGAGTACAAGGTGCTCACCGGCAACCAGACCGGCGTGCTGCTGCTGGACTACCTCATCGGCGCGAAAAAGCGCACCGG
>CANQHN010000063.1 GCA_947623745.1 uncultured Oscillospiraceae bacterium
AAGAACAATGAAATGCTGGTCATTCTGAAAAACGTGATGAACGACCTCTATGCGCGGGATACCAGCAACAAAATCAAGGCAGTAAAGCAATCCACGTTCAAGAGCGGCAAGTATGTCGGGTGCTATGCTCCGCTGGGCTACAAAAAGAGCGCAGACGACAAGCACGTTTTGGAGATCGACCCGGTGACTGCGCCGGTGGTGCGTCACATTTTCGACCTTAGACTGCAAGGCTATGGCTTTCGCAAAATCGCACTGCAACTGAACGCCGAAAAAATTCCCGCACCAAGAATGTTCTATTACATGGCAGAGGGACGGGAAAATCTGCGTGGCGAGACCCCGTATTGGAATGATGTGACTGTAAAGACGATTCTCCGAAACGAGGTTTACATTGGTCACATGGTGCAGAACAAAACAGGTACGGTGTCCTACAAAAACCATAAGCAGGTCAGCAAGCCGAAAGAGGATTGGATCAAGGTTGAGAATACTCATGAGCCTATCATCTCTCAGGAAACGTGGGATGCCGTTCAGCGGATGGACAACCACCCGTCCAGAAGCAGGACGGGCAAGAGCGGAACGATTGCTCTATTCGGAGGGCTTCTGCGGTGCATGGATTGCGGATCTTCTTTTCGGTATCTCCGTGATTACCGAAAGAAGACAACAGGGAAAGAGCCGGAGTTCAAGGCGTATATGTGCAATCGCTACGCTTCCGGCGGCAAGGATGCCTGTACGATCCACTACATCAACCAAAAGGTTTTGACAGAGATCGTGCTGACCGACATCCGCAACAAGGCATTCTTCGCCCAGCAGAGCCGCGAAGCCCTTAAGGAGCGGATACTCGCCAAGAAAGAATCTGCCAACGCAGAACGGGCGAACACTCTGAAAGCGGAGCTGTCCGCACTGGACAAGCGCCTTGCCGAACTTGAAAAGCTGATTCAGGCCGCCTATGAGGATAAGGTCATGGGACGTATCCCGGAAAGTGTCTGTATCCAGCTTCTGAACAAGTACGAAGCAGAACGGACGGAGAAGCTGGAGCGCAAAAAGGACATCTCCGCAAAGCTGGCGACCAGCCGGGCAAACGAGCAGTCGGTTGACGATTGGCTGGACATGATACAGGACTATACCCAGCTTGAGGAGCTTGACCGCCCTACCCTTGTCCGGCTCATTCAGAAAATTGAGGTCGGCGAGAAATATCAGGTGGATGACCACATGGAACGGGACATCAACATCTACTACAATTTCATAGGCTTTGTAGAACTGTAAACCCGTCATGCTTTATGCAAGGTTGACTAATGAGATGTACGCACGTGACATTTCCAAGAAGGTGCGCTCTTCCCACCGCCTGCGGGGCAACGCGGGCGAGCCGCTGTCTCAGCCGCCCTACGGGTATAGGAAGGACCCGCAGGACAAAAAGAAGTGGATCATCGACCCGGAGGCGGCGGAGGTGGTCAAGAGCATTTTCAGGATGTGCCTGGAGGGGAAGGGCAATGAGGCCATCGCCGGTATACTCCAGGAGCAAAAGGTCATGGTCCCCATGGCCTACTGGCAGAGCAAGGGCCTTCCGAGGGGCGGGAAGAACACCCAGCCGAACCCGTACAAGTGGTGCAAGACGACGGTTCAAAAGATCCTCTCTCAGCAGGAATACTGCGGGGATGTCATTAACTTCAAGACCTACTCCAAATCCTTCAAAAATAAGAGGAGGATGGAGAACGACCCGGAGAACTGGGTGGTGTTTAAGGACGTCCATGAGCCGATCATCGCTAGGGCCGACTTTGAGAAGGTGCAAGCCCTGGTTGCCAGGACAAAACGCCGTGCGCCCAAGAAGGGGAACGGCAAAAAGAGCGTTTTCTTTGACCTTCTGTACTGCGGGGACTGCCACAAGAAAATGCACTACCACACGAACACAAAAAACAGGGACATCCACTACTTCTCATGCTCCAACAACGCTGTAGACTATCGCGGCGACTGCCCAGGCCGCCACTATATCCGTGCGGACGCCATTGAGCAGGTGGTGACACTGGAGCTGCGGCGGATGGCGGAGATGCTGCGGAACGACGAGGCCGCCTTTGCTGAGATGCTGGTCCAAAAGACCAATCAGGAGCTTCTGAAGGAACGGAAGCGGGATGAGGAGGAACTGCAAAAATCCATCGTCCGCAGTGATACTGTCTCCAGGCTCTACGAAAAGCTCTACGAGGACAACGCCACGGGCAAGGTGAGCGATGAATGGTTCATGCAGCTGAGCCACAAGTACGAGGTGGAGCGGATGGAACTGAAAGACAAGATCTCCGCTCTGCGCAGGAAGTTGGCGGAATCGGGACAGCACCAGCGGGAGCGGGACAGCTTCATCAAGGCTGTGCGCCAATTCATGCGGATGGACCGTCTGACCTCCCCGCTGCTGCGGGAGCTCATCGACCACATCGACGTCTATGAAACCGAGGGCACGGGTAAGAACCGCACCCAGCGGGTCGTGATCTACTACCGCTTTGTGGGGTATATCGAATGGCCGGGACGGGTAGACCGCCAAAACTACAAGGCAGACACCCGCAAGGGTGTGGCGGTGGAGTACCGCACCGATCCTATCCCGGCATAAAAAACGAGCAGGCGTTCCGCATGCTCTACATAGAAAAACAAATCGAGTGTTCATAAGGTGAAATCCCTTATGAACACTCGATATGGTGCCGGTGACCGGACTCGAACCGGTACGCTGTCGCCAGCGGTGGATTTTGAGTCCACTACGTCTACCAATTCCATCACACCGGCAGGTGCGGGAGACATTATACCCCAGGGGACGGAAAAAAGCAAGGGCCGGGGGAAGAAAAATTCCGGAAAAGGCTTGACTTTTTCTGGGGGCGCATATTATAATAAAATGCTTTTATGCCCCATGAAAAAAGAGCCTGGTCCCCCCCTGGCTCTATGTGCAGTATAGCACGGCCCCGCCGGAAAGGCAAGAGGATGGAAAATGAAAGTGCAAACGCCGCCGGGCGTGCGCACTTGGGGAAACGCCTCGCTTTTGTATAAAATGCCGGAGAAAGCAGGGAATTTTTCGGGGAAAGAGGCGCAGAAAAGGCAGATCCACCCCTTTCAATTTGCAGAAAGTGAGTTGATTTTTAGAAATGGTCAAGGACGTGTATTACGGCAGGACTCTGCGCAAGAGCTTCGCCCGGTATCAGGAGATCCTGGACATGCCCAACCTGCTGGAGGTACAGAAAAAATCCTACCAGTGGTTCCTGGACGTGGGCCTTCGGGAGGTCTTCCGGGACGTGGCCGCCATCACCGACTACGCGGGCAACCTGGAGCTGTCCTTCATCGACTACTCCATGGACGAGCAGCCCAAGTACGACGTGGAGGAGTGCAAGGCCCGGGACGCCACCTATGCCGCCCCCATCAAGGTGCGGGTGCGCCTGCGCAACAAGGAGACCGAGGAGATCAAGGAGCAGGAGATCTTCATGGGGGATTTCCCCATCATGACCAACGCCGGCACCTTCGTCATCAACGGCGCGGAGCGGGTCATCGTCTCCCAGATCGTCCGCTCTCCCGGCATGTACTACTCCCGCACCGCCGACAAGGCCGACAACCTCACCTTTGCCACCACCGTCATCCCCTACCGGGGCGCCTGGCTGGAGTACGAGACCGACCTGTCCGACATCTTCTACGTCCGCATCGATAAGAACCGCAAGCTGCCCATCACCTGCCTGATCCGCGCCGTGGGTCCCCGGACCGACGCCGAGATCCTGGAGATGTTCGGCGAGGACGAGCGCATCCTGGCCACCCTGGAGAAGGACGCCTGCAAGACCTACGAGGACGCCCTGCTGGAGATCTACCGCAAGCTGCGCCCCGGCGAGCCCCCCACGGTGGACTCCTCCGAGTCCCTGCTGCGCGGCCTGTTTTTCGACCCCCGGCGCTACGACCTGTCCAGCGTGGGCCGCTACAAGTTCAATAAGAAGATGGCCATGTCCGCCCGGCTGACCGGCCACACCCTGGCCATGCCCGTGGCCGACCCCCGCACCGGCGAGATCATCGCCGAGGCCGGCGAGAACCTGACCCGGGCCCGGGCCCAGGAGCTGGAGGCCCGGGGCGTCAACGAGGCCGTGCTGGACCTGGACGGCAAGATGGTCAAGGTGTTCTCCAACAATATGGTGGACATGAAGGGCTTCGTGGACTTCGACCCCGAGGAGTGCGGCGTCACCGAGAAGGTGTCCTACCCCGTACTCTGCGCCCTGCTGGAGCAGTACAGCGGCGAGGAGCTCAAGGAGGCCGTGACCGACCACCTGGACGACCTGATCCCCAAGCACATCACCGTGGAGGACATCATGGCCTCCATCAACTACCTCAACTGCCTGGCCCACGGCGTGGGCACGCCCGACGACATCGACCACCTGGGCAACCGCCGCCTGCGCTGCGTGGGTGAGCTGATCCAGAACCAGTTCCGCATCGGCTTCAGCCGCATGGAGCGGGTGATCCGGGAGCGCATGACCATCCAGGACCTGGATGTGGTCACCCCCCAGAGCCTGATCAATATCCGGCCCATCACCGCCGCCATCAAGGAGTTCTTCGGCTCCAGCCCCCTGTCCCAGTTCATGGACCAGACCAACCCCCTGGCTGAGCTGACCCACAAGCGCCGCCTGTCCGCCCTGGGCCCCGGCGGCCTGTCCCGGGACCGCGCCTCCTTCGACGTGCGCGACGTGCACTACTCCCACTACGGCCGCCTGTGTCCCATCGAGACCCCCGAAGGTCCCAACATCGGCCTGATCTCCTACCTGGCCTCCTACGCCCGGGTCAACCGCTACGGCTTTATCGAGACCCCCTACCGCCGGGTGGACAAGGAGACCGGGGTGCTCACCGACGAGATCGAGTATATGACCGCCGATATGGAGGACGAGTTCATCATCGGCCAGGCCACCGAGCCGGTGGACGAGGAGGGGCGCTTCATCAACGAGCGCATCACCTGCCGCCACCGCAACGAGATCATCTCCGTGGATAAGCGCCGGGTGGACTACGTGGACGTGTCCCCCAAGATGATGGTCTCCGTGGCCACCGCCATGATCCCCTTCCTCCAGAACGACGACGCCAACCGCGCCCTGATGGGCGCCAACATGCAGCGCCAGGCGGTCCCTCTGCTCCGGCCCGAGGCCCCCATCGTGGCCACCGGCCAGGAACACAAGAACTGCATCGACTCCGAGGTCTCCCTGCTCTCCGAGGGCGCCGGTACGGTCAAGCGGGTGTCCGCCCGCCACATCACCGTGGCCTATGACGACCCCGAGCTGGGCACCAAGGAGTACCGCCTGACCAAGTACCTGCGCTCCAACCACGGCACCTGCATCAACCAGCGGCCCATCGTGGACATCGGCCAGCGGGTGGAGTTCCAGGACGTGCTGGCCGACGGCCAGTCCTCCGACCACGGTGAGATCGCCCTGGGCCGGAACATCCTCATGGGCTTCATGACCTGGGAGGGCTACAACTACGAGGACGCCATCCTGCTCAACGAGCGTATGGTCAAGGACGACGTGTTCACCTCCATCCATATCGAGGAGTACGAGACCGAGGCCCGGGACACCAAGCTGGGCCCCGAGGAGATCACCCGGGACATCCCCAACGTGGGCGAGGACGCCCTGAAGGACCTGGACGAGCGGGGCATCATCCGCGTGGGCGCCGAGGTGCGCGCCGGCGATATCCTGGTGGGCAAGGTCACCCCCAAGGGCGAGACCGACCTGACCGCCGAGGAGCGCCTGCTGCGGGCCATCTTCGGCGAGAAGGCCCGTGAGGTCCGGGACACCTCCCTGAAGGTGCCCCACGGCGAGCGGGGCATCATCGTGGACGTGAAGGTGTTCACCCGGGACAACGGCGACGAGCTGGGCCCCGGCGTCAACGAGGTGGTCCGGGTCTACATCGCCCAGAAGCGCAAGATCAGCGTGGGCGACAAGATGGCCGGCCGCCACGGCAACAAGGGCGTGGTCTCCCGCATCCTGCCCCAGGAGGATATGCCCTTCCTGCCCGACGGCACCCCTCTGGATATCGTGCTGAACCCCCTGGGCGTGCCCTCCCGTATGAACATCGGCCAGGTGCTGGAGGTCCATCTGGGCTACGCCGCCAAGACCCTGGGCTGGAAGGTGGCCACCCCCATCTTCAACGGCGCCAACGAGCAGGACATCCAGGAGTGCCTGAAGCTGGCGGGCCTGTCCCGCGAGGTGGGCACCAACGAGCCTCTGATCGGCAAGCAGCTCTACCTGGCCGACGAGGACGGCCAGGGGATGCGGGAGCTCACCGCCGAGGAGATGGCCGACTCCGCCCAGGTGGCGATCTGGCAGAAGGCCGGAAAGCTGCGCCTGGTGGACGGCAAGAACTGGCTGTACGACGGCCGCACCGGCGAGCGGTTCGACAACCCCGTCACCGTGGGCTACGTCTACTTCCTCAAGCTGCACCATCTGGTGGACGACAAGATCCACGCCCGCTCCACCGGCCCCTACTCCATGGTCACCCAGCAGCCCCTGGGCGGCAAGGCCCAGTTCGGCGGCCAGCGCTTCGGCGAGATGGAGGTTTGGGCCCTGGAGGCCTACGGCGCGGCCTACACCCTCCAGGAGATCCTCACCGTCAAGTCCGACGACGTCACCGGCCGTGTCAAGACCTACGAGGCCATCGTCAAGGGCCGCAACGTGCCCCGTCCCGGCGTGCCCGAGTCCTTCAAGGTGCTCATCAAGGAGCTGCAGGCCCTGTGTCTCGACATGCGGGTGCTGGACGCCGAGGGCAACGAGATCGAGATCAAGGACGACGATGACGACGGGTATGTCCCCGGCCGCCGCGACGACGACGATGATTTCTACTTCTCCGCCGACGAGTCCGACTTCTCCGCCGCGGGCTACACCCTCAAGGCCGAGGATGACGACGACGATCTGGAGCCCGAGGACGGCGACCTGGACGACGATGAGGAGCCCTCTGAGGACGACCTGTTCGCCGGCGAGGACGATTTTTGATAGAGGGAGGAGATTGAACAATGAGCTACGCTGAGTTTGACGCGATCCGGATCGGCATCGCCTCCCCGGAGCAGATCCTGGAGTGGTCCTACGGCGAGGTCAAAAAGCCCGAGACCATCAACTACCGAACTCTCAAGCCCGAGCGGGACGGCCTGTTCTGCGAGAAGATCTTTGGCCCCACCAAGGACTGGGAGTGCCACTGCGGCAAGTATAAGAAGATCCGCTTCAAGGGCAAGATCTGCGACCGCTGCGGCGTGGAGGTCACCCGGGCCAAGGTGCGCCGGGAGCGCATGGGCCACATCCAGCTGGCCGCCCCCGTGTCCCATATCTGGTACTTCAAGGGCATCCCCTCCCGCATGGGCCTGCTGCTGGACATCAGCCCCAGGATTTTGGAGCGGGTGCTGTACTTCGCGTCCTATATCGTGATCGACCCGGGGTTCACCCCCCTGGCCAAAAACCAGCTCCTCTCGGAAAAAGAGTACCGCGATATGCGGGAGAAATATGAGGACGACTTCGACGCTGGAATGGGCGCCGAGGCCATCAAGAAGCTGCTGCAGCAGATCGACCTGGAGGAGCTCTCCGCCCAGCTCCACGCCGAGCTGAAGGAGGCCTCCGGCCAGAAGAAGGCCCGCATCGTCAAGCGCCTGGAGGTGGTGGACGCCTTCCGGCAGTCCGGCAACAAGCCCGAGTGGATGATCATCGACGTGCTGCCTGTCATCCCCCCGGAGATCCGGCCCATGGTCCAGCTGGACGGCGGCCGCTTTGCCACCTCCGACCTGAACGACCTGTACCGCCGGGTCATCAACCGCAACAACCGCCTCAAGCGGCTGATGCAGCTCAACGCCCCCGACATCATCGTGCGCAACGAGAAGCGGATGCTCCAGGAGGCGGTGGACGCCCTCATCGACAACGGCCGCCGGGGCCGCGCCGTCACCGGCGCCAACAACCGGGCCCTCAAGTCCCTGTCCGACTTCCTCAAGGGCAAGCAGGGCCGGTTCCGTCAGAACCTGCTGGGCAAGCGGGTGGACTACTCCGGCCGCTCCGTCATCGTGGTGGGCCCCTCCCTGAAGATCTACCAGTGCGGCCTGCCCAAGGAGATGGCCATCGAGCTGTTCCGGCCCTTCGTCATGAAGAAGCTGGTGGAGGACGGGCTGGCCAACAACATCAAATCCGCCAAGAAGATGGTGGACAAGGGGGCCCCCGCCGTGTGGGACGCCCTGGAGTTCGTCATCAAGGACCACCCGGTCATGCTCAACCGCGCGCCTACGCTCCACCGCCTGGGCATCCAGGCCTTCGAGCCGGTGCTGGTAGAGGGCCGCGCCATCCGTCTGCACCCCCTGGTGTGTACCGCCTTCAACGCCGACTTCGACGGCGACCAGATGGCCGTCCACGTCCCCCTGTCCGCCGAGGCCCAGACCGAGGCCCGCATCCTGATGCTCTCCGCCAACAATCTGCTGCGGCCTCAGGACGGTGGCCCCGTCACCATCCCCTCTCAGGACATGATCCTGGGCGCCTACTACCTCACCTTCACCCGGGATGAGGAGGGCACCGGCCACATCTTCGCCGACAAGGACGAGGCCATGCTGGCCTACGACTCCGGCATAGTCACCCTCCACGCCCCCATCAAGGTGCGCATGTACCGCGAGGTGGACGGCGAGATGCGCCACAAGCTGGTGGAGACCACCGTGGGCCGCCTCATCTACAACGAGGCCATTCCCCAGGACCTGGGCTTTGTGGACCGCACCGACCCGGAGACCATGTTCGACCCCGAGGTCAACTTCGTGGTGGGCAAGAAGCAGCTGGGCAAGATTATCGACCGCTGCATCGAGAAGCACGGGTTCACCAAGTCCGCCGGGATGCTGGACGCCATCAAGAACCTGGGCTACCACTACTCCACCATAGGCTCCCTCACCGTGGCCATCGCCGACATGACGGTGCCCCCCAAGAAGTACGAGCTCATCGCCGACACCGAGAAGGAGATCATCCGCATCGACAAGCAGTACCGCCGCGGCCTGATCACCAACGACGAGCGCTACCGCCTGTCCGTGCAGACCTGGGAAAAGACCACCGCCGACGTCACCGCCGCCCTCCAGAACCACATGGACCGCTACAACCCCATCTGGATGATGGCTGACTCCGGCGCCCGCGGCTCCATGGCCCAGATCCGTCAGCTGGCCGGTATGCGCGGCCTGATGGCCGACACCGCCGGCCGCACCATCGAGATCCCCATCAAGGCCAACTTCCGCGAGGGCCTGTCCGTGCTGGAGTACTTCATCTCCTCCAGAGGCGCCCGGAA
>CANQHN010000064.1 GCA_947623745.1 uncultured Oscillospiraceae bacterium
TCCCGGGCACTTTTTTTGCCGCTTTGTCAACAGGTCGAAATTGAGACATGTTTTTTATGATTATAGTCATATTGGTCTGTAATTCAGAAAAACAAATTGAATAGAATATTGGCCGAGACGCCGGCACAGATTCCGCCAATGGTGTGAAAAAGCACCGCCTTTCCGGTCAATTCCACATAGCCAAGTTCCTTCATCATCGAGACGTGTGTACTCAGATACCCGCTCCAGCACATGCACATAGCAGTAAACACCGCAACATCGTGGACGCTGGCAGTACCCGCCTGCATCAGTTGGGGCACCAGTGCGATTGCCGCACCAGCGCTGCCCAGGGCTGTGACGGGTACGGATATCCCCGCCGGAGATGCAAAACCAAAAAGGGGCTGGAGAATAAAGTCGATCTTCTCCGCAAGCCAGGGAATCAGCCCGATCCCCTCATAGGCCGCGCCGGTAAATACGCTCTTGCCCTCGAAACTTCCGTTGGAAAGAATCAGTACAACAGAGCAAATCAGGACAACCGGTGCGATGATTCCCACACCGACGTCGACACCGCTTCTGCCCCCATCAATTGCGGAGTTTAGAATCCGCAAACCGATGGAGTGCTCGTAGTTATTCTCCTCCTGCTCGCGTTCGACATCGTCATCGGTGAGTGCCTCCGTTTGAGAGCCATAGATGCGTTTGGTAGATATCAGCATCAACCTTGTGCTGACAATACTGCCAATTACTGCGCCAAGATTGCCTATGAGCACCGCCGGAAAGAGGTTGATGTTCATCTGTGCGCCGTGCGTCGCCATGTAGGCTGAAACCATTAGGCCCATTCCGAATGCGGTTCCGACGTTGGTCAACGCAGGCATCTGATATTTTTTGAAGAAACGCTTAAACTTTGTGTTGTCTGCCAGAGTCAGTATTGCAGCGTTATCTGAGAAGTATGTTGTCATGATGCCTACCGACGCTGCTCCGGGCAGTCCGTAGAGCGGCCTCATGAGCGGAGCAAGAATCAGGTTGAACAGGTCAATCACTCCGAATTCAGCAAGCAGACCCGCTAACGCACCCAGTACGATAGCCAGCGCCATAATATACAAACATGTGTCAATCAAGATAGCGTAAGCTGTGTTGAACAGGGTGTTGAGCATATTCAGCGGACCCATTCTCAGGGCAACAAAAATAAATAATCCAAAAAAGATGATACTGAATATAACGGCCTCTATATATTTGCCGGCCTTTTTTTGCGATTTCGTATGATTCCCTACTCTCATCATTTCCTCCTTCCACTGTCAGCGTGTTTCGATTCTATCTTTCCCATCAAGATATCATGCCCTTTCCCGAATGGAATTGAACCCAACGGGCTTTTCGCTGTCTACCCTCCTTCCTGTACGCAGATGACAAGTGATACAACTTTGCTGCTACAAATCTCATGCAGTCTGCCGCGCCTGTAGGACCCTGGCGCTCCTGTCATTTCGGTTGTCCGCCCTCGCATCCCGCGGCCTTACAACCCACTCGGCTACAAACTTCAACTCTGTTCTCGACCGTCTGCGATACTCCTTGGGCGTGACCCCGACCACGGACCGGAAAGCGCGGTTCAATGATGAGCCGTTGATGTAGCCCACTTGAAGAGCCACATCCTGGACTCGGTAGCGGGTGGTGGCCAAAATCTCCTTTGCCTTCTTGATGCGCAGGGCCTGCAGGTACTGGCTGGGAGTGCAGCCCATCCTCATCTTGAACCACTGGGAGTAGTGAGCGGTGCTGTAGCCCTCTATGTCTGCCAGCTCCGCGATGCTCACTGGGCCGGCGTAGTTGGCGTGCAGATAACGCAGAGATAGGGGGGACATTTGGTGGCTTTCCACCAGACAGTTGTACAGATAGTAGAACAGGTAGCACAGAGACTCCTGGTTGCGCTTCTCGCTGCGGGTCTCCCGCTTGATCAGGTCCACCAGCAGTTCCAGATCCTCGTCGATATCCACCACCCAGTTCTCCGTCAGCAGGACCGAGTACACTGGATCGACCATCTCGGCCGGGATGTTCAGGGCCAGAGCCAGGCCCTCGCAATTGAAGTCGTGGGTCACTCCGGGGGGAATGAACCCGATCTGCACCGGAGTCAGCTCGTGGGCGCAGTTCAAAAACCGGATGTAAAAGGCCTTTTGGATGGGAAGAATGATATGGGCATGGGGGTGAGTGTGGATGCCGGTTTCACCGGAACGCAGCATTGTATAGTCAGAAATTAGAGGCATCAACGAAAAACCCCCTTTCAAGTATCATCTATTTAGTACTTTAGCATATTTCGCACATATAAGACGTGCAAGAATTATGGCAATTTGATACCTCCAAATTGAACTAGGAGGGTGCAGGTATCCAAAGCAGAAGCGTTTTGCATTTTCAGCAGCCGTTTTTTCGCAAAGTAGGCCACTATACGAAAACCGCCCACAGCACAAGGCCCTGCGGGCGGTTTGACCAGAAAATGTGACGGCGAATCACTCAAAGGCCCATGGCCGAGAGCTTTTCCATATTCCTTCGTTTTAGCTCCATGGACGAGTGGACATACCGGTCCATGGTAATGGACGTATTGGCGTGGCCCAGGATCTCGCTGAGGCTCTTGATTTCGAAGCCCGCCTCCACACACCGTGTGGCGAATGTATGACGCAGCGTGTGGAAATGGACACCCTCCAGGCCGCAGGCGGCAGCGAATTTATTCATGCGGTATTGCAGCGTTCGCGGCTCCATGCAGTGTTCCGTCCCCGTCAGCACATAGTCAACCGGGCGGCCCGGCCCGATTTGCCAGCACAGCCGCGCTGCAAGGTTAGACAAGGGGATGGTCCGGGCGGACGCCTCGCTCTTAGGGTCCCCGATTGCCAGTTCAGTCTTGCTGTCTCCGTCCCGGCTGGGCAGTCTCTGTACCGTGGCGGTAACCCGGAGGGTCCCGTTATGAAGCGAAATGTCCCCCCAGCGCAGGGCGCAAAGCTCCCCAATGCGAAGGCCGGTGAGCAGCGCCAGCAACACGCCGAACCTGCTTCGGTCCATATCCTGGGTGAGATAGCTTGTTAGCCGCCACTGTTCCTCCAGGGTCAGCACGCGCATTTCCCTGCGAAATTCCTTGGGATAGGTGAAGTCGATGGCGGGAAGGCTGCCGGGGAGCTGTCTGGCCGTATACTTGAGGACGGCCCGGAGAATGAGCAGGATGTCCTTGACTGTCTTGGGCGCGAGACCGCGTTCGGACAGCAGCTCACGCTTGAATCTGTCCACCGTCTGGGTAGAGACAGACAGCGGAGAGCAATCCCCCAACCGTGGGACAATATGGTTTTCCAATGCCGCGGAATACCGGGCATAAGTGGACGCCTTTACGTTTTCTTTCACCGTATCCAGCCACTCGCCGCAAAAGAATTTCAGTTTCCGCTGGTCCGAGACGGCTCTGTTCTGGGGCAGTCCGGCCAACAGTGCCGCCCTGGCTCGCTCCGCTTTGCTTTTTGCCTCGGCGTAAGTCGTCCCATAACACGATCCATACCGTGTCCAGCCGGCCGGCGTTGTTCCCTTTGGGTAACGGGCCTCCCACCGACCGTCTCTCCGCTTGTAAATGTTTTCGCCCTTTCTTGGCATTTTCATCACCTCGTATAGCAGTCCGGCGCGATCTGACGATGATTTGACGGCGAATCCGCGCCTGAATGCAATCTATTCTGCCACTTGGCAAGGCTCCGTTTGGTAAATGTGTCACATATTCAAGAGAGGCGGCCGACATTTTTCTGCTTTTTGCCCATTCAGGCCCTTGCAAAAACTGAAACAGCGTGGTAAGATATAGTTGAAATTTCATTTGATGTGTTTCATAGAGTGGCCTACTTTGCGAAAAAACGGTCGCTGTAAATGCAAATGCTTCTGCTTTGGATACCAGTATCAAAAATGTTTTTACGAAAAAAAGCTCCACCGCAAGCTGATTAAGTCAGTTGCGGTGGAGCTTTGGGGGATGGGCAACAATTGACAATTCTCAACGGAATATGGCCCGCACCCGCACGGCCAGACTATTCATAGCGATGTCCTTGTTCCCCACCTGATAATAGTCCTTTCCGTTGTACCCTACAGTGAACAACAATCAGCGCGGTTGGATTCATTCAACCGCGCTGACTGCAAATTATAAAGGCACTCACTGCGTCACATGCTGAAGCTAGAACGCAGATACTCGTCAATGCAGAAAAACGGGACAACCGAGCGTCCGCAAGTCGCTGCCTCACCGCACTCTGTGCTGAGAAGCAGTGATTATCCGTGCACCCAACACGTCAGTCTGTGCGCCGCTGTGTGCCCACCAAGCAATCGGAAGGTACAAGTCCACCCCTCATCGTCAACGCGGCTGTGTCAAAACTGTGTGGAGCGCTGTGCCCAAACCAAACTGCAGCCCAGCTCTGCGGCTGCAGTTTGGAAAGGAGGAGCAGCAAAGCGAGTGAGGTTTCGCTGCCAGGCGGGGCCGAAGGATGCGCAGCTTGCGACGACGTGAACCGGGGGGTCGAAAAAAGTGCAGGATAAAGGCCGGGGGTCGCTTTGCGACCTCCGGCCAACGAACACCGCCCCGCAGAGCGGGTCGGGGCTTTTCCCGCGGGGGTCATTTTTCACCCCCCGGGGGTCAACTCGGGGGTCCGCGTCTCAACAGCTCCTACAACCGTCCCCGTTTCGGTGGAGTCCAGATGGGGATATGCGCCAGAATCAGTGTTTGAATCAGGAACAAGCTACCGGGCCGTGCAATATGTGTGCCTGCCCCAAAGACACAGGTCGGGCGAATATGCGAAAGACTCTCACTCTGGGTGAGGCAAGCAGAGCGCCCGTCTGACGTTGTCGGTCCGGGCACAGGCGCTTTCCGGGCGGCAGCCCGGACCCACTCCCAGAACGGGACATCCTCAAAAACTGCGCCGCATAAACAATAGGAAGGTCTATGTCAAATGCACCAGTGTAATCAAAGAAGAACACTTCGCCAAAAGTATATCTGGCTCGATGGTCCGCCCTGCATGAGCAGGCAAATATGTCCAATCTGCTTCATTGTGAAGCTGATTTTTCTCCGTGTGCTCTCTCCGATTCTTCTGGACTTGTGTCCCCTCCTTCGGTATTGTGTTGGTTGCAAAAACCCACATCACATACAAGGAGGTCACAAAATGAACCGAAGAAAAAGAGCAGCGGCATTGGCCGCGGGACTGCTGGCGGTAAGCCTGCTGGTCATTCCGACTCACGCAGCAGAACTAGAAAACGCCGCGAACGACGTGAGGGAGCAGAGCATCACAGTCGGTGCTCAGAATGAGGGGGACGGATACCTCACCAACGGAGAACCCATCACTGAGGAAAACGTACTGGAACTCCTGCATGAAGTCGAAACCAACTGGCCGACCGGAACTGTCTGGGGAACACACAACACTCCCGGTACACACAAGAACGAGATCGCCAGCACTGCCGCCAACCGGGTCATGAAGCACTACCGGGTCAGCGGGACCTACGCCTGTGGAGGCTATGCAAGCATGGTCAGCTCGCTGGTGTTCGGCGACGATGCCAACCCCGCCCGCCAGGTGACGGACCTGTCTCAGATCAGGCCCGGCGATATCCTGTTCCTCATCCGAAATGACAACGGCAACCTCTGGCACGTCATGGTGGCGCTGGAATCGCCCAATGACACGAATACGTTCCACTGCACGGACGGCAACAACGGCGGGCAGGTCTACTGGCCAGAAGCGGACAGTCCATACAGCCGGGAGAACCTGGACTGCTTCGGGGCTGAGGGCAAGACCTACCGCATCGAGGCGTGGACCAGATACCCAGAGGCTGTTCCATACGCTGGCCAGAGCGTGAACGCCTGGGGCATCCCGGCACCTTGATGGGATGAATCTTTATAACAAGAGGGCCACACTTTATGCGGCCCTCTTGCTGTTGTGATTCGGTACAGTGTCTACAATGAAAAGCCGCAAGGAACTGGCTGTAATAAGTCCCTCAAAAAATCCGTAAAGTTATCAGTTTGTCCACCTTTGCCCTGCGGCCTTGTGGTATTGTTTGTCGCTGCAAAGGAGGGACACATCATGTACGACTATATGAAAGCGATGAAGCGGCAGTTCTGCCCAGATACAAAAGACCGGCACAGGTCCGAGGCTGAGCGGATTCACCATCTGCTCAGCCAGCGGCTGAGCAGGCCAAACCGCCGCCTGCTCCTCCACCTGGTGGACGAGCAGGGAATGCTGCTGGAGGAGGAAACCCTGGCGGCCTTTACCGCCGGATTCAAACTGGCTGTAGGGCTGGCAAAAGAATTGAGCCTGGAGGGACCATACTCCTTCGACAGCGAGGAGGAACACCGGGCCGTCGCGGCCTGTACCACCTCAAAAATTGCGCCGCATAAACAATAAATCCCTCTGTGAATTGCACCTGTGTCATCAAGCCCGAAATTGTGTCTGAATTGATAATTCTGCGCTTTGCCCCTGGCTATTGCCGCCGGTCTGTGGTATGTTGTGTCGCTGCGAAGGGAGTGACACGAATGCAAAGAAAACTGCTGACCAGCGGCAACATTTTCAAGCGGACCGACGGGCGCTGGAACGGCGTGGTCTGGTATCTGGATGAACAAGGACAGAGAAAGCGCAAATCCTTCTGCGGAATCTCAAAGCCAGAGGTCAAAGAGAAAATCACCGAGTACATCGCCGCCTTCAATCAACAGCTCACGGTCACAGACGAATCCAAGGCTAAATTGCAGGACAGTATGGACAATTGGCTCAAGGTGTTCAAATTCCCCTCCGTGGAACGAGGCACCTACGACCGGCTGGAATGTACCGCAAAACACCAGATATATCCACTGATCGGAGACAAAATCGTGGGGGATATCACTCCAGCGGATATCAAAAGCGTTCTGAACCACTGGATGGCCGAGGGCTACGCCTACACCACGGTTAAGAAAGTCTACAACATCCTAACCGACTATTTCAGATATCTCACCCAGCAGGAGTTGATTCCCAGGAATCCGATGTCAGCGGCACCCATGATTAAGAAAGCTAACTTCCTGGCCAGTCAGGGCAAGGAGAACAAACCCACCTTCGAGACGGTCACAACCTTCTCCCCCTCTGAAATTGAGCAATTCAAGGTTGAAGCATCTAGGACTTTCAGCGACGGGAAAAGGATCTACCAACAGTCTGCCGCCTACACACTCATGCTGAACACTGGACTGCGCACCGGTGAGGTCCTGGGCCTCCTGAACGGCGACATTGACCTGGAATGCCGGGTGATCCACCTCCAGCGCGGCATAAAAGAGGTTGTCAAGCGGGATGGCCAAGAAGCTACCAGCGGCCGGGAGGTGAAGGTTGGCAAGCTGAAAACTGCCTCCAGCAAACGGGATGTGCCGCTGAACCAGGCCGCCGTAGACGCCATCCTGGGCCTGCGGGCAGAGCGATACTTCGGAGAAAACAGCCCCCTGATCCCCGACGAACACGGCAATTATACCCGCCCGGTGAACTTCCGCAAGCGGTACTACCGCATCCTGGAGGCGGCAGGATTGGAACGGAAGGGTCTGCACTGCCTCCGGCACACATTCGCCACCAACCTGGTGAATGGCGTGAAGCAACCAGACGGCAGCATCAAGGCCCTATCCCCACGCCAGGTGGCCGATCTGCTGGGGCACTCCACCTCGGAGATTACGGAACTCTACTACGTGCGGAAGGACACTGCTCGGCTGGCCGGTATCACCGCAGGATTCGAGCTATGACCCAGGAAAAATGCAACATCAAAATAAAAACCACGCTCCCCAGGCTGGCGGACATGGCCAGCTTGGGGAGCAAATCTGTGATGCTTTATTGATGCTGTACCGGACGGAATGGGTCGGAATCGTTGGCAGCGGAAGGGACGATTTGAGCATCAAAAGAGCATCACCCGCGGTTCGGCGAAAAGTGATTTCCAAAAAAAGTGATGAAAAAGTCCCGAAACTGTACAGTTTCGGGACTTTCCATGGCAGGGGCAGAAGGAATCGAACCCTCGGCACGCGGTTTTGGAGACCGCTGCTCTACCTGCTGAGCTATACCCCTATATCTGGTGGGCCTTCACGGGCTCGAACCGTGGACCGGCCGGTTATGAGCCGGCTGCTCTAACCAACTGAGCTAAAGGCCCATAATGCCGTTCACACGTTTTAGGAAAAGCGGCTTGCCGTCATGATCTGGCGGCAAGCCGCTTTTTGGCTCCCCCTGTTGGACTTGAACCAACGACACCGCGGTTAACAGCCGCGTGCTCTACCGACTGAGCTAAGGAGGAATATGAAAGGGTCCGGTCCGGCTGGACCGGACCCTTATGTTGGCGCTACCTATTTTCCCGGCCCGTCTCCAGGCAAGTATCGTCGGCAGAAATGAGCTTAACTTCCGTGTTCGGAATGGGAACGGGTGGACCCTCATCCTAATAAGCACCAACTATACTTTCTTCGAAAAGAAAGTAAGCAAAGAAAACCTTGGTTTTCTCTCCTTACCGTCTTTTCAACAGTAAGTATTATATCCGTTTTCCTTCATTTGTCAAGGTCTTTTGGAAAATATCTGTACTGTGTTTCCACAGTAATTTTCTGGTGACCCGTACCGGATTCGAACCGATGTTAACGGCGTGAGAGGCCGCTGTCT
>CANQHN010000065.1 GCA_947623745.1 uncultured Oscillospiraceae bacterium
GAATGGGTGTAGGATTTGCGCGGTCAAGGTGTAGGACTTCGACGGTCAAAGTGTATGGTTGCGGGCGGCGGATTCAGCTGACGGGGCAGACGGTGGAGGCGTTCTACCGCGGGACCCGTGTAGCTATGCACCGGCGCAGCTGCACCGCTCAGCGGGACCCCATTGTGAAGATGGAGCATATGCCCCCAGAACACCGCAGATATCTGAGTTACAACACAGAGGACTTTACCCAGTGGGCAACATCCGTTGGAGCCCATACCGCCGCTGTGGTTCAGTATTTCCTCTCCAGTGGAAAGGCACCAGAACAGGGTTACAAAGCCTGTGCCAGCATGACGAGACTTGCGGAGCGGTATGGTGCGAAACGGCTGGAAAATGCCTGTGAGCGGCTGCTGTCCTTTACCGCAAAGCCCTCCATCCGGACGCTGACCCTGATTCTGAAGAATGGACAGGACAAGCTCCCAATGGCCGAAACCTCCGAGCCCCAGAAAGCGTCCGGGCCGCACGGCATTACCCGTGGGGCGGCGTACTTCCGCAAAGGAGGTGCGTCCAAATGATGGCCCAGTCCTCCATGGAAGCACTGAAAGCCATGCGCTTCACTGCTATGGCGGCAGAGTTGGAAAGGCAGCTCAGCGACCCAGGCGCCTATGGCCAAATGGGATTTGAGGAACGGCTGGGGCTGCTGGTGGACGCGGAGTGGAACCGCCGGCAGCAGAACCGGATGCAGCGCTGTCTCCACAATGCTCACCTGGCCGCCCCGGGTGCTGTGATTGAAGATATTGAGTACCATGAGGACCGCAGGCTGGACAAGGCTCAAATACTGCGCTTTGCTGCCTGTCAATATATTGACGAGGGACACCACATCATCCTCAAGGGTGCTTCCGGCAGTGGCAAGACCTTCCTCGCCTGCGCCCTCGGCAACGCCGCCTGCAGGAAATTCAAGACCGTCCGGTATATCCGTCTCCCGGAGCTGCTGGAAGAGATGGGCCTTGCTAAGGCTGCGGGCGAACTCAAGGATACCGTGAAAAGTTACCGGAAGGTGGACCTGCTCATCCTGGATGAGTGGCTCATCCGCCGCCTTACGCCGCAGGAGTCCTACAACCTCCTGGAGCTTGTGGAGGCCCGCTGTGCCCACGGCGCCACCATCTTCTGCACCCAGTACGACACCAGCGAGTGGTACGAGCGAATCAATCCCAGTTCCGAGGAGGCCAGCCCCATCTCTGAGGCTATTATGGACCGCATCATCCACAACGCCTACGACATCCTCATTGACGGCAAGGTTTCCATGCGGGAGCGCCACGGCCTCAAGAGCCTGGAGGCGTGATATGGCGGTGATGCAGCACGGCCACCAAGAAATTCTCGCTTATTTGGAACAGCAACAAGCCTCTGCGGAAGAACAAAGGCAGGCTTGGAACTGGGTCCACCAGGGGGAGAATCTCTTTGACAATCCATGGTTTCTCTATGATGGATCTGGCCAGCCGATGGACTTCATCTCTGCTATGAGGACGATTTACGAACTGAGAAACGAAAACCTATAACGACTTTCCCTCCCGGTCCTCGACACACGCCGGGGACCGGGTGGACCTCTTCGCCGTGACGGTGGACCGCTTTCTCCGACAGGGTGGACCGGAAACCCCGTGCAGATGGACTCCCGCAGGCGAAATATACAAAACCTCTTTTGGACTGTTGGCTGGCATTACAGGCTGTCACCAGATTACATTTCTCCAGCGTGTCTAAATTGAAAAAATGCAAAATGTCAAAGCGTTATATATAGAAAAAATGCAAATTATCAAGCTGAAATGTATTGAAAAAGTATTGTCCGCATAGTATAATAGCGTCACATAAGGAACAGAGGTGCGGCTATGCTGGAACGCAGTGCAAAAAAGAACATCCTCGCCTGGATGAAAAGAGGAAAAAGCGCATTACTGGTAAGCGGCGCACGGCAGGTGGGAAAAACGTGGCTAATCCGGCAGTGTCTTCAGGAAGAACAGGTGGATTACCTGGAGCTCAATCTGATCCAGGACCCGGACGTGATTCCCGTGTTGGCCGCCTGTAAAAACGTAGACGATCTTGTTATCAATCTCTCCGCGTACAAAGATCACACCTTCAAACGCGGAGAAACAGTATTGTTCATCGACGAAGTTCAGGAAATGAAGGACATCCTGACCCAAATCAAATTCTGGGTAGATGAGGGCAGCTTCCGATATATCCTAAGCGGCTCCCTGCTTGGGATCGAGCTACACAGCCTTCGCTCTGCGCCCGTAGGTTACCTGACAGAGGTAATGATGTACCCAATGGATTTTGAGGAGTTTCTCACTGCCTCCGGCGTTACTTCTGACACTCTGACTTATCTCAGGCATTGCTATCATGTGCGGGAACCTGTGTCCGAATTGGTCCACAACAAAATGATGCAACACTTCCAGCGGTACCTCGTTGTAGGCGGAATGCCGGCTGCGGTGCAGGAATACGTCAATACGGGGAATATCAGTCAAGTTACTATCATTCAAAAAAGTATCATCGACCTCTATAAGCTGGATTTTACGAAATATGAGAAAAATGAGAAGAAATTGATGCTAATCTCTGTGTACGAACAGATCCCATCCCAGCTTCTGCGGCAGAATCGGCGTTTCAATTTCAGTGACATCAAAAAGGGGCTGCGCTTTGAACGTCTGGAGGACAGCTTCCTGTGGCTCGCGGCCGCCGGCGTGACCATCCCAGTCTACAACGCCACCGAACCCAGAGTATCCCTGGCTCAGAATGCAAAAAGCAGTCTGCTTAAACTCTATTCCTCTGATGTTGGTCTGCTGACGTGCCAATACGGAAATTCGATTAGAGCCAAAATCCTTTTGGGAGACACGCAAATCAATTTGGGCGGTATCTATGAGAATGCCGTAGCGCAGGAACTTAACAGCCATGGATTCCCGATGTATTTCTATAACAGCCACAAAAATGGGGAACTGGATTTTTTAATCGAAATGGAGCTTTCCGTAGTTCCGATCGAAGTCAAAAGCGGGAAAGACTATTATGTTCATTCCGCTATCTCAAAGGCAACAGCTAACCCAGAATATGAGATACAAACAGCGCTGACTCTTGCCAACTGCAATGTATCGCAAGCTGGCAAGCTTGTGTATTTGCCCGTCTATATGAGCACTTTCGTCCGTGACGACACCGAACTTCCCATTCTTCAACCAATAGAATCTGTATAAGAAAACGAACCGTGCTCTCAGCGGCATGGCTCGTTTCTCAGATCAAGTATTCAGCTTGCGGCCCGGCAAGCGGCCGGGGCCTCTGTTGGAAATAAGTCGGGTGCCCAGCCATCTCCCTGGGTGGCTAAGACCGGCGCGGTGGTCAGCACCCATGTCAGATAACGGAAGGGGTCCAGGCTGTTGGCCTTCGCGGTTTCAATCATGCTGTAAATCACAGCACTGCTCTGCGCCCCCCCGAGGTGTGCTTGCAAACAGGAAGTTCTTCCGGCCAATCACAAAGGGCTTAATGGAGCGCTCCGCAAGATTATTGCTCAGTTCCAGGTGGCCATCCTCCGGAACACGGATCAGGTAGGGCCACTGTTCTTCCAGATAATATAGGGCCTTGCCCAGCGCAGATTTCGGCGCCGACTTGTGCGCAGGAGCCCATGCCAACAGAGCGTCCATCACGGGTTTAGATCGAATCAGACGCTGTGCATATTGTTCTTCCGGCGGCAACTCCTGCAACTCCCGTTCAATAGAGAACAGCTTGCTGCAATATGCCTGCCCTTGCAGTGCTGCGGAGTCCGGCTGGCCTTTTTGGTGTAAAGATTTCACCGCCTCGTCAAACTTGCGGCACAGATGAGCCCAGCACCCCACCACTCGGATTTGTTCCAGCAGGTTGTGGTAGCCGGGGTATCCATCTGCATGGAGCCAGCTAGAAAATCCTTCCAGGAGCTTCTCCGCATTGCTGGCTTTCCGGTCCGGCCGGTATTCATAGAGCACCAGCGGCTGTCTGGCATGGGAGCTTGTCCGGTAGAGCCACATATAGCTCTTGGACTGGGCGGACTTCCCAGGTTCCTTCAACACATGGAGCGTCGTTTCGTCCGCATGGAGCACCTTCTCCCACACAAGTCTGCGGTGCATTTCTTCGTAAATCGGCATCAGCCAATCATCTGAGGCCCGCAGAATCCAGTTGGACATGGTTTGTCGGGAGAGCTGGATGCCGGCACGGTTTAGTTCCTGCGCCTGCCGGTACAGCGGAGAGGCCATCACAAACTTCTATACCATGATGTGCGCAACCGCCTCCGGTGAGGCAAAGCTACCGGGAAGCACTGCTGGGACCCGTTCCGTTTTCTGGATTGGCGTTTCTTCCTCGTCTGTCTTGCACTTCGGACAGGCATAGGTATAATATACATTCTCCCGGATGGTCCGAATGTAATTAATGTAATTATAGGATTTGAGAGAAACCCAGGAATATCAACGGTTTGCAAGCCGTCAACAAGACGTTTAATCCTAATCTATTCTATGTATTGTGCAATCCTGTGATATTCATTTTCAAATAAATCTTTTCTTTGTAATAAAATCTCATAGCCATAGTCATATGCAGGAGATGGGAAAAGATTAGAACTTTCAAGTAAATTTCCGCATCCAATCCAAGATATAACATTATCAATCCGCAAACGGACAATTCCAACTATATTCGAAGAAATATCAAAAGACACCCCGGAATTATGTATATTGCGTCGTACAACTAAGCCATGTTGAGCATGGGGGCGAAGAAAGATAGATGGCAGAGAAGATCTTAAATCAATAGTGATAATATCGTTGCCCACATAAATTCCCCGTTCGACAGGAGCGGCATTATTATCAACTGCAACAAGTAACATATATTGATAAATGCTTTCTTTGGGGTCTTTGGCAGTAACCAACTCAATTGGATTGACCTGCCGCCTTTGATAATAAAAATATTCATTCATATTTTTTATTTTCTTAAATTGGTTGAGCCCAAACCATAGCGCGATCCAGTGGTTGTCCACTAAATCGACAAAATGAGTAGAGTAGCCATAATGTTGAAGCAAGGCTTCAACAATCAACGAGGGATTCTTCATGCCCTTAAAACCAGCCAGTTTTGCTACTTTGGAAAACTTTTCATCACCAATAGCGTTATTAATAGCAGTATTTAATGCTTCTTCATACTTGTGGCAATTTGGGCGTCGAGAGATACTTGGTAAAAGAGATGAATGCAAATGAACCTCTCCACGATAAAATACATCACCATAGTCGGTATTTAAAAACTTTGCATAACCAATCAGTTGATTCAGCGCTCTATAATCCGAGACCTCAAAAATTGAGACCTCATGATTTTCTGCAAATGTGTGCATTCCGACTTTTTCTATATATGGACTCGAAATGTTTTGAACGATTTGAGGAGAATATTTTTTTGAAGGCGTAGTAGTTCGCGTTTTTCTCTCAATTCTCTCGGATAATTTCATAATCTTAACCACCTAAAATAATCTTGACTACATCAGTAAAACACCGTTTCCTGTTATCTTGGGTCCGAGTGTGATCATAGGATTTCAAAGGAAACAGTAATATCAACAATTTGCAAGTTGCCAGCAAGAGGTATCTATCCAAGGAGAAAACTTTTATACCCTAGAGGGTTCATATTAGTTCCACTTATTGTCTATCATTAAGTATTCTCTTGTAATCTTTCGTATTCTATCGATTTTGGGTTGATGGTGTCTGCTCTTCTGTTGAAAACTATTATAAATTGCCTGATGTTGAATTGGCAAAGGATCATTTTCACTTGCTTTGCTAACCATGCCTCGCCTAATAACAATTGGTTCTTGATTATCTTGATACCATGTAGGATTCAACCTATTGCTTTTGAAATATTTGTCAAGAAGGTCATCATAAATCCGGCAGGGTTAGTGCTTTTAGGGTCTTTGATTAACGAACTAATCACATTGATTACAATGTTTCAAAGTCCGATTTTGAAATTCTGCCGAAGTTCCCAGCGTATACCTGTAAAGCAATCTCATCAAAAGCTTTAGCTTTACTTGCATCGTCTGGAAATATTTCCCTGTATCGAGTAAGTTTATCCTGCTCTTGCATAACTGTACCTCCATCCCACGTATTGCTGTATTGCTCATATAAGGCTCTCCATTATGTTATAGAGAAATGTCACAATCAAAATATCGCCGGACTCCCCGTCTGCAGAAGTCGCAGATTCGTCTCACGGGTCCCACTTCTCTTAAGGTCCAACCAGCTTATGTCCCTCCATATTCTTTCTTAGTCCCAGTGAAGTGGCGCGCACCAAGTATAATTGGCCCAGCTTTTCCGCCTCCTGGCGGATATCGTATCCGTGGGCGCGGATTTCCTGGCTTGTGTCCTTGCGCACATGGGCCGCAACCGTTTTAAGTGCCGTATCCGCCCAGACAGTTGGAGGCTCTGACAGCGAGAGAAAATCAGCTCCGCCACATACGGCGGCCTCCCGCGTGATCACATCCGAACACAGGACCGGCAGCCCCGCCGCCTGGGCCTCTATCCCTGTGACGGGCAGCCCCTCATACCGGCTGGGGAGCAGCAGGATGTCCATCGCCTGGTACAGCCGCTCCATGTCGTTTCGGATCCCCAG
>CANQHN010000066.1 GCA_947623745.1 uncultured Oscillospiraceae bacterium
GACTATGTGGTCAGCGTTCACGGCGAGATTTGGATCATCGAAACCAAGGGCGGCTTTGACCGCACAGGCAAGAGCGAGGATATCGACATCTTCTCCCCCAGAAAATTTGAGGTTTTGAAAGCGTATCTGGACCGACACGGCCTGCACGGCGGCTTTGTGCGGGAGGATAAGCAGAGCCAGGAGTTGTGTATTTGTATGGATCACTATAATGACGATATTAGTGCCGATGCCTGGAAGATTCTTGGCGACGTGTTGGGGTAAAACAATACTAAATTAGGGAGAGGAATATGCTTTATGGGATTTGATTTGAGAGATTTCTTTTTTGAATGTGCGAAGGAATATACCAAACAGGGATTGCAGTACAATATCCGCCAGCAATGCAATGAGTTGCGAAGAAAGGCAATGGCGATCCCGGAGGAATATCGGAGCGAGGCGTTCGCTTACATAGACGGTGTTGAACAAAACCGGCTTCAAGGCGTGGAGAGAGAGGCAATGGATGCTAGCGCGGCAAAAGAGATATTGAAAATAATGGGTTTTTAGGCGTAATCTATTAGCAAATCATCGTGAAATAAGGAGAAATATATGTTGTCGGTGATATTTATAAGCCACAGATCAATAGACAAGGCGATTGCAGATGCTCTATTGGATTTTCTGGTTGGAACAGGAATCCCCAAAGAAGCTGTTTTCTGTTCTTCTCTTCCGGGCAACGATGTTAGGGAAAAAATATCCGGAGAAGTTAGAGAAAGTATGAAGAACAGTTGCATAAATATTGCTATCCTCTCAAGGGATTATTATTCAAGCACATATTGCCTGAATGAGGCCGGCGTGATATGGTTTTGTGACAACATTCCGTCAATCATGATTGCACTTCCGGAAATTACGGATAGTGATATGCAGGGGTTTTTGAACAACGATTATAAATTACGAAGGCTGGACAATGAGGACGATATTGCGCACATACATGATGCTGTTGCTGAAGCTGTAAAGATACAAACTGAAAAGTTTGAGGTCATTCTGCGTGAAGCCAGAAAGCTGAAAGGTAGGTATCTTAGCATTATAGACGGTCGAGAAAATTCGCCTCTTGTAAGTACACCAGAAACAGTTGATTTAACAGAAATAACTACTGATGATGAACGAATTGTACTGTATTGTCTTTTAGAAAAAAATGTTCGGAAAATATCAACGTACGATGTTTCTCTTTGGGTGAACGAAAACGAAATTGATGATATAAATATTGATAATGCTTTTGATCTCTTAACGTCAAGCGGATTTGGAAAAGAATACCAAGGCCGCTTTGAGATAGGTATAGAAACGTTCCGCCATTTTTCGTCGATAAGAAATGATTATCTTAAGAAATTGAGCCCTTTTCTTGATAAACACAAGTATCCTCGAATAATGGAATTCATAAACTTGTGGAATTCTGGAAAAACGGATGATTATCTCAAGCTTTTCTGCGCCTTTATCTGCGACGAACGTATTTCGCGTTTAGAAATCACCCAAAAATTTCATAAAAAAATCAGTCAGTGGGAAGCAAACAATGAGTTAGATTCAACGCTTGAACGTAATTACCACAAATGTGTTAATGAATTTTCCGAATATGGTTTTGCGTATGATAATAGGAATTTCAGCCAATTGATTTTATTCCCGTCAGTGAAGGAACTATTGTTTAATCCACCTCAGAAATATGCCGCAGAATTTGCAAGAGTAAAAGATAAGTATAAGGTAGAGCTACCGTTTTAGAATGTGGGAGAATAGGCAGACTATTTTGAGGTTCCCATGGACTAAATTTTCACCCTAAGGGTTTGTGCTACTTGGAAACCGGTATCAGGTTGTTGCTTCTGCTTTGGGTGAAATTAAAGGCTAGTTTGATTCATACACCAGATGGGGGAGTATGGGCATGAGTGAAGAATTGATTCCTAAGACAAGTCAGTTTGATGAGATTATCTCCATCATCGATCAAGCTCGCTGCCGTGCACTGAAAGCTGTCAACGCCGAACTTATCCGAATGTATTGGGACGTAGGCGAATACCTTTCTGATCTGTGTACCGCATCGGGCTTTGGCGACAAGGTGATTGACAAGGTTGCCGCTTATATTGCCGAACATAATCCCGGCATTAAGGGCTTTAATCGCCGTGGGCTCTATCGGATGAAGCAATTTTATGAGACCTATAAGGATGATGAATTTGTGACACCACTGGTGACACAAGTCAGCTGGACAAATCATCTTCTGATTATGGCGGGTTCAAAGTCCGCCGAGGAACGGCATTTTTACATGGCGCTCTGTGTCAAAGAGCGGTATTCAAAACGCGAGTTGGAGCGCCAGATAGACAGTGCTTATTTTGAGCGGTATATGCTTTCCACCCAAAAGCAATTTCCGAATCTTGTATCAAATAATGTACGAAGTAGCATCCTTGATACCTATGTGTTAGAGTTCCTCGATTTGCCGAAGGACTACTCCGAACACAATTTGCGTAAAGCGATCACGCTCAACCTAAAGGATTTTATTTTGGAATTTGGAAAGGACTTCTCTTTTATCGGTGAGGAGTACCGCATACAAGTCGGCGAACAGGACTTCTACATTGATTTGCTGTTTTATAATCGGGCACTGAGTTGCCTCGTGCCGGTAGAATTGAAAATCGGGAAATTTAAGCCGGAGCATATCGGTCAGATTAACTTCTATCTGGAGGCGCTTGACCGGGATGTGAAGAAGCCCAACGAAAACCCCAGCGTAGGCGTGATTCTGTGCGCTGGCAAGGATGATGCGGTCGTCGAGTATGCACTCAGCCGCACTATGTCACCAACGCTTGTGTCCGATTACACTCTGCGCCTGCCGGATAAAAAGCTGTTGCAGAAAAAGCTACGAGAGTTGACAGATTTAGCTTTAGAGGTGGGGGAGAGCGAAAACGAATAGGATTAACTATTCGTATCGCGGAAGGTGTTTATATTTGTTCGTATTATTGCTGGCAAGGCAGACTAGATAAGCATAAATGCAAATCACGATTTGTTTTATGCAGGGAACTTTTTGCACGATTTTCTTTATTATGATTGGCTGCATTTAGGTAACTGAAACCGCCTTTGACCACATAACCGACCACAGTGGGGTGCGTAACACGTGAACATCAGCGCATTAAACATGTCAAAAAAGTATCATAAATATAATAAAATCATCTATAACATGCTATAAATAGTCAGAAAAAGTTATGAAGTCCCGTTGACGTGCGGGAGGTCACAGGTTCAAGTCCTGTATCGTCCACCATCCAATAGGTATACGAACACCCGGTGTTCGTATACCTATTTTTTTGCCCGCCTGGCGCGCATCGACAGGTAAGGCAACATTTTGGCGAAACCCCCTTGAAAAAGGGCGCGGCGGAAGATATAATAGGGCCGTGAGACAATAAAAGGCAGGCCGCGGGGTGTTCCCGCACCCCACGGCCCTATGCAGGAGCTTACACCTCCCACACAGCTGAAAACAGCGCCACTCTTATTATACCCGCCCTTGTGTTTTTTTACAAGGGTGAAGTATAGGAGTTTGTGTGTCCTTTTTGGCGGTGCAGGAGTATATCCTGCGCCGCCTTTGTTGTCTCGCCGGAACCCAAAGGGGGCGGGAGCAATCCCGCCCCCGGCGGGAACCGTCGAGGACAGCAAAATTGCCGCCCAGAGCGGCAAAACAAAAGGAGGACACATCGACCCATGAGAAAACGCGCTTTATCTGTTTTGCTCTTCGCCGCGCTGTCTTTATCCCTTGCCGCCTGCGGCGCAAACGCCAACGCAGGCCCGGAAACGAGTGTCACCTCGGAAACAACCAGCGCGGCCGCAGAGCCGGGAGAAGCCACGAAGCCGGAAGAAACCACCAAGCCGGAAGAAACCACCAAGCCGGAAGAAACTACGGAGCCGGAGGAGACGCCGGAACCAACGACAGAACCAGAGGAAGCAAAGACTTCGGGAAACACCGCCGGTATCATCCAGGATGATGGACTGTCGAATGAAGTGACGGATACGGGGGATATCCGGGGAGGTACGAACCAGAACGATGCGTTCTCACTGCCGCTGAATACCAAATTGTACGGTACCGTCCGGGATGGAGAACTTCAGTGGTTCGCATTTACCACTGATTCCACTGAGAACGCCAAATATGCGCTTACCGCGATCAATAAAACAATAGCGACAAACAGTCTTATTCCTGCTCTGTACGATGAAAGCGGAAACCGGCTCGCAGACTGGAGCGCAGACGAAAGCGGAACAGCAAAGACATACTGGACAGATCAACTCCGTCCAAATACGACCTACTATTTGGTAGTTAGTGCGTATAGGCGCAAACAGGACACGATCCACTATATGCTTCGTTTGAGGAACACGACTGCTCAGTCTGACGCATATCAGACGGCAGAAAATGTCAACGATGCTGTAGGCGCCAATGCCGCATTGGAGGGCAGTCTCACGGTAGGAAGCAACATGGACGATGCCGGATACATACCCATGGGGGCTAAGATCGGTGGAACTGTAAGGGATGGCGCAATTTCCTGGCTCGCGTTTACCACGGACGATACGGAAAACGCTGCATATGCGTTTACAACGGTAAACGAGTCTGTGGGAACAAATGACTTGATAACTGCAATCTATGATGAATATGGAAACAGGCTTACCGATTGGGGAGCAAAGGAGAGCGGAGTTGCTGCGACTAAAACGATAGAACTCAGTCCGAATACCACATATTATTTGGATATTTGTGCATATAGACGCAAGACAGATACCATCAATTACACTCTTCTCATCACCCCGCCGGAAAAGCCGGAGGCAAATACCGTAACGATCGAGCAGCCGAGTGAACAGCTCGTTTTCGAGACTCCGTTTGAGCTGAACGAGACGCAGGTCATGTTTGTTGCCAATAAGGATGTTTTCATCGACGAAGCCGCTGCAAAAGAAGCGGTAAAGCCGGTGGCGGACGCTATCCTTGCCCACCCCGAAGCCTCGATCCTGATTGCCGGAACCACGGCCACGGACGGGACACAGGAATCCTGCGTCAACCTGTCCAACAAGCGCGCCGACGCCGTGAAGAATCTGTTGGTAAGCGCATTTGGAGTGCCGGAGAATCAAATCCAGACCGTCGGCCTTGGCTATGCCGCCGATCCCTTTGTGCGCGGCAAAGACCGCATCCCGGAAGGAGACGTAAACGGTAAGTTTGTGGAATCGGAAGGCGCGAAGAACCGGCGCGTGATTGTACTTGACGTGAACGACCCCATAGCGCAGGAAATTTTGAATAAGTAAATTTGCTATGCAGTACCAGCCGCTGAGGTATGACCCTCGGCGGCTGGTTTCTTACCTTGCAGTAGTGAATTTGTACATTTCTGGATGCTCATGCTCATATTGCCATACCTGATATAATTCATGCATGGGTTTGCTGTTTGGCTTCGGCACCACCGCGCCATCGGTGGGATTGCTCGGGATCAGGTGTGCGGCCACGGCGTTGTCCAAGGCCCGGTGGAGTGTGTAGTGGATGCGGCAGATCATCCCGTCTGAGAGCCGGTGTCCAAACTCCGGGTGATTCCTGACCCGGCCCGATTTTTTCAGCGCCGTGTACATCCGCTGCACATCCTCGGTGGTGATGCTGTTGAGCTTCTTTCCGCCAAGCCTCGGTTTAATATAAAGGTTGACGGCGGTCTTGTGTCCGGCCAGTGTGCTCTCCCGCACAGTCCCGGCGGCGTAGCTGGCCAGCCACCGGTCCAGCCACTCGGAGAGCTGCATACGCCGCCGCAAAACTACACCCATTCCGGCGCAGTCCTACACCGTGACCGCAGAAAACCTACACCTTCGCC
>CANQHN010000067.1 GCA_947623745.1 uncultured Oscillospiraceae bacterium
GGAAAAGGTGGTCAATTATGCCGGTCAGCCCGCTCAATTCGAGCGGTCACGGTGCGCAACGGGAGGCGGCGTATTCAGCCAGGTGAGCGTTGTGGAGACAGCGCAGCATCCGGTTCTGCTGCCGGCGGTTCCACTCCGCGTCCACTAACAGCCCCAGTCGTTCCTCAAATCCCATTTGGCCGTAGGAACCCGGGTCGCTGAGCTGCCTCTCCAACTCTGCTGCCATAGCGGTGAAGCGCATGGCTTTCAGCGCTTCCATGGAGGACTGGGCCATCATTTGGACGCACCTCCTTTGCGGAAGTACGCCGCTCCACGGGTAATACCGTGCGGTCCGGACTCCTTATGTAGCTCAGACGATTCGGTCATCGGGAGCTTGTCCTGTCCATTCTTCAGAATCAGAGTCAGCGTCCGGATTGAGGGCTTTGCGGTATAGGACAGCAGCCGCTCACAGGCATTTTCCAGCCGCTTCGCGCCGTACCGCTCTGCCAGTCTCGTTATGCTAACGCAGGCTTTGTAGCCCTGCTCCGGGGCCTTTCCACTGGAGAGGAAATACCGGACCACAGCGGCGGTATATTCTCCAAGGGATGCGGCCCACTGGGTAAAATCCTCTGTGTTGTAACTCAGATATCTGCGGTGTTCCGGTGGCATATGCTCCATCTTTACAATGGGGTCCCGCTGGGCGGTGTGGCTGCGCCGGTGCATGGCTACGCGGGTCCCACGGTAGAATACCTCTACCGTCTGCCCTGTAAGCCTCAATGCCACTTTCTCCCCAATCAGGTCAAAGGGAACGGAGTACTTGTTCTTGCCGTCCGAGACCAGGTAATCCTGTCCCACCCGCAGCTCAGGGGTCCATACAGCCGGCTCATAAGGCACAGAGGGCAGGGGCCGCATATACTCCAGTTCCTCTGCCAGATAAGCCTCCCGGCGTGTCCCCTCCCGCTTCTTGAAAGGCCTACCGTTCAACTCCTCCAGCTTCTCCGCCACCGCAGTCTGGGCCTCCTGTACAGAGAAGAACTGGCGGTCCCGCAGAGCGGCGAGTATCCAGGTAGATGCGTACCGCACCGTTCCTTCCGCAATGGACTTGTCCTTGGGATGAGCTACACGGGCGGGAACGATGGCCGTGTCATAGTGCTCGGCCATCTCTTGGTAGCTTCGGTTCAGCACGGTTTCATACCGGGTGTTCTTGCTCACACCGGTCTTCAGGTTATCCGGAATCAACAGCCTCGTTACACCGCCGAAGTAGCTGTAGGCATGGACATGGCACTTCAGCCAATTCTCCTGCCCCATATCTCCGCACACTTCAGCGTAGGCATAACAGCTGCATGGCAGCACAGCCACAAACAGGTATCCCTTACTCACTTCACCTGTCACCGGGTCATGGATGTCCAATGTATTCCCAGCCCAGTCCACCTGCATCGTGTCCCCAGGTTTGTGTTGGATACGCATCGTTGCCTTCGTGATGCGAGCCCACTGCCGGTACTTCTCGCAGAACTGCGTGTACATGTATGGCGTGGTTTTCTCCGCCTCGCACCACTTGCAATACTCCGTCCACAGCAGTGTCAGGGTCACACCCGGCCGGGCCAGCTCCCTGTGAATATACGCATAGTCCGGAGCTGCGTAGGCCGACTCTGCGGTGTACCTTCCGGGGAAAAGAACGCTCCGCAGCATCTCGTTCGTGATGTCCTCATCCAGGGGCCAGGTAACTCCGGCCTCCTGTGCCGCCTTTTGAACTTCTCGGATGGTGTCCCTGCCACAGTGCAGTCTGGACGCGATGCTTCGCTGGCTGATTTGAGAATCGTTGCTTAATCGCAGGATTTCTCGGTAGTCCACCATATGGATTCCTCCTGTTGGCTTATAGTCACGCTTTTTGCGTGCCACTGCCATTATACAGGAAAGCTCTTGAGTGGACCTCTCTTCCGTTACGGTGGACTTATTTCCCCGTGACGGTGGACCGGAATCTCCGTGCAAGTGGACTTCTTAGCCCGAAAAATACAGCTGCTGGTGGATGCCGAGTGGGCCGCCCGCAAGAGCAACCGTCTGCACCGGCTCATCTGCAGCGCCGGATTCGCCATCCCAGGCGCTGGTGTGGACGATGTGGAGTACCTTCCTGAGCGCGGCCTGAACAGGGCCCAAATCTGCACCTGGCCTCCTGCGCTTACATCCAGGAGGCGCACAATGTCATTCTCCTGGGGACGACCGGAGCCGGGAAGACGTATCTGCAATCGGCTCAGGCGGACGGCCGCTGAGGTAGGGCATCAGTGGCCGTTTACAAGGGCCGTTGCAGTATCTGGCCTGGGTCGCTCTCGGCATGGCCGCCTGCCGGAAGTTTTACACGGTGCGATACATCCGTTTGCCGGATCTGCTGGTAGAGCTCTCCGCGGCGCGGAGCGAGGGAACGTACCGGGAGTACATAAAGAAACTCCGGAAAGTACGGCTTCTCATCCTAGACGAGTGGCTGCTGTACCCGTTGAAGGAAAACGATGCCCGGGATGTGCTGGAGCTGATCGAGTCCCGGGCCAGGACCGCCTCCACCATCTTCTGCTCCAAGTTTGACATCCCAGGCTGGCATGAGAACCTCTACGCCCCGACCCTGTCCGATGCCATCTGCGACAGGATCGTGTACGACCCCTATGCGATTCGTATCGAGGGCGATTCCATGCGGAAGCGCAGGGGGGATCCCTGAGTAATCTGTACACGGGGGACCGGGACTGTGCCCCACGGCTCCGGCCCCCGTGCACCACTTGGGCGGTTACAACGCACCATGGGGTACCCCTCAACTGTTTGAACCGCAGCGAAGGTGTAGGTTTTTCGCGGTTACGATGTAGGATTGCGGTAACCGTCAACACAACCGCCGTCTTGAACCAGCGCAACCAAATATGAGAAACTAAATTAGAGTCCAGGAAACTGCACGATAGTATCAAACAGTCTCCAAGACTCTAATACAGTATCAGGCGGTGTAGAAATTGGGACGAGAGCTTCAGCGAGCAAATCACGATCAGCGGCTGGCGGAGTGGGGACGGCGGGTGGAGGCCTGCCGGACAAGCGGCCAGACCGTGCCGCAGTGGTGCGGGGAGAACGGGATCGCGGTGTCTACCTATTATGCGTGGCAGCGGAAGGTGTTCCGGGCGGTAGCCGGGGCGGCGGGACCCTGCTTCGCGGAGGTGCCGGTGAACACCGGGATTCCCGGGGACAGGCTGGCGGTGATCCGGTCCGGCGAGATAGAGATCGAGCTGTGCTCCGGAGCGGACGAGGCGGCGATCCGCGCGATCATCGGGGCGCTGCGGGGATGCTGAACGATTTCAACTGCGGGTGCCCGGTGTACATCGCCTGCGGATACACGGACCTGCGGCGGGGGATCGACGGGCTGGCCAGCATCGTGCAGGGGCAGTTCGAGATGGACCCGTTCCAGCGGGCGCTGTTCCTGTTCTGCGGGCGCCGGAAGGACCGCATCAAGGCGCTGTACTGGGAGGGAGACGGCTTTCTGCTGCTGCACAAGCGGCTGGAGAGCGGGAGCTTCCAATGGCCGCGGAGCGGGGACGAGGTGCGGGCCATGACGCCGCAGCAGTACCGGTGGCTGATGGAGGGGCTGAGCACGGAGCAGCCGAGAGCGCACAAAGCGGTATCGGGGCTGAGCATGGTATAAGAGGCCAAAAAGCTGGACATTTTCCAACTTTTGTGGTATAATTTTAGTATGAAAAAGGGCGAGAATGAGACAAGAAACGCGGAGGCCGTAACGATCCCCCGCGCGGAATATGAGGCGCTGAAGGAAGAGAACGCGGAGCTGTCCCGGAAGGTGGACTGGCTGATGGAGCGGCTGCGGCTGAACCGGCAGAAGCGGTTCGGGGCGTCGTCCGAGAAGAGCACGGACGATGCTCTGGAGCAGTTGAGCCTGCTGTTCGATGAGGCGGAGGTCTATGCAGAGCAGGAGAAGGCCGAGCCCGTAGCCGTGGCGGCCCACGTGCGGAAGCGGAGGTCCGGGAGCGTGCAGGACGCGGTCCCGGAGGACATCCACGTAGAGGTGGTGGAGCACCGGCTGCCCGAGGAGGACCGGAAGTGCCCCCAGTGCGGCAGGGTGATGGAGGCCATCGGGACGGAGGTCCGGGAGACGCTGAAGATCAGGCCGGCGGAGGTATATCTCCAGCGGGACGTCTACTATAGCTACGCCTGCGGGGACTGCGAGAGGAACGATATCTCCACGCCGGTGGTGAAGACGCCGAAGGAGCCGGCGCTGATCCCGGGCGGATTCGCGTCCGCGGAGGCGGTGGCCCACATCGCGGTGCAGAAGTTTGTGATGGGCTCGCCGCTGTACCGGCAGGAGCAGGAATGGCAGAGGCAAGGGATTCGGCTGTCCCGGCAGACCATGTCCAATTGGCTGTTGAAGTGCGCGGAGGACTGGCTGAGGCCGGTCTATGAGGAACTGCACCGGTAGCTGGTGAATCGCGAGGTCCTCCACGCGGACGAGACCACGCTCCAGGTGCTCCGTGAGCCGGGGAAGAAGCCGCAGAGCAAGAGCTATATGTGGCTGTACCGGACGGGCGGGGACACGGAGCACCCCATCGTGCTGTATGAATACCAGCCGGACCGGAAACGGGAGCATCCAAAGGAGTTCCTGGCCGGATTCCGGGGGTATCTGCACACGGACGGGTACGCCGGATACCACGACCTCCCGGAGGGCATCACCGTGGTGGGCTGCTGGGCCCACGCCCGGCGGTACTTCGATGAGGCGGTGAAGTCCCTGCCCAAAGGGAAGCAGTCCGGCAGCTCGGCGGCCACAGGGCTGGCCTGGTGCACGAAGCTGTTCCAGGAGGAGAAAAAACTGGCGGAGCTACCGCCGGAAGAGCGATATGAAAAGCGGCTGGAACGGGAGAAACCGATTCTGGACGCGCTGTTTTCATGGGCAGAAACGAGACAGGCGGCGCCCAGGTCCGCGCTTGGCAAGGCGCTGCACTACCTGAAGGAGCAGCGGCCCTACCTGATGAACTATTTGAAAGACGGGAGACTGGAGCTGAGCAACAACCGTGCGGAGCGCAGCATCAAGCCGTTTGTGATCGACCGGAAGAACTTCCTGTTTGCCAACATGCCGGGCGGAGCCCAGGGCAGCGCGGTGATCTTCAGCCTGATCGAGTGAATCCGCCGCCCGCAACCATACACTTTGACCGTCGAAGTCCTACACCTTGACCGCGCAAATCCTACACCCATTCC
>CANQHN010000068.1 GCA_947623745.1 uncultured Oscillospiraceae bacterium
CCCGGTATGACTGCCGGGAGCGCCGTCCTTTGCTTTCCGTTGAATGTTTTTGGATGGACCTGTCAGCTGTGGTACGATCTGCAAAAATGACAGAAATACCGTCTTTCCATCATGTCCAGGAGATCCGCGCTCAGATACGCCTCCATCTTGCGGAAGGTGTCCTCGTTGCGGATGAGGCGGTCCGGCTGCTGATATTGCACCCAGGCCATGGCGCACCAGGTGACGCCCCGCAGGCAGGTGATGGGGATATAGAGCGCCAGCTTTTCTTCCAGGCCGTCCGTGTCGAAACGGCCTGCCGCCGCCTGCCGGTACCGGCCTGTGAAAGCGTCCATCTCCTCCGGGGAGAGGATCACGTCCGTCTTCCAGAAAGTGGTGGTGGGGGCCAGAAAATGCCCCAGGTCCTGAGCCGGGTCCCCGAACAGGGGCTTTTCCCAATCCACCAGATAGCTGGGCTGGCCGGGGCCATTTATGAGAAAGTTGCCGGAGTTGAGCTCCGTGTTGATGCAGCACCGGTATCCGCCCATGTTCCCGGCGGCGGCAGCTTTGGCCCGTCCGGCGGCCAGCAGCCGCTCTATGCGCCTTTTTATGGCGGCGTCAGCCAGGGGCGAGCCGTAATAGGTCTGGACCATCTGCTCGCACTCGTCCAAAATGGCCCCCAGCGGGTCCTCCGGCGCCAGCAGGCCCGACGCGGGCCCGTCCACCGGCACGCTGTGGATGTCGGCCAGACACGCCGCCGCGGCGGCCATGTCCCGGCGGTAATCCAACGCCCGCCCCGGCAGAAATCCCATCACCATGACCCCGTAAGGGAGGCTCTCCCGGCTGCCGTCCACATACAGCGCCTGGGGCGTCCGGCCTGAGCGCTCCAGCAGGCGCAGGGCGTTATACTCATAGCCTATCTGGTCGGCAAGATGCATCTGACTGCCGGCGTTGACGCGCAGCACCAGCTTCTGTCCCGTCACCGGGTGGGCAAACACATAGTTGATGTTATATTCCCCCTGGGCCAGCAGCCGGGGCTCCAGCGCCGCCCCGTCCGGGATGCCCAGCGCCTGCCGGAAGCGGGGCAGGCGGATATAGTCTCTCAGGCCCGGTATCCTATCCATGGTATCTCATCTCCCCCTTGAAGGGCTCCTCCCGGAAATAGACCGCCCGGCCCAGGCCGGCTGTGAGACCGGTCCGGCTGCCGGCAGACAGAGCCAGCTCCGCCAGCGCCCCGGCGGTGACGGCACACGTGACGGCTCCCGCAGGGCCTGTCAGGGCCAGCTCCGCCGTCTCTCCCAGAAAGTCGATGCCGGTCACAGTATAGTCCTCCCCGCCGGGGACGAGACGCATATCGAAGGGGCGGATGGCCGCCGTCCAGGACCCGTCCGCCAGATCGCAGGGCCAGGAGCCCAGCGCACAGGAGAACCGGCCGTTTTCCGCCCGGCCGGGCAGGCAGTTGACCTTGCCGAAATACTCCGCCACCGTCCGGGAGAGGGGATGCCAGAAAAGTTCCTCCGGCGTGCCGTGCTGCAAGATGCGTCCGTCCTGCATCAGGGCCACCCGGTCCGCCAGGCGCAGGGCCTCCTGCCGGTCGTGGGTGATGAGCACGGTGGTCAGCCCCCGCTCCCGGTGGAGCGCCTGCACCAGCCGGCCCATCTCAAAGCGCAGCTTTTCGTTGAGCCCTGTAAAAGGCTCGTCCAGCAGCAACAGCTTAGGCTCCGCCGCCAGGGCACGGGCCAGAGCCACCCGCTGCATCTCGCCGCCGGACAGCTCCCGGATGCGCCGCTTCCCATAGCCGGGCAGCTGCACCTCCTCCAGCAGGCTCTCCACTGTCCGCACCGTCTCCTCCCGGGGACGCTTTTTCAGCGTCAGGGAGAAAGCGATGTTCTCATATACCGTCATGTGGGGGAAAAGACGCAGATCCTGGAACACGATGACCGTGCCTCGCCGCTCCGGCGGCACGCCCAAAAGGGAGTGCCCGCCGGCGCAGATCTCGCCGCCGCTCACATCCAGCAGTCCCGCCACGCTCTTGATGAGGGTGCTCTTGCCGCAGCCGGAGGGGCCCAGCAGGGCCACAAACTCCCCGTCGGCGATATCCAGGTCCACCCCGTGAAGTATCTCTGTATCCTGCAGGCGCACCCGCAGGTCTCTGATGGACAGATCCATTCCCGCTCCGTTCCTTTATCCGTAAAAATCCCCGCCGCCGTGGCCCATCCACCGGCGGGCCAGCCGGCCGAAGAGTATCAGCAGCAAAAACGTCACCGCCAGGAAGACGACGCTGTATACGCTGGCGATGTTCCGCTCTCCCCCCTGCAGATAGGGCACCATGACCATGGTGAAGGTCTTCACCTGCCCGCCGCCCAGCAGCAGCGTGAGGAAATACTGGCTGAAAGAGACGATATAGGCCATGCTGAAGGCCGCCAGCAGCACCGGCGTCAGCAGAGGCAGCGTCACCCGGAAAAAGGCGCGCCGTCCCGTGGCTCCCAGCACCCGCGCCTGCTCCTCCAGCGCGGTCCCCAGGGCCCGCATACCGTCCGTGATGAGATATACCGCGTAGGGCAGCGAGTACAAAAGATGGGCCAGAATGACCCCGTGGATGGTGTTGTTGAGTCCCAGGCGGATGAAGGTCACCTGTACCCCCATGGCGAACACCGTCACCGGTACCATTAGGGGCAGGGACGTGAAAAACACCGCGAGACCCCGGCCGGGAAAGTCATAGGCCGCGACGGCCCGGGCGGTCATCAGCCCCACGATCACGCTGAGCGCCGCCACCGCCAGGGATATGCCCACGCTGGACGAGAGCACGCCCGCCAGCTGTCCGCTCCGGTGCAGCACCTCCCGCACCGCCCGCAGAGAAAAGCGCTGAGGCCACAAGTCCGGCCAGGCCCACCGCTCCGTAAATACCCATATCACCATCACCGCCATGGGCAGCAATATGACCGCCGCCCCGGCTGCCAGCAGTGCGCCGGAGAGAACGCTCTTTCGTCTCATGCGCCGTCTCCCCTCTCCAGAGCCGTCACCTTCCGGCGCATCAGGGCGTAGTAGGCCATGGCGCTGACCACGGATATAAGGATGACGATGCCGTTGAGAGCCATGGCGTAGGGCCGGTGGCGCATATCCGGGTGTATGTATTCGATATAGGCCAGCACCGGCAGAGCCTTGGGGGTCGTGGCTCCCAGCAGGAAGGGCAGCTCATAGGCCCCCAGGGCGAATACGAAAATGATGAGAAACCCGCTCAGGATGGTATTGCGGCACAGAGGCAGCGTCACCCGGCAGAAAGCCCGCCAGGGCCGGGCCCCCAGATTGACGGCGGCCTGGCCCAGACTCTCGCTCACATTGGCCATCAGGGCCAGGACGAAATAGACGATGAAAGGCGTCTCCTTCCACACATAGGCCAATATGACGCCCACGCCCGCCCGGTCATACAGCAGCGCCGGAAACTGGCTCTGCTCGTCAATGAGCCCGCACAGGCAGGCCAGCCGGGCCAGCAGCCCGTTTTGGGAGCACACCAGCACGGTCAGCAGCGCTACCACCACATGAGGCACCGCGATGGGCAGCCGCACCAGCCCCACCAGCCTGTCGTGGGCCCGGCGGCTGATGGTGAGCCAGGCGCATATCCCTACTCCCGCCCCCGTGGCGATGAGGGCGGAGATAAGGGCGATGCGCAGACTGTAGAGGACAGAGCGGAGCATATCCGGCCTGGTGAACGCCTCTTTGTAATAATCCAGCGTGGGCTCCGTCAGGCCGAGAGCGGGAATGACGCCCAGGCTCTGGCTCAGTCCCGCCGCCAGACCTGCTATGAACAGGGCCGACAGCAGGATGTGGGGCAGGAGCAGCAGATAAGGCGCCGCCTTGCGCCGCGTCACTTGCCCACGACCTCCTCCAGCCATATCTCCTCGATGACCGGCACCAGCTCCGCGGGCATCTCCGGCAGCCGCTTGGACAAAAGCTCGTCCTGAGGGATGTTCCCCGCCCCAAGCTCCACCGCGTCGAAAGCGGCTTTCTGCTCATCGGAGAGCTTTTCGTAGTCCACCACCGGCAGCACCTTCAGGACCTTGTAGCGGTCCGCCTGCACCTCCGGGGTCATCATCTCGTTGATGGCCACCATGGCTCCGGCCTTGTTGCCGGAGTTGGCGGCGATAGCCATAAAGTTGGTGTTGCCGATGGTGCCCTTGTCGAACTGGAAAGACTGGGTGGTGGGGGTGTAGGCGCCGTTTTCGATCTTCACGGAGGTGGAGTAGGCCTCATAGGTCACGTTCAGCACCAGCTCCCCATCCGCGAACATATTGTCCACGGTGGTGGAGGATTCGGGGAAAGTCTTTCCCTCGTTCCACAGATAGGGATTGAGCTGCCGCAGATATTCCAGCGCCGGTTCGATGGCCGCCTTTACCGTCTCTTTGTCCGGCTCCATGTCCAGAAACTGCTCGTAGCCGCAGATGTCGTAGATGATATTGCGCACGAACACGCTGCCGGTAAAATCGGGCAGGGCGGGATAGGTGACCTTGCCGGGATGGTCCTGAACGAACTGCATCAGCTCGCCGGTGTCGTGGGGCAGGTCGGGCGTCACCGCCGTGTCTGCGATGAGCACCATCTGAGCCTTGCCGTAAGGGGCCTCGTAGCCCTCGATGGGATAGGCGAAATCCAGCGTCACGTCCTCGGAATCAGCGTCGATGTACTGCTGAAAGCTGGGCAGCTTATCCGCGAAAGGACCGTAGAGCATACCGTTTTCCTTGGCGGACTGGAA
>CANQHN010000069.1 GCA_947623745.1 uncultured Oscillospiraceae bacterium
AACAAGAGATCCCTGTCCGAATGGGCAGGGATTTCCTTTTGCCTATGAGGTCTATTTTCAAAAATCGCGGCTGATTTGTCGAAAGATTTCTTTGAAAAATTGCGGTCCAAGCGGCCGTTTCAACGGATAAAGAAGTGAGGGGTAACGCCCTTACGTCACAGGTCCGCCAAGAAGGCCAATCCAATGACATGAGCATTGACGTGGCGGCGCCTAAAAGCAAAAGGTTTCAGATTTAGACCTGTTCTTTAAAACTGCGGATTCTGTGCGTTCAAAAGCGTGGTCCGCTCTCATCCATTCTCTGCGGCCCCGCGCGACTCTGTCCCCAAATCAGAACAGAAAGATGGTGATGATTTATGGTGAAGGATTATCCCCTGGCAGACCTCCAGGATGTGGTCATTGACCCTATGCTCCCCAGCGAGGACCGGCTCCTCTCGTTCGTCCGGCAGATTCAAAACCCGTACTGTTTCCGCTGCGATAAGTTTACCGTCCACGCGGAGTTTTCCAGTGAGGTGTCCCTGGAGGACCGCGTGAAACAGATCCTGCTGTAACCCTTTCCTATATTGACTTCCCCGCCGCCCGGTGCTATACTTTTCTTCGGAAAAAGAATCGCATAGGGTCAGCCGAATCACTCTGGATTGGCGGGGGAAGTCCGTCAATCAAAAGGAGTGATTTTTTCATGCCCGAATTTCAAGCTGCGGCCTATTTGCGCCTCTCTTACACCGACGACCGGAGCAGCGAGAGCGACAGCATCCAAAACCAGAAAAAGCTCATCCAGGACTTTTTACAGGGACACCCGGAGATCGAGCTGGTGTCCGAGCGAGTGGACGATGGGTATAGCGGTATCCTGTTCGACCGCCCCGCGTTCCAGGAGATGATGGCCGACATCACCGCCGGGAAGGTCAACTGCGTGATCGTCAAGGACCTGTCCCGTCTGGGCCGGGAGTATATCGAGACCGGCCGCTATCTCCGCCAGGTGTTTCCCGCCTACGGCGTCCGGTTCATCGCCGTCAACGACGGCATCGACACCGCCAATGAGCGCAGCGGGGACGACCTGAACATCTCCATGAAGAACATCATCAATGACACCTACTGCCGGGACATCTCCGTCAAGACCCGGAGCGCCCTGCTGACCAAGCGAAAGAACGGAGACTATGTGGGAGCCTGCCCCATCTACGGCTACCGGAAGGACCCTGCGAACAAGAATCATCTCGTCATCGACGAGGACGCGGCGCGGGTGGTCCGGGACATTTACCGCCGCCGGATCGACGGGGCCAGCGCGAAAAAGATCGCGGAGGGGCTGAACGCGCTGGGCGTTCTCTCCCCTCTGGCCTACAAGAACAGCCGGGGCATCCCCCACCCCACCGGCGGGTTCGCGGACCTGCCGGACGCCAAGTGGTCCGCCCGGACGGTGATCCGCATCCTGAAGGATGAGACGTACACCGGGACGCTGGTCCAGGGCAGGCAAAGCACCCCCAACCACAAGCTGAAAAACCTCGTCTGCCTGCCGCCGGAGGAATGGGTCCGGGTGGAGAACGCCCATGACCCCATCATTCACAAGTGCGATTTTGACCTGGTGCAGAAGCTGTCGGCGCTGGACACCAGAGTGGCCCCGGGCAGCGATACCGCCTACCCCTTCTCCGGCCTGCTGATCTGCGGCTGCTGCGGCGGGCCCATGACCCGCAAGATCAATCACGTGAAGGGGAAAAAGTACATCTACTTTTTCTGTCCCACCGGCAAAAAGAGGGGCTGTGCCCACCCGGCGATGCTCCGGGAGGATGAGCTGACCGAGTGCGTCCTGAAGATCATCCAGGCCCATATCCGCAGTGTGATCTCCCTGGACAAGCTGCTGGACAGCATCAGCGCCGAACAGCTTGACCGGGAGTTGATCGCCAACTACAAAACTCAGATTGCGGACAACGAGGCGAAGCGGGCCCAGGCGGTCCGGTTCAAATCCACCCTCTATGAAAACTTTATCAGCGGCCTCATCAGCAAGAGCGATTACAAGGACATGCGGGACCACTACGCCGCTCAGGTCAGGGCCAGCCAGGAGGCCATCCGCCGCCTGCGGGAGGAGATGGACAGCGTGATCGGCAACACCAGCGGGCGGCAGAAATGGGTCCGGCACTTCAAGGAATTCACCGACATGACCACGCTGGACCGGCGGGTCACCGCCACCCTGATCCAGTCCATCAAGGTCATTTGCAAGACGGAGCTCAGCGTCACCTTTCGGTATCAGATAGAGTACGAGGCGGCCCTTCAAAAGCTGGCGCGGCTCCAGGAGTCCCAGCGGAAGGAGGCGGTGTGAATGGCGCGGAAGAGCAGGAGACATCGGACCCTGGAGGCAGCCCCCGCCCCCGGCATGAGGATGTGGCGGGCTGCCCTCTACATCCGCCTGTCGGTGGAGTTCAACGGCAGCCGCGGCGACTCCTTGGAAACCCAGAAGGGTATCATGGAGGCGTATCTGGCCCTCTGCCCGGATATCGAAATTGAACGGGTCTACACAGACAACGGCGCGTCGGGCCGCACCTTTGAGCGCCCGGCGTTCCAGGCGATGCTGGAGGACATTGAGGACGGGAAGATCGACTGCGTGGTGGTGAAGGACCTGTCCCGCCTGGGCCGGAACACCATCGACACTGGCTACTACATCGAGAAGTATTTTCCGCTCCACCGTGTGCGCTTCATCGCCGTCAACGACCAGTTTGACAGTGAACACAGTGACAACACCGGCAGCCACCTCATCATGCCGCTGAAGAATATGATCAACGAGGCGTATGCCGCCGACATCAGCCGGAAGGTGCGGTCCCAGCAGCGGCAGGCCATGCGGGACGGCGAGTTCGTCGGCTCCAGGCCGCCCTACGGCTACCGGAAGGACCCGGAGAACTGCCACCGCCTGCTGGTCAACGAGGACACCGCCCCCATCGTGCGGCAAATCTTCCAGTGGGCGGCGGAGGGGATTCCCCTCAATGTGGTCGTCAAGCGGTTAAACGAGGCCGGGATTCCCACCCCCGGCCGCTATCTGGCCAGCGTCGGCCTCGTCACCGATCAACGCCTTATGGGAAGCGGCCATTGGCAGAGCTGGACCGTGGGCAAGATGCTGGCGGATGAGGTCTACACCGGCGACATGGTACAGGGCAGGACCACCACTGTGGGACACCGGCAGGTCCCCACTCCGCCGGAGGACTGGATCGTGGTGCGGGGCACCCATGAGCCGCTGGTCAGCCGGGAGCTGTTCGAGCGGGTCCAGACGGTCCGGAAGCGGGCCGCTCCAACCGCCGCGAAGGTCCCTTACACCGAGAACATCCTGCGGGGCCGCATCTTCTGCGGCCTCTGTGGGAAGTCCCTCCACCGGCAGCGGTCCCACGGGCGTAACTACTTCTACCGCTGCATCTCCAACGACCGCATCGGGAAAGGTGCCTGCCCCGGCAAAGTCAGTGTCAGGGAAACCGATTTGTTCGAGATCATCCTGACGTTCCTCCATAATGAGGCGCAAATCGATCTGGTGGACGGTATGCGATCAAAGCTGGATGGGAAGCTGGCCGCCCGCAGGGCGGAGGCCGACCGGGAGATCGCCCGGCTGCGGAGGGAGACCTCGGGCAACCGGCGCTATCTGACCAGCCTCTATGAGAACATGGTCACCGGTGTCCTGACGGCGGCGGAGTATCGGGAGCTGAAAGCGGGCTATGAGCAAAAGATCGCGGAAGCTGTGGAGCGGACCAAGGTCCTGTTTGAGCGGCAGAAGGATTTGGAGCGCCAGCGGAAGGACTGCTTTGACATGCTGGACGCGGCGCGGGAGGGCGTAGCTTTGGACCCCCTGCTGGTAGACAAGCTCATCGAGCGTATTACGATCAGCGGCCCGGAGGAAGTGTCCATTCAGTTCAAGTTCAGGGACAGCTTTGACCGCCTGCGGGAGGTGATGGCCGGTGAGTAACTATGTGATCGCCCTCTACATCCGGCTGTCCCTGGAGGACAGCAAGGTGGGCAGCATGAGCATCGAAAATCAAAAGGCCGCGCTTCACCGCTACGCCGGTTCCATGGAGGACGTGGAGAGCGCGGAGGTGGTGGAGTTCATCGACAACGGGTACAGCGGGACGAATTTCGAGCGCCCGGCCGTCCAGGAGCTGTTGGACAGGGTGCGGACCGGGACGGTCAACTGCATCATCGTCAAGGACTTCACCCGGTTTGGCCGCAACAGCATCGAGGTGGGCTACTTCATGGAGCGGGTGTTCCCGCTCTATGGGGTGCGTTTCATCTCTGTCAACGACGGCTTCGACAGCGCGCAGCTCCATGGGGACACCGGCGGCATCAGCGTGGCGTTCCGGTATCTGGC
>CANQHN010000070.1 GCA_947623745.1 uncultured Oscillospiraceae bacterium
AAATTCGCTTTGAAGCGGAGCGATATTCTTAGATTTCTGGTCAGCTTTGCCGGCGACCTTGATAATCCCGAAACGCGCCAGCGCCTGTTGGACAGCCTGATTGACAAAATCTATGTCTATCCCGACAGGCTGGTGATAACATTCCATTACTCCGATGACCGGCGAGAATTGCCCTTTGAGGAAATGGAACTGTTGCTTGCGAACAGCCGGACGATAGAATCCATGCTCGGAGAATATCGGGAGGCCCCAACAGAGGCCACCGCAAAAATGCGTGACAGCCTGCTCGGAGAAGCGGGCAAAAATGAAAAGGGGGAATCCCCCGATTTTTTCCCGTGAGGTGTTCGTTTACTGATGGGTCATGTCCACCAGAATTTCCCGTCAAAACACCCGTTTTGACGGGAAATTCATTTATTTTTGCAACTTTTTCCGGGGCTTTCTGAAAATTTCTAACAGATTTCTAACAGGCCGGCTTTTCCCCCCTTGGGGACAGTGCAGCTTCAATGGAGTCCGCCATATCCCGTTTTGCGGAGTAGAGGAAATGGGAGTAGATATTTGCGGTGGTAGAGATATCGCTGTGGCCCAGCCAGCCCTGGATATCCTGGATGTCACGCCCCGCGCTGTGGAGGATGGTGGCCACGCTGTGTCTCATGTCGTGGAACCGGATGTAGGGCAGGCCGCTCTTTCGGACCATGAGCCGGAAATGCATCGATACGGCGTTGGGGGTCAGCGGGGTACCATCCTGGGCTACGCAGACGTATCCACTGTCCGTATAGGCTGTCCCAAGGAACTCCTTCTCCCTCTGCTGCTTCTCTCGTACCGACAATAGGTATTCCTTCATGGAATTTGTCAGCGGCAGGGTCCGGCAACTGCTGCGGGTCTTAGTGGCGTCCGCATAGATCACCCCGCCTTTGCCGCTCACCGCTGTATGGCAGATGGAGATCGTTCTCTTCTCAAAATCCACAGCCTCCCAGCGCAGGCCGCAGACCTCACTCCGGCGAAGGCCATAAGTGGCGGTCAACCGGACCAAAGTCTCCAAGATATCGCCCTGAAAGAACTCCAGCAAGCGGCGCATCTGCTCAGGCGTATAAACGGTGCCGACCTTTCTGCGCTGTTTTTTTGGAAGTACGACCCGGTCTGCCGGATTTCGGTCGATGATATCCAACTGCATGGCATATTGCAGACACTTATGGATATTCGTATGATATTTTCTGACTGTCACAGGAGAAATGCCTCGCTTTATCTCGTTATTGTAGAGCGTCTGGATATGGCCCGGGGTAAGGCCCCTTAGCGTGACATTTCGAAAAGGCGGAAAAGGCTGGATCACATTGTGGAAAATGGACTTGTACTGTGCCAACGTGGTCTCCCGAATCGAGTATGCTTCCACGTCATCCAACCACTGCTCCATAAAGGGAAGAAATGGCTGGTCCTCCCCTGCCAGTCCGCAGTCCTGTACATGCTGAGCCTTTTCCAATTCCTGCTGCATTACAGCTTCTGCACGGCGCTTATTCCCTTTTGTGGGAAGGCCGGTTGCGATCCATTTCTGCCTTCGTTTATCACCCTCATACCAGGCGAGGACCGCATAATATTTTCCGTTTTTGATTTGCAGGCTTCCTGTCATGGTAACTCCTTTCCAACAGGATAGATTACCCGCTGTTACAAAGCTATTCTACCATATTTTCGGTGAATGCGGTAGAATAGCTTTGTATTTCTGCGGTTTTTGTTACGTCGTTTTATTTTCCAAAAAGCGAATGACCTCTTCTTTGGGAATACGGATCCTGTTTTTGATCCGCAGACTCCTGATCTGCCCGGAACGCACCAGTTCATAGGCGGTGTTCCGGCCGATGCCAAGGACGGGCATCAGGTCCTCCACCCGGAGGGTCAGGGGCAGTTCGTCATAGGTATGATAGATATGATCCATTATGTCTAAGCCTCATTCTGTTCGTTATATCAAGTGTCTCTTCCATTTGGCTACCCCAATTTGAAATCTGTGTTGGCAAAAGGTCCTTCCATTCTGGCAGGACAGCGGAAGTCTCGACTGGTATCCACTCCTTCATAACAGGAGAACCAGTGAACGGGAAACAGCCGTACCCTTCTATCATTTTGGACCAGATTTACTATATATTGCCAGGTGGGAGGACCTGGCAGGAGGGCAATCACTTGTTTTCCACTCATAGCTGAACTCGTATATATTGGGCTTTCGGAGGTTCTTCCGGGAGTAGACCAGGATGAGCTGGGCGGTCTCAAGCTGCTTGATATGCCGCCAAAGAGTAGTTGATGCGATACCATATTTCTTTGCAGCAGACTCGGGAAAGCAAAACTTCTTGTGTCCGGCGCTCTCCATAGCCATACAGAGATACAGATATTGGGCTCCGGTACCTACTGACTGGAATTTCTTTGACAGAAGCAGCGTATTTCCCGCCTGAATAAACCGACGTTCTCGGTTGTCGGTCCGGGCGGAAAGCCAGGGGCTAATGGTGGGATTCTTACGACGCGGCATAAAAACATCTCCTTTTGTAAAGTCAGGAGAAGAGATCCACTCTGGGTATCACGGGAGCACATGGCCCCTTCTCCATAATGAATGTAGAAAAAGGGGGGCAATTGATACCCCCCAAAAGCAAAAATTTTTAAAAAATAATGTCGTCGTGATACACACCGTAGACTGGAATTCCTCCACCGCAGAAAGAGGTTTCGCCTAAATAATAGGCGAAACCTGTATATTTCGCCCGCAGAAGTCCATCTGCACGGGGTTTCCGGTCCAATGAATCGGTAAAGTAAGTCCGGCGTCACGGCGGAGAAGTCCACTCAAGAGCTTTCCTGTATAATGGCGATAGCACGCAAAAGCGTGACTATAAGTCAACAGGAGGAATCCATATGGTGGACTACCGAGAGATCCTGCGATTAAGCAGCGATTCTCAAATCAGCCAGCGAAGTATCGCGTCCAGACTGCACTGCGCCAGAGATACCATCCGTGATGTCCAGAAAGCAGCACAGGAGGCCGGGATAACCTGGCCCCTGGATGAGGACATCACGAACGAGATGCTGCGGAGCGTACTTTTCCCCGGTAGGTACACCGCAGAATCGACCTACGCAGCGCCGGACTATGCGTATATCCACAGGGAGCTGGCACGGCCGGGCGTGACGCTGACGCTGCTGTGGACGGAGTATTGCAGGCGGTGCGAGGTGGAGAAGATCACGCCGTACATGTACACGCAGTTCTGTGAGAAGTACCGGCAGTGGGCTCGCATCACGAAAGCAACGATGCGTATCCAGCACAAACCCGGGGACGCGATGCAGGTGGACTGGGCCGGGAACACGCTGGACGTCCATGACCCGGTAACGGGAGAGGTTACCAAGGCATATCTGTTTGTGGCCGTGCTGCCGTGCAGCTGCTATGCCTACGTTGAAGTGTGCGGAGATATGGGGCTGGAGAATTGGCTGAGGTGCCATGTCCACGCCTACAGCTACTTCGGCGGGGTGACGAGACTGCTGATCCCGGACAACCTGAAGACCGGCGTGAGCAAAAATACCCGGTATGATACGGTGCTGAACCGGAGCTACCAGGAGATGGCCGAGCACTATGACACGGCCATAGTGCCTGCCCGTGTAGCTCATCCTAAAGACAAATCCGCTGCGGAAGGGACAGTGCGGTACGCATCCACCTGGATCCTCGCCGCTCTGCGTGACTGCCAGTTCTTCTCCGTACAGGAGGCCCAGGCCGCGGCGGCGGAGAAGCTGGAAGAGCTGAACGGCAGGCCTTTCAAGAAGCGAGAGGGGACCCGCCGGGAGGCTTATCTGGCTGAGGAACTGGAGTATATGCGGCCCCTGCCCTCTGTGCCTTATGAGCCAGCTGTGTGGACCCCTGAACTGCGGGTGGGACAGGACTACCTGGTCTCAGACGGCAAAAATAAGTACTCTGTCCCCTTTGACCTGATTGGCGAGAAAGTGGTGCTGCGGCTGACTGCATACGCCGCCGCAAAACTACACCCATTCCGGCGCAGTCCTACACCGTGACCGCAGAAAACCTACACCTTCGCC
>CANQHN010000071.1 GCA_947623745.1 uncultured Oscillospiraceae bacterium
TTGGAGGCCAAGGGAAAATACGTCATCAAGGTCTGCGCGGGCACGGCCTGCCATGTGCGCCGGTCCGGCCCCATCTATGACGCCATCCGGGAGTACCTGGGCCTGACGGGGAAGAAAAAGACCTCTGCCGACGGCCTGTTCACCCTGGAGACCGTGGCGTGCCTGGGCGCCTGCGGGCTGGCGCCGGTCATGACCATCGACGGTGAGGTCCACGCGAAGATGACGCCGGAGGCGGCGCTGGCGCTGCTGGAGGATATTCGGAAAAAGGAGGCTGCTGTATGAGGCGGACAAAACTGACACGGGACAGCTTCCATGTGTTCCAGGCCAACGCCCGGAACGCGCTGAAACAGAGCGAGCAGGTGCCCTCTGTTCTGATCTGTGCGGGTACCGGCTGCATCGCCGGCGGCGCCATGAAGATCTACGACATCATCAGGGAGGAGTGCGAGAAGCGGGACCTGACGGTCTACGTGGGATTGAAGCACGACACCGATGAGGAGAAGAGCCTGCATGTGAAGATGAGCGGCTGCCACGGCTTCTGCGAGATGGGCCCCCTGGTCCACATCGAGCCCATGGGCGTCATGTACATCCATGTGAAGCCGGAGGACTGCCGGGAGATCATTGAGAAAACGGTCCTGGGCGGAGAGATCATCGACCGCCTGGTCTACCATTTGGACGGCGTGGCGTATCCCCGGCAGGAGGACATCCCCTTCTATAAAAAGCAGCACCGGGTGGTGCTGGAGAACTGCGGCCGCAGCGACGCGGAGGACATTGAGGAATACATCGCCAAGGGCGGCTACGCGGGCTTTGAGCGGGCGCTCTTCGAGATGACGGACGAGGAGATCTGCAAGACCATCACGGAGTCCGGCCTCCGGGGCCGGGGCGGCGGAGGCTTCCCCGCGGGCCGGAAATGGGAGGGCGCCCGGAAGCAGAAGGCGGAGAAGAAATTCGTGGTCTGCAACGGCGACGAGGGCGATCCCGGCGCATTCATGGACCGCTCCATCATGGAGGGTAACCCCCACAGCGTGCTGGAGGGCATGATGATCGCGGGCCTGGCCGTGGGCAGCGACGAAGGTTACATCTACGTCCGCGCGGAGTATCCCCTGGCGGTGAGCCGCCTGAAGGCCGCCATCGCCAAGGCCGAGGAATACGGCCTGCTGGGCGAGCACATCATGGGCACGGACTTCTCCTTCCGCATCCACGTGAACCGGGGGGCCGGGGCCTTCGTCTGCGGCGAGGGCAGCGCCCTGACCGCCTCCATCGAGGGCAACCGGGGCATGCCCCGGGTCAAGCCGCCCCGCACGGTGGAGCATGGCCTGTGGTCGGAGCCCACAGTTTTGAACAACGTGGAGACCTTTGCCAACGTGCCCCTGATCATCCGCAACGGCGCGGACTGGTACCACACCATCGGCACGAAGACAAGCCCGGGCACCAAGGCCTTCGCCCTGACGGGCAACGTGGTGAACACGGGCCTCATCGAGGTGCCCATGGGCACCACCATCCGGGAGGTGGTGTTCGACATCGGCGGCGGCATCCGCAACGGCAAGAAGTTCAAGGCCGTGCAGATCGGCGGCCCCTCCGGCGGCGCCACCACGGCCAGCCGGGAGCATCTGGACCTGCCGCTGGACTTCGACTCCCTGAAGAGCATCGGGGCCATGATCGGCTCCGGCGGCCTGGTGGTCATGGATGAGGACACCTGCATGGTGGAGACGGCCCGGTTCTTCATGGAGTTCACCCAGAAGGAGTCCTGCGGCAAGTGCGTCCCCTGCCGGGAGGGCACCAAGCGGATGCTGGAGATCCTGGACCGCATCGTGAAGAACCAGGGCACCCTGGAGGACCTGGACCTGCTGGAGGAGCTGGCGGACACCATTTCCTCCACCGCCCTGTGCGGCCTGGGGCAGAGCGCCTGCAAGCCTGTGCAGAGCACCCTGAAATACTTCCGCAATGAGTATCTGGCCCACGTGGTGGACCACCACTGTCCCATCTGCAACCGGGAGAAGCCCCATCCGGTCATCGACGCCGGGAAGTGCAAGGGCTGCGGCAAGTGCCGCAAGAACTGCCCCATGGAGGCTATCAGCGGCGCGGTAAAGACCGCGCACACCATCGACCCGGAGAAGTGCATCAACTGCGGCGCCTGCGTGGGCAACTGTCCCTTCGGCGCCATCACGGCGGCAAAGGAGGGGTAAGCAATGGCAAAGGGAATCATGTATATCGACGGCCAGCGAGTGCCCTTCGATGGGGAGAAAAACGTTCTGGCGGTGATCCGCAAGGCAGGCATCGACATGCCCACCTTCTGTTACTATTCCGAGCTGTCCACCTTCGGCGCCTGCCGGATGTGTGTGGTGGAGGACGAGCGGGGGAAGATCGACGCCTCCTGCTCCATGGAGCCCCGGGACGGCATGAAGATCCGGACCAACACCGCCCGGCTGCTGAAACACCGGCGGATGATCCTGGAGCTGCTGCTGGCGTCCCACTGCCGGGACTGCACCACCTGCGAAAAGAGCGGCAAGTGCCATTTGCAGGACCTGGCGCTGAAATTCGGCGTGCGGAAGGTCCGGTTTGAGGACACCCGGCCCCGCTATGAGAAGGACCACTCGTCGCCGGCCATCGTCCGGGACCCCAACAAGTGCATCCTCTGCGGCGACTGCGTGCGGGTGTGCGAGGAGATGCAGGGCATGGGCATTTTGAACTTTGCCCACCGGGGCAGTGACCTCCAGGTCACCCCGGCCTTTGGCCGCAAGCTGGCGGACACCAGCTGCATCAGCTGCGGCCAGTGCGCCGCCGCCTGCCCCACCGGCGCCATCACCATCCGGGATGAGATCGGCAAGGCGTGGCGGGAGCTGTACGATCCCAGGAAGCGGGTGGTGGTCCAGATCGCCCCCGCCGTCCGTGTGGCGGTGGGCGAGGCCTTCGGCCTGGCCCCCGGCGTCAACGCCATCGACAAGCTGGTAACGGCTTTGAAGATGATGGGCGCGGACGAGGTGTACGACACCAACTTCGGCGCGGACCTGACGGTCATGGAGGAGTCCGCGGAGTTCCTGGAGCGGCTGAAAAAGGGCGGACCCTTCCCCATGTTCACCAGCTGCTGCCCGGCCTGGATCAGGTATCTGGAGAAGGAGAATCCCAAGTATCTGAAGAATGTGTCCACCTGCAAATCCCCCATGCAGATGTTTGCCGCTGTTCTGAAGGACCAGTATGCCGGGAAGGACACGGAGGACGGCAAGACCACCTACCACATCGCCATCATGCCCTGCACGGCCAAGAAGATGGAGGCGGGCCGGGAGGAGTTCCAGCATGAGGGCAGGCCCGATGTGGACCTGGTGCTGACCACCCAGGAGATCATCACCATGATCAAGGAGTCCGGCATCCGCTTTGGGGAGCTGGAGGGGGAGGCCCCTGATTTGCCCTTCGGCATGGGCACTGGCGCGGCCACCATCTTCGGCACCACCGGCGGCGTGGCGGAGGCCGTTGCCCGCCGGGTGGTGGAGGACAAGAGCAAGAACACCCTCCAGGCCATCCAGTTCTCCGGCCTGCGGGGCAGCGACACGATCCGGGAGGTCTCCCTGCCGGTGGGCGACCGCATTTTGCAGATCGCGGTGGTCCACGGCCTGGTGAACGCGAAGAAGCTGCTGGCGGATATCGAGGCGGGAGCGGCGTATTATGACCTGGTGGAGGTCATGACCTGCAAGACCGGCTGCGTGGGCGGCGCAGGCCAGCCCTACGGCCTCATCCCCATCAAGCAGCAGCGGGCCGCCGGCTTGTATGAGGCGGACCGGGCGGCCCTCATCAAGCGCTCCGAGCGGAATCCCATCGTCACGGAGATGCTGGGGGGCACCTTGAAGGGCCGCACCCATGAGCT
>CANQHN010000072.1 GCA_947623745.1 uncultured Oscillospiraceae bacterium
GAGAGCGGCCTCATCGGGGAGGACCCCAACGGCATCCCCAACAACCTGGTGCCCTACATCGCCCAGGTGGCGGTGGGAAAGCTGGAGAAGCTCCATGTCTACGGAAACGACTACCCCACCCCCGACGGCACCGGCGTACGGGACTACATCCACGTGGTGGACCTGGCCCGCGGCCATGTGGCGGCGCTGAAAAAGCTGGAGACCGGCTGCGGCCTGTTCATCTGCAACCTGGGCACCGGCAAGGGGTACAGCGTGTTCGACGTGCTCCACGCCTATGAGCGGGCCTGCGGCAAGACACTGCCCTACGTGGTGGACCCCCGCCGCCCCGGCGACATCGCGGAGTGCTACGCCGAGCCCCAGAAGGCGTGGGAGGAGATGGGCTGGCGGGCCGAGCTGGGCATCGAGGAGATGTGCGCCTCCAGCTGGAAGTGGCAGTCTATGAATCCCAACGGCTACAAGGGCTGACGGGAGCGATTCAGAACGAAGCGGGAGTGGAAACAATGAGTCAAAAACCGGTTTTGGTGGTTATGGCCGCCGGCATGGGCAGCCGCTACGGCGGCCTGAAGCAGATCGACCCCGTGGGCGGCCACGGCCAGATCATCATCGACTACTCTATCTACGACGCCCGCCGCGCCGGGTTCGAGACAGTGGTGTTCGTCATCAGCCGGAAGATCGAGGACACCTTCAAGGCCGCCGTGGGGGAGCGCCTGTCCAAGGTCATGGACGTGCGGTACGTTGTCCAGGAGCTGGACGATCTGCCGGAGGGGTACGGGGTGCCGGAGGGCCGGGTGAAGCCCTGGGGCACCGCCCACGCCGCCCTGGCCGCCCGGAAGGTGGTGGACGGCCCCTTCGCTGTCATCAACGCCGACGACTACTACGGCCCGGAGGGCTACAAGCTCATCTACGACTACCTGTGCGCCCATCCGGACGGGGACTTTTACGAGTACGCCATGGTGGGCTACCTGCTGAAAAACACTGTCACCGAGCACGGCACCGTGGCCCGGGGGGTGTGCGTGGAGACGGCGGACGGCTATCTGGACACCGTCACCGAGCGCACCAAGATCGCCAAGGACGGGGACGACGCCCGCTACACCGAGGACGGCGGGGCCACCTGGACCGCCCTGCCCGGGGACACCCTCGTGTCCATGAACCTGTGGGGGTTCACCCGCAGCTTTCTGGATGAGGCCTGGGCCCGGTTCCCCGCCTTTCTGGACAGGACCCTGGCGGAGGACCCGGAGAAGGGGGAGTACTTCCTGCCCTACGTGGTCACCCAGCTCACCCAGGAGGGGAGGGCCCGGGTGAAGGTGCTCTCCAGCCGGGACAAGTGGTACGGCGTCACCTACCGGGAGGACAAGCCCTCGGTGGTGGCCGCCATCGCGGCCATGACCGCCGCGGGCCTCTACCCGGACGACCTGTGGGGGGGAGAACTGAGCCTATGAGCGATTACAGGAGCAAATTCGTCTCCCCGGAGCGGGCCGCCGCGCTGGCGGTGAGGTCCGGCGACTGGGTGGACTACGGCTTTGGGGCCGGGTTCCCCGAGCTGATGGACCGGGCCCTGGCCGCCCGGCGGGACGAGCTGACCGATGTGAAGATCCGGGGCGGGCTGGTGATCCGGCCCCGTATCGAGGCGGTGGAGTGCGACCCGGAGCGGAAGGCTTTCACCTATTACAGCTGGCACATCGGCGACTACGAGCGCAAGCTCCAGAGCCGCGGCCTGTGCAGCTTCATGCCCATGATCCTGCGCTATCTGCCGGAGCTGTACCGCAGCCACATCCGGGTGGACGCGGCCTTTGTGCCCGTGTCCCGGCCGGACGAGAAGGGGTACTGCGGCCTGGGCATCTCCAACTACGCCTGGCGGGTCATCTTTGAGCACGCCCGGACGGTGGTGTTCGAGATCAACGAGCGCCTGCCCCGGCTCCAGGGAGTGGACGGCTCCCACCGGGTCCACCTGTCCGAGGCGGACTACATTGTGGAGGGGGAGCATGAGCCTCTGCCCGTCCGCTCCTACCGGGACCCCTCCCCGGTGGACATGGAGATCGCCAGGCACGTGGTGCGGGAGATCCCCGACGGGGCGCTGCTGTCCCTGGGGGTGGGAGGTGTGCCCTTCACCGTGGCCAATATGCTGGCCCAGTCGGACAGGAAGGACCTGGGCTGCCACACCGGCACCATCAGCGATGCCTTTTTGACCCTCTACAAAGCCGGCAAGCTGACCAACGCCCGGAAGGAGGTGGACGCCGGGTACTGCGACTGGAACCTGGCCATGGGCTCCCAGGAGCTGTACGACTGGCTGGACGCCGAGCCGGGGCTGTTCCGCCCCGGCGACGTGGACTATATCCACGACCCCCAGCGCATCGGCCGGATGAAAAACGTCATCAGCATCAACGGCGGGGTGGAGCTGGACCTGATGGGCCAGGAGAACGCCGAGTCCGCCGGGGCGCGGCAGCTGTCCGGCGCCGGGGGACAGCTGGACTTCCTGGAGGGGGCCTTCCGCTCCCCGGGCGGCAAGGGCTTCATCTGCCTGGCCTCCACCCATAAGAGGAAGGACGGTACGCTGAAATCCAACATCGTGCCCTTCATCCCCGGCGGCAGCACCGTGTCCGCCCCCCGGGGCGTGGTGGAGTATGTGGCCACCGAGTACGGCGTGGCCCGACTGGCCGGCCTGTCCCTTGGAGAGCGGGCCCAGGCCATGATCTCCATCGCCCACCCGGATTTCCGGGAGGAGCTGTCCCGGTACGCCCGGGAGAATTTCAAGTGAGCGACCTGGAGCACGACATCATGCAGGCCGGCGGCCTGTTCCAGTACATGAGATCCCACAAGAACTGAGGGAGGCGGAACTATGGAGCTGAAAAAGCCCGCCATGGCCGGGACGCTGGAGTCCAGCGACGT
>CANQHN010000073.1 GCA_947623745.1 uncultured Oscillospiraceae bacterium
GTAAGCGTAAAAATAGGGGCGGTTGAATTGGACGTGCGAGGCCAAAAAGTTGGTCTCGCACTTCCTCCTGCCCGTCATTTTTCAGTTCGGCAATTATCTGGCGCGTTAGCCGGTACCAGCATGGCAGCCCAACCGTCTGCCGTATGGTCCAGGGTGGGGGCAATGCTTAGAACGTATACCAGGTATCGGTAGGGGTCCAATCCGTTCTCCTTCGCCGTTTCTATCAAGCTGTATATCACCGAACTGGACTGTGCTCCGGCGGGCGTGTTGGCAAACAGCCAGTTCTTTCGGCCCATCACGAATGGCTTGATGCTCCGCTCCGCGCGGTTATTGCTGATCTCCAACCGCCCGTCTTCCAGGTAACGAACCAGGTAAGGCCACTGCTCCATCAGATAGTGGAGCGCCTTGCCCAACGCGGATTTCGGGGCCACGCTGCTAATGATGGTATTTGCCCATGCCAACAGAGCGTCCAGAACAGGCTTTGCCTGCTCCAGCCGCTTTTTATACCGTTCCTCCGGCGCCAGCCCCGCGAAGTCTTCCTCCAGCTGAAACAGCTTCGTGCAGAAGCACTCGCCGATCGCCGCCGGGGAATCTTTGCGTTCTTCCTTGTCCAACACCTGGAGCGCTTCATTAAATTTCCTTCGGGCGTGTGCCCAGCAGCCCACCACGCGGATCTTTTCCGGCAGCCTGTGGTAACCCCGGTATCCATCCGCGTGGAGCCAGCCGGTGAAGCCCTCCAGGAACCGTTCCGCGTGTTCCGCCTTTCTGCTGGGCTGGTACTCATACAGAATGATCGGATGCTCCGCGCAGCCGCTGGTTCGGTATAGCCACATATAGGACTTGCTCACCGCTTTCCGGCCGGGTTCTTTCAGCACCTGCAGCGTCGTCTCATCTCCGTGCAGGACCTCCTGCCGGCATAACTCCCGGTGCAGCTCGTCATATACAGGCCGCAGCCACGTGTCTGAGGCGTTCAAGATCCAGTTGGACATCGTCTGCCGGGACAGCTTCAGACCCATCCGGTTGTATTCCTGCTCCAGTCGATACAGCGGAGAGTACATCACATACTTTTGCGTCATGATATGTGCCAGCGCTTCGGGGGAAACAAAACTGCCAGGACATACGGAAGGCTCTCTGGGCGTTTTTATGATCCGGGCCTCGCCGGTCCGGTTTTCGCAGGCTTTGCAGGCATAAGTGTAATATACGTCTTCCTGTATCCAGAAACGGGCAGGCTCCATCTTCAGAGTGCGGCGAATCTCTTTGCCGATCTCCTCCATCTCACTCCCGCAGACGGTACAGAGCCGTTCTTCCTCGCTCAGCCGGTGTTCCACAACCTCCACCGGTGTGCCCTCCGGCACAACATCCTCTACGCTGCCGGAGCTTCGCTTGCGGTCATGCGCCTTCACCGCGATCTGCTCCGGCGTGGCGGATATGGTCCCATAGGCGTTAGCTTCCGCTTCATTGTAGGTCAGGCCAAACTGCTCCATCATGATCTCCTCCATCTTTTCGGAGGAAGGTCCAAACTGCCGCTTCTTGGCCAGCCCCACCTGTTCCATGAGATAATCCAGCTTCTGTCTCAGCTCGGTAACCTCGCTTTGGAGGCTTTCATATTCCACGCGGGAAACGGTAACCGTTTCATTCGCGGTTCTTGTATCAAAATCTTTCTTTTCCATAATTTTATTATATCAAATCGCTCCCTGTATCGCAAATTTTTGTGTCCCCCCATATGTCATTTCGCCTGTGGAAAACTCCCTCCCAAAGCCGGCTCAGTTTCCACAGATCAGCGGCCCTAAAGCCCTTTCATACCCGCTCCCAACAGGTTTGTGGACAACTATCCGCTTCCCGGGGATAGTTGTCCACAACGCAAGATCTATATGGCCTCGGCCGCAATGTCAGGCCAAATTATTTTCTCCCTCTTGCACAAACGCCTATATCTCACTCAGCCCTGATACGGGTCTATGTGCCTTCGGCTGCTCGATGCTTAACCCCTCCATCAGCCACCGATATTGCTGGGGGGTCAGCGCCCGCGCTTCGGCTCCGTTCCGCGGCCACTGGAAATTCCCGTTCTCCAGCCGCTTATACAGCAGCAGAAATCCGTCCCCTTCCCAGTACAGGGCCTTGATCCGGTCCCGCCGCCGCCCGCAGAACAAAAACAGAGTATTTGTAAATGGATCCAGATCAAACTGCCGCTGGACGATCCCGGCCAGTCCGTCTATCCCGCGCCTCAGGTCGGTGTACCCACAGGCAATATAGACTTTGTCGGCCCCGTTAAAACTGTTCAGCATTTCCCAAGCGCCTCTATCACCGCCCTCACCGTCTCCGGGCCTATGGCTTCATAGAATTCGATCACGCTCCCCTTTACCCGCACAGTTGCAAACCGCTCCGTCTTGCGCGGCTGAGGCTGCAACGCCGGCAGCGCTTCAAATTCCACCACCGGAGCTTCGAGCCACTTTGGCCCGGCCTCCGCCAGCGATAACAACTCCCGTTCCCAACGATAGTATGTCGTCGTTGTGCAGCCTTGCAGCCGACACCATTGGGTCACAGACAACTCGCTGCTCCTGCATTCCTGGATCTTCTCGGACCATTCTCTCAACTTGGCCTTGTGCTTCAATTCCATCGATGTCATCGCCGCGCCTCCCTGTATAGTTTGGTGTGTCGGAACGTTCCGTTCTGTTGCGTCACACCTCGCCGTGGTGTAACGCAACCTTTCGCAATGTTCCCTTATGCCCATAAAGTAATGGAGACGGAGCATTCCGCCCCGTCTCCATTATCTCATGTCTGTCTATCCGCCGCTATATTTTGCGCTTAC
>CANQHN010000074.1 GCA_947623745.1 uncultured Oscillospiraceae bacterium
TGCAATCGGCCCAGGCGGACGGCCGCTGAGGCCCACCCCCAGCGGCCACCCGGCCCATAGCCAACGGCCACCTAGTTAGGCGCCGGATTTAGGCTGAATCACCACAGTGTAATGTTTCGTAGCGCGCTTCAAAATAGCGTTGGCGGAAACCTCATCGTTCAGAATCATGGAGCTCCAGCTTGCTGGTTCCCGCTGGGAGCAGATAAAGGTACTGAGGCGCATCTCGCTGCGCTTCTCCAGAATCTCAAAGAGGAGCTTCACCTCCCGTTCGTCCGTGAGCGTATGGAGCAGGAAGTCATCAAGAATGAGCAAGTCCTGGCCACAAACCTTCTTCAGATGCTTCTGGTACTTGGTATAATCTCTCTCCTTTAGCACAACCATGGATTCCAGGAGCTGCTCGCAATGAAAATAAATAACCCGGTATTTGGTGCAGGCGGAGATACCCAGTGCCTTAGCCAGATAGGACTTGCCGCTGTCAGAGGGACCAAGAACACAGACATTCAGGCCGGACTCAATAAAGTCGAGGGATGCCAGCACCTGCGTAATCCCAGAGGGGAGATATGCCCTGTCAGCAGAATCAACGCAGTTGGAAATCTCCTGGGGGGACCCAAGCAAATGGGCGCTTCTAAGCCTGTTCGTGAGCTTTCTGGTGGCCTTGGCCTGGTACTCCGGCTCAATGAGTCTGGCAATAGCGGACAGCGAATCCAGCTCCAGAAAAGTGGGGGCATAATACATCTCTTCCAGCGTCAATGCCATAGCCCGCAGGCCCATTTCCGAAAGTTCCGAGGTAAGCGTGGTAACGAGTTGCTTTCCAGTAAGCATTACTTGTCACCGCCCTTCCGCTTGCCTTGCGCCAATTCCTGGCTGCGGGAGAGAAGGTTGTTAATGTCCATGGACTCGGTCCCCATAACGAAAGCACCTTTGTTGCGGGCCTCGTTCACAGACCTTGCACGGGCTTCGGTGCCCAATTCCCCTGCAACGGCGGCAATGCGGTTCTTTACGAAGGTGTAAGTCACCTTGCCATATGCGAGAGCCTGTTTGCAGGTCTCTTCAAGGGCGGCATTCCCGTACTTCTTGGAGAAGCTCAGTACGCCCTGGCACATCCGGTAGGTCTGCACTTCAAATTTCCTGCTGGCGAGGATGCGCTTAATCACCTCCACAGTGTTCGGCCCCACGGTCATTGCTTTCCTGGTGAAGAAGGCAGCATTCCAGCCGGAGAACTCCCGGTAGTCCTGCGGGAGATGGCTGGGGTCCGTGGACCACTGGCTTCTGCTGGTCGCCCTCGGCCACTGGCAGATAAGCTTGCCCTCCTTGGTGTAGATTTTCACCGTAGACACAGAGGCCCGGACGAGGACCTCCTTGTGCAGATACTCCCGCCCCACGCTGTAGTAGGCGTTGTCAAAGCGGATGTGGTAGTCCGAGGATACCTTTGCCACCCGGCGCTCCATGTACTCGTAGGGACTCTCAGGAAGCGGCTGGAGGGCTTCCCGTTCGGCTTGCCAGTAATGGGTCCGGCTGTAATCCTTCTTCTTGAAAGAGGCGTTGTTCAGCTTCTCCAGGAGATCCCAGAGCTTGTTATTGAACTGCTCCAGACTGAAAAACTCGCAGTCCTCCAGGTCGTGGAAGATGCCCTTCTCCAGGATGCCCACAGAGTTCTCAACGGAACTTTTATACCGGGGCTTTCTCACCTTTGCTGGGAGGATAACCGTGTGGTAATGTTCTGCCCACTCAGCATAGTCCTTGTTCAGTTCCGGGGCAATCCAGTCCCGGTTGGCAATCACCGCCTGCTTGCAGTTGTCACAGACAACAAGCTGCGGCACACCGCCGAAATATTGGAGAGCGTGGTTGTTCACAGAAATCCACTGTGGCTCCTTCGTAGAGGCCATTCCCTCGGCATAGATGTACTGGGAATACGGCAGAACCGCCACAAACACCACAATCTCCAGAAGTTCCCCGGTCATGTGGTCCACCAGGTGAAATGTCTTGCCGGCAAAGTCAACCTCCATCTTCTGCCCAGGGACAGCAGTGAAGTGCATGGTCTCTTTGTTCTCCTCACACCAGCGAGCGTAACACTTGCAGAAGTGACGGTACTGGTAGGCGCGAGTCCCCGCATTCAGGCAGTCCTGGAGGTAACGATTCCACAGGTAGTTGAGGGTCATGTTCTTCCGGCTGTGCATTTGCCTGTAGACATCCTCAAAGTCGGGATGAGCAAACCCACTATCCCGGGCTTGCTGAGACTGGGCAACCCCATAGACATGATTTGCTATTGCATAGTTCGTAATCCCCTCCGGCAGAGGGAAACTAAGCGTTCCGCATTTCTCGAATGCGGTAAGGAAATCGTTGACCCCGGACTTGCTGGCGTTGAGCTGCTTCGCAATCTCACGCCCGGAAAGTCCTAGCCCGTAGTGCTTGATGATAATGTCCTTGTAGTCCAACATGGCATTATCCTCCTTCCGTATATTTCCGCTGTTGCGGATAACACCCATTATGAGAGGATATTTGGACTATTTCAAATCAGCTTCGCAGGGTGGCCGCTGAATAAGGGCCGGATGGCCGCTGAGGTAGGGCCCCAGTGGCCGTTCACAAGGACCGTATGCA
>CANQHN010000075.1 GCA_947623745.1 uncultured Oscillospiraceae bacterium
TAGATGGGGCCGGACCGGCGCACATGGCAGGCCGTGCCCGCGCAGACCTTGATGACGTATTTTCCCTTGGCCTCCAAGGAGAAATTCTCATAGAACGTCGCCACGCTGTACACCTTCGCGGTGCTGACCCCCAGCTTCTCCGCCACCAGTGTCAGCGCCTCCTCGCTGAGGTATTTGTACTCCGTCTGGATCTCCTGCATGATCGCGATCAGATTCGACTGGTCGTTCCCATAGCTCTCTATGATTTTCAGCAGATTCTTTTTATATTCCAAATCTCTTTTCATAAGTCTTTGATCTCTACCTTCACAAATAATATCCGCAGCTATGTATATGCCCTCTTCTGAAAAAGGCACTTATACAAATTCCCAGAAATAGATATACAATTTAAGGTATCATCGATAATAGAAAGCGAAAAATTCCCTGTGCCAAATATGTATCCAGCACAGGGCAATTTATTGGCCATTCTACTATATAGAGATAATTTAGGCTCGATACAGTCTCTTGTAAAAACAGATCATCACAATTGGGGACAATTTTTGAAAATTACATGCGGCTTTTTCTAAAGGAAGGCGTCTTCCATTAAAAATTTAGGAGGCATCCTCTTCCCTATGTCCATTGTCATCTGTCGAACAGACTGCTTTCCTTCCAGAATCATCATCTTAGAAGTACCATGTGCTAAAATTTTTCCTGCTTCGGTCATCGCCACTGCTTCCGCCAAACACATGCTATGTCCCACTTTAATGGATCTGCCTTCTACAATGATCTTTCCGCTCCGCAGCATCGATAAATCACTTACGGATACATCAATGGAAGTGAGGCCGCTTTCCTCATCAATTTCACAATATGTAGCCCAGTAGGTTGCCGTATCGATAAGAGACGCATAGACCCCGCCATGGATCCCCCCAAAGGGATTGCAATGGTGCTTCCCCATCGTAAGTTCCACAGTCGCCCGGCCAATTTCCATTTGTGTGATTTTCATCTGCAAATGGCGAAAATATGGACTATCATTCACAAGCTCTATGACTGCCTTTGTATGTTCCGGATTGATTGTCCTCATTTTGCTATTCTCCGATCTGTCATATCACGCACAGTCAGATTCACACCAACAGATTCATTTTTCGTGCTTCATAGAGGAGTTCATCGCGAAAATCAGGATGTGCGATTGCAATCAATTCTTTAGCACGCTCACCGGCTGTCTTACCGCGCAGATGTGCAACACCGAACTCTGTCACAATATAGTCCACATCGTTCTTCCCGGTGGTGACCATCGCCCCTGGGGTCAAGATCGGCTTGATTTTACTCGCAGTATTTTGCTTTGTTGTTGAGCCCATAGCAATAAAACTTTTGCCGCCTTTGGATAGATTGCAGCCGCGGACAAAGTCTGCCTGGCCGCCGGAACCGCTGAAGTGCAGTGATCCAATGGATTCCGCGCACACTTGTCCAAGCAGATCGACCTCAAGGCAGGAATTAATCGAAATAAAATCATCGATCTGTCCAATAACATATGGATTATTCACATAAGACACCGGAGCCATTTCAATGGAGATGTTATCATCCAAAAAATCGTACATTCTTTGGGAGCCCCACGCAAATGCAGCAACGGTTTTCCCGCTGTTGATCGCCTTGCGGCGATTGGTAACGATCCCCTCTTCAATCAGGTCAATCATCGTCTCGGTAAAGAGCTCTGTATGAATACCCAAATCCTTTTTGCCATTCAGGCACATGCCGACTGCACTGGGAACACCGCCAATACCAAACTGTATCGTAGCGCCGTCTGGAATCATCTCCGCGATCATCTTTCCAATTGTCAAATCCCTCTCGTTGACGACTGGGACGGGGACAGTGTTGATCTGCATATCATACTCGCAAAGGGCTGTGATCTCCGAGATATGAATGATGTTGCTGCCATGCACCCTTGGCATAAACCTGTTGACTTCCAAAAAAACATACTTTGCTCTGCGTGCAAGCTCCACCGCTTCCGAAGCAACCAGGCCAAAGCTAAAATAGCCATGCTTGTCCATTGGACTTACCGTCGCATAAAATACGTCCGGATTTCCCCGCACATCCCAAAGAGCCACTTCTTCACTGTAATGGCACGGCATGTAATCGCTGTATCCCTGTTGTACGCTCTTACGTGCAGCGGCCTGTGTAAACCATGAGACATAACTGTATTTGCCGGCAAGCTCCGGATCTAAAAACGGTGCTGGTTCCAACGCAATAATACTGTGATGAGAGACCCGTTCTATCTCTCCACGCTTTGCTCTTTCCGCAATGGCCTTTGGAATAGCTGTCGGCTGTCCCATGCAAGTAGGCGACACACATTCAAACCCAGATTCTATGGTTTTGGCGATTTCTTCAGGTGTAGTTAACTTTCTTTGATACAACTCTTCGTAATTCACATTATCAGTCCTTGTATTTTTTATTCACAGGAATAGCTCCTGTCCATTTTTACACGGACCGAAGCTACTCCTGTGAATATAAACAATTTACTTCGCAGCCTTGGCGGCCTTGATGGCCTCGATCAGCAGCGGGGTGACCTTGAACAGGTCGCCGCAGATGCCGTAGTC
>CANQHN010000076.1 GCA_947623745.1 uncultured Oscillospiraceae bacterium
TCCTGGGTCAGGCCGTACCGGTCGATGAGCCGGGCGATGCCCCGGGCCTGCTCCAGAAAGTCCAGGTCCTGCCGCTGGAGGTTCTCCACCAGGGCCAGCAGGCCGGACTGCTCTGTGTCCACGTCCAGGATGAGGCAGGGCACCCGCTCCAGCCCCGCCATTTTCGCCGCCCGCAGCCGGCGCTCCCCCGCCACCAGCTCGTAGCCGCTGTCGCTCCGCCGTACCGACAGCGGGCACAGTACCCCGTGGCGGCGGATGCTGTCCGCCAGCTCCTCCAGGGCCCGGGGCTCGAACAGCTGCCGGGGCTGCTGGGGGTTGGGCGCGATCTGGGCCACCGGCAGGCTCACCACGCCCTCCTCCGCCCGGCGGCGGGTCTTCAGCATCTGCATGGTCTTTTCTCCTTTCCGCGCGCATATCATAGATACATTATACCGAGGCCGCCGCGCAAAAAGGGTCGGGACGTGGTTGCGGAGCCCGGCCCGACGCATTATAATGGACCTGTTCCCAAATCTTCCGAAAGGGGTGATCGTATATGGAGCGAAAAGACGGCATACGGAGGGCCCTCGGGAGCTGACCCTCCGATATTTTGGAGGTTCTTATGGACGAAAAATATACCGACGCGCTGATACGGGACTTTTCCGACGCCCGGTTCCAGGCCGCCTTCCGGCGGTACTTCACGGAGCTGGGCCTGACCGTCCGGGACTGGGACGGCCTGTGGCGGGAGATGAACGCCGAAGGGGACAACACCGCCTATCTGCGCACCGGGCCGGACGGGGAGACGGTGGGCTTTCTCCAGTTCCGGCCCATCCAGTTCACCAGCTGGTTTTTTGAGGAGACCTGCGCCTTTATCCGGGAGTTCTGGGTGGCGCCGGAGGCGCGGGGCAGGGGACACGGCTCCGCGCTGCTGGCCCTGGCGGAGGCCCGTTTTCTGGAGAGCGGCATCCATACCGCCATCCTGACCACCGACACGGCGGCGGATTTCTATGCCCGGCACGGGTACGTGCGCGACGCCGGCTGCCGGGCGAAAAACGGCGACGATGTGTACGTAAAGAGGCTGGGATGAAAATGGAGAGCGGGGACCGCGGTCCCCGCTCGTTTTATGCTGTCTGCGGAAGGGCTGGCACAGGCTCCAGACTGTACACGCCCGTGAACCGGGCCTTCCGCTCCGGGGCCAGGTGGTGGCTGACCAAAATAAGGGTCAGCTCCGGGTTCGCCAGCAGGCTCTCCTCCACGATGCCCGCATTTTTCTGGTCCAGGGCGCTGGTGCCCTCGTCCACCAGCAGGATGGAGCGGCGGTGGATGAGCGCCCGGGCGATGGCCACCCGCTGCTTCTGCCCGCCGGAGAGGCTGCCGCCGTCCTCGCCCACCGGGGTGTCCAGCCCCAGCGGCATAGCCGCCAGGTCGCCCAGAAGGGCGCTGTCCCGCAGGGCCTTTTCCATCTGCGCGTCGGTGAAATCCTCCCCCAGGGTGATGTTGTCCCGGATGGTGGCGTTAAAAAGGAACACGTTCTGCTCGATGTAGCTCATCTGCCGCTGCAGCTCTTCGGGCGTGAACTGTCGGGCGTCCGCGCCGTCGGAGCGGATGGCGCCGCCATAGTCCGGCAGCCAGCCCAGCAGGAGCTTCAAAAGGGTGGACTTGCCGCACCCGGAGGGGCCGGTGAGGGCGTACTTGCCGCCCTTCCGGAAGGTGAGGGGGCAGGTTATCATACGAAGTGCAACACCGAAAGAAAAAAGAGACAACATAGCCCGAATCGTGTAAAATGTAAGCGACGAAACCAACATTTACAGGAGAAAGAGCTATGTCGTCCTACACACATTTTACACTAGAGGAAAGAAAATATCTACAAAAACTTTTGTCAGAGGGCTACAGTCTCAGAAAAGCCGCCGCGGTATTGGAACGCAGCCCCTCCAGTGTCAGCCGGGAGGTCCGGCGGAACCGGGCCAAGTACAAGCCGCACAGGGCCATAGACAACCCGTATTGGTACAACCACTGGCGGGCACAGAACCTGTACATCCGCCGGCGGCGAGAACAGGTACGGGCAGCCTTGAAGCCAGAAACAGAAGCGTGGGCATTCGTCCTGCGAGGGCTTTCCCAATGGTGGTCGCCGGAGCAGATATGTGGCCGGTGGCAGTTAGAGCACCCGGAAGAAAAGAGACTCAGCGTCACCACGCTCTACCGGTACATCCGCCAGGGGAAGTTCCCGCAGATCACCGCGAAGAAGCACCTGCGGCGGCGAGGGAAGAAGTATGTGCGCCGGGACAGCAGCTACAACAGCATCCAGCCGGAGAGGACGATCCCGGAGTGGCCGGAGGAAATACGGGCAAGGGCACGTATTGGCGACTGGGAAGGGGACACGGTCTACGGCGGCATAGGGAAAGGGCTGCTGGTGACGCTGGTGGACAGGGCCAGCCGCTATGTGCGTATAGGCCTGCTGGGGCAGCGAACGGCGGAGGAAACCAGGCAGGTGATAGAGCAGCGGTTGGCAGGGTTTCCGGTAAAGAGCATCAGTCTGGACAATGGGTC